>NZ_CM132202.1:2020899-2694532 GCF_053653995.1 Peribacillus sp. JNUCC 23
GGTAAAGTTACAGCATATTTTGTACCGATTATGGCCATTTTTTATGTAGTTGGTGGACTAGTTATCATTTTATTTAATATTACGGAAGTTCCTGCAGCCTTAGCTTTGATTATTAAAGATGCGTTTACAGGGGAGGCGGTAGCGGGAGGTGCGATCGGTGCAGTTATTCGTTATGGCGTAGCTCGCGGAGTATTTTCTAATGAAGCGGGTATGGGATCTGCTCCAATTGCGGCAGCTGCGGCTAAAACCGATCATCCAGGACGTCAGGCACTTATTTCGATGACTGGAACCTTTCTTGATACGATCATCGTGTGTTCGATAACTGGTATAACGTTAGTAATGGGAGGGTTATATACGGATAGCAAATTATCTGGTGCTGCATTAACTACCAAAACTTTCGACCAGATGCTTCCAGGAGTTGGTGGGTGGATTGTTACGATTGGTATTATCTTTTTTGCTTATTCCACCGTATTAGGATGGGCATATTATGGAGAGAAATGTTTTGAATACTTATTTGGAATTCGCTCAATCATATGGTACAGGATTTGTTACACTTTATCTGTCGTTGTTGGTGCTGGTATGAGCCTCGGGTTGGTGTGGACCATTGCTGATGTCTTTAATGGATTAATGGCGATTCCGAACTTGATTGCTCTTGTTGCTCTGGCCGGAGTTGTAGTATCAGAAACAAAAGATTTTAATAAAATATTGGCGCAGGAAAAAAGAGAGAAAAAGAAAAATGTCGATATCACACATTCCACATAATAAATAGGATAATGAGAAAAGAGGCTAACTAAAAGTTGATACTTTTGGTAACCTCTTTTTTGTTTCCTAATACATATCATTTAGAAAGTATTTCAAGGAAAAATTTAATTGAAGTATAATTAATTATTGAAGAATAGTTCATTGTTAAGCTATTTTAACGAAATAATAATTGTTCCACCATTTGGAATAAACATTAGGTGGGGTGGTCAACAATAATTTATTAAAATAGGAAGTAATGCCCGTTTTCAAGGAGCAGATTTCATTTATTCCTATGCGATCAAACTCCAAGATCTTTTAAAAGCTATGCGCTATTAGTCTTGAACTTTTGTATTCATGACTTGAATAGTCAGATGAAAGTATAATCAAGTTTCAAGTTATTGGATGACCTGTATACATTGGGTGATGTCGTACATCAGAGCTAAATAACATTTTGTCTAGGTTTCGTTAACCAAACGTTAATCCCAACCTTTTTACATATCGTTACATAATGCATCATGGTTAGTAAAATAGCTCCTGTGTTCATGCCTAAAATAACACCAGTCATATTCAAAGAGGCTTGAGATCCTAAGAGATACATCAGCATAAATGAAATGATGTGGGACCATACCGTATGGATGAAAGCGTCTTTCACTAATCCTAATCCGATTAAATAAGCCTGCATCGGGATGATGAAGAAGTGGAATAAGAAATAAGGTCCTAAAAGTTTTAAGTAGACCGCTGCTGTAGTCGAAGAAAAAAAGAGTGAAGTTAATGGTTCTGAAAATAGGTACATAATGAAGACAGCAGGGAATCCATAAAGTAGTGTTAAGGACATGGATTTTTGCAATAAATTCCTTAATTTCTGGTAATCTTGCTTGGCATAAGCGTCTGATACATTCGGAATGAGCATAATCATCAATGAATGTGCGATAAAAGCAGGGAAAAAGCCGATTGTCATAGCGACTCCCATCAACATCCCAAAATGTTCAGTCGCCATAACGGCACCAAAACCAGCTGATAGTAGGGCTGAGTGAATTAAAAAAGGCTGGATGGCATTGGTAATGGCGTGAAAAATACGAAGTCCCACGGTGGGAACCGATACAGCAAGCAGCTTATAACGTGCATGTTTACCTGAAATCATGGTATTCGAAACTTTTCTCATCGTTTGCATTTGAATGATAAATAAGCTAATCAAATAGAGAAACACAATGAATTCACTAGCAATTAATATAATCAACGCACTTAGTAGCGATTTTTCTTGGTCAAATTGTAGAAAATGAAAGATAAGTAAGAGCAATAGAAATTGAAAGCCTTTTTTTAGGAAGTTTGAAAAGGCGATTTTCCCCATTTCTTGAACACCCATGAAATACCCTCTTGCGATCGTTGAAAAAGCAGCGATCGGGATTAACCCAATTAGTAGCCATTTTACATATGGATGGAAGTTATTCAAAACATTCGAAAATGATACGACGATTAATATTAAAAGAAACGTAATTAGTATCGCGTATCCAGCTAATTTGAGGGCATGCTGTAGTAAACTATAATGAAGTTTTGGTCTATTTTCAGCGACGAATTTTGAAATGGAAACCTGTAATTCGAAACCAGAAATAATATAAGCCAAGAAAATGATTGGCAGTATAGACATATAAAGTCCCATTCCTTCTTCACGAAGTTCCCTAGCAAGGATCATATTGACAAAAAATTCAACACACTCCCCGAAAAACGCTGCAACAATCAATATAATGGTCCCTTTGTAAAAAGATTTCATGCTGACTCACTCCCAATAGGTCTTTGTATAAAGATATGAGACAGGCTTTGGATTATTCTTATGTCAAAAAGAAGAATGAATGATAAAGTGGAAATTGTGTAAATTATTGCCATGAAAACAGAGGTTATGCCGTACAAAATGTTACGAAGTTCTGTAATCGTAATGATGTGATTAATGCTATACTTGAGATAGATTCGATATCTAAAAGGAGTGGAAATCCCATGAAGTACATGAAATCGCAAATGAAACAGTTGATCAAAGACAATGAAGAATTACAAAAGCGCTTAAAAGAGTTGATGGAAGAACACGAACTTGAGAAAAATTTTGCCCTTAGAGCTTTGTACCATTCAGAAGTTGCTGAAGGAGGAAAGTATCAGTTGGCATACCAAAAACTTGACTTACCCAAGGGGTAGGTCATTTTTAAAAATTCGTACTTAAGACTATTTACGGAAAAATAACAAGCTCATTTATATTCATTACGATGAATAGTGCCACTTGAAATCATTATAAGGATTGTGAATAGTTGTACTTAAACTAACAAGCAGTTTAGTTGAACAAGAATGAAGATACATAGGGGGATCAGATATGATTGATGTTGGTTGGCTTAATATTGGCAGTCTCGTGCTTGGAATAATTGCTTGGCTACTTCCTGTTGTTAATCTCATACGAGATAAAAAGCAGGACAATAAGAATTGGGTCGCTCTTTCCATTATGAGTATTAGTGCTTGTGCTATTTCGCTATGTTTCCAAATTTTCTATAACTATCATCTGGTAAAGATTGAGGATTGGGGTGCTCTTATGGACACAATGTATGCTGTGGCGTTTGCCGCAACAGTTCTTCTCATCGTTACCATCATATTAAATGGAATTAATCTGATTGTATATCGTAACAGAACAGCAAAGTAGGATGTAAATTCCAGTCTGTAAGGTTGAAATAATTAATTCATAATGCAAAAAGGATTAATTCACACTTTTCTTAACGAAGATTGTGAAAGGGTGTACCTAAGGTAACAGGGTCTTTGGTTCAATAAGTATAGTAAAATATTACATCAAAAAAACGCTCAGATTTCTGAGCATTTTTATTTTCCATTTATATTTCCAATGTGCTACTGATATATATGCTGATTAGTATGATATTTCCATTGTTTTCCCCATCAACCGAACTCGTTAGAAGCTATCCCCCTGTGCTTTTTGTCGCTTGAGAGAGTTTGATTTCTCTGATCGAATGCATGTGATTAGATGAATCTCTGGACTACCCTATCGATAATGCTCTAACAAAGAGAAGAACTCTTTAACAAAATGATAAAAGACTTGTTCAGTTGGCGCCAAGCTTCTATTTTTTGAAGTGATAACCCCTACGGTCCTTTGCACTTGTGGTGTATCAATCGGTATTTTTACAGTGAAACGTGGTGTTGTTTCATAAAGTGTCCCATCCGGTAAGATGCTCAGCCCTATCCCTGCTGAAACGAGACCCTTTATTGCATCCATATCTTCTCCCTCTGCAATGATGTTTGGTGCAAAGCCTGCTTGTAAGCAAGCATCTACTGCTATTTTCTGAAGGACATATCCTTTGGGAAATAATACAAAGTCGTCATTTCGCAATTCGCTAAGGGACAAGCTCTTTTTCTCTGCCAAAGGATGACTAGCAGGGACTAAAGCGGAAAAATTTTCAGAAAATAAAATATCAGCCTTAATATCTGGTTCATTTGTCGGAACAGGACCAAGCAAAGCTAGCCCGATATCTCCATTTTTAACAGAATCTATTAAAAATGCATAGGAGCCTTGACGGAGGTGATAGGAAACGTTCTGGTATTTTGCTTTAAAAGCGGAAATGACCGTTGGTAGTGTATGGTTTGCTAAGCTAGTTGGATAGCCGATTTTTATCGTTCCGTTTTCCGGATCTAAGTACTCGTCAACCTTCTCTTTCGCGTAATCAACGGCCTTAATCGCTGCTTTTGCATGAATTAAAAAAATTTTTCCGATTTGCGTGAGTTTAACATTTCTACCGACGCGCTCAAATAAACTCACACCAAGTTCTGCTTCAAGTTTAGAAATTTGTAAACTAATTGCAGATTGCGCTACATGTAGATGATCTGCAGCGGCTGTTACATGCTCCCGTTCAGCGACTTCGATGAAATAGATTAATTGACGCAGTTCCATTACTTCCCCTCCTTTATTCTTTTTCGAGATTGTTTATATCTAAATGATATATTATTTAAATCGATTTGGATACATAGAATATCGCGTGAGTTTAAAATTTCTTACTAATTTAAATGATGCGAAAATAGATGAATGTAGATATTAGGATGCATGGAACACTACATTTTTATTAATCATATAAAATCAATATAATTTATATCTAAATGATATATTGTTTATATTGATTGGGAAAATTACAATAAAAAACAAAGATACTGTGCAAAAAGAAACGGGGGAGAAAATGATGACCTATAATCAATTACCAAAAGCGCAAGGTCTCTACCGTCCTGAATTTGAACATGATGCATGTGGAATTGGCTTATACGCTCATATAAAAGGAAATGCAACACATGATATTGTGAAACAAGGACTTCAAATGCTTTGTCAATTAGATCATCGTGGCGGACAGGGAAGTGATCCGCATACAGGGGATGGCGCAGGATTAATGGTGCAAATTCCAGATGAATTTTTCCGGAAAATTTGCTTAAACTTTCATTTACCTGAAAAAGGACGTTATGGGGTAGGAATGATCTTTTTTTCAAATGATCAGACGGAGCAAATAAAGATTGAGGCGCAAATAAACGAATTAATAGAACGAGAGGGACAAACGGTTCTTGGTTGGAGAACTGTGCCTATTGATGTCAGAATAATCGGTAAAGTCGGTATGGAGACATGCCCAACGATTCGCCAGGTTTTTATCGGAGCAAATAGAGATATCCAAGATGATTTAGCATTTGAACGTAAATTATTTATAATTAGAAAACAAGCCGAACAATGGGCGAAAGAACGTGAGTATCGTTTTTACTTTGCTAGCCTTTCAAGTAGAACGATTGTTTACAACGGATTGCTAACACCCAAACAAGTAGATGCCTTTTACCTAGACTTACAGAACGATTCTTTTGTTTCTGCTTTCGCTCTCGTACATTCCCGATTTAGTACGAATACTTTTCCGAGCTGGGAAAGAGCGCATCCGAATAGGTACCTTATCCATAATGGAGAAATCAACACGCTACGGGGGAATATTAACTGGATGAAAGCTCGTGAACAAAGGCTTGTTTCTGAAGCATTTGGAGAAGATTTATCAAAAGTGCTACCGATTATTGATACAAATGGTAGTGATTCATCAATATTAGATAATGCTTTGGAATTCTTTGTGCTAGCAGGTAGGAAACCCGCTCATGCAGCGATGATGCTAATTCCTGAACCTTGGGCAAATAACCCGCATTTGTCGAAAGAAAAGAGAGCATTTTATGAATATCATAGCTGTTTGATGGAACCATGGGATGGACCGACAGCCATTTCTTTTACGGATGGGAAACAAATTGGGGCTGTTTTAGATCGAAATGGTTTACGTCCAGCACGTTATTATGTGACAAAAGATGATTATATTATTTTCTCATCGGAAGTTGGTGTCATCAACGTTGAACCAGAAAATGTATTGTACAAGGAACGTTTGAGCCCAGGGAAAATGCTTTTACTTGACCTAGAACAAGGACGCATAGTTTCCGATGTGGAAGTAAAATCGGAAATGGCAGGGGCTTATCCGTATCAAGAATGGTTGGATGAACATCTTGTTCAATTAGATAATATGGAAAGAGAAGAAGACGAAGTCGCGGATTTGCTTTCGCGTCAAAAAGCGTTTGGTTACACGTATGAGGAAGTCAAGAAAAATTTGCTGCCCATGATCACGGAAGGAAAGGACCCGCTAGGTTCTATGGGGAATGATAGTCCACTGGCTGTATTATCGGATCGTCCACAATCTCTTTTTAACTATTTTAAGCAATCCTTTGCCCAAGTTACCAATCCACCAATTGATTCGATTCGTGAAAAAATTGTTACGTCAACGATGACATACTTGGGGGCAGAAGGGGATTTGCTTCAACCTAATGAAGAAAATTGCTCTAGGATTCAGCTTGAAACGCCTATTATAACGAATAGTCAAATGGAACAATTGAAAGTGATCAAAGGCTTTAGAAGTGCATGTATACACACTATATTTTCTGAAAATTTAGAAAATAAACTTGAGTGTATTTTTCGAGAAGCAGATCAAGTAATTGCTGAAGGTGCAACCCTATTAATATTATCAGATCGATATATGAATAAAGATGAAACGGCCATCCCATCTTTATTAGTAGTAAGCGCCTTACATCATCATCTTGTTAAACAAGGAAACCGTACAAATGTAAGCATAATTGTTGAAGCCGGAGATGTAAGAGAAGTTCACCATTTTGCTGCACTTATTGGATATGGTGCGGATGCGATCAACCCATATCTTACTTATGCCACTTATAAAGAAGCAATCTTAGATGGAAGCTTATCTGTCTGCTATCAAGAAGCAGTTAAAAGGTACGGCAAATGTATTACCGATGGTGTCGTTAAAGTTATGTCAAAAATGGGTATTTCGACGGTACAGAGCTATCGTGGTGCACAAATTTTCGAAGCAGTAGGCATTGGTTCAAGCGTTATCGACCGTTACTTTAGTGGAACGGCTTCACAAATTGGTGGGATTGACTTAGCGACTATAGAGGAAGAAGCTAGGATTCGTCACATGAAGGCATTCGTTGATTCGAATGATGATACGTTAGAGTCAGGAAGCGATTTTCAATGGAGAAAAAACGGTGAACATCATGCCTTTAATCCAAAGACAATTCATACCCTGCAATGGGCTACCCGCAAAGGTGATTATGAATTGTATAAACAATATTCATATATGGCAAATGAGGAAAGGATTGGATTCTTACGCAATTTATTTTCATTTGATCCATCTCGCCAAGCCGTAGCAATTGAGGATGTGGAATCTGTTGACTCGATCGTCCGCCGATTTAAAACCGGTGCGATGTCCTTTGGTTCTTTAAGTAAAGAAGCGCACGAAACATTAGCAATTGCGATGAATCGGTTAGGTGGGAAAAGCAACAGTGGTGAAGGCGGGGAACATCCAAATCGTTATATCATAGACGAAAATGGCGACAATCGTCGAAGTGGCATTAAGCAAATTGCCTCAGGTCGCTTTGGTGTGAAAAGCCATTATTTGGTCAATGCAGATGAATTGCAAATTAAAATGGCACAAGGAGCGAAACCAGGTGAAGGAGGGCAGCTTCCTGGTAATAAAGTGTATCCATGGGTTGCGGAAGTCCGGGGTTCTACACCAGGTGTTGGACTCATTTCTCCGCCGCCACATCATGATATTTACTCCATTGAAGATTTAGCACAGTTGATCCACGATTTGAAAAACGCCAATCGTGACGCAAGAATCAGCGTGAAGCTAGTATCAAAAGCAGGCGTTGGGACCATTGCAGCTGGTGTAGCCAAGGGCGCTGCAGATGTTATCGTTATCAGTGGGTACGAAGGCGGAACTGGTGCATCTCCTAAAACTAGCATTAAACATACAGGGTTACCCTGGGAACTTGGACTTGCAGAAGCACATCAAACATTAATGCTGAATGGCTTACGCGAGAGAGTCATTTTAGAAACAGACGGAAAGCTCATGACCGGAAAAGATGTTGTCATGGCCGCGATATTAGGGGCAGAAGAATTTGGTTTTGCGACAGCACCACTTGTTGTTCTAGGTTGTGTCATGATGCGTGCTTGTCATTTGGATACTTGTCCTGTCGGGGTTGCGACACAAAACCCGGAGCTTCGTGCAAAATTTACCGGGAATCCAGATCATATTGTGAACTTTATGCGTTTTGTTGCCGAGGAAGTTCGTGAACTTATGGCGGAACTTGGATTTAAAACAGTTGAGGAAATGGTTGGTCGTACAGATGTCTTACAAGTAAGTGAGCGAGCAAAAAATCATTGGAAAGCAAAACATTTGGACTTATCCACGCTGTTATATCAGCCTGAAGGAATTCGTACGTTTCAAACACCCCAAAACCATAAGATTAATGAATCACTAGATATTCAAGTCATTTTGCCAAGCGTTCTCCCAGCTTTAGAAGATCAGATACCGGTGGATATCACGCTTCCGATTACAAATGTCAACCGTGTTGTTGGAACCATCGTTGGTAGTGAAGTTTCAAAACGATATGGAGAAGAAGGATTACATGAAGATACAATCACGCTTCGTTTTACAGGATCAGCCGGGCAAAGTTTCGGTGCCTTTATTCCGAATGGATTGAGTCTTCATTTAACTGGTGATGCGAATGACTATCTCGGAAAAGGACTATCTGGTGGAAAACTGATTGTGAAGGCACCTTATGAAGCTCAGCTTGTAGCGTCAGAGAATGTAATTGCCGGAAATGTTGCCTTAATTGGTGCAACTAGCGGTGAAGCCTATATCAACGGTCGCGTTGGAGAACGTTTTGCGGTTCGTAATAGTGGTGTAAACGTTGTTGTGGAGGGAATTGGCGACCATGGCTGTGAATATATGACTGGTGGATGCGTTGTCATTTTGGGCAACGTTGGAAAAAACTTTGCGGCAGGTATGTCAGGAGGAATTGCTTACGTTCTTGCCGATCATCGTGATGAGTTTATGGCACTGTGCAACCAAGAGATGATCGAACTTTGTGAGATTGATGATCGACGTGATGTCGCGATACTGTGGGAAATGATTCTTAGTCATTATATTTACACAGGTAGTATCAAAGCGTGTAATGTGATTGAGAATTGGGATGAGATCGCTGGAAAATTTGTAAAGGTCATTCCAAAAGACTATAAACGCATGTTGGAAAGTATTCAAGAACAAAAACAAACTGGTTTAACAGACGAACAAGCGACAATGGCTGCATTTCAAGCGAACACCGGACGAGAAAAGAGAAATTCTATTCAAATATTTGAAACAATGATGAAATAAGAAAGGAGAGAGGAATATGGGAAAAGCAACAGGATTTATGGAATTTACTCGTCAAAAACCAAAAGATAGAGATCCACTTGCGCGATTAAGCGACTGGAAAGAGTATTCATCCCCTTTGTCTAATAAGATGTTAAGTCAACAAGGAGCGCGGTGCATGGACTGTGCCACTCCTTTCTGCCATATGGGTTCGGAAATACAAGGGATGACAACCGGGTGTCCAATTCACAATTTAATCCCAGAGTGGAATGATTTAGTTTATCGTGAGCGATGGAAGGAAGCGTTAGAGCGGTTGCTTAAAACGAATAATTTCCCAGAATTCACAGGTCGCGTTTGTCCAGCTCCTTGTGAAGGGTCTTGTACAGTAGCCATTTCCGATCCAGCGGTCACAATTAAAAGTATTGAGCGAAGCATCATTGATAAGGGATTTGAAAATGGCTGGATAACACCGCGTATACCAGAAAAACGGACAGGGAAGAAAATCGCTATTATCGGCTCAGGCCCTGCTGGTTTAGCAAGTGCGGATCAACTAAATCAAGCAGGCCACAATGTAACCGTCTATGAACGGTCAGACCGTGCAGGAGGATTATTAATATACGGTATTCCCAACATGAAGCTTGAAAAAGACATTGTCGTGCGCCGCATCCAATTACTAACTAAAGAAGGCATCAACTTTGTCACAAATACGGAAGTTGGCAAAGATATCTCAACCGAAGAACTTCAAAACCAATTTGATGCCGTTATCCTTTGTACAGGGGCTCAAAAACAGCGTGATCTAATGCTTGAGGGCAGGGAAGCGAAAGGAATTCATTTCGCAATGGATTACTTAACAACTACTACGAAAAGTTTACTAGATTCCAATTTTGAGGACGGCCAGTTCATTGATACAAAAGGCAAGGATGTAATCGTAATCGGAGGTGGAGATACAGGAGCTGACTGTGTCGCTACCGCAATCCGCCAAAATTGTCGTAGTGTCGTGCAATTTGGCAAGCACCCAAAATTACCAACATCTCGTACGTCCGAAAATATGTGGCCAGCCTATCCGAACGTCTTTACACTCGAATATGCGTATGAAGAAGCTGAAGCAAAATTTGGTGATGATCCCCGTGAATATTCTATCCAGACGAAGAAAATTGTCGCAGATGAAAAAGGACATGTAAAAGAGCTGCATACCATTCAAATGAAAAAAACAAAGGATGGAGATGGAAAATACTACTATAAAGAAATTCCAGGATCCGAAAAAATCTGGCCCTCACAATTGGTCTTCATCGCAATCGGGTTTGAAGGAACAGAACAGCCGTTATTAACTCAGTTCGGTGTAGCAACAACGAATCAAAAAATCAACGCTGTCTATGGCGATTACAAAACAAATATCGAAGGAATCTTCGCAGCTGGTGATGCAAGAAGGGGTCAAAGCCTCATTGTATGGGCGATTAACGAAGGTCGTGAAGTTGCACGTGAAGTAGACTGTTATTTGATGGGAAGTTCGAAATGACCTTAAGTTCTTTTATAAAAAAACCTGATTCCGAAATTAGTGGAATCGGGTTTTCAACGCATACGTCATTAAGAATAAGACTACAATCTGTTTTTTTAAGTAAAACAGAATTATATGGAGTCTAAAAAAATATTTTTTCGCTTAATGATTGCTAGTGAATTGGGTAAACCTAAAAGAAAAGCCTGTACACTTTATAATCAAACTTATTTTAAGAGGATAGTGCTTAAGGAGGACCATATGAAAGTAACGGATATACTTGTTCAATGTTTAGAAAGTGAAGGGGTCGAATATGTTTTCGGCATTCCTGGTAAAGAAATTCTTGATCTCGTAGATTCCTTATCCCGATCTACCCAAATTCAGTTTGTGAATGTTCGACATGAACAAGGGGCTGCTTTCATGGCGGATGTATATGGAAGGTTATCGAGTCAGGTGGGAGTATGTTTATCGACGCTTGGACCCGGTGCTACTAATTTGTTGACAGGAATAGCAAGTGCGAAGCTAGATCATTCACCTGTAGTGGTCATCACAGGACAAGCTGCTTTTGAAAGACAACATAAAGAATCCCATCAGTATTTGGATATAGCAAAAGTATTTGAACCTGCAACAAAATGGAGTATTCAAATCAAAGATTCACAAAGAATTCCTGAAATGATCCGAAAAGCCTTTAGAGTCGCAAGGATGGAGAAACCAGGACCAGTAGTATTAGAATTACCGGAGAACTTAGCAGAACAAATGATTTCAAGCAAACCCTTACCGGCTACTTTTGTTCCACAAAGTATTCCTGTAATGGATTCGCTAAAGGCTGCAATATCACTTATTCAACAATATAAGAAACCACTTGTTATTATTGGTAACGGAGTGATTAGGCAAGAAGCCGTAGCTGAACTTCATACCTTTATTGAAGCTCTTCAAGTACCGGTGATTCATAGCTTTATGGCAAAAGGAGTTTTACCTAAACATCACCCACTTAATTTCTTCACTTTTGGGTTCAATAAAAATGATGAAGTTTTAGCTGTCATCAAGGAAGCAGATTTGCTTATTGTCATTGGAGTTGATTTCGTGGAAAAGTTACCTAAAGAATGGAATGAAAAAAAACTGCCGATTTTACATTTAGATGCAATACCCGCTGAAATAGATGAGTATTATCCCGTACAGGTAGAATTGGTCGGAAATATCAAGCAATCCTTAAGGGAGTTTAATCGACTTACTATTCCAACTAAATCATGGGTACCTTTCGGAGATCTTCAAGAAAAAATCAAGAAATCTTATCAAATTGAAGAAATACCACAAGATTTTAAATCATTACCTTTAACGATAGAGAAAGTCTTACATATTATCGAAAAGCTCTCTTCAAAGAATACTATTGTGATTTCAGATGTCGGTGCCCATAAAGTGTCAATTGCTCGTACTTATCAGCCAAAACAGCCGAATAGGCTTATTATATCAAATGGGCTAGCCTCAATGGGAATTGCTATTCCAGGGTCCATAGGTGCTAAGTTAGCTTGCCCCGATGATTCCGTAATTTGTATAACTGGAGATGGTGGGGCTTTAATGAATTTTTCAGAAATAGAGACAGCCAAGCGTTTAGGACTTTCTATCATTATCATTATTCTAAATGATTCAATATTAAAATTGGAACAGGAGACGATGAATAAAATGTTTGGAAAGAGCTATGGAGTAGCATTTCAAAACCCGGATTTTGTCCAGTTGGCAACTAGCTTTGGAGTCAAAGGGGGACGAGTGTCTCGAGTAGCTGAATTTGAAAATATGCTGAAAGAGGCATTAGAATCTTCAAATGAGCTTGTAATAATTGACGTTTCTTTACAAATCTAATACGTGCTTTCTTTTCAATACGATAGAATAGGGACTACTCTCCTTTGAATATATAAAAATAGAGGCTTTTTAGGGGGGGACGGTGGAACGTCCTGATCCAATGGTTCGAATTACAAAACCGGAAGATATCTTGGTTCCATCAGGCTATAAAATTAAAGTATTTGCTGAGAAACTTATGACACCCATTAATTTAACGTTTACAGATCAAGGGGATATGCTCATCGCAGATGCTGGAGTAGGTTCAGGAAATGGTAAAGTGTTAATACACACCTCAACCGGAATAAGAGTAATTGCTGAGGGATTTAACCCTCCGCTTACGGGGATTACATTTTATAAGGAAAAACATCTATGTTGCTCATCGAGGGTTTATTACAATAGTAAAACCAGATGGTTCTAAGAAGGATATTATTTCAGGATTACCGAGCCTCGGTGATCATCATAACAATCGTGTGATATTCGGCCCTGAAGGTAAGATGTATTTCGGCCAAGGAACAGCGACTAACTCCGGTGTTATTGGTGAAGATAATAGCAGGTGAGTGAAGCAGCATCCGTACTTTCATGATTATCCAGGATCTTTCATTCCGCTAGTCGGACAAATCTTTGAAACAAGAAATATTTTATCTGATCAATCAGGTGAACGTGTATGGACAGGAGCGTATTCTCCATTTGGTGTCCCTTCCTATCGAGGGGAATATATAAAAGGCATGGTGAAGGAGAGCGGTAGTATATTGAGAGCCAATCCGGACGGAACTCAGCTTGAATTAATTGCCTGGGACTAAGGAATCCATTTCGTCTAAAGTTCGATCGACCAAATCGCTTATTTTGCGGAAATCATGGAATTGATGTCCGAGGAAGTCGGCCTGTCAATCAATCTCCGGATGAATTTCAATGGATCAGGCAAGGAATGTGGTATGGATGGCCTGGTTATACAGGGGGGCAACCTGTGACAAATTCTATGTTCAAACCAGAAGGAACGCTACAGCCAACCTTTTTGCTCAGACAGCACCCCATGTAGCCACCAAAACCTGTCGCTGCATTTGCTCCCCATTCGGCCATAATGGGCTTTGATTTTAACTATGACCCTATAGGATTTATTGCTGAGTTTGGAAGTGAGGCACCAGATACGACTGGTGGAAAAGCCTCTCCGTTAGTTGGTCACCGCTTTTCTAGGGTTCATACTGAAACAGGAAAAATCACGATATTTACTGTCAACAAAACTGGACTTGCAGCAAGTGCAACGGGTGAAGGCGGCTTGGAACGGCCGATTGATGTTACGTTTGGGAAACAAAATGAAATGTTTATTACCGATTTTGGCATCTTTAAATCACCTGGAAGTACTAAACTACTGATTCCAAACACAGGTGTAATTTGGAAAGTTACGAAGATATAATCGCTTTTACTCTTTTAAAAATGGTTATACTGATTTCAACCCAAACCCAGTTATAAAGGATAGCGAATAATAAAATAAGACCTAGTGTGAGGAAAGAAAAAGTCTGAGAAACAGTAGGACCTAGTACTGGGAATTCGAAACCGTACAATAAGATGATAATTCCAATCGTTAATAGTGTAGCACCGCTAACAATAATACTTACCCTCGTTTTGAAAAAGTAAAAAGCAGCTCCAGCACCAATCCCTAATAAACCTGTTGTAAAGGGGAAAATAATGAGTTCGCTTGGCTGAAGAATAAGGAGTAATCCGATTGTTAGCAAATAGGAAATCCAACCAAGAGGAATGGAAAGCATGGAGCAAAAAAGGATAGGAGCAGTAGCTAGTGGGCTAATGAAATAACCGATTCCAGGGAAAAGACCTCCAGCTGATTGAAAGAGTGCGGCTAGACTCGCGAAAAGAGAGCCTAACACAAGCCGTTTGGTTTTAGATAGTCTAAGAAAAGTATGTTGAGTAGTTTTGATCTCATCAGAAATGGATTTTAATGAATCCATGGACTTCACCTCATTTAGACTTTTTTACACTATATGTGTCATTTCTAACATATTTGCTTGAATTGATAAATTACGTGATACTTCTCATACAAAATGGCATCCTTTTATAAGTAAGAAAAGATATACTGTATTAGCTTTCAATATACTCAATAGGAGATAAGATAGTCGATGTACTCTTAAATAAATGAAGATGTCTCATAAGCTATCTGGACGAAACTACTATCAAAAAGTAACTATGAGGACATCCAGTTTACATGTGGGGCATCATCATTTTTTTGTTTTTTATGGTGTCCATTAGACGAGGCAGAAGGATGAAGAAGAAATAAGAATGTGGCGACATTATAAGTTCTAAATTTTTTAAGACGCTTGAGACCTATCACTACTCAAGAAATTTACTTTTCAAGAATGATCTCTTTTTATGATCTATTCCTTGAAAATAACAATCAGCTGCAAAATTTGATCTAAAATTCTAAATATAAACTAAAAAAAGAATATTTTTTTACATTAGCGCTTTCAATTTATTATTGACGGATAATGTCGAAAGTGATATTCTACATGTATAAATAATTAGTTAGTTTAATGAACAAATTAATTAATTGCATTTTAATTCGAAATTGGGTAACACTTTTTATTTAATTCCTTTTGAAAAGGATTACAAACGAGGGTACTTTTAACTGAAAAAGGGGTGGGTTTTATGGGAGCACCAGCATTAGCATCAAAAACAACAGCTACTAGTTCCAAAAAACTGAGTTTAAAAGAGAAAATGTCCTACGGTTTTGGGGATGTTGGAAACGGTCTCATGTTTGATATGGGACAGATTTATCTTTTGAAATTTTATACAGATATATTAGGAATTTCATCGTACTGGGCCGGCTTAGTCTTCTTAATTTCAAAAATTTTCGATGCCTTTGCCGATGCGAGTGTCGGGGCTTTTGTTGATTCTCGAACGAACATCTCAAAACGCGGAAAGTTTCGACCATTTATTCTTTGGGGGTCCATTCCTCTCGCCATCTTAACAGTCGTTTCATTTATAGCACCGGATTTTTCCGATAGTGGAAAAGTTGTCTGGGCATTTGGTACGTATATGGCATTTGGACTTGCGTACTCTATTGTAAACATTCCTTATGGATCTTTATCTGCAGCAATGACTCAAGATCCAATAGATCGCGCGTCACTTGGATCATTTAGAGCGATTGGGAGTCAAATGGCTTTACTGATTGCAGGGGTTTCTGTTATTCCGATTGTACTTCAGTTTTCTGACCATAAGACTGGTTATCTTGTTGCCGTTTCAATCATGGCATTGTTTGGCGTAGTTTTCCACTTTATTTGTTACCGTAACACAAAAGAAAAAATTGTAAGACAGCAGAGAAAAGAAAAAATTCCACTTCCAGTATTGTTTAAATCATTGTTATCTAATAAACCATTAATTGTACTTTGTTTAGTATCATTGTTCATGATTGCAGGTAGCAATCTTCGTACAGCTGTCCAGTTATACTATTTGGAATATAACTTAAACAATCCGAGTTTAATGGCGATTCTGACTTTCCTGAGTATTGGACTTGCGATTGTTGGTTCTATGTTTATACCGGCTCTTGTAAAACGAATTGGTAAAAAGAAAACGTTTGCTCTTGGGCTTGTAATTGGTATCACAGCTGATATTGTTAACTTTGTGTTGCCAACTGATACGACAACATTCTTGATTGCATTTTCAATCGGGAGCTTTGGACTTGCTTTTGCTATGGGTCTTCCATGGGTGATGGTTGCTGATGCTGTTGATTATCATGAATGGAATTCAGGCGAACGGACAGAAGGTGTGGTCTATTCATCATACAGTTTCTTCCGTAAATTGGCACAAGCACTTGCAGGCTTCATTCCAGGGGTTGCGTTAGGAGTGATTGCTTATGTTCCAAATGTACAGCAAACTTCAGAAACACTGCTTGGCCTTAAAGGACTAATGTTCATGGTACCTGCTAGTCTAAACATTATTGCACTTGTTATTCTGGTGTTATTTTACAAATTAACAGATGCTATGTATAGCAAAATCGTCGAAGAATTAAAAGAAAGAAATAGCAAAAATAACCCAGATTTAGCTTAAGTTTTATCGCTAAATTAAAGAGTATGATTCGAATTAACAACTAAATTCTTTAAACAAACTCCCCTTTTAGCAGACTTGCTAGAAGGGGAGTTTGTTGTATTTAGAAAAATAGAATCCATTTTTATCTTGCATTGGCGGAAAGTCAAGTCTCCCACCTTAAGGTCTAAAGGAATCGAAGAAGCATAGGTGGGGGATAACTTGCCTGTAAAGGCCTGATTGGTGAGATAAAGTTGTAGTGTTAAAAGGGTAAGTTTGCATCCACAGGATGTAGATCAAATAGACGAAGGACTAAAGGACGCGGCGTACTTAGTCTGTGATTCATTGTATTGACAGAATATGTTTACGGATATATCATCCATCCATACTTATTAAACGGGATCCGGTATCTTTTATTAATTGCAAACAAAAAACTCCCCTTGTTAGCAGAATGCTAGAAAGGGGAGCCGACTATATAATTACTTTCGATTTTAGCATCGCATCTTCTTCATATGTTAAATTAAGCATTGGAACATCGAGGAAATGTTTGATGGCTAGTGCGCAAGCTCCCATAGCGCAAGCTTTTTTCCCAATTGAGGATATCGACAGTTCACGATAATGACTGATAGAAGACGTAAGGTTTTCTTTAATTTTATTAACGGACTCTGGTAACATTCGAAGCAGTTCACTATATAACACTAAGACATCGGGATTATACAAATTAATCATATTGTTTAAACCAATTGATAAATAGTAAATAAATTCTTCGATTCTCTCAAGCACGACCTCATCGCCTTCGTCCATCCATCTTTGAATTTGATCATAACTCAGATTCTTGATTTGCCGTTCTTCAGACAGTTGTTTGAAAAAACTCGTTTCGGATGCGTATTGCTCCCAACAACCCAAATTTCCACATTTACAAGGTTTTCCTCCAGGTACGACAATCATATGGCCGATCTCACCTGCAAATCCATCATGACCACGAAAAAACTCACTGTTCATCATCATGCCAAGACCGATCCCTGAAGAAAGGCTTGCACATAACAAATTGTCAGTTTCATGATGGACAAAGACTCGTTCAGCAAACGAGCATAAGTTTGCATTGTTTTCAAGATAAATATTAATGTCAATTTCTTTCTGTAGGTCCCTTTTTAAAGGAATGTCTCGCCACTGTAAGGATGGAACATATTGAATAACTTCATCTTTCGTAACGAGCCCATGGATACCGATGACAATTCCAATAATTCCATAGAGGCTATCTGAAAAATTTGTAATGAATGATTTGATCTCGTTGATTAATATACGAAAAATCGATGTGTATTCTGTGGTATTTATTTCGATATCTTTTGTAGAAATAGGATGGCCAAGCAAGTTTGATAGAGTAAAAGAAATATGGCCATAGTCAAGGTCAATACCTAACGAGTATCCTGCTTCACCGTTTATAGAAAGCATAATTGGCTTTCTGCCGACTGCATAATGCTCTAGTTGCCTCTCAACAATGAGACCTTCTTCTAATAAAGAAACAGCTTGTGCTGAAATGGTTGCTCTTGTTAAGTCTGTTGCTTTCGAAAGATCTGCTCTGGAAATCATGCCTTCCTCAATGATTTTTTTGATGATTAATGATCGATTGATTTTTTTTATATAAGATGCATCCCCCGTAACCATGCATTTATTCCCCCGTTCGTGAGCTGTTTTTATGTATGCGTTTTCATTATAACAGTTTTCACAACATTATTCCTAACTATTTTAAGAATATCTTCAATAAGGGGAATTGACGAAATAAAAAAAAAGTGATAAATTAGATTTGTAATTAATTTGTTTAACAAACAAATTAATTGAGTGGGAATTTTGAGTAGTATTATTACTGTTTTTGAAAAGGTTTACAGGAAAGTGTAATATAAGTTTTATCACAAAATTTGGAGGAGAAAACTTTGAAGAATTTTTTAGACAAAGACTTTTTACTAGATTCAGCTACTGCAGTAAGTTTATATGAAAATGCAGCCTATCAACTACCGATTTTTGACTTTCACTGCCATTTAAATCCACAAGAAGTGTGGGAAAATAAGCCTTTTGAAAATATTACACAATTATGGCTTGCTGGAGACCATTATAAATGGCGAACCATGCGTATGAACGGGATAGGTGAAAGATTCATTACTGGTGACGCATCGGATTATGAAAAATTTGCAGCATGGGCACAAACCGTACCTCATTTAATTGGCAATCCACTTTATCATTGGACACATATGGAATTAAAATCATATTTCGGTATTGAAAAAAGCCTTAGTCCAGAAACAGCAAGTGAGATTTGGGAAGAATGTAATGAGAAATTGCAACAGCCAGAATACAGAGCAAGAGGATTTATTGAAAAATCAAATGTTAAATTTATCGGAACTACAGATGATCCAGTGTCAAATCTTGAATATCATCAATTACTAAAAGATGATTCAACATTTACAGCTATCATCGCTCCAACATTCCGTCCAGATGGAGCACTTTTTATAGAACGTCCAACATTTGAAAGTTGGCTTGAAAAATTGGCACAAGTTTCAAGTTTTGAATCTAGTTCTCTGGATGGTTTATTGAATGGACTTAAACAACGAGTTGCATTCTTCCATGAGAACGGTGGCCGCGCATCTGATCATGATATTCCAAAGATGTTTTATAAGGAAACAACGAAATCAGAAGCAGAAATGATTTTCAATAAACGACTTAGTGGCGCACAACTTTCAGAGGATGAAATCGTCGCATATCGTTCATTCCTTTTAAAAGAACTTGGAAAAATGTATGCTGAAAAACAATGGGTGATGCAGCTGCACATGGGAGCAATTCGTAATAACAACACAAAAATGAAGGAACTGATTGGCCCAGATACAGGCTTTGACTCAGTGGGTGAGGCAAATGTAGCAGAAGGGTTGTCACATTTCCTTGACGCACTAGAACAGCAAGATGCGTTGCCTAGAACCATTCTTTATAATTTAAATCCAAAAGATAATGCTGTGCTCGCTGGAATGATGGGGAACTTCTACGAAGAAGGTGTTCCAGGGAAAATTCAATTTGGGTCTGGATGGTGGTTTAACGACCACATCGATGGAATGGAAAGACAAATGAAAGATTTAGCTAATGTTGGCGTACTTAGCCATTTTGTCGGTATGCTGACAGACTCACGTAGCTTCCTTTCTTATGAGCGTCATGATTATTTCCGTCGGATTTTATGTAATATCCTAGGAAATTGGGTAGAGGAAGGTAAAGCTCCTAACGACACGGCTTACCTTGAACAAATGGTTAGGAATATTGGATATAACAACGCTGAAAGATATTTTTTGGAGAGATAAGATTAAGTTGAGTAAACTTCTTGAAACCGGGCAAATGCCTGGTTTTTTTCATAGTGCTTTAGGATTTCGTAGTAAGTAGTCCAAAAAGGGTCTTTACAGTAGTCAATATTCTTATTTATTCGTGCGAGCCAAAATCAACTGAGAATACGTACAATAATAAATAAAACGGTTTTTCTCGAAAATTCTACATGAGTTAATTGACTAACAATAAGAAAAATGTTAAATTATCTATATATTATAGTTAATTTGTTTAATAAACAAATTAATAATGCTTTGTTCAAATTTAAGCTACTAAAACGATTGAAATAGGCAAATTCCAGAAAAAGTTTTCCTATTCACAAGTTGAAAAGAAGATCTTTTTCATTGCCTCTTACATACCCTTAAATATTTTGAAAAAGCAACGATAGTATTTTTTTGGATTTAACCAAATTAATTATAATCAATTGAGTAAACACTAACATCGATGTTATGAATTTAAAGGCGTGATAAAGATGTTATACCCAATTACTACAGAATGATGTAATGAGAGTGTTAAACTTTATCTAAACTTTATATTAGATATTTCTGTCTTATTCGACCAATTTTATGTAAAATGGTATAAGAGAACTCATATCATGCTTTAACAAAAAAACTAATGTGTCAAGAAAGGAATTCGATATGTCAAAACAACAAATTGGAGTTATCGGTTTAGCAGTAATGGGGAAAAACCTTGCATTAAATATTGAAAGTCGTGGATATTCTGTTTCTGTTTTCAATCGTTCATATGATAAAACAGAAGAGTTTTTAAAGAACGAAGCAGAAGGAAAAAATTTCGTTGGTGCAAAAACAGTTGAAGAATTTGTTAACTCATTAGAAAAGCCACGTAAAATTCTTTTAATGGTTAAAGCTGGTGCAGCGACAGACGCAACGATCGATTCATTAAAACCATATCTTGAAAAAGGCGACATCCTTATGGATGGTGGAAATACTTTCTTCCAAGATACAATTAGACGTAATAAAGAACTAGCACCTACAGGTATTCACTTCATCGGTACAGGCGTTTCTGGTGGTGAAGAAGGAGCGTTAAAAGGACCTTCGATTATGCCAGGTGGACAAAAAGAAGCATACGAGCTTGTGGAACCAATCTTAACTGCCATTTCAGCAAAAGTTGAAGGCGATGCTTGTGTTACATATATTGGACCGAACGGTGCTGGCCATTATGTAAAAATGGTTCATAACGGAATTGAATATGGGGATATGCAATTAATTTGTGAAGCATATTTTATTCTTAAAAACGTACTTGGTCTAAGTGCAACAGAACTTCATGATGTGTTTGCAGAGTGGAATAAAGGTGAGTTAGACAGCTATTTAATCGAAATTACTGCTGATATCTTTACAAAAGTGGACGAAGAAACAGGAAAACCACTTGTTGATATGATCCTTGATACGGCTGGACAAAAAGGAACAGGTAAATGGACAAGTCAAAACGCTTTAGATTTAGGTGTTCCACTTCCGATTATTACAGAATCAGTATTTGCTCGCTTTATCTCTGCAATGAAAGATGAGCGTGTCAAAGCAAGTAAATTGTTAACAGGACCTAAAGTTGAAGCATTTAAAGGTAAAAAAGAAGAGTTAATTGAAGCAGTACGTAAAGCACTTTATTTAAGTAAAATTGTTTCATATGCTCAAGGATTTGCACAAATGCGCGCAGCATCAGAAGAATATGATTGGAATCTAAGCTATGGTGATATCGCGATGATTTTCCGCGGTGGTTGTATCATCCGTGCTCAATTCCTACAAAAAATTAAAGATGCATATGACCAAGATCCTAAATTGGCAAACTTGTTATTAGATCCATACTTTAAAGAGATTGCTGAAAGTTACCAAACTGCATTGCGTGAAGTTCTAACGTTGGCTATTGAGAGTGGAATCCCAGTACCATCATTCGCGAGCGCAATTGCTTATTATGATAGCTATCGTACTGAAACTTTACCAGCTAATCTTTTACAAGCTCAACGCGATTACTTTGGTGCACACACATATCAACGTGTGGAC
The DNA here is from genome assembly GCF_053653995.1 of Peribacillus sp. JNUCC 23. The sequence continues at coordinate 2,043,105 of NZ_CM132202.1, forward strand.
AAAGAAGGCGTGTTCCATACAAACTGGATGGGCGAGTAAGTAAGAATAGAAATGAGAAAAAGGACGAAACCTTATGTATAAAGGTTTTGTCCTTTTTCATATTGTTTGAATCTAACCCATTTGAATATGTTCTTGACCAATTCCGTCAACAGTTTGTCAATAAAGTATGATGGATTACATTTGAATAGACTATCCAATTTCAAGTTGCTTGTTGGTCTACGGATTGCAACGTATGTCTGTAAGTATCCATGGTAATACCAATACTAGAATGACCCAATCTTTCAGATATTAATTTCGCATGAACACTTTGATTGATAAAAGATTAATATATGGTTCATTATAAAAATTAAATGCTTGTTGAGAATTTGTTTTCATATTCCTTATCAAAGACATTCTGAGTCATTTTCTTTTGGTGCAGATTTTAGATTAATACCTTTGAAAATACGTATTATAGGGATCTATCTTGCAGAAAGAATTGTGCTCAATTTGCTTTTAAGGGACATATATATTTAATTAAATAATAAATTTTTTAGAAGTGATTTATAACAATTAAGTGCTGTAGAACCAGCAATTGAGAATGTGTAGAAGCAATAAATATAATAGCGAAACGAAATAAAGACCTACTAACCATCCGTTAGTAAGTCTTGTCTTAACTTTTTGTCTTTAATCTAAATGATACTGTTGTTTAATCACTTCAAAAACATCGTGTAAAACTGGGGTATTTTGTCGGCTTACCAATAGTAAAATTCCGCCTTCAATCATGGCACAATGGATTCTGCGTTTTTTTTCAGATTAATTGATTCATCTAACTGATGATTCTCAATCATTTCCGTTAAAATATCAGTGACTGAGTTTATCCAATGATTAAAAAAATTCTTCAATTTTCACTTGAAATTCCTCATCTTGGACACTCATTTCAATTGCCAAATTTCCCATTGCATATCCGTACTTAATTTCCATTTCTGCATGACTTGTCTTGGCCCATTTGAGCATACGATTTAACTTAGTAATAGGGTCATCTGAATTATTCAAAATTCCAATTATTAACTGTATTTCCCAATCTTTGACTAGATCTTCTACAACAGCTAATCCAAGATCATGTTTTGATTGAAAGTGATGGTAAAATTGTCCTTTTCCTATATTAGTAGCTGCCATAATATCGCTGACTGATGTCGTTTGGTAGACCTTGGAGTGTATAACCTCTCTAGCTATTCGTATAATTTCCTGTATTTTAGAAGACATAATAACACAACCACAATCTTGATAACTTTGAATCATACTAGCCGTGTGTGCATAGGAACCACCTGCGCGTAATGCGGAAGTAACGATAATAGCTTCTGCGAGTTCTTCACTTGTTGCACCGAGTTTTTCTGCCTTTTTAGTATGAACGTCGATGCAATATGGACATTGACTGGCTATTCTAGATGCAGTCGCGATAATTTCTTTAAATTTAGCAGTGAGTTTTCCTTCTTTAGTGGAAGCAGCACTAAATACTGAATAGCCTTTGAATCCTTCAGGAGCAAATTCACCTAAATTGCTTAAATATTACAAATTGGAGCAGGCATATCTTCTAATGATGCTCCTGCTCTTTTTGCTAAGATACAAGACTATACCCTTAGACACTAGTAGGTTTCTTCAAGAAAAATGGTTGTTAAGATCAAAGGGTTATATTTCCATGCTAAATATTTTGTTTGCCAATAATAAATAAAGTATGTTTGACTGCGTTTGTACCGAATGATACGTACAAAATATCAAAACATACTTTTTATAAATACAGTAAACTCTATTCATTGATGAAAAGAGTGAAGGGAGCATGCGGTTTGAATATCACCATAACAGACAGTGCGATAGAAGAACTAAACAAAAAAATCGGAGAACAGAAAGGAATATTAAAAATAAAATACGAAATCGACGAACACGAGTTTTTCGGATGTGCTGGCGGAATGCCGACTTTATGGTTTGTCTCTTCTGCGGAAGAAAATGACGATCTTTTATTTGATACAAATAATCGCCCAGTTTTAATGGAAAAGTCAAAACTACTCTTTTTTGAAAAAGAATTAAAAACTGATTTTTCGATTACAGCTAACAGTTTTCAATTAATAAGCCCTCACCGTGAGTGGTCTAAGTGCGGTTTTAAATACTAACTAAATTGCTAATTTGTCCCTCTTTTATTTTTTTGAACAAACCAAACAATAATAAATACAATAAGTGCCACTACAAACATAAAGAAATAGGACGTATTCGCAGCTGTCGCATAACCTTCACTTGTTTTAATTGAAACTTTTGTTAATTGTATCGAATAAATCGTCACAATGACTGCCGTACAAATTGCTCCTGCTAATTGACGAATCGTATTGTTAATAGCTGAGCCATGTGAAGCCAATTCTTTAGGTAAGGCATTTAAATCGGCATACATTAAAACCGTAATCGCGATATTCACAAACGTCGTCATCGAGAACATTTTATATTGAAATACCGATAAATTTAACAGTGGATCGCTAGATGACAGTTGACGCTGACAAGATAGCACCGTAACCACAAGTTCTAATCCAATTGTTGTACAACAAGCCAGTCGCCACAACCTTGACTACCTGCACTACTAAAGCCAAATAGTAAAAATCCGAAGCCAATTGTGGAGTAAATGACACTTAATCCATCTAATTTTACCTTTGTCGCCTCTGCTACATTCAATAAATACTTATACGCAATTAAAATAATTAATGCCACAAATGGAATTAAGCCAATAAATAGCCATCTTCATGACATAAATTCAACGATAAACCCCGCAACTGTTGGGGCAATGGCTGGAGCGAAAATAATCGCAAACCCTACTTTCCCCATTACAGAACCGCGCTTTTCCATTGGATATAAGAAAACAATGACTGTCATCATTAACGGAATAATAATACCAGCACCGACAGCTTGAACCATACGCCCTGCTAATAACACACCAAAATTCATGGCACTCGCAGCAATAATAGAACCGACTAATAAAAACAACATCGAGCTAATAAACAATTGACGTGTCGAAAATCGTTTCATTAAAAATAACCATTAAATCGCTCAATGCTACATTGAGTAATGTTTGATTTAATGTAGAAAAAAAGCATCCTGCAATCAGCAATAGCTTCTTCTTTCGATCAGATATTTCGTTTTGCATAATTGAACTCCTAACGCTATGATAGTTTCATCGACACGATGTCTAAAAAGTATCATAACAAGAAATTTACTTAGTTGACCATGAACAATATAAGACTCACTGTCGACTAATCAACAATAAAAAATAAATTGTATATAAAATCAAATATGATAGACAGAAATGTGAAAAATGACTAAAAAAGAAGATCCTCGTGCCATTAGAACACAAGAAATGTTAAAAAACGCTGTATTAACTCTATTAAATGAGGGATTATCCATTAATCAATTATCTGTGCAAAAAGTGACGCAAAAAGCTTTATTAAATCGAACAACATTCTAATTACACTATCAAGATATGGACGATTTGATTGCTCAATTAACAAATGACATTTTACGTGAGTTAACTGATAAAATTGAAGCGCTCATTCAAGTGCAAGACATCAATGAAAAAAAACGATTAATTCAATTACTAGATTATCTTTATACACAAAGACATCATCTACTCGTACTTTTTCAAATTGAACAATTTGAAAAACATCTGTTTAACCTGATGAAAAAATTGATTGAAATACGTAGAATTAACAGTAACAAAACCACTCCGAAAATTTATATCGAATTAGAAATTAAAACAGCTTCTTTAGTCGGTGTCATTATGTGGTGGTTAAAAAATGGCTTACATTTAAGTGCTGATTATATTGCCGATCAAATTTATCTAATGTATAAATCCTAGTTAATATTACTAGACACGATAAGTACAAATTAAATTTCTTGGTAGAAAAACCTCACTTACTTATGATAAGGCTCAGCGAATCATAAACGGAAGAATGTCATTTATTAATAAAGTGTAATCAATGCAGGAATTGTAAACTTTGGATTCGTTTCAAGTGGTGTTTGGACAACTCAAGAAGTTAAACTCTTAATTCGGTTACTGTACATTAACCGAATAGTTGAACGCAAATATCATCCTGAATGAGTTGATATCCTCGTCCTTGCTTTTCGAAGATCTTCATGCTAGAAGGAAAATAAACCTGTTGTCCAATTTGAACTAAACTTCCAAAGTAGGAAGGATCTTGGCGATGTACAAAAGAACAAGAAAAAGGATTTTTATCAAAAACTTCTGGGTCAAGTAAACGGCAGATAAAAAATAACTTTATTGGAAATAGAATATAAAACATGAATGCTCTTTTCATTTTGTTTTACTTCTTTCATGTAGGAACTTTTAATTTATTTCAAATAATTGTACTATAGTATAGTGTGTATATTAGCAAGGAGTGAACATCTTTTGAATACAGAAGGAAATCTAGCTTTGAAGGAGCAGCCAGAAGAAATAACCCAACACAACGTCCCATCTTACCTAATTAAAATGAGGGGAAGAGGAAAGAGTCCTCTGAAAGTAAATGTGAAAGATGTTATAACTGGATTGATAGGTGGATTTATTACGATCTTTATTCTTGGATTATTAACAAGCTTTACATCTACCCCATGGTTAATAGCTTCGTTTGGTGCAAGTTGTGTATTAGCATTTGGGCTTTGGCATTCTCCTTTATCACAACCTAGAAATATCATAGGCGGACACTTCATTTCAACTTTAATAGGATTAGTTGTTTATCATATATTTGGAAATGAACCATGGTCTCTGGCCTTAGGAGTAGGATTAGCTATCGGTTTGATGATGTTAACCAAAACAACCCATCCTCCCGCCGGGGCAGATCCAATCATTGTAATGTTTGGTGCTTACTCATGGGAATCTTTATTTACGCCAGTATTAACAGGATCCATTATTATTGTGTTGATCGCATTATTAATTAATAATTTACGAAGTAATAGAAAATATCCTGTGTTTTGGATATAAAAGTAATGAAAAAAAGCCCAATTTCTCAATTTAAAGCTGAGAAATTGGGCTTTTTAATATTGGTATTTCCTTCACATTGTAAATTCACGTTTTACTGGTGGTACCCCATGCCCATCAAGCTAATGAAACGAATTTCCCCCAAAATAAAAAAGCGTTATTCTTTCAGTAAACTACTCGAAAAGGATGACGTTTTTTCATGGACCTCTCGCTTTCTGAAGAATTACAATGCTTTCTATTTCCAATAGTCCTACAAGATCTCGCCAAATAAGTTGGTTTTGTGCAGCGATCCAGTAAATATCAAGAAGACGAACTCATCGCCCTTTGCGTTTGGCTCAGCCAAGAAGTCGCTAGCGCATCGCTTACACTATATAGTCGATTAAGAGGCTTCGACGGGCGTACTCATGAGCCCAGAAGGACTGAATCAACACTTTAATCCATTACTTCGAGAGGTCTTTACTTTACTCCGTACACAGAAACTCTGTGCGACAAAATCGCGAACTTCACGTATCATTTCTGTTTTCAAACGTATTCGGATTCTAGATGCGACGGTGTTTCAGCTACCTGATTCCTTCGCCACTGATTATCAAGGCTCTGGAGGGAGTAGTAGCAGGGCTGGTGTGAAAATCCAACTTGAATACGATCTGCTTAGTGGCCAATTCTTAAATGTGCAGCTAGGGTCAGGAAAAAATAACGACAAAACATATGGTACGGATAGCCTTGAAAATGTGAGGCAGGTGATTTTTGCCTGCGTAACTTAGGTTATTTTAATTTGCGAGATTTACAAGCGATTCATGAGTTGAGAGCCTATTATATATATCGATTGAAATTAAATACACGTATTTATGTGAAAAAACCGGAACCAGAGTATTTCAAAAATGGAACGTTGAAAAAGCACACAGAATATACTCAGCTCGATATGGTACAGATCATGAAGGAACTGGAACCAGGTGAGACCATTGAAATTCCGGAAGCATGATTTCATTCATGATTCTCTTTTTTATGGTCTAGGAGTAAATGGATGGGGAAAAAAGTATTGAAGTGGATGATTAAAAATCATTTAAATTCATTAAGATAGAAGAGTAGGCTACCTACAAATCACATTAACCCTAAAAATGGTTGGGTGTGTGAATTGATTCACACTTATTTTGATTAGTTTTTATAGTGTGTTTTAAAGGAATTACTTTATTAATTGGGGATGATGTGTTGGTGTACACCGTCAATCAGATTAAGAAGCGGAAAGCATTGGATAATATCAAACCATATACGCCAGGTAAACCAATATGGGAAGTTCAAAAAGAATTAGGGGTAGAAAAGGTAATTAAGATACAATGCTTTAAAAGGGGATTATATAATAACCATCTTGCTTTATTCTTTTTTAGCTATTGGATTGATATAGATTTTCATCATTCTTCCTTACCCTTTATATAAAATTCTTTAATATGTAGTCCCAACACCTCGGAAAAAGGGCTTAAAGTAACGATAAAAAGACACCCTAGTGCATGGTTTTATTGAGAAACGTGCTTACCATACAAAAGAGGTGTCCTACATAACATGTTAATACTAACCAATACACGAAGACCAATAATGATCTGCGAGAGTAAACATACCTAGTACTATCTTAAACTGCGTGAAAGTTCTGTGAAAATAATACCTAGAGCAAAGGCGCCAGCATCAGGATAACCCAGGCTTCTTTCTCCAACCGTACCAGCACGGCCCATTCGAGCTACGATTTCCTTTGTATATTCGGCTCCTTCAACAGCCGCCAATGCCCCTTTTTCAAAAGCGGTCTTAAAGTCCACACCAGCAGCTGCACTTTCTGACCAAGAATTTGCACAAGGCACAAGCGCATCCACAAGGGTTTTATCGCCTACCTCTGCTCCTCTTCCGAAAGATCGCTCGCCAATGAACTGTATTCCCTTGACTGAAGCATGCAACATTTCAGCAAACTCTCTTACTGTTAATTCCATTTTCTCTTCCGTAGCCTTACTAGCAGCTCGGAAAGCTGCACCCCAAATTGGACCAGAAGCACCTCCACAATGTTCCATAATAATCATAGAGCACGCATCGAGAAAGTTCCCTATATGTAAGCGCTCTTGATCCAAAATCATGCTCCATTCTCGTTTTAATTGCTTGAATCCCTTGGAGATGCTCATCCCAAAGTCGCCATCGCCTGCATATGTATCCAATTCGCAGAATGGCACTTCGTTCTTGATAATGACTTCACTCATTTTATCTACAAGATAGATGATATTATCTAATGTGATTACCTTATCCTTGATTATAGCGTGTTCTATTGCTGTTTCTGTCTCGAAAAAAACAGGCTTCTTCTCTACGGGATCCCTAATGTCAACGTATTCCACACTCTCAATTGGTCCATCTACTCTAAAAGCAGGTGTATGACATTCTCTAGATAGCAATGTTTTCAACTCATCATCTAGTTTCATCACTGTCAGGGAAATTCCGGCCATATCAATACTAGTCATGTAATTACCGACAAAGGTTCGATCAATTCGTATATTTCTTTTATTCAACTCGCGAGAAACCGCATTGTTAAAAAGATAAAGCTCTTGCAATGGTGTACCACCAAAGCCGTTTACTAGGATAGCAATTTCTGAAGGAACATCATCATCTAATCCTAAATCCTTCAGAAGGTCAGTTGTCATGCGTAAGGCCAATTCGTCTGCGGTCGAAACTTTTTCCCGTTTTATGCCTGGCTCTCCATGAATGCCTACACCATATTCCATCTCATCCTCATTTAATTTGAAAGTGGGCGATCCATTAGCAGGAACCGTACAGGAGGTTAGTGCTAGACCAATGGTTCGAACATTTGTCGCTGCTTTTTCCGCTACGGTTTTGACCTGCATCAGATCCCTACCTTCTGCTGCTGCTGCTCCGGCTATTTTATGTACCAATACAACGCCTGCAACGCCACGACGTCCTACTGTATAGAGACTGTCTTCTACTGCAATATCATCATCTACTCTGATATATTCTACTTGAATGCCATCCTCGGTAGCTAAGTAGGCTCCATTTTTAAAGTTCATTATATCCCCACTGTAATTCTTAATGATCAGTAGAGTACCTTGTTTGCTGGCGGTTGCTTTAATCGCCTGATATACCTGTATCTGTGAAGGGGAAGCAAACACGTCTCCGCATACTGCAGCATCTAGCATTCCTTTTCCGACAAACCCGGCATGTGCCGGTTCATGGCCACTACCACCACCGCTAATTAGGGTTACCTTATTTTCGTTCAATTCTTTTTTCTTAATTATCTTATACTTTTTTAAGAACTCGAGTTCGGGATGAGCCATGACCATCCCATTGCACATCTCCATGACGAGAGTTTCAGGTTTATTAATAATTTTTTTCACTTGTTATTCCCCCTTTATTTGACAATCTCAGAAACTTATTAGTTTATTGATTTATGGAGTAGTGAGGAGATACCTACTTTTAAAAAAGGTATCACATATTATTTCGCCAATGTTATTGGCATCCCTTCTTCATCTTACTTGTCTCTTTCGTATTATAAGATTACTCAGAAACTTTTTTGGGTTGACATTATAATATGAAAGGGGGGCAATAACATAAAAAAATAAAGAATTATATAGAATGTTAAAGGAAAAATACTTTTAGATGTAAATTATATGCGTCTAATTTTTATTTTCCTTTTATTTCTAACAATTTTTCTATATACCAGTAGATTCTTGAAAACATCAGTACTAATGGTTACGATACTCCTTCTAAAGGTTTGAAATAATATTATCCATCCAAAATAGTTAGAATAAATTATCAATAAAGTGACCAGAATTAAAATTTATTGTAAAATCATAAAAAGGTATTGTGAAATCTTAACAGAGACAAACCTAGATCCATACATGCAAGGTTTGTCCCTGTTTTCTCTTGTATTGTACTGAGGTTTCAATAAAGAAAGCAATATGAGTCAAATAACATTGGAATCTAAGCAGTTTTAGAGAATGTTTTTTATTAAAAATTCCATTAAAATAAAAGTAGCTTCAGTTATATCAACATAATTGATAGCGTTTTCGTAAAGGTGTGAGGAAGATGGATGAATGGATATATGGCCAGTATAGAATGCAAGGAATGCTAACTCCTTCATTTACTTTTCATTCTCACCACGAATATGAAATTTATTTTTTTCATGCAGGAGAATGTAAGTATTTAATTAACAATCGGATTTATGAATTGCAACCGGGTGACATTATTCTCTTGGATGGTTTAACTTTGCATAAACCGAACCCTCGTTTAGTAAGTACGTATACGAGGAGTGTTATTCATTTTTCTCCGACTTGGCTGCAGGAATTATTGTCTGTTCTTGGACTGCCCAATTTATTGGATCCGTTTCAAAAGCTGAACAATTTCTTGCTTCGTACCGGGTATGATGAATCAGGAAGATTTGTTGATGGAAAGATCGAGCGGATAGCGAGCTTGCTTTCGTACAGTAATAAACTGAGACAACAAACAGATCAAAAAAGCGAGTTAGTTGAAGCTGAAGTCAAGATTGAGTTAGTTCAATTATTGTTGAAAATTTATAAAATGAGTCAAAAAGATTTAGCTCATGTGATAAGCGAAAAAACGGAAAAGGAACATCACGCTGAGGCCATTGCCTCATGGATAGATGCCCATTTTGCCGAAAAGATTAGTTTAGATCGTATGGCGACGGAGTTGAATCTGAGCAAGTACTATGTCTCACATGTTTTTAAAGAAGTCACAGGGTTTACAGTGATGGAGTATGTGATGGGATGTCGTCTAAATCAAGTGAAGTATTTGTTGGAAATGGAACCAAACCAATCTCTAGCAGAGGTATCTCGTGCTTCGGGATTTGAGAGTGTATCGCATTTTAGTCGGTTTTTTAAAGATAAAGTGGGCATTACGCCATCACATTATCGTAAAAATAAACAAATTCAAGCAAGTAATTCCCAAAATTAATCTTTCAAACGATTGATATTCAGCATGAAGGAGGAACACGCATAAATGAATATGGTTAAAGACTTAATGATTTCAGGTTTTTCAGATGAAATCTCGTCTGATTTTGATACTCAGCTTGAAGTTGTCGCAAAACTAGGTATGCATTATATATCATTACGTGGGATTGACGGTAAAAATATTGGAGATTTCAACGTAGATGAGATAAAAGAAACTGTACTACCACGTCTTCAAAATGCAGGCATCCGTGTTTCTTCAATAGGGTCGCCCATTGGCAAAGTGTTTATTAACGATGAAGAAGGTTTCGCAAAACAAAAAGTGATGTTGGACGAGCTTTGTCAAATTAGTAATTTATTAGATTGTAAATATATCCGTATCTTCAGCTTCTATATTCCAAAAGGTGAAAATGCCGATCAATATAGTAGTGAAGTAATAACGAAAATAACAGAGTTTGCTGCTATTGCAGAAAAATATAATGTTATTTTATTGCATGAAAATGAAAAGGATATCTATGGTGACATAGCAAAACGCTGTCACGAGATTCTGAAGGCGGTTGATTCTCCATATTTTAAAGGGATCTTCGACTTTGCAAACTTTGTGCAGTGTGGTGAAGACACTATGGATTGTTACGATTTGCTAAAAGATGAGATTGTTTATATTCACATCAAGGATGCTGTAACAACAGATAGTGAAAACGTTGTGTGTGGTACTGGCGAAGGGAACATACCTGAGTTACTTGCCCAGTTTATCCAAAGCGGTTACAAAGGCTTTTTAACACTTGAGCCGCATCTTGTATTATTTGATTCATTAAAGGATTTAGAACTTGAGGATGCTACAGAAGTGATTAAGGATAACAAAGGGCTTGATGGTGCTGGAGGATACAAACTTCAATATGATTCATTATTAGAAATACTTAAAAATATAAAGAGCGAGGAGAAATCATTATGAAAACGGTTAGATTAGGAATTATCGGAATTGGTGCGCAAGGTGGAACGTATGCTGGATTTATTTCAGAAGGAAAAGTGAAAAACATGGTAATTGGAGCTATTTGTGATATTGATCCAGCTAAAAAGGCAATGTGTGCAGAAAAGTATCCAAACGTACCATTCTATGATAACTATATTGACATGCTTGAGAGCGGTAATGTTGACGCAGTCGTTACAACTGTTCCACATTACTTACACCCAGAAATCGGAATCGCAGCATTACAAAGAGATATCCATGCATTGGTAGAAAAACCAGCAGGTGTTTATACGAAGCAAGTAAAAGAATTAAATGAATTTGCAGCATCAAAACCAGAGTTGACTTTCGGTATTTTCTTCAACCAAAGAACAAATCCACTTTATCAAAAAGTAAAAGAGATTATTGATAATGGTGAAATTGGAAAAATCCGTCGTACAAACTGGATGATTACAACATGGTGGAGACCACAGGGTTATTATGACCAAAGTGCCTGGAGAGCAACATGGGAAGGAGAAGGCGGTGGTGTATTAGTAAACCAAGCACCACACCAACTTGACTTGCTTCAATGGATTTGTGGTATGCCTAAAAAAGTTTATTCTAACGTAAAATACGGCTATCAAAGAGATATCGCTGTTGAGGATGAAGTAACAACATTGCTTGACTATGGGAATGGAGCAACCGGAGTATTTATTACGTGCACACATGATATTTTGGGTACTGACCGTTTTGAAATTTTGGGTGATAAAGGAAAAATTGTTGTGGATGATAGTAAGAAAATTACAATTAAAAGACTTAACACACCTGAATCTGAAATGAGTGCTACTATGAGCTGGGCAGATGTAATGTCCATTTTCACTGGTAAAGGTCTATCAGATATTTACACTGAAGAAGTGCTTGAATTTGAAAGTGTATGGGGTGGACAACATATCTCTGTTTTGGAAAACTTCGCTGCAAATATTGTAGAAGGTACACCACTAATTGCACCTGGTAGCGATGGTATACATGGTGTTGCGTTTGCTAATGCGATCCATCTATCAAGCTGGTTAGGTAAAGAAGTTGAGCTTCCAGTTGATGAAGACTTATACTTTGCTGAATTAAACAAAAAGATTGAAGAAGAAAAAAAGAGTCCTGTTAAACAATAAATATAATATTCAATGAACTCATGGCTAGATTGGTCATGAGTTCGTTTAAAAAGGAGTTGGGCGTATGCTTAAAGTAGCAGTTATTGGACTTGGAGATATATCCAAAATCCATATCCCAGCTATTATATCTAATCCAAATGTTGAACTAGTAGCGGTATGTGATACTGATCAAACATTAAATGATACTGTACCTGGTGTGAATTTTTATACAGATTATCAGGAATTACTTGATAAAGAATCGCTGGATTGTGTGCATAATTGCTTGCCACATCATCTTCATTTCCCTGTAACAAAAGCATGTGTTGAAAAGGGAGTTCATGTATTTCAAGAAAAACCTTTATCATTGAACACAGAAGAGGGATATGAGCTAGTAAAACTTGAGCAGGACAACAAGGAAGTTAAAATTGGTGTCTGTCTTCAGAATCGATTGAATGAGTCTTTTGAAAAACTTCAAGAACTTGTTATTAGCGGACAATATGGCAAAATAATCGGTATTAAGGGAATAGTTTCCTGGTTTAGACCGAAAGATTATTATGATGCGAAACCGTGGCGGGGCAAAATGGAGTATGCCGGTGGAGGAGTCATGATTAACCAGGCACTTCATACTTTAGATTTAATGCAACTGATCGGCGGTGAAATTGCATCCATCAGGGGATCTATTGACAATTTATTGGATTATGGCATTGAAGTGGAAGACACAGCTACTGCCAACATCAAGTTCAAAAGCGGTGCTTCCGGTCTATTTTTTGCAACGGTTGCTAATTCGGGGAATTCCAGTGTTGAACTTCAAGTCGTCTTTGAAAAGGAAAAATTCACAATCAAAGATAGCATTTTAACAAGATTAAATGAAAATGGTAGAAAAGAAGAGATAATAGAAGACGAAAAATTGCCTGGAACAAAATTCTATTACGGCGCAAGCCATACAAAATTAATTCATAAATTCCATTCCTGTATAGAAAACAACATGCAGAATTATGTTCATGCTAAAGATGCACTAACATCGATTCAAATGATTGATGCGATTCGCAAATCATCAGAGTTAAAAAAAGAAATTAAATTGGAGGTTTGACAGAATGACAAAAGGTAAAATTGGCGTTCAAATGATGATGCTTAAAGGCAAAGTCGAAGAACTAGGTGCTTATGAAACAATGAGAAAAATAAATGAACTTGGATATCACGCTGTCGAAGTATCACAAATTCCAATGACTGAAGAAAACGTATCTGAGTTAAAGAGAGCGAGTTTTGACTTTGATATCAAAATTGCTGCGATGTCTGCTGCCCTAGAACCAATGTTACCAGGCGCTCCAGGCGAAACATTGACAGATGATTTTGAAAAAATTGTGAATGATTGCAAAACATTAGATTGTAATTTCTTACGTATCGGTATGTTGCCGTTGACTGTAATGGGCGATAAAGATAAAATCATGGATTTTATTAATAAAGCTGAAATCATGGCAGAGAGATTAGCTGAACATGGTATTGAATTATACTATCATACTCATCATCTCGAATTCCAAAAATACGATGGAGAATATCTATTAGATTTGATAAAAAATAACACGACTAAGCTTGGTTTTGAGTTAGATGTTCACTGGATTCAAAGAGCTGGCGTAAATCCTGTTGAGTTTATTAAACAATACGCAGGTCGTATTTCGCTATTACACTTGAAAGATTATCGAATTGGACAAATGGATTTAAGTGAAGTGGACTTTAATGATATGGCTAAATTCATGAATATCTTCACAAATACGATTGAATTTGCAGAACTTGGTGAAGGTAACCTTGATATGAATGCCATTATTGAAGCTGGACTAGAAAGTGGCGCACAGTATTTCTTAGTAGAACAGGATAATACATATGGCCGTGATCCATTCGATTGCCTGCAAACGTCTGCTGAACACTTGAGAAAAATTGGTTATGCAGATTGGTTTTAATTGAAAGGGAAAAAAACAGAAATAAAATAACGGTATAAAATCAAGGAATCAGGAACCGAATTTAGACAAATGTCTTTTTCGGCTTCTGATTCCTTTTTTAGAATTACCTTTACTAACGACTTACTTACAATCCGTCGATATAAAAATTAAGAAATGTCAAAATAATTTCAATTAGGTAAAAAAAATCTATATGATTCTATTAATAATTCTCATACAATAATTAGTGTAGCCAATAAACATAAGGGGGTGTAAATGATAGGATCTTCTAGATTTATGAACAATGTATATGTTGTATGTGATTGGATAATTAGATTACTTTATCTTAATCTATTGTGGATTGTTTTCACGATCGCTGGACTAGTAATCGCTGGTATATTCCCTGCTACAGTTGCTTTGTTTTCAGTACTCAAGGAATGGATTCATGAAGGGAAAAATGTAAGGGTTTTCAATGTTTTTTTGAACATATATAGAAAGGAATTTTTAAAAGCAAATCGATTGGGTATCATATTATTTTTCATTTCTATCGTTTTTTACATGGACTGGCTATTTACAAACCAACTCTCAGGTACCTTGGGGATGATTACAAAAGGAGTTCTGCTAGGAAGTGGTTTCGTATTCGGGATTACATTGTTGTACGTGGTTCCGGTATATCTTCAAGTAGATGGAAAGGTGTTTACTACTATTAAATTAGCTTTTCTAATAGGAATCACCTACCCTCATTATACTTTTATCATGATGTTATCGGTTGCCTCTTTAATGTTGATAAGCTTCTTACTACCAATGGCAGGCTTTCTCTTTTTTGCAAGCGGTTTAGGGTGCGTGCTCATGTTTTTCTCCATGCATCTAATTAGGAAAATAGGAGACCGAACAAAAAAAAATACAAAAGCAAGGAAAATCTCAATTGGCCATCCATAACTAAAGTTTTAGCAAATGATACTCTCGGGAGGGAAGGTAATATGAGTGTTGAAGCGAAAAGTGTGATTGGAAATGTTGTAGAAAATGCTAAATCTGTAAAAATCAAAAAGAAAAGTGGAATTGAAAAAAAAGAAAATCTAACAGGTCTATTGTTTGTATCTCCGATGTTAATAGGGGTTGGAATTTTAACGCTTCTGCCAATTATTGCAACTTTTATACTAAGCTTTGCAGATTGGAACTTTATTATGGGGATTGCGCAAATAAAGTGGGTAGGCTTCGATAATTTCAAAGCATTGTTTGAAAATGAAGGGTTTCTTAAATCAGTAGCCAATAATTTACTTTTCTTATTAACGGTTCCTTTAACGATGATATTCTCTTTGTTTATAGCAATTGTCATTGATAAGCATGTGTATATGAAGAGTTATTTCAAAGTAGCTTTTTTTATGCCGTATATTTCGAGTATTGTTGCCATAGCCGTTGTTTGGCAAGTGTTATTTAATCCAACAGATGGACCGATTAATCAATTTTTATTCTCAATTGGTATCGAAAACCCACCTACATGGATAGCAGATCCCAGTTTCGCACTAATTTCGGTGATGTTGATTCAAATTTGGGCAGCCATTGGGTTTAATATGATCCTCTTTTTAGCTGGTTTACAGTCGATTCCTAAAGAACTTTATGAAGCAGCTGATATGGATGGGGCGACGGCCTGGGATAAATTTAAGAACATCATGCTTCCTGCTTTATCTCCAACAACGTTTTTCCTTTTGATTACAGGAATTATTGGTACATTTAAAGTGTTTGACTTAATTGCTGTATTAACCAAGGGTGGTCCTATTAATTCAACAACCATGCTTGTATGGCATTTGTATGAAAGCGCATTCGTAGATTTGAAAATTGGTTATGCTTCCGCAATTGCTGTTGTCCTATTCGTATTTGTTCTTATCATCACTTTATTGCAGTGGGTAGGGCAGAAAAAATGGGTGAACTACTAATCTACTGAAACGTGTTCTCTTTAAATTAAATAATTGGTTGAAATATCGCTGAGGGAGGAAGACACATGGAGAAAAAATTCACTCTACGAAAGTTAATCATTACTATTATCACCTTTGTAGTCAGTATCGCCTTTTTACTACCTTTCATTTGGATGCTATCCACGTCCTTTAAGATTGAAGCAGATGTTTTTAAATTTCCGGTTGAGTGGATTCCTACTAGATGGAATGGATTAGAAAACTTTAAAGAAGTTTGGTTAGGGCAATATCCTTTTGCACTATATTATTGGAACTCAATAAAAGTTACTGTGATTACAACCGCGATTTCTGTAATCGTGTCTGCTATGGCAGCTTATGGATTTTCAAAAGTGAATTTTCCGGCGGGGAAGTTCCTTTTCTTAATCGTTTTGACCACATTTATGGTACCTCAACAATCAATCTTAGTTCCACAATTTATTCTATATCGTTATTTAGGTTTATTCGATAGTCATTTCGGTTTGATTCTTTTAGGAAGTTTTAGTGTGCTAGGTACATTTATGTTAAGGCAGTTCTTTATGGGGATCCATTCGGACTATATTGACGCAGCGAAAATAGACGGTGCTGGCCACTTTAGAATTTTTTGGTCGATTGCCTTGCCAATTGTAAGGCCAGCTATTGCGACATACGCGATTTTGCGTTTTATTTGGACATGGAATGATTATCAAAATCCACTCATTTTCTTACGAACAGATGGATTATATACGATTCAGTTAGCTATGCAGAAATTCACTTCATTAAATGGTGAATTCTATTCCTTGATTATGGCAGCTGCTGTTTCAGCAATACTTCCACTCGTAATTGTCTTTATCATTGGGCAAAAACAAGTTATTGAAGGAATTGCAATGGGTGGAGTAAAAGGATAATTGGTTTCACAGAAAGAAAAAAATAGAAATGAAACGAATTCAGGGGGGAAGGAATAATGAAAAGATTCTTATTACTTTTTTTAAGCTTCACTTTAGTTATTGGGATACTAGCTGCATGTAGCCAAAAAGAATCCACAAGTCCAAGTGGGAAAGAAGGAGAACCTGAAACAATTAAATTTTATACACATGGAACTGAAGATGGGTACGCATGGAAGAGAACAATCAGTGCTTTCGAAGAAAAATATCCTGATATCAAAGTGGATGTTGTTCAATTAAGTGAAAAACAGGATGGAGCAGAATCACTGAAGAAAATTGATTTAGCTGCCGCTTCTGGAGAAGAGATGGATGTTATAATGTTCACGAATACACCTAACTATGCACAGCGCGTCAATTTAGGCATGCTAGAACCGATTGACAGTTATATTGAACAAGACGGCTATAAAATGGAAGAAGAATATAAAGTTGATACGAGTGTTGGCGGAAAATATTACGGACTTCCTGGGAAATTTGTTGCGTGGTATGTCTTATTAAATAAAGATCGTTTAGCTGCTGCTGGACTTGAAGTGCCGAAGAATTGGACTTGGGACGAGTTTATGGAATATGCTAAAAAGTTGTCTTCTAAAGGTCACTATGCTACTTATTTTCATGGTCCATGGGATGGGGCTTGGATAAACTATATGAGCTTAAGACTACAGTCTCAAGAAAAAGATGCTGGTTTCTTGAAAACGGATGGGACTTCAAATATGGACAACCCATTGTATAAAGAATCATTAGCAATGCGCCTAAAAATGGAGAAGGAAGATAAAACGGCTGTGCCTTATTCTTCAATGATTTCTCAAAAAATGAATTATCGTGATCAATTCTTTACACAAGCAGTAGATATGATCATAACGGGTACTTATATGACAGCGGAACTTGGCGGTTCAGAGCGCTTTCCTGCTGAGTTCAATATTGCGGTAGCACCATTTCCACAAAATGAATTAGAGGAAAAAGGTTCTTATTCGGTGGGAGATGGAGACATTCTGGGGATATCCGCTAACTCAAAACATAAAGAAGCTGCATACAAATTTATTAGATGGTATACAACTGAAGGTCAAGTGGCACAAGGTATTAATATCCCATCTTGGACTAAAGTGACAAATGAGCAAATCGTGGATCTAATTACCGATACCCTTGCAGAAGCAAACAATCCAGAAAAAGTAGATAAAGAATCATTAATTCACTCAATTCAAACGGTTATTACGGCTAAAGCAGGAAAGCCAGTACCATATCAAAATGAAATAGATCAAGCACTTTCTTCAGAATTTGAAAAATTAATTCTGGATAAACAAAATCTTGATGAAACAGTGGCGAATTCCAAAAAAATTGTACAAGATATTTTAGACAAAAATAAAAAATAAATACTCAATAATATTGTAACGATAAAGAGCTAATGCGTTAGATTCATTCTGTAATAGTTGAGAAGTCTACCGCCTTAACTACCTATTTTAATAGGCAGTTAAGGCGGTTTTATTTTAGAACGGATTAATGGAAGATGTCCCTGCTTCAACACAAGGATATGAGGGAGATCAACTTCAGTATAACCCCGATAGATTCATCTCACTTTCGGTAGGGGACGCCCCATCATTTCTGTAATATTCGCATTTTCGAAAAGGTGTTTCTTAGAAGAAATAAAAATGATAAAATAGTAATAGGAAAAAATAAACTACGAAATAAAAACGACTAAAATTCGCAATATTCAATTGAAATACAGTCTTTTGATGAGTTTGGTATCTGACGCCAACGTCTAGCTACCTATGAAAAAGATGATTTTCTCAAGGGGAAGAAAGCATATTCATGGTTCGCTCCCAATTTTCTTTTACGGCTGATCAAAATGTTTACGTTTTTCCATTTATCTCTTGGACTAATTCGTTTAGGATAGAACAACTAGCTTTTTGTAACCAAGTACCGGGAACGGTTTTTACTGGAGGTTGGAAATGAAGACGCGAATTCTACAAATAGTATCATTTCTTTCATTTCGTGATAAAGTACTGTTACTATCAATAACTTGCTTAATATTACCTGTAATAGGCACATTATCTATTTACAATTATTTAACGAAAGATGCGGTGGAAGAACAAGCCATTATTAGCGCTAAAAACGAATTGAAACTAACAGACGAGTATTTAAAGAAAATCTTCGAGGATATGTTATACACACTTAACTTTATTCAGCTAGACACAGAACTGAACCACATTTTTAAAAACCCTGTAATGAATTCGGTGGATCTAGATCATGATAGCCAGTATCTAGTCTTCTTAAATGATAAAAAAGTGAACAAAACATTGGAAACCCTTACATTGAAAAACCAAAGTGTCTATATCACGATTATACTTAATAACGGGAAAATATATACGAATTACTCATCTAATGAATATAACCCGAAAAATGTAAGTGGAGAAACGTGGTTTGAAAATCTACGTACTCTAAAAGGGTATCGCCCTATTTGGATGGCTCCACAGACAACTATGTTTGCATCTGAAAAAATAAAAAGTCCGGACTCATTATCTGTTGCAAGAGTATTGCAAGATAGTATTTCTGGGGTCTATGGATATGCGATCGTTACGACAACTGTAGATAGAATAAGTAATATATTGGAGAGTGAAAACAAGGACAATAGCATCTTACTAATGAATGAAGCCAATCTATTAATTGGGACGAATAAAGATTTTGATAGAAAGCTTTCGGAACAAGTGAACAAAAAAGAAAACTTCCAAACAGAACATATCATTCGTATCAAAGGTAAAGATTATTTGATAAATACACGTGAACTTTCCATTACTGATTGGAAATTAATATCCCTTATTCCCTATGAAAAAGCCATATTTAGAATTAATTTAATTTTCCGTAAAATATTCATAACTCAAACAATCGCATTCATTTTATTTTTGTTTTTACTTACTCTTATATTAAGCAAGATATTAAATCGGTTAGTAGTATTAAGGAATATCGCTAAAAAGGTACAAAGTGGTGATTTGACTGTACGTTCATCATTAAAAGGAAATGATGAGATAGCCACTCTTTCAACGTCTTTCAACCTTATGTTAGATAAAGTAAGGGAAATGATAGAAGAAAATACGCTTATTCAATCAAGAAAAAGGCAAGCAGAGCTAGAGATGTTACAAGCGCAAATAAATCCTCACTTCTTATTCAATGTCTTAAATTCTATCCGGATGAAAGTAATGATGAAGCGTGACAATGAAAGTGCGGAAATGATCAGTTCTTTGTCAAAGCTATTACGAATAACGATTGATAAACACAAAGGGATGATCACTTTTCTGGAAGAGCTTGAGATTAATCATGATTATGTTCGATTAATGAATATGCGCCAAAGACATGAGGTTGGCTTGAAAATGAATGTTTCAAGTGATACGCTTCACATCAAATTACCACGCCTAGTATTACAGCCAATCATTGAAAATGCTATTATTCATGGGTTGAACGAGCAAGTAGGCCTTATTGAGATAAGAGCAAAATATCGCAATCATACATTGATGATTGTAATTGAAGATACCGGATGCGGAATGGAAGATGAACAACTTACGAAGCTTAAAGAAAACCTAAATAAACCAGGTTTAGGTTCGACCCAAGAAAGTGAATCCAATGGTTTTTCAAGTATTGGTCTATCGAATGTTTATGAAAGAATGAAATTAACATTTGGTGAAAACTTTAGCATGCAAGTACAAAGTGAACTGAATAAGGGTACCAAAGTATCTATGGTAATTCCTATTCAGGAGGAGTGAATAGTATGTATAAAGTGATGTTAGTAGATGACGATTATCCAGTTTTAGAGTTTCTTTCAGAAATGATTGATTGGAGGGACCTTGGTTTAGCTTTACAAAGTATTCATGTTAATGGCATGAGTGCGTTAAAGGAAGCTGAGACAAGTATGCCAGATATTCTAATAACAGATATTGGAATGCCTAAATTGGATGGTATTGAACTCACAAAAAGATTAAAGGAAAAAAACTCTTCTTTATTAGTAGCTATTCTTTCATGTCATAATGAATTTGAGTTTGTGCAATCAGCTTTAAAATTAAAGGTTCAGGAATATATTTTAAAGGATAGGTTAGATCTTGAGCAAATTATTAAATTATTAAGTCAATTTAAGAATACATTGGATATTGAACTGAATCATCAGAGAAATCAATTACAAATGGCTCATACAATAGAAAGAAATAGAGCTATCATGTTAGAAAAGTTCATGAATAAAACCATCTACCAGCCATTACATTGTGAAAAAGATTGGTCTAATGAAGCTGAATTACTTGGCATTCAAGCAAACCAACAGTACATTATCATATTGTGTGTAGTAGAGGGTTACCAATCATTACTTAATCAGTTTCGTTCAACGGTTTTAGTGAACTTTCTCATTTATAATGTCATAACCGAAATCATGGGAAATGAAGCATTGAAGGGTGTGTACGGTCACTTCGAGCAAGAGGAGTCTTTTTTATTTGTTCCAATTAACCATGTATGTGAAGAAGAGAATCAAAAGATTAAAAAAGTCATTCAAAAAATACAATTCATATTTCAAAAAATGTTTGGCATATCCATATCATTTGTTCTAGGTAAAGCTTCTGCTACTCCTCTAGACATGAAGAAACAGATGATTGAACTAAGTGAGTCAACTGTTCAAAAATTTTATCTGAAACAAAAAAGCATAGAGAATTTTCAAGTATTAACGATTTCAAAAGAAAATATTTTTAGTTGGTATAATGAAGCATCTAGTGAATTTAAAGATCTTATATTACTAAATAGCATGGAAATGGAACAGAAATTGGCAATCATAAAAAAATGGATTCGTTTTATTATAGATCATCAATTTTCTCCAGCTTCCGTTAAAGATTGGATGTTGAAGATATTACTTGATATCAAGGTGAAAATTCAAGCTTTAACAAATTTCAAATTGTATGGATCAAATGAAAATCTTTATGAAACGATTTCGAAAATTAATGGAATTTATGAATTGGAAAATTGGCTAATCGAATATTTTTATAAAACTAATGAAATGGCTAGTTATGAATCAAATTCGAATATAGAAATTGCAAATGCTTGCAGGTATATTTCAGCAAATATTCACCGTAGAATAACGCTAGATGAGGTAGCGAGTTATCTACATCTAAATTCTAGTTACTTCAGCCGTTTGTTTAAAAAAGAAGTAGGGGAAAATTTCGTTAAGTATGTTGTAAATATAAAAATGAAACGTGCAAAAGAATTGTTAGACCAAACAAATTATTCAATAATCGAAATCAGCGAACAGTTAGGTTATGAAAATCAGAGTTATTTTAATAAAACATTTAAAGCATTTACAGGTATTGCCCCTATAGAGTATAGAAAGGGAAATACAAAGTAAGATAAGCGAACAAATTATTACGGCTTGAATCAGAGATATTTTCTATATAATTTTTGTCCTAACAACGATTCAGTTTAATAATGTAATAAAGAGGAAGTCTGATAAGATACTCTCAGCCCCTTACTAGACAACCCTTTTCAATTCAAATTATGTAACTACTGAGATAGTCATTCCAATTAACAAATTCCATTCTTGCTACAGAGTATAATCCACATGCTAAAACCTATGAAAATCGTAAATAATGATAGGAAAATGAAGAGGCAACTATTAACTTTTCTGCCTGAATGTTTGCCCATTTGCCGAGCGACTTTTAGAACTCTTTTTTTCTTAGCGATTGTTTCTTCGCCAGATTCCAAGCCCTTTACTGAAGTAGGAAATGCTTGTAAAGTCAGTAAAGAAACATCCGAATATAAGGCTCCAAAAACCCCACATTATTCAGGGAACACTTGATCCAGAACTGTCTGGAATTGCAGTTTAGTTTGTACAAACATGCTTGTAATATTTTCATGTTGTCTTGTAAGGGTTCGTGGGTTTAAGAGCTGTATTCCTCGCTGTTTTTAAGGTACTATGTCCTCTTTATAATACAGCTTGCAGAGATGATGAGCGTCAATGACATCTGATTTTAGCTTGTGTAAATTAGAACTCTTAGCTCGATACGGTATGTGTGGATTCATGATCATCAGTAAGTAGCCACTATCCTCGAAATACCGTACGATTGGTATATGATATCTAGTAGATTCTAAGACAATGGGAGTCCGTCCCCCTGACACGTCGTCTACTTCTCTAATAAATAACGTCATTCTTTTTGGGTATTTTATTGAAAGAATAACGTTTTTTTATTATGGGGGAAATTCATGTCGTTAGTTTGATGGTGATGAGGACAAGGAATTTTTTCTCATGCAATAATATTCTTTACAAATAAAAGTAATGCGTTTTATAATAATGTTAACTTAAAATGAAAGTAGGTTAACATTGTGAAATTAAAAGATTTAATGTATGTTTCAATGTTTGTAGCAATTATGGGCGTACTTGGAGTTCTTCCTCCAATTTTGTTCGCCTTTACTCCTGTGCCTATTACTTTACAAACATTAGGAATCATGTTATCAGGTAGTGTGCTAGGAGCACGTTTAGGTCCTAAATATGCAGCTCTTAGTCAAATTTTATTTTTATTATTGGTCATGACAGGTTTACCGCTATTATCTGGTGGACGAGGTGGAATCGGTGTTTTTTTTAGTCCATCAGGAGGCTATCTCATCGGCTGGGTAGCAGGTGCCTATGTCATTGGACTATTATCTTATCGTATGAAAAATGTGTCTTTGGTAAAGATTTTTCTTATTAATATTATTGGTGGTATAGGTGTTGTCTATTTATTTGGAATTCCTATTCAAGCTTTGATGATGAATATTGGGATCGATAAAACGATGATCCTTAGCTTAGTGTATCTTCCTGGTGATTCAATAAAAGTGGTCGTTGCATCCCTGATTGCTATTAAGCTACGAAACTATATTCCACTCGCTAAGAGGGTTCAAGTTTAAGTGAAAATTACCAGTACCTATAGTACGTATGCTGAGTTGGATAGCAAGCGACCCGCTATCATAACAGACGAAGAATCCGTTTTATATGGTGAATGGCTTGATTTAGTGAAGCGAACCGCTACCTCTTTTTTTAGGGCAGCGCAAGAAACGAAAAGAGTGGCATTATTCTTACCAAATGGACGCTTGTTTTTACAGCTATTCGCTGGAGCGTGTGAAGCAGGCTGGGCAAGTATAGTTGGAGATATGAGATGGAAGAAGCAAGAGATTGAGGAACGAATTCAACAAACGTCTCCAGATTTGATTATTGCTGATGAAAGGCTAAAAGGTTTTTTTCAAAAGCAACGTGCGCCTATCATTTATTCAGATGAGGTAGAGAACTGGATCGGTGCTAGATGCGACAGTCCGCACAGTGACGCTAATGTTCCCTTTTATATTGGCTTTACCTCTGGTTCTACAGGAAAACCAAAAGCCTTCGTTCGCTCTCATGCTTCGTGGATAGAAAGCTTTCGGTGTAATAGAGTCGACCTCGGGATGACGGAAAAAGACCATGTCTTAATACCAGGTTCGTTTGTGAATTCCACTTTTTTATACGGTGCCTTGAGTACCTTATTTTTAGGTGGAACGATATATGTGTTGAAAAAATTTTCTCCTGCACGATTGACGAATGTCTTAGAGCATTATCCGATTTCTCATGTGTTTGTGGTACCTACGATGATCAACGCCTTATTAAAGGAAGAATATCAGGAAACCAAAGACATAACTTTTATTTCAACTGGTGCAAAGTGGCTTCCCCGAATGAAGGAGAAGATGCACCTACAGTTTCCAAACGCAGATTTTTATGAATTTTATGGATCATCCGAGCTTAGCTATATTTCGGTTTTAAAAAATAATGAACAGATTGAATATGCCGATTCAGTTGGAAGAGCCTTTCACAATGTTGAAGTGAGCATTCGTGATGAAAAAGGAAAGGAAGTATCAACTGGAGAAGAAGGCGTATTGTTTGTCAAAAGTAACATGCTTTTTGATGGATATATCGATCAAAAGGAGGAAACAAAAAAGGTCTTACAGGGAGATTGGGCGACGGTTTATGATGTCGCCAAAATGAATGAAGAAGGGTATATACATATTCTCGGTCGGAAAAACGATATGATTCTTTACGGTGGAATCAATGTGTACCCCCATGAAATCGAACAGGCATTAATAAAATGTGACGGTGTAGAAGAAGTAGTGGTTTTAGGAATCAACGATGAATATTGGGGCGAGAAAATAGCTGCTTGTATTAAAGGAAATGTATCTTTAGCCTCTTTGAAAAATTATTGTCTTCATACTCTATCTTCTTATAAAATTCCACGAGTGTGGCGAAAAATCGAACAGTTTCCATACACAACGGGAGGCAAGATTTCACGCCAGGAAGTTAGAAAGTGGTTGGAAAAGGATGCGTTATGATGAAAAGAGCAGTCATTGTTAAAGCAAAGAGAACGGTAATTGGAAAAAAAGGCGGCATTTTAAAAGAATATCGCCCTGAACAATTAGCTGCTGCTGTCATTCGAGACCTTGTTCAAGATTTGCCCGAACAAGTAGATGATATTATTTTAGGAAATGTAGTCGGTCCTGGAGGAAATATGGCGAGGCTGTCAAGCTTAGAGAGCAATCTACCTTTTTCTGTTCCTGGGGTGACAATTGATCGGCAATGTGGATCCGGATTAGAAGCGATCCGCCTTGCTTGCCATCTCATTCAAGGAGGAGCAGGGGATATCTATATTGCTGGTGGTGTCGAAAGTACGAGTCAATCACCATACGAAAAGAGAGCCCGTTTCACACCTAAGCGATATAGAGATCCTGAAATGGGGATGGCTGCAGAATATGTAGCTGAAAAATATGGAATCACACGACAGATGCAAGATGCATATGCGCTTCTTAGCTATCAACGGGCTATTTATTCCTTACAACACGATTATTTTTCAGAGGAACTTGTAAAGATCGATAATCTTTCCTTACAAGACGAAGGATTAAATGCCGAGCAGAATTATGACAGAATGCTGCGTCGCTTATCTCCTTGTTTTAAGGAAAATGGAACGATAACGCTTGGAAATTGCTGTGGAATTAATGATGGAGCAGCAGCGGTTCTTGTAATGTCAGAGGAAAAAGCAAAGAAATTAGGCTATAAACCGATAATCCGCTTTGTCGATAGTGTGGTGACTGGCGTGAATCCAAACTATCCAGGAACAGGTCCTATCCCCGCTGTTTCAGAAATTTTATCTAAACATTCGCTGTCGATTCAAGATATTGATTTGATTGAATTGAATGAAGCATTTGCTTCCAAAGCTGTCGCATGTGCTCAAGAGCTTTCTATTCCTTTTGAAAAATTAAATATAGAAGGTGGAGCAATTGCCTTAGGTCATCCTTATGGGGCATCGGGAGCCATTTTGGTCACCCGATTATTTTATGAAGTACAGCGTAACAAAGCAAACTATATCATTTCGACGATCGGAATCGGTGGCGGAATGGGTATCGCTGTTTTATGGGAGAGTATGGTATGAAAACCGAGATTACTTTAGTTACAATCACAGACGAAATGGTACAAAACTATGAAGCGATTTTTGGAAAACAAACTAGTTTGCCCCCAACCTTTCCCATGATTTTTTATCGTTATATGAAGATGCCAAGGAGCTTTAAGACAGCGCCAATTCATCGGAAACAGACCTGTTCGTGTCACAGGGAACTTTCCATCGGGGAAAGCTACCAGTGTGTGGTTACACTTGATCAAGAAAGTCAAAAAGGAAAATATACGTTTTACACCCAATCTCTCATAGGCTATAACTTGGAAGGAAGCGAGTGTTTTCAATGTGTGTCGGAATTAGTGGTTCGATTACCCTAACGAAAGAAAAAATCAAACAATATGCATTGCTTTCGGGAGATTTCAATCAGATTCATTTGAATCAAAAGGCAGCCGAACGCTTCGGATTTAAAGCACCGATCGCTCACGGAATGTTGACAATGGGGCTCGCATTAGAAATTGTCTCTTCTTTTATTGAGAAAGGGATGAGGATTTCTACATATGAGATGCAATTTCTTAAACCGATATTTCAGAATGACACGATTCATTTAGTTGGAGAGAAAATGCAGCCGGAAAATGACTCTCCTACATTTGTGATCGAAGGTAGAAATGGAAATCAAGTAGTAGTTAAGGGAGAATTCGTATTAACAAGAGAGTGATTGTGTCATAGCCCTCAAATGTGAATAACGATCTTTATTCAGATACTTACTGAATAAGGATCGTCATTTTTTTGTTTTTCTAAATCATGTACTTAACTTGTTGCACATATTGTTAAAAAAAGAGCGGTTTGAACAAATGGAATATTTAATAATGATGTCGATAGTGTATAAATTATTGTGTCATTTTTAAGGAGTATATAAGTTTAAACTATTATGTCACTTTAGTCTAAATTTTTGTGTCACTCTTCAAATATGGAATTTAGTTAATTAAGTGCAATGAATAGTATCGGAGAATACAAATGGAAAACTTCAATTATAGGGGATTTTTTAATTGTGTTATTATAGCCATTTATAGTCGAACTAAGCCTTGTTATCTAAGTTGAGTATAAGAGGGGATTGGTAGCTTTGGTAGTATCTTTTGCAGATATTAAAAATAATAAAACCTATTATTTTTCTCGTTGACAATATACCTATACGGGTATATGATGTGAGTGTCAGCAAGAAAAAAACCAAAGTAAAGGGGGGGGCACACTTGAATTCATATGATGATAAATTGAAAAATCGTATTAAGCGAATGGAAGGTCAACTTCGCGGAGTATTGAAAATGATGGAAGAAGGAAAAGACTGTAAAGCAGTCATCACTCAACTTTCAGCTGTCCGTTCAGGCGTCGATCGTTCAATTGGTGTGATCGTTAGTCAAAACTTGCTCGAATGTATCAAAAACGCAAATGGCGATGAAGAAACATTGAATGATTCCATTCAAGAAGCAGTGAATTTATTTGTAAAAAGTCGCTAGTAACCGACTTTTTATTTTATATAAAATAATACCCATACAGGTATAATTGGTAGTGGTTGGCACTTAAACAATTACAAGTTTCAGACTCGTGTAAGTACCAGACACTAGCTTTAAAACGAGAGGAGACTATCATTGGAAACTTGGATTATTATCGCTAGTGCTATTGTCTTTATCATTTGGCGTATGAAACCAGCAAAAGGCATAAAAGCTATTTCGACAGAACAATTGAAAGGAATACTTAAGGATCATGATAAAGTGTTCGTGGATGTTCGTACACCTAGTGAATATAGAGCACGTAACATTCGCATTTTTAAAAATATTCCTTTAGGATCAGATTTCTCGAAACTGCCAAAAGACAAAGAACTTGTAGTCATTTGTCAAAGCGGTATGAGAAGTGCACAAGCTTGCAAGCAATTAAAAAAATTAGGTTATAAAAATGTCACGAATGTTCGTGGTGGGATGAGTGCATGGAGAGGATAAGGTGAATCAAGATGAAAGAAATTAGTGCAAAAGAAGTAGAATCTCGTTTAGATAGTGGAGAACAACTAAACCTGATTGATGTACGCGAAGTAGAAGAAGTACAAGAGGTAAGCATTCCTGGAATCGTTAATATACCTCTAAGATTATTAGAATTCCGAATGCATGAATTGGATAAAAACAAACCATATATAATGGTTTGCCGTTCTAGCGCAAGAAGTAGCCGCGCTACACAATTATTGGAAGAACATGGATATGATGTAACGAATATGGTTGGCGGCATGCTAGTATGGGAAGGCAAAGTTGATTAACTTTATTTCTATATATTTTTTTGAGAAAAATAATACCCTGTACGGTATATGAAACCTGGCACTCCAACTATTCTGAATCGTACAGTTCCAGGCACCTAATTACCAAATTCGAAAGAGGAGGCTGTGAATTATGGCTATTAAAGCAGATGTACAATTAGACGTTAAAGGGTTAACTTGCCCGATGCCAATTGTTAAAACGAAAAAAGCAATGAATGATTTAACCGATGGTCAGATTTTAGAAGTTCAAGCGACAGACAAAGGTTCAAAAGCAGATTTAGTAGCTTGGGCTGAGAGTATTGGGCATCTATATATTGGCATCATTGAAGAAGACGATGTATTACTACACTACATCCGTAAAAGTGGAGATAGCGAAGTAGTCGAAAAGAAATTTGAACAAACGATTACGAACGAAGAAGTTATTGACCGGGCATCAAACGGTGGCTTTATTCTAGATGTTCGAGAAGAAGCAGAATTTACTTTTGGGCATATTGAAGGTGCGAAATCAATTCCACTGGACGAATTAGAAGAACGATTGGAGGAACTAGATAAAGAACAAGAAATTTATGTGATTTGTCGCACAGGAAAACGCAGTGACTTAGCTGCGCAAAAACTTTCTCAAAAAGGGTTTACAAAAGTGTATAACGTCTTACCAGGTATAGGTTCATGGAATAGCGAATTATCAAAAGAATTATAAATTGGAGGAAATGAATTATGTCTAACAAAGTAGCTATTATCGCAAGTAACGGGGGTCTTTTTGACGCTTATAAAGTATTCAATATTGCAACTGCAGCAGCAGCAGCAGAAAAAGAGGTTGCCATCTTCTTCACATTTGAAGGTCTTAATTTAATTCACAAACAAGCAAATCAAGCACTACCAATGCCAGAAGGAAAGGAACACTTTACGGAAGGTTTTGCAAAAGCTAACGTTCCAAGCATTCCTCAATTAGTCGAAATGGCGCAAGATCTAGGCGTGAAATTTATCGGTTGCCAAATGACTATGGATGTAATGGGCTTAACAAAAGAAGATTTCATTGATGGAATTGAAGCAGGTGGCGCTGTTACTTTCCTTGAATTTGCAAAAGATGCATCACCAACATTAACGTTCTAATTCCAAAGTAGGTATAGTATGAAATTCTAAGTTAATTGTATTAGGCTAACCTAGTGGAAGGAAACAACCCTTCCACTTTAAAATTAAAAGTAATACCTACGGGGGTAGTTGGATATGGCAATATCAAAGATGACAGCAGCACAAGTTGCTCGCAAAGCAATTGAGAATCATGAATTATTTATCCTTGATGTACGTAACAAAGATGCTTTTGAAGATTGGAAAATAGAAGGTCACAAATTTGAGTACTTGAACATTCCCTATTTCGAACTATTAGATGGTGTTGAGGGAATTTTACAGAAACTACCTAAAGATAAAGCTGTTTTGGTTGTCTGTGCAAAAGAAGGATCATCAATAATGGTTGCGGAAATGCTTTCAGAAGTAGGCTGTAATGTATATTACCTTGAAGGAGGAATGAAATCTTGGAGCATGTACCTAGAACCAATTAAAGTAGGTGACTTAACAGGTGGCGGAGAACTTTATCAATTTGTTCGTCTTGGTAAAGGATGTCTTTCATACATGGTCATTTCAGAAGGTGAAGCAACTATCATTGATGCGGTTCGTTTTACAGAAGTATTTACAAACTTCGCAAAAGAGAAAAATGTACAAATTAAACACGTATTTGATACGCACTTACATGCTGATCACATCTCTGGTGGACGTCATATTGCAGAAGAAACAGGTGCAACCTACTATTTACCACCAGAAGATGCAGAAGAAGTAGTATTTAATTACACACCACTTGAAGATGGTTTAACAGTTTCAAATGGTGCTTCAAAAATTGAAATTGGTGCACTTTACTCACCAGGACACACTATCGGTTCAACATCTTTCATTGTAGATAGGAAGTACTTATTAACTGGTGATATTTTATTCATCGACTCAATTGGTCGTCCTGACTTAGCTGGTCTTGCAGAAGACTGGGTAGGCGATCTTCGTGAAACTTTATATCGGCGTTATCGTGAACTAGCTGAGGATTTAATTGTGTTACCGGCTCACTTTATGACTATTGATGAGTTAAATGAAGATGGTACAGTTGCTAAAGGTCTAGGTGATTTATTTGCAGAAAACCATGGTCTCAATATTGAAAGTGAAGAAGAATTCTGTCATACCGTGACAGATAACTTACCACCTCACCCCAATGCATATCAACAAATTCGTCAAGTGAACATGGGTAAAGTTACGCCAAACAACGATGAACAAACAGAAATGGAAATCGGTCCAAACCGTTGTGCTGTACGTTAAAAGGAAATGTAATGAATTTGCGAGAAGAAACGACTTTTATCCTTATTTCGGTAATAAAATGATCAATAAAATTTATTATAAAAGGAGAAATTTAAATTGGATTCAACAAAAGTATTAGATGCAAAAGGTTTATCATGTCCAATGCCAATCGTACGTATGAAAAAAGCAATGGATACATTAAACTCGTGCGATATTTTAGAGGTGCATGCAACAGATAAAGGTGCTTTAGCTGATATACCTGCTTGGACAAATGCAGCAGGTCATTCAGTTGTTGACCAAAAAGAAGACGCTGACGTTTTAACATTCTACATAAAAAAAGCTTAGTAGACAGTGGAAGGTTAGTTGCAAAACGACTCACGTTTCTTTGTTAAAGAGAGGGAAAACCAATGGATATGATATATATATGCACTCTTTTTGTTATCGGATTTATTGGTTCATTTCTATCTGGTATGCTTGGTATTGGTGGAGCTATCATAAAATACCCAATGCTACTCTATATCCCGCCATTATTTGGATTTACAGCTTTTACGGCACATGAGGTTTCAGGAATAAGTGCCCTCGATGTGTTATTTGTATCAATAGCAGGGGTACTAGCTTTTCGGAATGGTGGCTATTTAAATAAATCATTAATTACCGTAATGGGTATATCTGTTTTATTTGGAACGCTGATTGGTAGCTTTGCTTCCCATCAATTATCAGAGGAAACTGTAAATATTGTTTATGGTATTTTAGCTTTATTAGCTGCCATCATGATGTTTATACCTAAGAAACAAATAGATAATTTACCACTTGATCAAGTAACTTTTAATAAACCACTTGCAGTAGTTATAACATTCCTAGTAGGTATTGGATCAGGTGTAGTTGGTGCAGGGGGTGGCTTTTTACTTATTCCAATCATGTTATTAATTTTACGGATACCTACACGTATGACTATAGCTTCAAGTCTTGCGATTACATTTATTTCATCTATTGCTGGTTCATTCGGTAAGATTGCAACAGGGCAAGTCGATTATTATTCAGCTCTCATTGTCATTATTGCCGGTTTAATTGCAGCACCACTTGGAGCAAAAATTAGTAAAACAATGAATACAAGAGCTTTACAAGGTATTTTAGTTGTACTAATCTTTGGAACGGCTATTAAGATTTGGATTGATATCTTATAGAATTACATTTAGTGAATATTGTTACTTTTGAAAAAACAAAACAGGAGGCTCAATCTTTGGATTTCCACTATACAGTCACAACTAGTAAAACTATAGATGAATAAAATCTAAAACTAAAAGAAAATAAAATGGGTGTTCTTTGGGAGCTTAACTTGACTAATAATTTACACAAAAAGGGAGTGGAGAGTTTTAATATGCCTTACCAAATTAAGGGGGGGGGTAAACCGGTAGAATCTGCATGTGTAGTTGGTTACTTCCTACCTATCATGTAAAATCACAGTTTACTGGGATAGTTTGTTGAAGAACTCAGCACAATAGAATCAATCTTTTTTATAAAAAATGTCCGCATTAAATACAATAAGAGCATGTTTTGATCAATCTTTTTTTCAAAATATGCTCTTTCTATTTGCTCTTGTATTAAGGTTTTTGGCATTAGTTTTATCAAACCTATTTCAAACCAACAGTTGCGGTTTATTTGTTTGCCTTCCTTTCTAGAGGTATGTATTCATAGGTGCAGTGTAAATAAATTAAACTACCGTAAAAATGAAAGAAAAATGGTGAAAACATGTGAAAAAGTGTATTGCTGTAATTTTCATAGGAAATATTATCGTTTTCTTGATGGTTGTTTCCGTTTCGCCCAGGTTGTGAAAAAAGTATGGTTATCTGATAATAAAGGGAATTAGTGGACAAGGAGGAAGTCTATTATGAAAAATTTTGGTGAATTACTCATTGTAGCTATTGTAAAATATGGTGTGTATAATGCTCATCATTGAGATCGATTTCTGGCCAAGTTCCGTAACTAAAATGGGAATTGTTCTTTTTAAGTAAAATCTATACGATCCTCACGATTCAAACAACCTCATGAAACGATCTACTCTAAGTATATATAAGCAATAGAACTAAGATTCTTCTATAAAATAACCGCTATAAAAAAACAATTGAATTAACATATCCCAACCAAATAATTCACGTAACGTCCACTACAAAAAAGAGGGTGGTCCAAAACGAAAGGGGAAGATCCCACAACTATTATATATCGTTTATAAGTGCGGAATAACACGATATATAATAGTTGTGAGGTCAGAGTTTTTTGGACACCCTCATTTGTAAGTTCATTTGGTGTTTCATATTCTACGGCTTATCAACATAACGCTCTTGTTAAGAATTTTCCTCGTCATTCATATTTAAACTTATATCTGAAACGTCAAAAAAGTTCTTAATAACTAAAGCACAGGCACCCATGATGCATGCCTTTTTTCCGAATTCTGATATTAGCAGTTCACGGTAATGTCCAACAGTTGACTTTAGTTTGGACTCAATTTCAGTGATAGCATTTGGATATAAACGCAGTAATTCACAATTAATAACTAATATTTCTGGGTTATACAGATTTATAATATTATTTAGGCCAATTGAGATATACTTGATAAATTGATCCATTTGATGGCAAGTGACTGGTTCATGTTCTGTAATCCAATTTTGTATATCTTCATATTTAACATTAGTTTTGAGTTGGCTTTCAGATAAATGTTTAAAAAAGCTATATTCTGATGCATATTGTTCCCAGCAACCTGAATTTCCGCAACTGCATGGTCTTCCATCAGGCACTACAATCATATGACCAATCTCCCCAGCGTATCCATGATACCCTTTGAGAGATTCACCATTGATCATGATCCCGAGGCCGATTCCCGAATACAAACTTACACTTAACAGATTCTCGCTTTGATGATGCTTATATACTCTTTCGGCAAAAGAACACAAATTTGCATTATTTTCAATATATACGTCAATTCCTATTTCATTCTTTATGTCGCTTTTTAAATTTTTGTTATGCCATTGATGCTGAGGTACAAAATAAATCATCTCATCTTTATTAACAATCCCGTGAATCCCGATGACTACACCGACAAGTCCGTATTGGGTTTTCGTGCATCGATGTTTGTAATCGTTGATATTCTTTATTAAAAGACTAAGAATTACATCGTAATCAGATGTTTGCAATTCAACTGTATCGGTATGAACTGGAAAACCCAATAAATCTGAAAGGGTAAACGTAATCGTATTTTTATCAAGATCAATACCTAAAGCAAATCCTGCCTGCTGATTAATAGAAAGCATAATCGGCCGTCTACCTAGATTTTTGTGTTCTTGAAGTGTTTCGATAATTAGTCCTTCAGCTAATAAATCAGATACTTGCACTGAAATGGTTGCTTTGTTTAATCCTGTAATCTTGGCTAAGTCAGCCCTAGATATCATTACGTGCTCAATTATTTTGCTAATGATAATACATCTATTTATATTTTTGATATATGCGGCATCTCCAGTAAGCATATATTCCCTCCTCGTTTTTTAAGGATTAATAAGTAACTCTTAAGAGAAAGAGTATTGTTTTTACTTGAATCCCTATTGTTAAAAAAATAATTAATTATTCATAAATCTTTACTCAATAAATATTGACGAAAGAATACCTTAATGATATTATACAGTTAATTAATTTGTTTGGTAAACAAATTAATATAAAATTTTAATTTATTTTAGTTATATAATAGTGATATAATCGATATACTTCTAATTTTGAAAGGGATTACAACTAATCTCAGTCAAGTACCATTTTTATATGATCTATATTCATATTTTACAGAAATTTGAAGGAATATAAAGAAAAAGGAGTGTAGCTAATTATGGGTATTCTACAAGAATTATTAAAAGATATTCCAGTACCAAAAATGGCAAAAGTAAAAGTAAAGTTTGACGACAAGCAGATAGATGATCTTGAACAAGAATTGATGAAAAAATTACAACAAGAATCGATTGAAAAATTGATTCAGCCAGGAATGGAGATTGCGATTGCAGTAGGCAGTAGAGGATTGGATCGCCTCGTGGAAACGACTGCAACAACAGTGAAATTTTTAAAAGAATTAGGAGCGAAACCTTTCATTGTACCAAGCATGGGAAGTCATGGTGGTGCAACTGCAGAAGGGCAACGTGCAGTATTAGAACATCTTGGAGTGACAGAGGAAAGCGCAGGTTGCGAGATTCGATCTACGATGGAAGTAGTGAAACTCGGTGAATTACCGAACGGCTTGCCTGTTTATATCGACAAATATGCTTCACAAGCAGATGGAATTATCGTCATCAACCGTGTGAAACCACATACTGCATTCCGAGGACCGGTTGAAAGCGGAATTATGAAAATGTTAAGTATTGGCTTAGGTAAGCAAAAAGGAGCCGAAGCGTGCCATCAAATGGGCTTTAAATATATGGCAGAAAATGTACCAGCAATGGCTAAGGTCATCATGGAGAAAAAACCAGTGCTTTTCGGCGTTGCTACAGTTGAAAATGCCTTTGATCGAGTGGCTATAATTGAGGTACATACACCTGAAGAAATTATTGAAAAAGAACCAGCACTTCAAATGAAAGCGAAAGAACTATTGCCGAAGCTTTTCTTTGATCAATTGGAAGTCCTTGTTATAGATGAAATTGGTAAAAACATCAGTGGTGATGGTATGGATCCTAATATTACTGGGCGATACCCAACTCCATATGCATCCGGAGGACCAGAAGTTAACAAAATGGTCGTACTTGATGTTACGCCTCAATCAGAGGGAAATGCCAATGGAGTCGGAACAGCAGATTTTACAACCCAACGCTTAGTAGACAAGATGGATAAAGAAGGAACATATGCGAATGGATTAACTTCAACTGTTGTGTCTCCGACAAAAATAGCAACAACATTACCTAATGATCGAGAAACTATTCAAGCAGCCGTTAAAACAAGTAATGTTTTAGATTTTACAACAGTAAAAATGGTACGCATTAAAAATACATTAAAACTTAGTGAAATTGAAGTATCGGAAACTTTACTAGAGTATATCGCTCAACATCCAAATATGGAGCAAATTTCAGATCTATATGAACTAGGATTTGATGAAAAAGGAAACTTATTTTAAAAATTGGGGGAGTATTAATATGACACAATTATTCGATTTAACAGGAAAAACAGCAGTTGCAATTGGCGGAAATGGTGTATTGGGATCTTCAATGGCAAAGGGATTAGCTGCTCAAGGAGCAAAAGTTGCGATTGTCGGTCGTAATTTGGAAAAAGCAAACGAAGTCGTTCAAGAAATAGAAAACGATGGAGGAACTGCAAAAGCTTTTCAAGCAGATGTAAGTTCACGTGATTCTTTAGTTCAAGTAGCTAATGAAATTGAAAAATGGTCTGGCGGGTGGGACATTCTCCTAAATGCACCTGGTACAAATAGTGCGACACCGTTTTTTGAACTTGGAATGGACGAATGGGATCAAATTATGGACATTAACCTAAAAGGGATTGTACTATCGTGCCAAATTTTTGCGAAGAAAATGATTGAGCAAGAAAGAAAAGGCAGTATCATTAATATTTCATCTGTTTCATCTACTACTCCATTATCAAAAGTATTTACATATTCAGTGTCAAAAGCAGGAATCAATAGTGTAACTCAATATTTAGCACGTGAATTCGCTCCAAATGGCATCCGTGTAAACGCGATTATTCCTGGTTTCTTCCCGGCAGAACAAAACCGGAAAATTTTAAGCCCGGAAAGAGTCGAGTCAATCATGAACCATACACCAATGAACCGTTTTGGTACACCAGAAGAACTACAAGGGGCTACAGTTTGGCTTGCATCTGAAAAGGCTTCAAGCTTTGTTACAGGGACTCTTATTAGAGTTGACGGCGGTTTTGGAAGCATGACCATTTAATTTTGTACTCATAAAGTAATAACTAAATAAATATGGTAAACTATGGTTTGCTCAAATCTAGATAAATAAACTTAATGATGGAGGGAGATGAGACCGTGCTAACAGAGAAATACAATCAATTAACGTCGATTCTCCGAGAAATGGAATCAGTTGTGGTAGCTTTTTCAGGTGGAGTAGATAGTACGTTTTTATTAAAGGCTGCTGTCGATACATTAGGCAAAGATCACGTACTTGCCGTAACTGCTGACTCTGAAACGTATCCATCTAGTGAACTGAAAGAAGCAATCGTTCTGGCTGAAAAAATTGGCGTCAAACATCAAGTGATCGAGACATCAGAATTGGCGATTCCTGGTTATTCAGAGAATAACAAGAATCGATGCTACTTCTGTAAAAGCAGTTTATTTGATCACTTACTTCCTGTGTTAGAAGAAAAGGGTTTTCACAATGTGATTTATGGAGTCATTGCTGATGACATGAATGAACATCGACCTGGTATGCGAGCAGCTAAAGAAAAGGGAATACGTGGTCCATTGCTAGAAGCTAATTTGTTTAAAGAAGAAATTAGGGAACTTTCACGTAAGTATGATTTACCAACATGGGATAAACCTTCTTTTGCATGTCTTTCATCAAGGATCGCCTATGGTGAATATATTACAAAAGAAAAGTTAACAAAGGTTGAAAAGGCAGAAGCATTCTTAAAAAGCCTTCATATACGCCAAGTTCGGGTCCGAACGCACGAAGAAATTGCTAGGATTGAGGTAGAACCTAATGATATGAAGATCGTTTTAGAAAATCATAATGCTATTGTCAAAGAGCTTCAAGATTACGGTTATAAATATATCACGTTAGATTTAATTGGCTATCAGAGTGGTAGTATGAACAAAGTTCTTACAACGTAAATTTATTAATTAGCTTGCTATGATTATGTATCGGATACAAAAGAAAAGGCTTTGGAGGGATCCAAAGCCTTTTCTTTTAAGAGTAAGAACCAATATAGTTTTTTCACATTGACTAATGTTTATATAAAAGGAAGATGAATCATGTCAAGAGAATTTGTTATTGGCCTTGATATTGGAACTACAAGTGTTAAAGCATGTGTTTTTAACTTAAATGGGCATGTAGTTGCAGAAGCAGAAAAAATGAACACATTTTATTACCCACAACAAGGCTGGGTAGAGCAGGATCCAGTTGAAATAGAACGATCAGCTGTATTTGCTATTAGAGAAGCTATTGAAAAAGCGAATATCAAGAAAAACGAGCTGATTACGCTCGGGTTTTCTGCTGCCATGCATTCACTTATTTGTGCAGATATCAACGGTAAGCCACTTTCACCAGCGCTTATTTGGGCGGACGGAAGAGGTATTGCTCTAAGCGAAAAATTGATGGAAACTCAAGGAAACGAAATTTACAAAAAAACAGGAACGCCGATTCATCCTATGACCCCATTTATAAAATTATTATGGATGAAAGAAACGGAATATAAACCTTATCAAGAAGCAGAATATTTTATGTCGATTAAAGAGTATCTAATTCATAGCTGGTTTAATCAAAAGGTTATTGATTATTCGATGGCATCGGCAACAGGGTTATTTAATCCAACTACACGTAAGTGGGATCACGAATTATTGGAGCTAACGGGTATTAATAAGGAACAGCTATCTGAAATTGTCTCTCCAACGGAACGATTAACGGGAATCAAAAGCCATATAGCTGCAGAAATGGGAATAATGCCTGAAATGCCTTTTGTTGTAGGGGCCGCTGACGGCCAACTAGCCAACTTGGGAATTGGAGCAATACTTCCAGGAGAAGTAGCTGTTTCTGTTGGTACAAGTGGAGCAATCAGACAAATAACAAAAGGATTTAAAATTAGTGAAAATCGCGAAACATTTTGTTATTCTTTTACAGAAGACTATTCCATTGTCGGAGGTCCGACGAATAATGGTGGAATTGCTTTACAGTGGTTAAAGGACTTACTAAATTACGAAGGCAGTTTTGAGGAATTTCTCGCTGAAGCAAAAGAGGTAGCTCCAGGCGCAGAGGGAATTGTTTTCCTACCTTATATAAATGGGGAAAGAGCGCCATTATGGAATCAGAATGCAAAAGGAAATTTTTATGGAATGACCCTTACACATAAAAGAGAACATTTTATTCGAGCAGTTCTTGAAGGGATTACTTTAAATCTTTATCAAATTGGGAAAGCTTTAGAGAGAATAGCTGGGGAACCCGAAAAAATTTACGTAAATGGCGGCTTGGCAAGATCTCCTTTATGGCTTCAAATGATGGCTGATGTTTTTGGAAAAGAAGTTTTCGTACCAGAGAGCCATCACAGTGCCGCATGGGGAGCAGCCTGGACAGCATTGGTTGCCATTGAAAAAGTTGATTCTTTTGCAGATATTAAAAAGAATATCCCTATGGGTGAAGTGATTAAACCGAATAAACAAGCGAATGAGTTTTATAAAAATATGTATGAGAAATATGAAATGATGGCAAAAGACTTGTCGAAGTATTTTTAATTTTTCCTACCACGTCAAGATGAAAGAATAATGGGAGTGAAATCATGCTAGAGAATATTTTGGAACAAGTCCAAAAAGGAACGTTAAGTGTAGAAGAAGCAAAAGAACAATTAGCTACATATGAGAATTTAGGGTTTGCTAAAGTTGATCATCATAGGAAGAAGCGACAAGGTTTCGCGGAAATTATCTTCGGAGAAGGCAAAACGGCGGAACAGATTGTTTCTATTTCTGAGGCTCTAAGATCTAAAAACAACCAAGTCTTGATTACTCGAATTTCAAAAGAAAAGGCTGAAATGGTGCTAAAAGTATTGCCAGATTTTATTTATAATGAAACGGCCCAAATTCTTTATTGGAAAGATCAAAAAGAGATCGAAAGAAACTCTCAAGGGTACATAGCCGTTATTTGCGCAGGAACATCTGACTTACGTGTAGCTGAAGAAGCGGCTGTTACAGCAGAAGTACTAGGAAGCAAGGTACATCGAATTTATGATGTAGGTGTGGCTGGGATTCATCGGTTATTGAATCATTTAGAGGAAATTCAACAGGCTACAGTCTCAGTAGTAGTTGCTGGAATGGAAGGGGCACTCCCGAGTGTAGTAGGTGGACTTGTTTCCCATCCCGTTATTGCTGTCCCAACGAGCGTGGGATATGGTGCGAATTTTAATGGTTTATCAGCCTTACTCACTATGTTAAATTCATGCGCTTCAGGGATAAGTGTTGTCAATATTGATAACGGGTTTGGTGGAGGATACAACGCTGTATTAATACATCAACTTGCACAAAGAGAGGTAGGGAACAATGAAGACACTGTATTTTGATTGTATATCAGGTATTAGTGGAGATATGGTAATCGGAGCTCTTATCGATGCTGGCGCTGATCCTAATATACTGGAAGAAGAATTAAAGAAGCTTCAGATTGAAGAAGAATATCAATTGAAGTGGAAAAAAGTAATAAAAAATGGAATTACTAGTACGAAGTTTGATGTTTTATTAACAGAAACGCATGATTATAACCACCAACACGAACATGATCATAGCCATGAACATGACCACGATCATGCGCATAGCCATGAACATGACCACAATCATGCGCATAGCCATGAACATGACCACAATCATGCGCATAGCCATGAACATGACCACGATCATGCGCATAGCCATGATCATGACCACAATCATGATCATAGCCATGAACATGACCACGATCATGCGCATAGCCATGAACATGACCACGATCATGATCATAGTCATGAACATGACCACGATCACGCACATTCCCATCATGATCATCGTAGTTATCAAGATATTGTGAAGTTAATTGAAGAAGCTGGATTTTCTGACCAAGTAAAAGAAACAGCTTTGAAAATTTTTAAGAAAATTGGCGTGGCAGAAGGTCGGATTCATGGGCTTCCATTAGATCGTGTCCATTTTCATGAAGTTGGGGCCGTTGATTCGATTATTGACATTGTTGGTGCAGCCATTTTACTTCATCAACTAGACATATCCATCATCAAGTCATCGTCCATTCCTGTTGGTACGGGGAGAATTCATATCGATCATGGTATTTATCCAGTTCCGGCACCTGCTACACTCGAAATATTAAAAGAAGCATCTATTGAACAATCGAATATTAGAGCGGAACTTACGACTCCAACAGGAGCAGCTATTGTATCGGTACTTGCAGAGGAATTTTGTACGATACCGTCTATGAAGGTTAAATCAATAGGGTATGGAGCTGGGACAAAGAGCTTCCCAAATCATCCGAATGTGCTCCGTGTCATTATTGGGGAATAGGCTAAAACCAACATTTAAGCGAGAGGAGTAAGAATGATGGGTGCCAAACATCCTCCAAATCATGAACATCTTGATGATCAAATGATCAAAATGGAAGTGAATCTTGATGATATTCCAGGTGAATGGCTTGGATATGTGATGGATTTACTTTTCGAATCTGGTGCGAATGATGTATTCTATACCCCTATTTATATGAAAAAAAATCGGCCAGGTATATTACTTCAATTGCTCTGTTCAAGTAAAAAAATCAACAAAATGAAAGAAATCCTTTTTAAAGAAACAACAACACTTGGTGTGCGCTATTATCCCTTAACGGTT
Organism: Peribacillus sp. JNUCC 23; assembly: GCF_053653995.1. The sequence goes on from NZ_CM132202.1 coordinate 2,084,497, forward strand.
CATCGGTTGGAAAGAGAGTTTAGAGAAGTAACAACTGAATGGGGAACAGTAACGATTAAAGAGGGAATATATGATGGACAAGTTGTACAAAGTGCACCAGAGTATGATGAATGTAAAAATATTGCCCAACTTTATGATATTCCTTTGAAAAAAGTGTATGAACAAGTATGGAAGTCATTTGAGAGTGAAAAGTAAACCAATCTATCTAGTTTCGTCGTTTTAAAAAGGATTTAGCGCATTTGTAACACTTCAGAGATGTAGCCGCAATATCAATGAAGTGTAATGCATATGAGCGAATCCCCATACTAAATAATTTACTAGATTAGGAGTGTAATAGATGAAGACATTATTAAACGAAACACAAATTGATCAATTAGCTATTAATACAATTCGAACATTATCTATTGATGGTGTTGAAAAAGCAAACTCTGGTCACCCAGGTATGCCAATGGGGTCAGCTCCAATGGCATATACACTATGGGCAAAAGAGATGAATCATAATCCAGTAAACCCGAAATGGTTTAATAGGGACCGATTTGTATTATCTGCAGGGCATGGTTCTATGCTTTTATATAGCCTTTTACATGTATTTGGTTACGATGTGACAATGGAAGATTTAAAAAGTTTCCGTCAATGGGGAAGTAGAACGCCAGGGCACCCTGAATTTGGTCATACACCTGGAGTTGAAGCAACGACAGGTCCTTTAGGACAGGGGGTTGCAATGGCTGTAGGTATGGCAATGGCAGAAAGACATCTTGCAGAAACATACAATCAAGAGGGGCATAACATCGTTGATCATTATACGTATAGTATTTGTGGTGATGGAGATTTAATGGAAGGTGTTTCAGCTGAAGCTGCATCACTTGCAGGTCATTTAAACCTAGGCCGCCTTATTGTTATGTATGATTCTAATGATATTTCTCTAGATGGAGATTTGAATTTATCATTTTCAGAGAATGTAGAAGACCGATTTAAAGCCTACGGTTGGCAAGTGATTCGCGTTGAAAATGGCAATGATGTTGATGCCATTCAAACAGCATTACAAGAAGCTAAAGCTGATTTGAATAGACCAACTTTAATAGAAGTTAAAACGGTAATTGGATATGGTTCTCCAAATAAGTCAGGTAAATCTTCTTCTCATGGTTCACCACTTGGTAAGGAAGAAATTAAGTTAACGAAAGCTTCTTATAATTGGAATGTAGAAGAACCATTCTTTATTCCAGAAGAAGCAAAAGAGCATTTTGAGCAATTTACAGCAGTTGGCCAAGAAAAGGAAAATGCTTGGAATGAATTATTTGAAAGTTATAAGAACAACCATCCAGAGTTAGCTAAGCAATTTGAGGCTGCTTTAGCAGGAGAGCTTCCTGAAAATTGGCAAGAAGCATTACCAACCTTCACAGAAGGGGATGTAATCGCGACAAGAGATTCATCAGGGAAAGCACTGAATGCTGCTGCTAATGTGATTCCACAATTACTTGGTGGTTCTGCAGATTTAGCAGGATCCAATAAGACTTTCCTTTCATCTGAAAAAAATTACAAGATAGATGGATATGCAGGTCGCAATATTTGGTTTGGCGTACGGGAATTTGCGATGGGAGCGGCTCTTAATGGGATGACCCTTCACGGCGGCGTTAAAGTATTTGGTTCTACGTTTTTCGTATTCTCAGACTACCTACGTCCAGCTATTCGCTTAGCTGCACTTATGAATCTTCCTGTTACGTATGTATTTACACATGATAGTATTGCCGTAGGGGAAGATGGACCAACACATGAACCAATCGAACAACTTGCAGCTTTACGTGCAATGCCAGGACTTTCAATTATTCGTCCAGCTGACGCAAAAGAAACAGTTGCGGCTTGGCAATTAGCTCTTGAAAGTACAGATACACCTACAGCACTTGTTTTAACACGTCAAGGCTTACCAACATTAAACGTTGATGAACAAACGGTTTACGAAGGTGTGAAAAGAGGGGCTTATGTAGTTTCAAAGGCAAAAGGCGAAGTCAGCGGTTTATTGCTTGCTACTGGATCAGAAGTTTCCTTGGCAATTGCTGCTCAAAAAGAACTTGAAAGTGAAGGGGTTTTTGTATCGGTTGTTAGCATGCCAAGTTGGGACCGTTTTGAAAAACAGCCGATTGAATATAAAGAAAGTGTTCTTCCAAAAAATACAAAAGCTCGTATTGGGATTGAAATGGGTTCATCTATTGGTTGGAGAGAATACGTTGGAGATCATGGAGCAGTAATTGCGATTAATCAATTTGGAGCATCTGCACCAGCAAATAAATTGCTCGAGGAATACGGATTTACTGTTGAAAACGTAGTGAAAAGATTTAAAGAAGTTACCTCTGCAATGAATTGAACGTTTATTCATAATGAGCCGATTTTCAGAACTGGATAAGTAAAAAGAGAGAGTTGATGCTTTAATAGAGCATTCAACTCTTTCTTTTTGAAAAAAACGATGTAATCAGCTTTGATGTAAGTATGAAGATTTCCGATATTGGCGGTCATAATAGGCATTTGGGACTTCGCTAAATTTGTATTTCAATATTATCCTCGCTAGAATATTAAAATATTCTAGGAATCTTAGTTTTATGTTCCCACTTAATTATTAGCAACTAATAGATTTCAATTCTTTTTACATGACTCCTCCTACAGTATATCTTCTTTTAAGTAAACTCCATTTATCGTTGACAGGTTTCCTCGAGGGAAAGAAGCACCCAATTGCTAAACAAGGAAACAAACAATCGTTGTATGTAAAAGTATGCAGAAACGAATGATAGACTTTATTTTAACAATTGATAAAAATTGATCTGACAAAGTGAAATTTCTTTAAAATTCTATTTCATGTAGCTCTTTTACATTGGCAAACCATTGATGAAGGACTTCATTATGGTGATTAATAATTTGGGGTGCCATAAGGATTTCTGAATCGTAAGTAGTGTGTCCATCTTTTACAAGAACTACGTCATAACCAAGGCTGAATGCGCGGCGGCATGTCGCATCCACACACACTTCCGTTTGAATTCCGGTAATGATGATTCGCTTTACTCCCCTAATAGCTAATTCTTGTTGAAGGTTTGTTTCTTGGAATGAATCTGGATGATTCTTTTCAATAATGATATCCTCTTCAGTCGGGGCAATATAAGGATGAATATTCCATCCCAAGGTTCCACGTTCAAGAGGTTTTCCAGGTTTATCGTTAAATTTCATGTAAACAATGGGAACATATTTTTTACGAGCGTTTGAAATGAGCAAACGAATATTCTTTAATAATTCATTTCCTTTATACAAAGGTTTGATTTCTCTAAATGAGCCGATTTGCACATCAACGATTAACAAAGCCGTTTGATTTTCTTGCATAGTGAATTCCCCCCAATTCGTATATTTCCATTAGATTTTAGTTTGTGTTCTTGATAATGATTTATCCAATGAATAAGGAAAGTGTAAAGCATAATAAATAAAAATTTTCGAATGGTAACCATATAAATTCCTCAATCACAAAACATATTTTATTTTGATAATATTTTTAACAAGGATTTGTATTAAAGATTGAGAATAATCGTATAGATTATAAAAACGATCCTGTTTGCTAAGATGAAATAGCTGAAATTTAAAACTGGGCTGGAATGTCCTTATAGTTGAAAAATAGATGTTTATACAGATGAAATAAAAAATATGTCTAATGAACAATTGTTAGAAATGCCAACTGATTTTGGGTAAGCGTTTTAAGTTTCAATTCTTTTCTTTTTCTTAGTACCTAAATATGGTATTCTATAGACACTTATTAAATAAGTTTAATAAGTCCGTTTGTGTAGGTGCTAGCTTTATGAAAAAATGATTTGTAATTTCTTTTTCAATTTAAAGAAATTTACTAGGAGATGATTATCATGAAAACAGAAAAAGAAAAAATGTTGAACGGTGAATTGTATAATGCTGCAGACACTGAATTACAAAGAGAACGCATAAATGCCAGAAGACTAACCAGATTATACAATCAAACGATAGAAACAGAAGAAAGTAAACGTACTGAACTTTTAAAAGCTCTGCTTGGTTCGACTGGAGATCATGTATACATTGAACCAAGTTTCAAATGTGACTATGGGTACAATATACATGTTGGCGAAAACTTTTATGCGAATTTTGATTGTGTGATTTTAGATGTTTGTGAAGTTCGGATAGGTGATAATTGTTTTATTGCTCCGGGTGTACATATTTATACCGCTGCTCATCCATTAAATCCACATGAACGCATTGCAGGACCTGAATTCGGCAAAACTGTTACGATCGGGAATAATGTTTGGATTGGTGGTAGAGCCATAATCAATCCAGGTATTCATGTTGGAAATAATGTGGTTATTGCATCAGGTGCAGTTGTCACAAAAGATGTACCTGATAATGTTGTGGTAGGTGGAAATCCTGCAAAAATTATTAAACAAATTGACAATTAATTTGATATAAAGTAACAAATATTTGTAGCATTCTATACAAGCCTTTGAAACTAATTTAATAAGCTGGTGAATATCATGGATGAACGATTTGCTACACCAAAATCAATGAAAAAGGTCATTCTTCGTGTAATACGAACAACACTGTTACAGCTTGGTAGTGCTACAAAAGTTGAACTTAGCAAGCAGTTAGGAATCAGCTTTCCCACTGTCAGCAAGGTAATTGCTCAAATGGAACAGGATGGAGAGGTTTATGAAGTCGGATTGGATGATTCCAGTGGTGGAAGAAGAGCAAAGCGATATGTATTTAATCCGGAGCATATGCTAGGTCTAGCTGTCTTTTTGGAGCAAAATGAGACTGTTTATGCCGTTTTTAATTGTGTGGGAGAAATGAAGGAACAGAGAACACGACCAAGTGTATTCCAAGATGACTTACACTCGTTGATAGAGTTAGTACAGGAAATCCTATTAGAATTTCCAAAAATCAGTTCGATGGCGATAGGTGTACCTGGAGCTGTCGATAATGGACGAATATTTCACATCCCTAATTATAAGAGTTTCCATGACTTTGAATTGAAAACATACTTCGAGGATCTGTTTTCCATACCTGTTGTTGTAGAGAATGATATGAATGCTGCAGTTCTAGGGTTTCAAAAAATGAGTGGGAGAGAGGATAAACAATCGCTTGTATATTTGTACTCTGGGAAGAATGGCCCTGGAGCTGGGATTCTAATTAATGGTGACGTTGTACGTGGGAGTACGTTCTTTACTGGAGAGGTTTCGTTCTTGCCATTGTATGATAACCAAAACTTCCATCAAGCTATGTACCAGGGGCGCAAGAAGAGTAAGGATACCCCTATTATTGGTGAAGAGCATGAGATTCAGGCTATTAGTCGCTTAATTGCTTCCTTAGTAGCCATTATCAATCCTCATACAGTCATTTTTTCTAAAGAGGAAATGAATCAGATAGCAATAAATCGAGTTGCGATAGAAAGTGCTAAGTATGTTCCAAAAGAACATCTTCCAGAGCTTATTGTGAGTGACTGGAAACGAGACTATCTTCATGGATTGCAGCGACTTGCGCTTGACCGTATGATAACTGGTATCCGGTTAGTTAATGTATTAGAGTAAGCAAAAAAACACAAAACCTAAACTATACAATGAATATATGAAAAATACAGGGGGACTTATAATGGCTACTTTATTTTTAGTCATCATATATATGGCGTTCATTAGCTTAGGTTTGCCTGATTCAATGTTAGGCGTAGCATGGCCTGTGATGCAATCAGATTATGGGCAACCACTTGAAACTGCTGGCTTGCTTTTCATGGTAATTGCAGGCGGTACAATCGTTTCAAGTTTAGCTGCCGGATCTGTTATTAAGCGGCTGGGAACTGGAAATGTCACATTAATTAGTGTTTTAATGACAGCCGTTGCACTTTTAGGATTTTCTTTTTCACCATCGCTCATATGGCTTATTATATGTGCCATACCACTTGGATTAGGTGCAGGAGCAGTCGACGCAGGATTAAACAACTATGTTGCTACACACTATAAAGCACATCATATGAGCTGGTTACATTGTTTCTGGGGAGTTGGTGCTTCTCTTGGTCCTATTATAATGTCCCAGTTTATTACTGGTCAAAATTCTTGGAGACAAGGATATGTTGCCATTGCCATTATTCAGTTTACTTTAGTCCTAGTCCTCTTTTTTACTCTTCCGTTATGGAAACGAGTGGCAATAAACAGTCAGGCGAATTTAAGCGAAGATCCAGATGACAAAGAAATTGTTTTGCCTGATGAAACAGCGTTGAAGCATGTGAAACCATTACATATTAAGGGTGTAAAGCTAGCACTCGTATCTTTTTTATTTTATTGTGGCGTGGAATCAACGATGGGGTTGTGGGGAAGTAGTTATCTTGTAAATGTTAAGGGACTATCGGTAGTAGTAGCAGCTCAATGGGTTTCCTTATACTACGCAGGGATTACAGTAGGTAGATTGATTACAGGATTTATTACCATGAAGGTGAGTAACCGTATTCTCATTCGTGCAGGACAAATCACAGCATTGATGGGAGCTGCTTTTCTTTTATTGCCCTTGCCCACTTCTTTTTCTCTTGTAGGATTTATTTTGGTTGGCTTAGGATTGGCGCCGATTTTTCCATGTATGTTACATGAAACGCCGGCTCGTTTTGGGAAAGAACATTCTCAGTCCATTATGGGCTATCAAATGGCAGTTGCCTATACTGGGAGTACGTTTTTGCCACCGATTCTAGGGATGGTTGTATCGTATTCTACAATGGAGATTCTTCCTTTTTTTATTGTGGTTTATATAATCACCATGCTTCTTGGTTCGGAAAAAATAAATACTTTAATGAAATCGCGTTCGTTTGAAAAAAACATTAATGTTTAATTTTATGGTTCTCAGTCCAATGGAGAGTATAATAAAGGTGATTATGTTGTTTTATTGTATAATTATTATGTAGTTATTCGACTTAGGTGCCAAAGTATAATGCAATGCTTAAAAGAAGAATGATCAATATTAACTGAACTAGTAGGAATGGAGAGAAGCAAATGATTAATAAAATTGGTCAAATTATGTTATATGTGAATAACCAAGATGAGGCATTGAAATTTTGGACAGATAAAGTAGGGTTTAGTGTAGTGTCTGAAGAAGATAACGGCCAAGGACTGAGATGGTTTGAAATTGCTCCAACAAAAGAAGCAGAAACGAGTTTCGTTCTCCATAATAAGGAATTAATTGCTAAAATGCAGCCTGAATTAAATCTACATACACCTTCGATAATGTTTTACTCGGAAAATCTTGAAAAATTATATAAAGACTTTTCAGATAAAAATATTAAAGTCGGAGAAATTGTCACTATGCCTTTTGGTAAAGTGTTTAACTTTGCTGATAATGAAGATAATTACTTTGCGATTATGGAAAAAAAGTGAACATAAAAAACTAACATCAATATGACTAGAAAAACTAATTTTAGTCGTGTTAGTGTGTAATGACAATAATTTTTTTTTAATACCGTCCTTAATTGGACGGTTCTTTGTAATTTTACAAAGGCAAAATAACTTTTTTGCTATTTATCATTTGGCGCTTATTTAATAATCCACTTCTACCTGAAGTTAAAGTCCAGTTAAGCGTCTTCAGTACTTATTGAAGGAACTAGTTATATGCTAAACGTCGACTTTTTTATGGAACTAATAGAATATAATAGTAGAGGAAAACAACGTGATAGGTAAATAAGTTTCTTAAAAGGGTATCTACTATCGCTGAATACTTTAAGTTTAATAATAAATTTGACATTCTGCTTGCAGGAAAATTTAGCAATGTGGCAAAGAGGTATCGAGTCTGGTCGTTGTCGAATAGATACAAAAATCAAGCTTGATCTATTTCTAAGATTTTGTATTTTTGAAAGGAGAAATCATGGAAGGATATAAAATTACATTTAAATCAATTGATGAATACATTGAACAATTTCCTCTTGAAGTCCAGGAAATACTAAATACGTTAAGAAAAGTTATAAAAGAGTCGGCACCAGATGCAGAAGAAAAGATAAGTTATCAAATGCCTACTTTTGTTTTACATAGAAATCTGGTGCATTTCGCTGCCTATAAAAATCATATAGGGTTTTATCCAACTTCTAGCGGGATCGCTGCTTTTAAACATGAACTTTCGGAATATAAAGGAGCAAAAGGGTCCGTGCAGTTTCCGATTGAAAGGCCTCTGCCTTATGAATTAATAAAAGAAATCGTTAAATTTAGAGTTGCTGAGAATATAAAGATAGAAGAAGCTAAATTGAAAAAGAAGAAATGATCTCAAAAATTCCGGAGGGCCTTATATTGTAGTACGTAAAAGTAGAAGCCAATTGAATGAATACTGATCTTAATGGAGAATTATCTATAAAGAAATATAAATATGCATTGAAATACGCTTTTAGACATTGATTGAACTTTAGTTAAGCACGCAAGACAGGTCTTAATAAAAGTTGAAGTAGGGATTGGAATAAAGACAGTTTTACCAGTAGTAGCTTCCATGCCGAATACATAACATTGGATATGGAGAATGGTTGGGGTGGGGACAGCATTAAATGAACAATAAAATTGGTATTTACTTATTAGGGCTGTCTTGTGGCAGCTCTTTTAGGCATTAAGTATTATTAAATTTAAAGTAAAAACGAAACAATCATCCGATAGTATATCAATGATTGTGCAATTTTTAAGGTAGAGTAGTTTGAATTTTTATGTAACTTTAGATGTTCTTGTTTTTTTACACAATGCACTTGACACTCTCGAAAAATTACACAGAAATTTAGACATTTCTGTACTACAACTATGGTTATCAGAGAATGAAAATTTTATGGATTTTGAATAAAGTGTGATCATAAATCCTGTTGTTACAGTTTTTTTCTTATTCAACAAAAAGGACATTATGTGGAACAATATCTATTAAGAAAATTGGATGTCTATGTTAAAGTTTAGAGGCGATTGTGAAGATTTGTACTTAAAGTACCGGGGCAGGTTTGTGAAAGATGGAATTAGAAAGATTGAATACGAATAAAACATAGTAATTCATTTAACAAGATCGTTTATTCCAGAATCAAATATATGAAACATATCAAATTAAAAATTCGTCTATAAAATAAAAAGGGGGAGTGACTATGAAACTAAAACATTTTCCTATCCTGTTTTTTCTTTGCGTTAATACTTTTTGCTTGTAATAATGGCGCTAACTCGAAAGAAGATTAGGAGAAATATATAGTATTGCATTGAATTCTATAATGGAGTATGACGAAGCATTGAGTAGCAAAAAGGAATTTATAGCAATTGATATGAGTAATTTTAATGAGGCGGACGAACAAGTAAAAAAGAAATTTTAAACTTCTTTGAAGAAAAATATAAAGAGGAGACAATAAGAGTAAGAATACTCATAAAAGATTGTTTGTGAAGTGTTAAACTTAGAATAATAGTCAGAATAGCTAAACAATACAACGAAAGCAATTGCTAATTCTGAATTAATCCATCAAAAGAAAAGCTTAATGAAACTTTTACATATAACCACTCAATTATGTAAATAGTTAAATTAATATAAAATCAGGAAATATTCTAACATCCAAACCAAGGAGGTAGATCCTATGCGAGTTCCTAGACAGGTGCTACAAATGCGCCTTAGTGCTACAACTCTTGTGATCTCTGGAATCTTGTTTGTACTTTATCCAACGATACGACCCTTTTCAGATGAAACATCCTTGCAAGGTGCCTCAGCTTTCGCCTCCACCGATTGGCTTTTGGCACATATACTAGCCATTGTCGCTTTTACACTCCTACCATTAGGTTTACTTGGGCTTCACAACTCTTTACAAGGAACAGCCGTAAACTCACTTGCGTTTTGGGCGGTTGTACTGTGTTTGATAGGAATAGGTCTAACATTGCCGTTTTACGGAGGGGAAACATTCGGTCTACACGCTATAGGGAAAGAGGCTATAAGGCAACAGGCAGCCACCCTTGTTAGTTTAGCAACTGTCGTCCGTTCTGGTGCAGGTCTCGCTATGTTCCTAGTAGGACTCCTCCTACTTGCCATTGCAGCGATTATACTTGCTATCGCAATTTGGCGGTCTGGCAGGTACCCGAAATGGAGTGGTATTCCTTTCGCCTTCGGGATGGGATTATATATTCCGCAATTTCTCGGTGGGCAACCGCTACGAATAGCCCATGGAATTCTGGTCGCCATAGGTTGTCTGTGGATAGCGGTAGGCTTGTGGAGGCAAAGTAACGAGAATATTGATCAGAAGATAGAATCTGTAATTTTCGGCTCCGAAAGTTACAAACAGTCGACAAATTCGGACTAGGAAAAGGATAACATACTTTATTACTAAAGATTGTGAAGGAATGTACTTAAACTATAGGGTGCGTTCGTATTAAAAGGTTAACCAGTAAAAATTACTGGTTGACCTTTTTTTAATAGAATCTATTATATCAGTAGCCAGGGTAGGACGTAAGGGTACGTGGGACATGATCCCGTGAGCTAAACTGTCCGCCTCCCTACTTGTAGAAACATGTTTGAGGTTGGTTGGGACGTCGATCTCGTATAACAAGCGAAGCTATGACACTATACATAGAGGACTAGGGGGTACTGGTTAGTACGTAGAGGAGGAAAAAACGATGAAGCCAGTAGTTGGTCTGGATGTGGCAAAGGGAGAGAGCCAAGTTCAGGCATTTTTAAATAAATCAAAACCGTATGAACGGAGTGGTTTTTTATGGTAAGGTGAAACGAAGATAAAAGGAGAGATTATTACTTTGGAGCCGGAACCTAAAGAAGAAGTGAATGTTAAAGATGAAAAAAAGAAATTTTATAAAAAATTGTTAAAGGGATTTATAATAAGCGGTTTGTTATTTATTGTATTGGTCGGGTATGGAGTTTATTCGTTGTTCTGTGATATGAATAGATTGCCGACAGGAGAATACCTTACAGAAAAGACATCACCTGATGGAAAATACACCATAAAAGCATATGTCAACAACGGAGGTGCTACATCATCATATTCTGTTCGTGGTGAGTTGGTCTTTAATAAAAGAAATAATAAAACCAAAAATATTTATTGGAATTATCGAGAAAATACTGCAACTATTACTTGGACAGACAATGATACAGTAGTCATTAATGGGCATCTATTAGATGTACCAAATGAAAAATTTGATTTTAGAAATCAATAGTTACTTACTCAACTAACGGGTTCTATAGCATGATAAGGGGTTGCTAAGGCAGGTTAGTTCAATAGAGTATGTAATAATAATCTTTATTATTTTACTGTTTTTACGAACGAATGGGAAGAAAGGAATATATTCATAGATCTAGTACGTTTGGAGGAACCAAAGTAGAGGATGTTGCGTATGGCTGGCAAGATATCTCAGTATTATGTGTTGAATATGAGAACACAGATTTAATTGAATGTACCTTGTTGAACTAACAGGTGCAAGGTTGAATTAAAAAACGAATCAATAAATGTAAAATGTTAGGATGAATCATTTGAAAAAAGATTTTAAAAAGTAATTTGCCTGTATCCAGAATATTAAAGGATACAGGCTTTTTTGATGATGCTATGCTCATTTCACTAAAAGTCAGTCTGCATAATCGTATTTTTCAAGTACTTATTAAATTTCGTACATTCAAATTCCGAAATATTCCTTGGATAGCTTAAGATGACAAGTTCATGAGGTGAATTCTGTTTTCGATACGCGGGATGGTTATGTTGGTAATTATTTTCATGAAAGCCAAGTCGTAAATAAAAGTTCTTGCGTCTAATAGAAATAGGATCTACTGGAGGGTCAATTTCTAAAATTACAAGGCTGTGCATATCACAAAACTTTTTTAAACAACGAGAACCTACGCTATTTCCTCGCTTATCAGGATCAATTGCAAAATGTTCAATATAACAATAATATGCGGTTTCCCAATAAAAGATAATGCCAACAAATACGCCTTTTTCTAAGACTACTTCGCAATGATATTCAGGATTATTTAATGCTGCTAATTGATTTTCAAATAATCTTTGTTCGTGTTCTGGAAAGCTGACTTCATATAAATCAAATGCTTTATTAAATAATAAATCATCTGATCCAGTCAATCGGAAAAATTCCATAATTAGTAGCCTCCCTTATTTCTTCAGTATAATGCTCTTTTATTATTGTCCATATATTACTATAATTTTAACTGTGCTTCAAAGTGAAAAGTCCTTATCTATTGAGTTTTTATTAAAAGTCAAGGGATAAAGTAATGCACTTAATATATCAGTATCCTTTATAGAATGTGTAACATATTGAAATTTCCTTTAAGTTGTAAATCAGTAATTTACTAACTCTATCCCATAATAATCTGAGTTTGCGAATAAATAAACTCTTCGTATGAAGCTTCTATTTTGAAAGTTATTGTAAAATAAAAGATTGACAAAATTAAAACAGGTCGGTATAGTTTTGGATAATAATTAAAACTTTTTAAATATAATTTTATGAAACGCAAAGATTAGGAGTAGTAAAAGCTCATTATTTGGTGAAGAGAGCTGCGGGTTGGTGCAACGCAGTCCAATAAGACTTTGAACTTGCCTAGGAGTGGTAAGGTAAATAGAATTGACTGACTATCTATTTGCTAAAACGATTAACCTTCGTTACAAGGTTTTTAAGTAGGGTTCATGAAGAACCAATTAGAGTGGTACCGCGGTTTGCTTAAGGCATATCGTCTCTTATTTCATTTGATAATGAAGGAAGAGACGATATGCCTTTTTTGATTTTAGGAGGTAAAAAATGAAAGATAACAACCAGGAATTACAGAGAACAATGACCTCGCGTCATATTACGATGATGGCATTAGGTGGTGCCATTGGTGCAGGATTATTTAAAGGAAGCAGCGCAGCCATTGACATGGCTGGTCCATCAGTACTTATTGCGTACTTAATCGGAGGTATTATTCTGTTATTTGTTATGCAAGGTCTAGCAGAAATGGCAGTTCGCAATAGCGATGCAAGAACCTTTAGAGATTTAGTGCAATCGATTCTTGGAAAATACCCCGCTTATTTTTTAGATTGGATCTATTGGAAAATGTGGGTTTTAAATATTGCAGCCGAATCGGTGGTTGCGGCTATTTTCATTCAATATTGGTTGCCAGACTATCCGATTTGGATACTTGCCTTATCTGTCTCCTTGTTAGTTACAGCCGTTAACTTGTTATCAGTTAAGGTTTTTGCAGAAACGGAATACTGGCTTGCGTTAATTAAGATTACCGTAATTGTGGTGTTCATCATAGCAGGGTTAGCATTGTTACTTGTAACATTTGGCAATCATACAGCTGTTGGTTTTTCAAACTTAACAGATCACGGTGGTTTCTTTCCAAACGGACCAACAGGCTTAATTGCTGCAATGCTTGTTGTTATCTATTCTTATGGGGGCACTGAAATTATTGGTATTACGTTAGCTGAAACAAAAAATCCTGAAAAAGTGGTACCAAAAGCTGTGCGCAGTACATTAGTACGAATTACTTTCTTTTACTTGCTACCATTCTTTATTATCGTTAGCTTAATTCCTTGGAATGAAGTAAACGGAGTAGCAGAAAGTCCATTTGTGATGGTATTTAATATGATTGGGATCCCTGGTGCAGATCATTTTATGAATGCTGTTGTTTTACTCGCGATTATTTCATCCATGAACTCGGGCTTATATGGCTCATCACGCGTTCTGTATACACAGGCTGTGGACGGGCGTGTTCCTAAAATTTTTGCACATTTATCAAAAAATAAAGTTCCAGTGTATGCTATATTAATGTGTACGTTAGCTTTATATATGGGAGTAATCATTTCTTTATTTGCAGGAGAAAAAACCTTTGAATTCCTAATGGGTTCACTAGGATACACCGTATTATTTATTTGGTTAATCATTGCGGTTGCACATCTGAAATCACGTAAAAAACAGCCAGAAAGAAAAAGTGCCTATAATGTAAAATGGTTCCCCTATACAACTTGGGCAGCTATTATTGCTTTAAGCACGATCCTTATTGGTATTATTTTCACAACATCTATTATCGTAACAGGTATTACGTTAGCCATTTATATTTTTATTACGTTAACTTATATATTTAAAGGTCGTTTTCATGAAGATGAAGTTAAATAGAAAATCATCTAAACGCTTTTTTATTCGTGGAAAAAAATTGTGAAATTTTGTACTTAAACTATTGGGTGCTTTACTTCAATAAGGAGTAGAGCATTTTTCTTATTGAGTTAACGGGGCAGGTTAATTCAAGATAAAAAATATTAAAATAGAGTGTTGGAAGGTGATGATTAAGAGTGCATGGATACCCAGAAGAAATCGATTTAATTTCGTTATTTGAGTGTGAACCTACATTGTCCGATACAACTTCGAAAAATCTTTTTATCATGAAGCCACATATCAATTTTCTAATAGAGAGGAAGACTTCGTTGTTACACTCTCACCATCTTACTGTGAAGTAAAAATACAAGTTGCCCAACGGACTTCTAATAAATTGATATCACTCCTTGATTTAAAGAGGGTTGATAATTTTGAAATTAAAGCAGATAAAAAAGATTGATCAAGTGTACTTTTAAGGATTCAGAATGATGATTTTACACAAGCAATTGAAATTGATTTTAAACCGAAATTTAAACTGATTTTTAAAGAACATTTCGCAAAGTACAGCAGAGTCATCTTCAAGTAACGGGTAGCGTTTCTACAATAAGTGGCAACGCTTTTTTACTAACGAGTCAGTTTAGTTAGAGAACACTAAAATGAGGTGTCTCCTAATGAGAAAATACATTATCTTACTGTTAATAATTTTTTTTATTTTTGTTCCTGACAATACAGAAGCTAAAAATGAAGGTTATGAAATCGTTTCAAAGTTAAGCAAAGAAAATATAACCTTGTATGCTAAGAAAATTGGGAGCCTATACCTCTGCTAAATCCACTATAGTGATGTCTTTATAATCTTTTTTACTTCCTCCAAATAATCAATGTACTGCTTTCGGGCATAACAGAATGTTTTTAGTGTATTGCTGCTTTTTCCTGTTACTTCTAAATACTTCATCATAGGCACTACAGGCATTCGACCTTTATCAAGAGGCATATATCTTTATCTAGTAATACTTCCTGTACTCTCATAATATCCTCCACCTTAAATCATAGAATTATAAAATTAACATATTAAACTAGCATTTTTTAGTATAGTTTATAATTCTAATATGCATTAAAAAAGAGGATATTAGCTTATAAATTGAACTAATTATCCTCTAATAATCATAGTACAGTTAATAGTAAAAAGATTGATCAAAAGTCCTGTATTGATTTTTTTGTTCCGCAATTGGACCAGTTTGCTTAAAATCAGAAAGGTCTTATAAATGTTGCATTTTGTTTAATAAGAAAAAGGAGAAAACTCTCAAATGAGGAGACCACTAAAATATATACTAAGCTAAATTCTTCTCTTAGTAACTTCTTGACTTCACTGTTTCCTGTTAGTTCTAATCTTATCGAGTCTGCTTCACCACTTACATTTAGTGAGAATTTTATGAATGGACAACATAGATTTTCGTAAGAAATCCATTCAGCAATTTTTTATAACATCGAGGGGTGATTGGGATAACTAAAAGTATAGGAATTGGTCGACTTTTACACTTTTTTCTATTTTTTTTGGCGTAATAGCAGATTAGGTACTAATCGAATGTAAATTAGTTCACCTGCAAGTTCAACGATCGTCTGTGTTACGATTACGGCGGCTACCAACGTGCTTAAATCATCGGACAAAGCTAAGGCAAGAGGAAGAACCACAAGCGAATTTCGTGTTGATCCACTGAAGATAAGGGCACGACCTGATCCTGTATCGAGGTTAAACCACTTAGCAATGAATCGAGAAATAATTGGCATGATGATCATAAAAGCAATATATATCGGAATTACTTTGATGATTAGGTGATTGTAGGTAGATAATTTGCCAATTTGAGATGCTACGACAACAAAAAGAGTAAGTGCCATGAACGGAACAGGTAGCCATGCTGATAGATCTAATATTGTATTGCCGACAGGTGCTTTTCTTGCAAATAGCTGTATGGCAATAGCGATTCCCAGTGGAATAACGATGAGACCGAAAAATGCTTCCAAGAATGGACCTGGTTCCACTATTCCTTCTGCTTCATCTCCCATAAACAGCCATAAATACAGAGGCAAAAGGAGCATTTGTGTAATGAAAAGAATTGGTGTAGACATAAGGATAACCTTCTCATTTCCACGGCCTAGAGCTGTAAAAACAATGACATAATCAATACAAGGGGTAAGTAAAACTAAATAGACCCCCAGCAATAACGGTGGATATTCGGGTAATAACTTTGATAGAATCCATACTACAATGGGTACTGCTATATAGTTAACTGTTAATAGAGCCAAGATAAAACGTCGATTAGCAAACGACTTTTTTAAAGATGTAAAAGGAATCTGTGAAAACATACTATACATTAAAATAGCGATGACAGCAGAGATCATTACATCTAATTGTCCTGCAAAATCTGGAACTATTAATCCAAATCCGGCTGCTATCACTAGTACAATGATATATAGCCAAACTTGATTATTTTCTAATTTTTCTCTAGTAATCATTAGTAGTTCTTCCCCTTTTATTTTATATAACAATTCTTTCTAACTATAAACATTGTAAAATTAGAAATCAACGATTCTAACAAGGACTGGAAAATGTATTATCATGGGTTTTGTGTAAAAATGTTCATGTTCACCCTCTAGGAATGCGGTGGATAAAAATTACAAACTAAATCAACTACAGAATAAATTAAACATAGTTATTCAACTAAAGTGAGCGATTGTTGAACAACATAGGTAGAAAATGAATAAACTTTTTTATAAAAACCAAACTAAAATCTAATAAAGAAACAGCCATTTTGATCAATCTTAATTCAAAACACGCTCTTTCTTTTTGTTCGTTTATTAAGGTTAATAGCATCATTTTTATCAAACTTTATTACAAAGCTACACTAGTAATTATTTGATTTTCTTAATAAGCTAACGAAGCAGATTAGTTTAACAAGGTTGATAAAGATAATTTATTCCGGCAAAAAATAAGACCCTTCGATTTAGGGAAATCAAGGGTCTTACCTTATAGATAAAAATAATCTAATTATGAGTCTTTTCAAGAGCTAGTTTTATACCAAAACCTATGAGTATAGTACCTGTGATTCCTTCAATAATATGTTGTGTTTTAGGTTTTTTCATAAAAGTACTAATCTGATTAATTAAATAGACATAAAGTAAAAACCATATGGCAGTCAATACAGTATAAGTGATACCCATTATAAGAAACGGTAAAAAGTTATTGCTTCCAGAGTCCACGAATTGAGGCAAAAAGGTTAAGAAAAAGACAGAAACTTTGGGATTTAGGATATTTGTAAGGAACCCTTGTTTAAAACAAGATGTGTTTACAAACTGGCTTTTTGTGTTCATCTCAACCCTTGCGGCTTCTTCCTTTTTCTTCATAGACCATAATGTCTTAATACCCAAATAAATTAAGTAAACAGCACCAACGTATTTGAAGACTGAAAATAATAATGCTGATTTCACAATGATGGCTGAAAGTCCTAATACAGCAGCAGAAGTATGGATAAGAAGGGCGCAACAAGTACCTAAAGCTGTTTTAAGACCCCCGATACTCCCAAAGGTGACAGTATTTTTTGTAGCAATTGCAGTATCGGGACCGGGTAAAATAATTAAAAAAATACACATGAGGACAAACAGATAAAAGTGTTCCATTTTTATATCACCTTTCTGATTATGTAATTCTTACATTGTATTATATATAAAACGTGTTATTAATTGAACATAAACATTATTTGTTTGATGTCCTTGTTGAACTAACGGGGCATAATAATTCAAGAAGTTAATTGGATTATTATGATGAAAATAAAGGTGAGATAATGAAATATGAGTAGTTGGCTGTATGGTTTGTACGCTTTAAATTAGAGGTAGTCTCTTTTTTTACAGGAGAATTAATAACCTTTGTTATACTAGGCTTTATATTGTTAAGCCTTAACAATATAAATTCAACATTAAAGAAAATATAAAAAGCAAACGATGTAAAGGTGATTAATGGGGCGTACTTTACATACAATATTAGGTAATTTGTATTTAATTTAGAGAGCTATTTAAAAGGAGGGTTTTTTTGCGTAAATATTAATTTATATTTTTATTATTACCCTTAACTTTATTTATAGGTTGTAACAATCAAAATGTTGTAAAACATGATTATAACTTTCACGGTGAAAGTGAACATTGGTCTGCTGAATATGTAGTGGCTGGCGAAGGAACTTTTTCTGAAAAAGAAAAAAACACATTATGTTAGTGAAGTTTCAACAAATTTTATCCTCACTTTTAATGGTAGTTCAGACGAAATCTCATCAATGAAAAATTTGAAGTAAATTAATTGATGCCATTGAAAAAACAATGCTTTATAAAAGTTTCGAAGATTTTCATAAAAATACAGATAGTAAAAGGACTTTTTATTAGCCGATGATGATAGAAGAAAATATTGAAATTAATAATATGTGATTAAAAAGTCGATCAGGGTAGTCAATCTGAGGATCTTTCAATTGAAGCTTCTTTTTTCATTGTCGTTAGATAAGGTTAACTATGTGAATGGACTTAAGACTAAAATCATACATATAAATTCTCTAATAGGGATAGTTTAAGTTTATTCTGATATCTGGTATTGTTTGAAAAAATTTGAAGTTTATTTACAATAAAGGAATGATTAGTAAGAGAAAAAAAGGAGAGTTTTTATAAAAATCCGTAATCTTATCTTTATTTTTGTATGATTGATTTGCGTAGTCGGTTTATATCTTTTATTAGATTTTGAAAAGGCTTTTAGCAAACTTTCAATCGTAGAGTTACACGAGTTGGCGGAAAAAGAAGATGCCGAAGAACAAGGGATTCATCATAAGAATCCTTTCTTTTGGTATTTGTTTAGTCGCAATAACCTTAGTAGAAATAGATTCTTTTTTCATCTTTTGAGTGAAAAAGAAAATCCCACGAAAAAACTGATAGATCAACCCTTCCATGGTATTTTTTATATGTTGGTGAATAATCTAGGCTTATTTCTTTTGAATATTTTCGCTCATAAAATTATTTCCTCTTTATTTATCCTTACTTGTTTATCGACTGTTGATAATGTGAGTTGGCATAACTCCAACAACTGTAGTATCATCAAACTAGAAAAACTAAAAAAGTATTTGAAGTTTTCTTTTCTTAAGGGGGAGTATAAGTTGAAGACACGAATCATACAAGCATTCATTGAAGAAACTAGAAATAATGGCATTAAGTTCAGAATGGATGATCTGGCGAAAAGACTTGGGATAAGTAAGCGTACGTTATATGAAATTTTTTCATCAAAGGTAGATATTCTTGATTCCATTATCGATTTGACGCTTAGTGAGTTTGACGAACAGACTCGCCTAATTATCGACAATCCTGAATTCACACTCGCGGAAAAAATAAAAAAAACTATTGTTGTCTTACCTAAATACAATGAGTTTTACGATTTGCGTATTTTGGAGCAATTGAAACGGTTCTACCCTGAACAATGGGAACGCGTAAATCGCGAATTGAATCAGTGGAATGATCTTAAAGCACTTCTTGAAGAAGGAATCCAATCGGGGATCATTAAGGACATGAACATCGACTTATTGATGAAACTAATTATTGGGGCTTCGAATATAACGCTTGATAGACAATTCTTTTTAGGGCATAGTATCTCAGTAACAGAATCATTTGAAACCATTGTGGATGTATTATTGAGTGGAATTCTGACTGAAAAAAATGATGAATATACTGGCACATAATATGCCAGTTTCTTTTCTCTCTAAGAAAACTATAAAAACAAAAATATTTTTTAGGGTTTTTTTAACCAATTAATAGACAAGGATTTGAAATAGCGATGGAAAAAGAACAAATAATAAACCGTTTAGATACAGAATCAGTAGGGAAATCTTTCCTAAGGTATTTAATCCCCTCAATCGTCGGAATGTTGCTGATGGCTGTCAATATCGTTATTGACGGAATTATGGTCGGCAACAAGCTAGGTCCAGTCGCTCTGGCAGGTGTGGGTATTGCTGGACCAGTCTATACCATTTTTGTCGCCATGTCATTGTGGGTTGGTATCGGTGCGGCAACTCGTTATTCCGCTATGATGGGCGCAAAACGACCAGATCAAGCACGTATCATTTTTTCACATGCCATAAGTTCTATATTTATCTTGACGATGATCATCGGGCTTACTGCCTTTGTATTTAGAACAGAACTCGCGTATTTACTTGGCGCGAATGTTGATACGTTTGAATATACATCGGATTATCTGAACGTCATGTTATTGTTTGGGTTTGTCTTCACTGTAGAAAATGCTTTTAGTATTTTAGTGAGAAATGATGGCGGTCCAAATGTAGCAATGATTGCGCTTATTACCACGTCAGTTGTCAATATCATTTTGAACTATGTGTTTTTATTCGTGCTTGATTTTGGCGTGGAAGGTGCAGCTGCTGCAACAGTCTTAGGGGCATTTAGTGGACTTATCATACTTTGTACGCATTTTTTCAGAAAAAAAAGCAACTTACGTTTCGTGCGTTTCAAATTTGATAAGAAGCTTGCTCTGCTTATATTAGTCATTGGTTTCCCAAGTTTTCTTGCAGAAGTCGGGATTTCAGTTTTTACGATTTCGCATAACCTCGCGTTTAAAAATCTCGTCGGAACTGTCGGTGTATCAGCATTTACCATTTTGAATTATGTTCATAGTGTAATGTTACTATTATTTTTAGGAATGGGATCCGCCATCCAACCACTGATTAGTTATTATAGTGGAGCCAAAGATGAAAAGAAGATGAAACAAACAATAAGGCTTGCGATCGGGACAGCTTTGGTAGCTGGTATCTTATTTGTGTTAATCGGTCAATTTGCAGCAACACAGATTGTCAGTTTGTTCGGTGATTTCTCTGAAGAAGTGGTGACACTGGCTGTATCGGGCATTAAACTATTCTTCATCGCATATCTCTTTATGGGAACAAATTTTGTCATGATGACATATTATCAATCTATTGGACACATCCGAATGGCAACATGGATTACTGCAGCACGTGAAATTATCGTTTTGCTCATCTTGCTTATGATCATGCCTCGACTATTTGGATTAACAGGCGTCTGGCTCGCAATCCCAACATCCGAATTCATCGTACTTCTGACAATTTATTATTATCATAGAAAATGGTATCTCTAAGATATGGATTTGGTGCAGCGTTCCTGTAATAACTATCATCAATTGTTAATGCTCGAAAGGGTGCTTTAGTAAAAAAAGACTTATCTATGGAATGAAGAGATAAGTCTAGACTTTTATGTTGAGAAACTTACGCATGTTCCTGACGTTACCCCTTATAAAGAGGAATCCTTTAGTGTTTCGTCGATTTCGTCTTGCGTAATCCCGATATATCGTTTAGTGATCGACGGAGCGGAATGGTTAAAGCTAATTTGCAGGAATGCCAGGTCTTTCGTTCTCCGATAATACGCATATCCGAATGCTATGCCGATGTCATCTCTAGCACTTCGCTGGCCTTCACAAGCGCTCTGTAGGCTTGTGTGGGAGAATGGGGAAAAAAATTGCCCTTCCGGTTTAGAAACAGGTACTCTCCATCGCATATATGAGCCGTATAATTCTCGATTTCTTCCCCTAGCTTCACTGGCAACATAAATCGCTTCGTTTTTTTCTCTAGAATCGCCACATGCGTTTTCTCTCGGACATCGCCAACAGTCAACGGTACAATATTACTGACCCTAAGTCCGGTATTGATCCCAAAGACAAATAAAAAATAGTCCTGTTCGGAACCATATCACCGTAGCGTCCATTTCATAACCTCGATTTCTTTGGACGTTCGTAACGGCTGCACGTTCTTTTCTTTCATAATTATCCTCCGATATCGTACATTCAACGTATGATATGGATAGTTTATCAAGAGGGACCAGTTATATCAACGAAATGAATGTGCGAAAATATATAAAATCATATATTCAGAAAAAAACCTTCTTCAACTAAAGGCAGGATTGTTGAACAAGGAAATGATAAAGTGGAATTATATAGAAAAACGGAGAGGTGTCCAATAAATGAAAAAAGTCTTTGCAATTATTTTCCTTCTTTTGCTAACTGGGTGTAATTCAAATGGTACAGTTGAAAAATTAAAAGAAGAATATCCCAAAACGGTAAAAGAAGTGGCTGAGAAATTACCTGGTAAAATTCAAGAAGAGTTAGCAGCACCGACGGAATTACCTTTTGCTGTTGAAAATGTGGTTTTACGTTTCACTGCGAACCCTCCAGGAGACCCCAAAGGAGATATTTTCGATACTGAATTTATGTATGGCGGCGAAAGTGTAAATCTTCATATAACTACTTATCACTATAAAAATGCAACCTTTTCTTCTGATGATAAACAATTCAAGACAGTAAAATTAAAGAACGACATAAAGGCTCTTATAGAAGGTGATGACGAGAATCTGAAAGAAATTCGTTGGAAAAAAGACGGACTTTATTATTCAATTATGCTTATTAAATCTCCAAAACTCGAGAAGAAATACACGATCGAAGATGTTGTAAAGATTGCCGACTCGATGGAATATTAAATGAGAATGTATTCAAGTAACGAGGCAAATAGTTAAGGTAGTCTAATTAAGTTAATGGTGCTTTAATTCAACAACAAGACCACCAATTTAGTGGTCTTTTGAATATACGAAAATATGCAAAATCATACATTCAAAAAGACCCCTTCTTCAACTAAAGAAGCAGGTTAGTCGAATAAGAAATGATATTTAGTTAATATAAAATATTGAATCTAATGAAGTAGTTAAGGAGTGAAATAATGTTAGTAGATGCAGGAGATATTTTGCTTTGCAAAGCACCTAATAACTGGTTTACAGCTGTTCGAGTAATTAGCGTCGATCACTCTGAAAATATGACACTTATATATCCAGCAGCTTATATTGCTGAAACACCCCCTGATATAGATGACCCATTGTTGTATAAAATTTGCAGGGAAAATGATATATATGTTACTTGGGTTGATGGTATAGTGTCACCTAAAGGTTTTCAAAAGTTAATGAATGTCCCTTTAAAAGAATGGGAAATAAAGCAAATCAATCGTCGAAACTCGTATTCCCCTAGTTGGTTAGGATTTAGTAATCCAGCGTACTATGCATGGTTGGAAAAAAATGACCCGGAACTCTATGACAAACTTGTTTATGGTGTAAGTGATGAAAACCCACAGCCTGCAATAATTAAAAGCTTACATGCCACAAAGTTTTGGAATATCATTAAACTAATTGATTTGGATGATGAAGAAAATGGAATAGAAGCAGCCATTGAAAGATTAGCCTCTTATAGTGAAGAGGATATTAAAGCATTTGAGGAAGCTCTATCTCAAAGATTATATAAACTGGATACAAAGTTACATGCAGAGCAAATTGGAGATAATGCTTACCAAAATGATGAAACATACTTTTCTCCGGACTACTTTTTATATGCCCGTTGTTACGTAGTTGCTAAAGGAAAAGAATTTTATAATGAGGTAGTTAAGAAACCTAAGAATATGCCAAAAAATAAAGAGTTTGAACCTTTATTAGAACTTGCAAGTACAGCATATGAAAGAAAAACAGGCGAAGACACGGAATTTATATCATCTGTGGATTATGAAACTTTTTCAAACGAAGAAGGATGGCTATAATAGGATAAAATCATATAGATTAACTATCTCTAGAGAGAGTTTATGAATAATAGCACTTAAACAAACGGGTAGCTTTAGTGAAAGAAGAATTTGCATAAAACACCCCTTTTTTATGCAGCTACCAGGCTTCTTTAGAAGCCGAAAGTGTTGATTCATCAACCATGTATAAAATCATGTATAAACGATAAAAATGGACCATTCGGAACCCCTTGAGCGCCAAGGGGTTTTATGTTTCGGAACTTCTGAGAGTTGGTTTTATGTTAACTAGATTTGTATAACGTATTCATTTGATGCTTTTGAGATCTTATTGAAAGTGGAAGATTAGTGAAAATAATGAAATTTAAAAAGGTATTTTCTACATAATTCCAGAATCAATAAAAAAACAATACAAGAGGAGAAATAAATAATGAGTTTACATATTACTAAAGAATTAAATACAAAAGACAAACAATATATTGACGATGAACTTTATAAGTTTAATCTAAAGCATTTTCCAGAAGATTTAGGAGGTAGATACGAAGAAATTAGTTTATTTGTTAAAGATGAAAACGGTATTGTCCGAGGTGGAATACTTGGTGCAATATGTTGGAATTGGTTAGAGATACACAGTTTATTGTTAGATGAGGATATAAGAAAAATAGGGTATGGAACTAAATTATTATTAGAAATAGAGAACATAGCTTTAGAAAAACAATGCGATTTTATCAAGGTGGATACTTTGAGTTTCCAAGCATTAGGTTTTTATGAAAAGAACGGTTATAAAGTGTTCGGAAGTATAGATAATGTAGGCAGAGACTATAAGCATTACTATTTAAAAAAAGAGCTAAAGAATTTTTAATTAGTTAAATAAGCAGCTAAAAGGATCTTCGACTGATGATCCTTTTTTCATTACCGATAATTCACTTTATGTTAACTAGTTTTGTATAGAGTATTCATTCAATTCTTTGAGATCTTATTGAACTAAATGGCAGTTTAGTAGAACAAGGGTTACAATTTATATAATTGAAACATAAAAGATTATAGGGAAAAAAGAGGGGATGTGTACAGTGAAAATTGCAAAGATTACGCTATTCGTTGTTAGCATCTTAGCATTAGGAGTCTTCCTACTAGTTAACCAAATGACTCCAATTCCAGGAGCTTCATCCGGAAACGGTAATCCAGCTTTGTTGATAGCTTGGATTCTAATTCCACTACTCATATTGATGGTACTATTATGGGTTCGAATTTTTCATGTGCATTCGATTAGCAACACTGTTTTTATCATCAGCATATTCGGCATTCTCGTTCACTTAACAGTTGCATTTTTTTATCAAAAAAATGAATTGAATGAATATCGCCAAGTCATAAAAGATGCACTAATAAAAAGAAACGGTGTTGCAGATACGGAATATATTCAAAGCATTACTTCAGGATTGAGTTTT
The DNA here is from genome assembly GCF_053653995.1 of Peribacillus sp. JNUCC 23. Next base: position 2,109,676 of record NZ_CM132202.1, read on the forward strand.
CAGGTGAACAACCAGTATTTTAATATAAATACTTATTTTATGTTTGTAACCTTTTCGATTTTCGTTGCTATTGTGTATACTCTTTGGGACCTTTGGGAAAAGAAAGAAAAAAGCCAGAAGTAAGGCATTTTTGCAGCTCTACCGCATTTCCACTATCCAGCAATCGGTCGCTTTAATTAAACAAGCATAAAAGATCTTCGACCGGAAGAGCCCTTTTTCAGTACCTATAAGGGTGATTATGTAAACTCTTCTTAATAAAATAAGAGGAGTTTTTTAATCTAGCTTATTAAGCTAACGAGGCAGGTTAGTTGAATAAGAATCGACTTTAATAATAAAAAATAAATTATAATAAAGATAACGTTTACTGATTGTAGGTGGTGGTTTCTAATGCTTGATGGTGTAGGTGGAATGTTATTAGCCTATTCAGACTTGTTTCTTGTTCAGTGTCCTAGGTGTAGCAGTTGTTCCAGAATTTTCACTCCGAATAACGCAAAAGGTAAAGATGAACCTAGATATTTGGGACATGAATCGAAACGGTTGTTATGTGTCAAATGTGGCTACACCAAAGATATTCATCCCAAAAGAAGATGGGATAATCTCTGGGCTTTTAGCCACGAATTATATAATGAGAAACAGGGAGTTGATTGGTACTTTGGTTTGCCCTTGTATCTTCAAACTCAATGTTGTGGGCATAAACTTTGGTTCTTTAATTATGAACATCTTTTCGATATAGAGAATTATATTAAAGAACATGTAAGACCTTCTGGCTTATATTATTTAAGTGCTAAAAGTAGACTACCAAAATGGATGAAACTTTCGAAAAACAGGGATGAAGTCCTTAAAGCAATAACAAAATTAAAATTTCTTTAATGTAGATTTCATCAAATCAGCTTTTTCATCTTCCACTAACGGACAGGATAGCTGTAGAAAGAAATTAATAAAATAGAAATTAGCAATTAAAATTAAGTAAGGCAGCCATAATCATAACTATTGTGAAAGATGACAAGAATCAATTGAGAAGAAACAGTAAGTATTGGTTCTTGTTTCACTAATGGAGTGCGATGTTTGAATCAAAAGGCTAATTTAAAATACTAGGTTTATAAGAGGTTGCTATGAATAGAGAAGAAAGAAAAAAAGATTACAAGATATTATCGAATTAAATAGACAAAATGCCATCAAGCAGGAGTATGAAGAACTTGCTACTGAATTTTGTGATGAACTTTTAGAGAAAGAAAGTATTAATGTGTTAACTGTGGAGCAAAGCGAAGGTACAGTAGATCGGTTTGTGGAAGAATTTCCTTTTGATTCTTCAGGAAGTGTTGCACGAATTGATTGGGAGAAAATGAGTATAAAATTTCAAATAGATGGAGCACATCATCTATCTTCCTTCATCAAACAAGGTGGTTTTGAAAATAGTGTTGTTTATCTTATGAGAAAAACATCGTCATCCCCTAACCAAACCCCAGTTATTTCTACAACAATAGAAAATATAATAATCAGTTTCGACAATATATCGTATGAAGAACAGTTTATTTATTGTCCAAGAGAAAAATATGTAATAGAGGTTCTATGGAGTGAAGAGATAATTGCTGGGTGGCAAGAATAATAAACGAATAAGTTCATTTACTGCCAGTGAATTAAATTTTCTTATTCAAGTAACGGGCAGGTTACTTGAGGATAGATCCTCTATTAATCCCAAATGAATGAGATGAATTTATATGAAGCAGTTTGTAATAGATTTTTTTATCCTTTTTATTGGGATAATAGTGATTGGTATAATATTTGAACCTTCGAATTTACCATTTCAAGGAATAGTACGGAAAAAGGCTTTTGATTTAGATTTTAATGGGATTGTAAGAGCAATAGTAATATCTTTGATCTATGCTTTAATAGGGTCTTTTATTCGAAGGATTTTTTCGAAAAAATAGGGATTATCTTATTCAACTAACGGAGTGCTTTAATTCAACAACGTGACCACCAAATTGGTGGTCTTTTGAATGTACGAAAATAACTAAAATCATACATTCGAAAAAACTCCTTACTCAACTAAAGATAATGCAGAACCATCCACTAAAAACGCTTAAAAGGCGATTTATAGCCTTCGTAGTGTTGGTTTGAAATAAAGTTTGATCAAAAATACCTCGTAAACTCTTATTTTACAATAAATAAAAAGAAACCGTTTTGAAAAAAGATTATTCAAAATGGAGTCTTTGCCAGCAGATTTAAGTCTGGTTTTATAAAAAAGATTGATCATTTGTAAATATAGTCTTCCACAATCGCTCCCGATTGTGGAAGACTAATAATAGTAAGGTGGAATACTAAAACCAGCTCATCCAAACTAGAAATTTAAATTTTTTAATCCATTCATACTGTTTTTAAAATATGTCCATGGAATTCATCATGCTGGGCAGTTGGATGCCGTGCCAGCGGCTTACATCGCATTGGCCATATTCATTATCACCCACAGCAACCACCGTGCCATCAGATCTAAGCCCGATGGTATGAGCGCAACCCGCCGCAACCGCCACAATATCGCGCCACCCACTTACATTGCATTGTCCATGCTTATTCAAACCCACAACCGCCACTGTGCCGTCAGATCTAAGCCCGATGGTATGATTACTACCCGCCGCTATCGCCACAATACCATTCCATCCGCTTACATCGCATTGGTCATGCTTATTCAAACCCACAGCCGCCACTGTGCCGTCAGATCTAAGCCCGACCGTATGAAGGTAACCCGCGGATACCGCCACTATGTCGCTCCAGCCGCTTACATTGCATTGACCATACCGATTATTACCCACAATCGTCACCGTGCCATCCGATTGAAGACCGACGGTATGCCAGTCACCCGCCGCAACTGCCTCCATATCACGCCAGCCGCTTACATTGCATTGGCCTTCATTATTTCGGCCCACAGCTACTACCGTGCCATCCGATTTAAGACCAATGGTACGACGCCAACCTGCCTCAACCGCTACAATATCGCGCCAGTCGTTTACATTGCATTGGTCATGCTTATTCCAACCCACAGCCGCAACCGTTCCGTTAGATTTAAGACCGATTGTATGAGCATTACCCGTGTTCGTCGCCATATGAACATTACCCGCCGCAACCGCCACAACATCGCGCCAGCCACTTACATCACATTGACCATATTTATTATCACCCACAGCCGTCACTGTTCCGTTAGATTTAAGAGCAACTGTATGACGACGACCCGCCGCTATGCTATCTTTAGGCCACCGTTTCACCTTTAACGTCGCCTCTTTCGGTGAAATGTAATCCATGTTTTACCTCCTAAAAACAAGACCTATTTTATTATAAAACGGCATTTTACGAACTGTACTATCCATACAAACGCCCCTTATGTAATTTAATGGTATCACTGTAAATTCAAGATGTGCCTCTGAATCCTCTATACACCACAAAATGGCCCTTTAATGGAATAACTTTATTATCACTTAACATGTTCTTAAACTACAAGAAAAACCGAAATCCCTTCTTTATAAAGATAGGAAACTCCGGTTGACCTTTTTTATATTATCAACACAAAGATTGATCAAAATGGAGTTAAAATTTCTATAACATGGTGCGAAAAATACCCTTAGACAAAGATTATTTAAGGGAAAGGTTCTTTTTGCAAAGATTGTTGTTTTTTAAAATATATAGGATAATTTCGAAACTTTTCCAAACACCATCCGTCTTATAATAAAAAGGGGGAAAGACCTTGAAAAAAATTTTATTTGTCTTTTTTGGAATAATTTCAATTTTCATCGTTGGTTGTTCGAACACATTAGAAAATGAAGAACAGAGTATCAAAGTCCAAAAACTTATTGGTGATGAATATAATTACGAGGACTTCAAAGAAATTATTAATAGTGAACAAGTTATAAAAGCGAAAGAAGTATTAAATGATATTGATTGGGAAAATGCAAAAGTGGAAATGGAACGACCTCCTGATTACAGATTTGGTTTTCAATATAAAAATCCAGATATTGAAGCGAAAGCAGTGTTGTATGAACTTTGGATAAGTCCAAATAAAGACAAAGTAGAACTTGTAATCGATGCTGAAAGTAAATATGCTCAATTAGATAAGAATAAGTCAGCAATACTATTTGAAATTATTACAGGAGAAAATCTATCTGACCTAAAGTAAGTAAATGAACTCAGATTAGAGGTCTTTTTTATGCTCTCCTAATCATTTCAACAGTTGTAATGACTGATTTTCGACAAGCTGAAATAAGCATCTGTTCGACTCGATTTTCAAACGCTAAGTTCTTGCCGAGTTCAAGCGTAAAGGTTTAAATAAAAAAAGACGACCATCAATGGCCGTCCTTATTGTTATTTACTATCAAAAAAATCCACCGCAGAAGCTGGCTCCAATAATGATTAAGAGGATGAACAATACGATTAATAAGGCAAATCCTCCACCAAATCCGCAGCCGCCATCAACACCACATAAACATCTCCTTTTGTTATAAAGGAGGAACTAACTACTTGCGTGGGCTAATTAATAGTATGTTTGAAACTAATAAAGTGACACAAATATGTATGAATCAAAAACCCACAGAGTACTTTGATAAGGATTTTCACTTTTATGTCGAAACTTGCGTTCTATTAATAGTAGTAAATGTAAGCGTTTTCTATTATAATGATAATGGGTTGGATGGCATGTGTGGCCGTCATAGTATCTGGCGTAGGTGGGGCCGATACCAGGGAGAGGGCTTAGATGAAATGTCCTTTTTTATTAGTTTAAAACTAGCATTTTTTATGAAGTTGAGAGGTTTCTTCAGAAGACGAAAATGCTGATGTACCAACGATATATAAAATCATGCATAAATAATAAAAATAAAAGACATTAACCCCCTTGGTACTCGAGGGGTTTTTGGTACGGTTACTTCCTGAAATTGCGATTATGTAAACTCTTCTTGAAATAAAGTTTGTTTGAATTGTCACGAATTTTCATATCATGAAGCATATGAATTTACATATCTAATAAAGTGGATATAATAAGCGTATGGATAAAATATTAATATTTAAAGCTTTGTCGAATGAGACACGGAATCAGATTTTAGAGTGGTTGAAAAATCCGGAGCAACATTTTGGTGTTCAGCACCATCTTCCAACCGACACGGATTTTACTAACAGTATATGTGTAGGAGATATACAAGAAAGAGCTGGGTTAGCACAATCAGTGATTTCCAGTTATCTAAATACGATGAGGAATGCGGGATTGTTAGAGTCAAGACGTATTGGGCAGTGGACTTATTACAGAAGAAATGAAGAAACCATCCGCGAGTTTACGATGTATTTGCAAAATAACTTATAGAGAAAAGGAGGTTCTTCTTTTTTTGTACATATAATCTATTTATATAGATATACGAATATTCATGTTAGGGGGAGTTTTCTCCTAGTTCCAAAGGAAAGGATGCAAGACAATATGAAAAAACAAACTAAAAGAGCCGCAATAGAAGGTGTTTTCGGGCAGTTTTTATCAGGTATGGAGGCTGGAGATATCTCACCGATAGCGAAATTGCTGTCGGATAATGTGAAAATCAGTTTTAGTAATATTGGCGATTTAGAGGGTAAGCAGGAAGCGATTAAAGGGTTGTCCAACCCAATATTTTCAAAGAGTGTTGTAAAGCATTTCATATCAAACAATTATACTGCCACAGAAGGAAATATAGGGAAACAGTCAGCGTACCTAACTGGCTTTGTTGTAGATACATTAGAAGAGGATAACCAAGAAGCCTGGTTTGGTGGTTATTTTACTAACTCATATGAATTGACAGATGAAGGCTGGGAAATTGTTGATCTACGATTTGAGCTGGACTGGTTGATAGGATCCAACCCAGGTATTCAGCATTGGAAAGAACCACGCAGAACCATCGGATGGTCTCCAAACATGACACTTCCGAAAATAATTAGCGAATTAGATTCACCGTGGCGTGTGTTCCCAAAATCGGATGAGTTTGGTTCTGATGAGGAACAAATATTAGATGCTTATACCCAATATGCTTGGGCTACCGATCATGATATTGGTCTTATGAAAGACCTTTTTACAGAACAATTAGAAGCGAATTTAGTCCCTGTTGGGAGAATAGACAATAAAAGAGAATTAATGACTGTGATTTCGACTTTTAGATCTGGTCGTGTTTCTTCGCATCATGCAATTGGAGACTATGAAATAGAAGTGATTGGGGACGTTGCAAATATGAAAATCTTTAGACGCACTCCAGTTCACGTAACGAAAGATACGATTAACCGGAACTTTTTTAGTGCCACATATGATTGCAGTTTACGTAAGATTGACGGTAAGTGGAAATTTGAGAAGTTCTTTTATACCGAGGGTAACGTATTTGAAAGGGGGAAAGCTTAAAACGACCTGCGTATTTATTTTGACCTAATGGATGTACTGTGTGTGAAAAGGTCCCTATTTACATACTTATAATATTTTTAATCAATTAAGATCTTCAAGACAGAAAGGATGTATATGATGATTGCAAGAATAGATCTATTTAACAAAAAAGAAGGGGTTTCCTCAGACAATTTCCGTAAACATTTAGATGAACATGAGGTGAATATGTCCCAGATGGATGGATTCCAAAAGTACGCACAAAATTATGTAGTTGAATCTACACAACCATCAGGTCTTGGAAACGAAGACTACCCTAGAAGCTCTGAACGGGTGGAAGCCTTTTTTAAAGTATGGTTTGATGACCAGTCATCAGCAGAGAAGGCTTCAAACTCTAATGCAATCGATGCATTGAATAGAAGTGATATGGGTGACTTAAAATCAGTAGTAACAAAGCAGAATATAGTTATACCTACAGCGGAAGACAAAGGTATCTATAAAATGATGCAAGTTCTGAAACGTCCAGCTGATGTTAGTCCGGAAAAATTTGAATATGAATGGTGTAAGGTGCATGCGGAAATGGTTCCACATACATTTCCTGGTGTTTTAGGTTATACGCAAAATTTAGTTTTAAATAGACTTATAGCAGGTAAATCTGTACCTTACGAAGAGCTTCCAATTGACGGGATTGTAGAGTTTTGGTTCAGGGACAAAGAAAGTATGGATGCTGCGTTTTCTGCTCCAACAGCAATAAAGGCAATAGATCATGCCAGAGTGTTCATTGATGAAATTTCGACTTTTACTATAGAAAGTCATTAAAGCTAATTCTAACTTACTGGAGTCTTGTCTAAGTATGGACGGATAGTAGAGTACCAATTAATTAATAGTAATCAAACAGGGAGTGGAAAATAATGATTTCATTAAATATACTGGATTATTCTCCAATAGATGAAGGTCATAATGCACGCGAAGCGTTACTTCAAACAACTGAATTAGCAAAGACAGCTGACAAACTTGGCTATAGTAGATTTTGGGTATCTGAGCATCACCAAATGTTATCGCTTGCTGGTAGCAATCCTGAAATGTTGATGATGCACCTAGCAGCGTCAACGGAGCGTATTCGAATTGGTTCAGGAGGGGTTATGCTTCCGCACTATAGTTCATATAAAGTAGCTGAAAATTTTTGTATGTTAGAAGCATTGTATCCAAATCGTATTGACTTGGGGATAGGGAGAGCGCCTGGGGCAAACCGTTTAGTAAGCTATGCTTTAAACGAAGAAAAATCAAGACCACTTCAATATGAGCAGCAAGTTGTAGATTTGAAAAGTTTTTTAACAGATGAATTTGCAGAAGGCCATCGTTTTAATGGATTGATTGCTACGCCTGTCATTGATACAAAACCAGAAATGTGGGTTTTAGGAGCTGGCGGGGGGAGTGCAAGCATCGCTGCTGAAAATGGGACTGCATTTACATTTGCCCATTTTATTAATCCATTTGGAGATGGCTTAGCCGCGGTTAAACATTATCGAGAGAACTTTAAACCATCATCTTTATTTGAAAAGCCTAAAGTAATGATCGGGGTATTTGCTGTTGTGGCTGAAACAAATGAAGAGGCGGAGGAGATTGCTAAGGCTTTTGATTTGTGGCTTCTCAAATCTGAATCATCACAACCACCCACTTCTTATCCATCTGTTCAAACAGCAATGGACTATCCGTATAGTCTGCATGAAATGGAACGTATTTCGGGAAATCGAAATCGTGTACTTGTTGGGAATGCTGAAAAAGTGAAAGATCAAATTGAAAAATTAGCTCAGCTTTATGGTACGAATGAAATAACAATCTTACCTAATATTTCTGGAGCCCATAACCGCATGAAGTCAATTTGGTTACTGGCAGAAGCATTTAACTTATCTAATCAATAACATATATCTTCTATCAACCTTAGAGTAAGAAAGGAGTAATTAGATGATATGAATGTTCGAGAAAAAATTAGAGAACATGCTGCACGTGATATTGCACATCGTTGGTTTGCCTATTTTGAAGGGGAAAATAAAGATATAAACAAACAACTAGAAATTTTAAGTGATGATATAAAAATTCTACATGCTTCTTCACACTTGTTGGCTGATGGAAAAGACTCAGCTGCTGAATGGGTGGCAAACATCCCTGAGGAAGTAGATTCTCATTTTATTAAAGAGTTTATCTATAATCCATTAAGTGAAGATTTAGCTGAAGTAAGAATGAAAGTGGCCTATCAAGTCATTCAGGCAGGTAATCAAATAGGTGGAGCAATCATTCATTATCAGACGTTGGTAACATTCACTGAAGATAACTCAGCTCTTTTCACATTTATTAACAAAACACCTGCCGAGCATAACCCTAACAAAGTATTTGCCGATTCATATCAGGAAAATCGTGTTCACTCTTTCGTATATCGATGGGTTTATTTACGTGAAAATTTTAATCTTGAAGAAATTAAAGAATTATTGGTAAAGGATGGACAACCTTTTATTTTCGCTGAAGGAGGGGGTATAAAAAGTTATGAAGGGTGGACTAATTTTAGGAGACAGTTACCAAACCAAATACAACATGGCCACTATGAAATAGAGAGTATTGACACTGAAACACTGAGTGATAATAGAGTGTTAGTTGAAATTAAAGCAATATGGAAAAGGGTTGTAAAAGGAGAGGCTCTAAGTTCTTCTGTACAATACAAATTAAAACTTCAAGATAGTGGAGAGCGCTATCTACAAATAGATGAATTGCTAGAGTAAGAAATAAGCATTAAGAAGAGCTAAGTCAGCAAATTAAGATGAGATTGTGTGCAATTTTATTTTTAGAAAGGGTTGAAGAAAACATGAAAGCACAATATAAACCGCTTTTTGAACCATATGTTTTTCGTAGTGGTGTGAAGATAAAAAACCGTATTTCGATGGCACCAATGACGACTAAATCAGCTTATGATGATGGTAGTGTGTCCGAAGATGAACTTAATTATTATAGTCGTCGCGCAAATGGGGTTGGAATGGTCATTACTGCTTGTGCGCACGTAACATTAGACGGGAAAGCTTGGAATGGTGGATTCGGAGCAGATACAGATGTCACCATACCTAGCTTAACTCGGCTGGCTTCTACATTAAAAAAACAAGGTACCACGGCAGTTTTACAAATTTTCCATGCTGGCTTTCAAAATGTATTTCGTGATCGAACAAGCCCTCAACACGAATATCTCAGTGCATTAAATAGTGGGGAAATTGATCAACTTATAACAGATTTCGGCGAAGCAACTCGACGTGCAATTGCCGCGGGTTTCGATGGTGTTGAAATTCACGGTGCCAACCATTATCTCATCCATCAATTTTTCTCTGCACAGACGAATAGAAGGGACGATCACTGGGGTGGTTCATTTGAAAAACGGATGAAATTTCCATTGGCTGTAGTTGATCAAGTTCTGCAAACTGTCAAACAACATGCAAAAAAGCCTTTTCTTGTAGGCTATCGTATTTCACCTGAAGAAACAGGCCCATTAGGATTTACAATGGCTGATTCGTTAGAATTAATGGATCAATTGTCATATAAAGAATTAGATTATCTCCACATATCAAGCGGTGATTTTTGGTCAGTTCCTAGGAGAGGCGCACCGGCTACAAATAGTCGTCTGCATTGGATTATGCAAAAAGTAGGAGATCGTATACCTGTGATGGGGATAGGTTCCATTCAGACAGCCGATGATGCACTTAAAGCGCTGGAATCTGGAATACCATTAATTGCGTTAGGAAGAGCACTTCTTATGGAGCCGGATTGGATTAAAAAGATTGAATTAGGGAATGAAAGTGAGATTATAACAGAAATGCGCTATAGTGATCAGAATCGATTAGTCATTCCCGCACCTATGTGGAATGTGTTTTAACAGGTTCTGGTGCAAATACTTGAAGAAAATATAAAAAAGCGAAAGTTTTCTAGTGACCCCTGATCCTAAGCAATTAGTCCAAACAGTTGATGGATGAATTCTTTTTGATTTTGGACAGACATCTCCCTTTGGAGAGTCTGTCCTTTTTTGATCATGTGCATAGCCTCTATCCCCGCAATAATTCGTTTGGCAGTCCGTAAGGACTTTAATCCAAGAATCGGGCGAATTCGTTTTTTAATAAAGCGATGATCCTGCTCCACGATATTGCTGAGATATTTAACTTGCCTTAGTTGGATGCCTTCAGGCATCATCTTTTCTTCTTTTAACTGTTCAATGGCTAAAGGATACGCTGGATTTTTATCAACAGTAACGACACGTGGTGTTGTAGAATGACAAACAGCCAAGGCTTTTTTGAAAAATCGCTTGGCTGCTTTGGTATTTTTAGATTTACGACGACGGATTCGTTTATCTAATTTGGGACTATACTGATGAACCCAACGCATAATGGTTGTATGAGCGATCAACAGGCCTCGCTCCTCCATCATTTCCACTAAATCACGAAAACTAAGGTTGTACCGTAGATACCATCTCACCGTTAATAAAATAATATCAGGTTGATAATGTTACCATTTGACCAAATTTTGTTTTTCCATACTGATCACCCCCCCTCTTTTAGAGTAATAGTATCAGTATGTCCAAGATTTAGAGATTACTTGCAATCAATTTAATCTTTTTGCACCAGAACCGGAATAACAATATTTATGAAATGATCGCAGAATAATAATCATAGATATAGTTTAAAGCTATAACAAGCGATAGAATTCAGGTGTTATGCTATATTGATTTATCAATGTCATAATTAACTTACATCTAAGTGGTAAACCGAGCTACACCTCGGTTCTATAATTCTGAAAATTAACAAAAATATTAAATGAACAACTGACTAATAGCCATCCCGCAAAACAAGTCGGCCGCGTAAATATTACATCATAAAAATACAACAGCCACCCGCTCAAAATGAACTGCACCCCAATTGTTAGACACAACTAACAAATGGAGGTGCACTTATTGGCCAGCCCGATGTCTTACTTCTTGACGAACCGTATAGTGCGCTGGATGCTTTCACTAAAATGCAACTGCAAGATTTATTGTTAAAAATTCAAAAGAAACGTTTAACGACGATGGTGGTCGTTACGCATGACATTGACGAAGCACTTTACTTATGTGACGGGATTTTCATCCTCGTGGTCAGCCCGGGACATTGCAGGCGGAAATGACGATTGATGTAGTGAAACCACGGGATCGAGGTAATTCGTTTCTGGCAGCGAAAAAGGCGGAAATACTAGAGCTATTACATATCGAAAAGGCGGTTGACTAAACATGGCAAATGAAGAAGTGATTTATCCATATGAAGGAAATTATAATATAACAGCTGACCTTCCATCAAGAGAGGATTTCACATGGGGAAAACTTGAATCGAATTTTAGTTGGTCTGTTACTGGAAAAGTGAATATGGCCTATGAATGTGTGGATCGCCATGTCGTGGAAGGGTTTGGGGAGAAAGTCGCGCTACATTATTTTGGGGAAAATGAAGAGTATACATTAACGTATCGCGAATTGAAAGAGAAATCTGATCTCTGGGCTACTGTTTTGAAAAAGCAAGGGGTGAAAAAAGGGGATTTCGTCTTTATCTTTTTATCAAAGCATCCCGATTGCCATATCGCAATGCTCGCCGCAATTAAGCTTGGTGCTGTTGTCGGACCGCTTTTTGAAGCGTTTATGGAAGATGCAGTGAAGGAGCGGATTGCTGATTGTGAGGGGACTTATTTAATTACTTCACCAGAGTTGATGAAACGGGTGCCGCGTGCGGAATTGCCGTCACTGAAAACGGTTTTGATAACGGCGGAACCAGAACAATGCAATAGTGATGAGATTTCGTTATTTGCGGAGGCGCGAGCTGTTGAAGTTGAAGAAGAAATCATCGAGTGGGTGGATTTAGAACATGCGCTTAATATTCATTATACGAGTGGTTCGACAGGTCGCCCGAAAGGAATTGTCCATGCGCATCGAGCAATGATCCAACAATACATTACAGGCAGATGGGTATTGGATTTGAAAGAAGAGGATGTGTATTGGTGCACCGCCCACCCTGGTTGGGTGACAGGAACGGTATACGGTGTTTTCGCACCACTACTTAACCGGGCAACGATTATAATTCACGGCGGTAGATTTAATGCCGATGAATGGTATTCCGTGTTGGAGAAATCTGGTGTCACAGTTTGGTATAGTGCGCCGACGGCTTTCAGAATGTTGATGGCGGAAGGGGATGGAAAGACAGCGACTTATGATTTGTCAAAGATCCGGCATGTTTTAAGCGTGGGCGAGCCGTTAAATCCAGAAGTGATCCGTTGGGGGATCAAAACGTTGTCCAATCGTATCCATGATACGTGGTGGATGACAGAAACAGGGGCTCAACTCATTGTTAATCTGCCATCCGAGAAGATTATTCCAGGATCGATGGGAAGACCATTTCCAGGAATTGAAGCGGCGATTCTAGGAGAAGATGGCGAAAAGCTTGCGCCTGGTGAAGTTGGTAATTTAGCTTTGAAAGCAAATTGGCCTGCCATGATGCGGGAAGTGTGGAAAGACCCTGCTAAGTATTCGATGTACTTCCCGTTCGAGGGGTGGTTTGTGTCTGGTGATTTGGCGACAATCGATGACAACGGCTATATCTTCTTCCAAGGCCGGAGCGACGATATGATCAATTCTTCAGGTGAACGAATCGGTCCGTTTGAAGTGGAGAGTAAATTGATCGAACATCCAGCTGTTGCAGAAGTGGGTGTCATTGGAAAACCAGACGCAGTGAGAGGGGAAATCGTGAAGGCGTTTATCGTCTTAAAGAATGGCTATGAAGCAAGTGATGGGTTACTGCAAGACCTCCGCCAATTTGTACGAAGTGGACTTGCAGCTCATGCAGCACCAAGAGAAATTGAATTTCTTGAGGAGTTGCCTAAGACGCCGATTAGCGGAAAAATCCTTCGACGTGAATTAAAGGCAAGGGAACTTCAAAAAGTCGGTGTCTAATCTTCTGAATTGGGACAGATGAGTCTGCTAAACAAGACAAAGTCCAATACTGCCCGAATTCTAGTAGTGAACGGATAAAGAAGTCACATTCTACTTTAAATAGCATAGATATCGTTAACCCGTTCGTAAAAGTACACTTTTATGAACGGGGTGTTTCTGTTTGAAAACAGTTGATATTAACGTTCATAAAACTTCTAAATCGTTTTATGAACGATCATCGAATTTCACATATATTTTTAAAGGGACGGCTAAGGTGGATGAAGGTTTTAAAATAAATTACTTTAAATTGTCTTATAGAAGAAAGATGATTAGAACCCTAACAAGTCTTCCTATAATAATTTTAGCATTAATTGTAATTTATTTTTATAAAGAATGGAGTATGACAACAAATGTACTTTTCGGACTATTTTTCCTAATATCCTTTTCAGTTCAGCTAATCTATAACTTCAATATGTGGAAGAAAAATGAAAAATAACCAAAGGATAATTCAACTAATTGGTGCTTTAGTGAAAGAAGTAGTTGCATAAAATACTCCGTTTTTATGCAGCTACTAGGCTTCTGAAGAAACCGAAAATGTTGATTCATCAACCATTTATAAAATCATGTATAAACGATAAAAATGGACCATTCGGAACCCCTTTAGCATCAAGGGGTTTTATGTTTCGGAACTTCCGAGAGATTAACCTTATGTTAACTAGTTTTGTATAGAGTATTCATGTGATCCTTTGGGACCTTGTTCCGCAATCGGGCTATTATCTTGAATATCGCTTAATAAGAAAAATTGGATATTTATGTTAATATATAAAGAAAATTGTGATTAAATATACTTAAACTAAAGGTCAGGATGTCTTAATTGGAAATTACTATAATGATAATCGAAAGAGGAGTGGGATTATGTTGGTACATAAGATAGATGATGAAGTCTCTTTGAGGTTGTTCAACAAAGATGACGCAGAGGAGTTCTACGATTTAACAATTAGTTCAAAATCCTATTTAAAAGAGTGGCTTGGTTGGCTCGATTATACTAAGAGTGTAGAAGATACTGCACAAAATATTATATCAAGATGTAATGAGCTTGTTGATAATGGAGGATATCCTCTATCGTTTGCTATTATATATAATGGGAAAATTGCAGGTACAATCGGATTTAATGAAATACATAAGGCTAACAAAATTGGTGTTGTCGGTTATTGGTTAGGTGAAAAATATCAAGGTAAAGGTATAATGTCTAATGCACTCAAAGCATTAATTGATTACGGATTTAATGACCTTAAACTAAATCGAATTGAAATTAGTGTCGCAGTTGAAAATAAAAAAAGTAGAGCGCTACCTGAAAGGTTTGGTTTCAAAGAAGAGGGAAAAATAAGACAAGCAGAGTGGTTATATGACCATTATGTAGACCACGTTATTTATGGACTCTTGGCTAATGAATGGAAATAAACTATCAATTGTTCAACACCCTACTTCAACTAACAGGGTATTTAGCAAAATAACTGATGAACTATATTGCAGTTTTAGTGTTGTACAATATTCCACAATCGGGCGCTTTAATTGAATAAGCAGCTAAAAGGATCTTCCAACCGAAGATCCTTTTTCAGGTGTGCCAGGCATGGCAACTATCTAGGTGGTGAAAGTCCACTGTGGGGGTACACATCGACCAACCACTAAGGAAGCGCAAGGTACTTATCGTGAGGTAAGGGCTGGAAGGAAGCGTGGAATAAAATCTTGGCTCGACGAACAGAAATCTGATACTAAGGCTCTATAAAGGGATGAGACTCCCTGACAAGTCAAAGTCCAAAAGATGTGCGTAACTTTGTAGGGTAAATCAGGCGAGTAAAAGAGGAAAGATAGTTGTCTTACCCTGGGAGGTCTTGCGGATGTACAGTAGTACAGTCGAAAAAGGTTAGTCGCAAGAAGTCAGCAGAAGCCATAGTAATGAGTAAAATCATGAAGGGCTGAACAATTTATAGTGTTTCAACGCCGCGAATGCGTAAGTGACGAACTCCGAATGTGTTAATGGTGAAAGTATGAGCGTATCTCAAAGGATAACCAAAATGGAGCTATCACTTACTACGTGAGAGGAAAGGAGAAACGAGTGTGGAACTTTTAGAACAGATTCTAAGCAATCAAAATATGAATGAAGCCTACTTACGTGTATATAGAAATAAAGGTGCATGTGGGGTCGATGGAATAACAGTCGATGAACTGAAACAATACCTAAAAGAGAATAAGGATGAGCTGCGTAAACGCATCAGAACAAGACAATACCAACCACAAGCTGCCTTAAGAGTGGAAATTCCAAAAGAAAATGGAAAGATGCGCAAATTGGGAATACCAACAGGAGTGGATAGAGTAGTTCAACAAGCCATTCATCAAGTACTCAGTCCGATATTTGAAGAAAAGTTCAGTGAATTCAGTTACGGCTTTAGACCAAAAAGAAGTTGTGAGATGGCAATTGTTAAAAGCTTGGAATTTCTGAATGATGGATATGATTGGGTAGTGGATATTGATCTTGAAAGATTCTTTGATACAGTTCACCATGATAAACTCATGCGAATTATATCTAACACAATAAATGATGGAGATGTCATTTCGCTAATAAGAAAATACTTAGTCAGTGGGGTTATGGTGAATGGGAAATATGAAGAAACACCAGTTGGCACTCCGCAAGGAGGTAATCTAAGCCCTCTGTTGAGTAATATTATGTTGAACGAATTGGATAAGGAATTAGAAAGTAGAGGACTCCAATTCGTGAGATACGCTGATGACGCCCTTATCTTTATGAAGAGTGAAAAAGCAGCGAACAGAGTGATGAAGTCAACCGTGAGATTGATAGAAGAGAAATTAGGATTAATAGTCAATGCCGAAAAGAGTAAAGTCTCTTGTCCAATAGAGTTAAAATTCTTAGGATTTGGGTATTATTACGATTCTAAGAGTAAGAGATATCAAGTGAGACCTCACTCAAGTTCAGTACAGAAACTTCAGAGGAAGCTTAGGCAATTGACAAAGCGAAATTGGAGTGTTCCTTTAGACTACCGAATATTGAAACTGAAACAAGTCATATTTGGTTGGGTAAACTACTTCAGAGTAGCAAATATGAAAGAAGCGATGAAACGAACAGATAAGAAAATACGCTCAAGAATTAGGGTAATCATCTGGAAACAATGGAAGGTACTGAATAAACAAATCAAATCGCTAATTCAACTAGGGATTCCGGAGGAAGAAGCGAAAGGATTAACCTACTGCCGAAAAGGTTACCGATATATAGGATTATCGAAAGTTGTTCAAAGAGCAATCTCAAATAAAAGACTAAAGCAGAGGGGAATACCTTCTGCTTTAGAACATTATCTAAAAGTACACACTGTAATATAAATTGAAACGCCGTATACGCGATCCGTACGTACGGTGTTGTGAGAGGGGCGAAAATAAATTAATTTATTTTCCCTCTACTCGATTACCTATAAGCGTGATTATGTAAACTCTTCTTGAAATAAAATTCTAGCTTATTAAGCTAATGGGTGACATCAGTTCAAGAAGAATACCCTTTTGGTGGTTTTTTCAATGTACTTAAATATACAAAATAATATATTCGGAAAATCCCTTATTCAACTACTAGTGCAGGATAGTATAATAAGCGATTAAACCAATTTTAAAATTTAAGTTAGATGTGGTTAATGGTGGGCGTTTTATCCCTAGTTGCAGGAACAACAAAGGATCGCGAGCAACTTCAAAAAATGTTAGAGGATTTACAGGAAGATGACATCATTCATGTTACAGACTTAACTCGAATCACTCGTAGTACACAAGATCTATTTGAATTAATCGATAACATACGAGATAAAAAGGCAGGCTTAAAATCACTAAAAGATACATGGCTTGATTTATCAGAAGATAATCCATACAGCCAATTCTTAATTACTGTAATGGCTGGCGTTAACCAATTAGAGCAAGATCTTATTCGGATGCGACAACGTGAAGGGATTGAATTGGCTAAGAAAGAAGGAAAGTTTAGAGGTCGATTAAAGAAGTATCATAAAAATCACGCAGGAATGAATTATGCGGTAAAGCTATATAAAGAAGGAAATATGACTGTAAAACAAATTTGTGAAATTACTAATGTATCTAGGGCTTCATTATACAGGAAATTATCAGAAGTGAATAATTAGCCATTCTGTATTCCGCTAATGGGCAATATTTTTAAAGAAGAAAAGGAAACAATAGAATATAAATAAAGACTCTAAATTATTCAACTAACTGTCACACTGTTAAACTAACTTTGCGGAACTAACTATCAAAAACTGATGTTTTTTATGATACAATTTCGTGTGACTTATTGACGATTAATGATAACTTTGTCTAGGAGTGGAGTAAATGAAAAATATAACAATATTAATAGCTGATGATGATGTTGAAATTGCTGATTTGGTTGCTATACATTTAGAGAAAGAAGGGTATCGTGTCATTAAGGTATCGGATGGGCAAGAAACCATTGATGTTATCCAGGCTCAACCAATTGATTTACTGATTTTGGATATTATGATGCCGAAAATGGATGGATACGAAGTTACACGTCGCATTCGCGAAAAACATAATATGCCCATTATTTTTTTGAGCGCTAAAACGTCTGATTTTGATAAAGTGCAGGGACTCGTGATTGGAGCAGACGATTATATGACGAAACCATTTATACCAATTGAATTGATAGCTCGGGTAAATGCACAGCTGCGGCGCTTTATGAAGTTGAATCAACCTAAAACCAAACAGAACTCAAACTTGGAATTTGGAGGATTAACGATTTCTCCTGAACAACGTACAGTTACTCTATATGGTAAGAATATTGAGTTAACACCGAAAGAGTTTAAAATTCTATATTTATTAGCCAGTAATCCAAATAAAGTTTATAGTGCAGAAGATATTTTTCAGAAGGTATGGGGGGAAGCATACTATGAAGGTGGGAATACCGTTATGGTTCATATTCGTACTTTGCGGAAAAAACTTGAAGAGGATAAACGAAAAAACAAATTGATAAAAACTGTATGGGGGGTAGGTTATAAAATCAATGGGTAAAATACTACGAGGCTTTCGTGCAAAAATGATAGTGTTGTTAGGTTTAAGCATGTTGTTGTCTAGCGCCATAACATACCTACTCTTTAAAGTACTCCAATTGTATTATTATACAAATGTTAATTATGGAGATACATTAGCTTATTTTCGCAAAATCATAGGAAATATTGGAGAGCTTAACGTCTTTTTACTGTTATTTATCCTGCTTTCGATACTGTTTTTCTTTTTACTTACAAAACCCTATTCTGCCTATTTCACTGAGATTTCAAAAGGAATTCATTATCTCGCTCAGGGTGACTTTAAGCATCGAGTTCAAATATTGTCAAATGATGAATTTAGTGATATTGCACAAGGTATTAATCTGGCATGTGAAAAATTGGAACAAGCCATAGAAAGGGGTGACTTTTCGGAAAGTAGTAAAGAGCAGTTAGTAGTAAATTTGGCTCATGATTTGCGCACACCTCTTACCTCTGTTTTAGGTTATTTAGATTTAATCCTTAAGGATGATAGCTTGACTGAAAATCAGATCAGGCATTATTTAACGATTGTCTTTACCAAATCTCAACGCTTAGAAAGGTTGATTGATGAATTATTCGAAATAACTAGGATGAATTATGGCATGTTACCAATTGAAAAGAAACAAATCGATTTAAGTGAGCTACTTATTCAATTGAAAGAAGAGTTGTATCCTGTCTTCGAGAAAAACGATTTGATAGCAAGAATGAATATTACTTCCCCTTTATCTATGATGGGTGATGGAGAGTTATTGGCACGTGTGTTTGAAAATCTTCTGATTAATGCAAATCGCTATGGGTATGAGGGGCAGTATGTAGATATCAACGGTTTTATTGATTCAGAGGAAGTAGTTATTCAAGTTATCAATTATGGGGATGCCATTCCTCCAGATGAACTGCCTCATATTTTTGATATGCTTTATACTGGTGACAAAGCACGAACTCATCAAGAAAATAGTACAGGTCTCGGTTTATTCATTGCAAAGAATATTGTAGAGCAACATAATGGAATGATTACTGTCGAAAGTAGTTTAATAAGTACGATTTTTGAAGTTCGTTTACCACAGGAAAGTGAACCAAATGATCAAGTGTAAAATCCAAGTAAAAAATTTAAGAAAAATTTAATATTTACCCCACTTTTAATTTTAAAAGTTTTTCCTATCCTATAAACAAGTTAAATCAAGGAGGAAACTGAAAAATGAAGAAGTGGGGATTTTTATTGTTATTATTATTGTGCTTATGTTTAACTTTCATAAATATTGAACCGGTTTTTGAACCAAAAGAAGAAATACAAAATTATGATCAATATGAAAATGATAAAGTAGAGGATAGAAGGATTTCTGGAAATCTCCAAAAAAAAGAGATTACAGAAGAACAAATCTATCAAGGTAATCTACTTTTGGTCAACAGTGAATATCCGGTTCACCCCGAAAGTATAAAATCGGATGTCATCAATCTAGCTACGCACAATGAATTGACAAAGGGGTACGGATTGTTAGATAGCAAAATTTATTTGTCAGAGGGTATAGCGCGTAGATTTTCAGAGATGATTACTGCTGCAGAAAAAGAAGGAGTTCGTAATTTCTCCATTAATAGTGGCTTTCGAGACTTTGATGAGCAAAGTGTACTTTATCAAGAAATGGGTTCTGCCTATGCGTTGCCAGCCGGCTATAGCGAACACAATTTGGGTTTATCGCTTGATGTAGGATCTACTCAAATGAAGATGGCTGAAGCACCTGAAGGAAAGTGGATAGAAAATAACGCTTGGAAATACGGGTTCATTTTACGCTATCCAAAGGATAAAACGGATGTAACAGGAATTCAATATGAACCATGGCATCTCCGCTATGTTGGTTTACCACATAGTGCGATTATGAAGGAAAAGAATTTTGCTTTAGAAGAATATTTAGATTACCTAAAAGAAGAAAAACACATTTCTGAAAGTATTAATGGGGAAAAATACTCGATTACTTATTACTCCATTTCTCAAAGCAGGACGATTAACGTACCGGATGATAGCTATTTTGAGATTTCAGGTAACAATATGGATGGAGTAATTTTGACCGTTTACGAATGATAAGTAAAAAAAGAAAATTTAATTTATATCTAAAGCGAATAAATGTAAGGGGAAGGTTAAAAGCAAAAGCTTATTCCACAATCGTACGGTTCTCTAATAAGAAAGAAGCTTTTTGTGGGCATGGTCTTTGAACACATTTAAGAGATTAGATTATGTTAAGTTGTAGAAGAGATTGCGAGGAATCGAACTTAAACGGGTGCGTGAGTTCATGCGGCAACAACGGAACAAAATAGCGTTACCACAAATTCAGAAGAGCAAAATACGAATACATTATAAAAAATGGAGCAGTGATGAATGAAAATTATTTTTAAAATGATCCTTTTCCTAATTCTTTGTTTATATTTAGCGATACTTTCTAAATTAATTTTGTTTAAATACATCCCGTTATCTGAGATTATTCATCATTTTAACTTTACATATGATGAGTACCACTGGCGGTTTTCGAATAATTTCGTCCCTTTTAAAACAATTAATTTTTATCTGTTCTTAGCAGATAATTTATATATTCGGATTGAAAACTTAGCAGGGAATATCATCGGTTTTATGCCGTTCGGATTCATCTTACCATTGCTGACAAAGAAGTTTCAAAAACTTAGTACGGTCACGCTAGCCACCTTTTGCTTAAGTCTGACGTTTGAACTGTTGCAGCTGATATTTAAATTCGGCAGTTTTGATGTGGACGATTTAATCTTAAATTCCGTTGGTGGCATTCTAGGCTACCTGCCTATTAAACTTGTTATTTTGTTCGCCCGTTTAAAAAAGAAGAAGGTAAACGGAAATGTCAATTACGGTAAATAGTATTTGAATACAAAAAACCACCGATGAATCATCAAAACGATTCGCCAGTGGTTTTTTCGCCGTCAGTAACAGGGATACTGTCTGCTAACAATTTCATATTTTTCGTTATCTTTGTGCTATAGGTGAAGTCGCCATAGCAGTAGGAATAGGGTAGGGGATAGAATATATGAGGAATTATTTTTATGTAAGGGTTAGCAGCAAAGATTAATCTGTGGAAAGACAGGTGGCAGTTGCAGAAGAAATGGGAATTCCCGAAGAGTATGTCTTTATAGAAAAGAAGTTCTTCTTTGAAATCGATGCATGTAAAACGATCAAAAAAGAACGCCTAGAATGCCACTTATACGGGCAACTCATCGGCATTCTTCTCTGTTCTTCCACCATGTTTCAAATGCGGAAAAGAAAAACCAAGAACTGAGCGAATTCAAGGCGATTTATATGATTAAGGACTACTTTCTGTTACTGTTTGAGGCAATGGCTAGTAGCACACATGAACTTGTAAAGACTCTTCATCACCTCTATCAATTGCTTAAGAAAAATGGACGTAAATGTCATCGATATAAGAAGACCGTTTTTGATATTCTAGGAGTAGTGTACGAAAAGACAGTAAATCATAAACAAGCTGTGTAGCAAAAAAAATCACATTTTAATAGGTTTCTTTGGCATGCTTACTGTTTCATCACTCGCTCGTTTTGAAACCAGGGTCATTTTCATCGTTAGCTTGATGGGCATGTGTCTGTGCCCATACTGAAAATATTATTTATGGCTTAAACAGCTTATTCAACGTCGCTATTAACCCTATAAATCTTTCTTGGCCTACCTTTCGAGGTTGGTGCTTCTTCTCCGATGATTTCTGCAATTCCTTGCTCGGCTAAACTGTTAAGAATACGACGTGCATTTCGAGGTGTCATTTTGAGCCACTCTGCGAGAATGGATGCAGTGATTGAGTTACTCCCGGCCCTTTTTTGGACGGACAAAATTTTATTAAATGTTGTAATGGTTACACCACATTGTTTCAGTTTATCACTTATTTCTTTATTCTCGGTCCAATAGCTAAAAGAAATACTTTCCTGTTCCTTAAGAGGACCCTCGATGATCCCGTTATCCTTTACAAGAAAGGCACAGAAAGACCCGTAATGTTTTGCATGATTTAAAGCGATGCGAGCGTTCTCTTCAGCAATTAAAGCCGTTTCTCCATATCCAATGCCAACGTTTGCTGGTAATTCGGTGATCAAAGCGAGATTTTCTAAGAGATCCCCAACTTGTCGTCCTGTTTTATTTAAAGAACCTCTTGTGGAAAAAATCAAAAATACTCCAACCCCAAGTGTTACAAAGGAACCGTAAATAGATTCGGCAAAGTTTAAAACAGCAGCTTGCAATTCTAGGTTTAAGCGATGTAAATCATAAGAAATCGTGTGATGATTCGTATCTTTATTTGATTCTTCTATTTTTACTAATAAAATCGCAATTTGTGATTGTTTGAAATGTAAGGTTTCCCATTGTTGAAGTGCTGATTTTAATGTTTGACGAATATTGGCACGTGTAGGAGTGACCCGATAAACCGGGATTCCTTTAGCCTTTAGATGTTCATATACGAAATTTAAACAAGTGATACATACGTCTACTTTTTTTTGATTAAAAAGGTTTTCATGAAAAGAGATAATTTCTTGAACTTCTGTAAATCCTGGATACTCATATAGGTAAATATTTTCATAGGTAAAATCTAGGTCATGATACGTCTCGTAAACATCATTTTTTTCGAGTAAATCAATGCTAGCACGGTTAAGGCTTTTTTGATCTTTATACTTAATTTTAATCAATTCATTCGTTAAACTTGTCCCATTTAACTCTAGATAGAAGAAAGGTTTTTTTGATGTACTTTGTTGGGCTGTTACGTAAGGAGTAACCCCTGAAAAGATCCAAATGTCGACCAAGTGTTGGTTGGTTTCTATAATATCAATCGTTTCATTGGAACTTTTATATATAAATGGAAGGTAGTCCAGTTTATCTGAATATTCTTTCGCGATATCAGATATCAACATGACTGTATCTTTTGGGCCGACAATACCTGCTATTATTTTTATATTGTTCATCACCTAACATTGGGGGTTGTATATCATTCTATTAGTATTATAACTCACCGCATTATAAGCGCAAAGAGTGAGTGTCTTTACTGCGATGGGTATTACATTTTCATCGATGTCGAACCGTTCGTTGTGATGGCCGGCGGAGAGTGTGGTTCCAAATACGATATAAGCCGCATGACCACCTCTTTCTTTCACATGTGAGATCATATAGGTTGCGTCTTCAGAACCGCCTAATTTATACGAGTCTTGAATGGTGTGAATTTCATTAATTTGTTTAGCTTGTTGACCAATAAAGGAGATGAGTTCTTCGCTTGATTCAACACTTTTTGCTGCACCAACAATATCTATATTTACTTCAACTTCATACATATCAGCCGCGGATTGAATGATTTGTACTGCTTTTTGATACATGAAGTCGTTAATGGAGGTTGTCTCTCCGCGAACTTCGACTTTGAAGATTGCCTGATTAGGAATAATATTTCTACCGTTGCCAGCTTGTAAAAATCCGACATTCACACGAGAGTAACCTTCACTATGTCTTGAAATAGCGTGCAGATTTAGTGCTGCTGTTGCTGCGGCGAGTAGAGCATTTTTTCCTTGTTCAGGTCTAGCACCAGCGTGAGAGGCCTCACCAGTATATGTTACATCGAACTTAGTTGTGGCCATGAAACCGAGATCACCACAAATTAATTCACCAAGTTTGGCTTCAAAACCAACGTGAATAGCAATAAAGATATCGACATCGTCTACCACACCCGCAGTAACCATGGATTTCGCGCCTCGTACCCCTTCTTCAGCTGGCTGGAAAATCAATTTAATTATCCCTTTAAGTTGATCTTTGATTTGAGAAAGGACGTAAGCAACCCCTAATCCAATCGAAGTATGGGCATCATGGCCACAAGCATGCATCATATTAGCATTAATGGAAGAGAATCCCTCTTTCGTTGGTCGGTGTTCATTGGATAAGGCTTCTTGAATATCTAAAGCATCCATGTCGACGCGAAAAGCAATCGTTGGACCAGGAAGACCAGTATCGAGAATTCCGACCACTCCAGTAAATCCACCAGAGAATTGTTCCAGCCATTCTGGATCAGCTCCCTGAGATAAGGCGCGCTTTTTCTCTTGCTCGAGTACTTCTGCTTTAGGAACCCCCATTCTATCATCTTCATTGATGACATCTCGCCCTACGTGGACTTCATATCCCCATGAATGGAGTTTCGACGCAACAATGGATGCTGTACGAAATTCCACCCACCCAGATTCCGCGTGTTTGTGAAAATCTCGGCGCCATTTGATTAATGACTGATAAGTATTATCTGTTAATTTTGATAAATGTTCGATCATCTTCTATCTCCTTTAACAAAATGAAATTTTAAGAGTTAATAATCTGGTTCGATATTTATCGTAGATTTCCTTTTATATTTTAAAAAAAAGAAAATTGATGAAAATATTTGAATTTTCTAAAAATTATGTTGACTTCATCGTTTATCTTCAGTTATATTTTAATTAAGGAACATATTAAGAATAATTCCTTAAATGAGTGTTGAAGGAGGAAACATGTTATATGGGTTCAATTTCTTCAAAAGATTATCAGTCGTCACAATTAGTCCATCACGAGGTATTTAGAAATGTCATTAGTCATTTCACCAGTGGGGTATCGATTATCACAGTAAGAGAAAATGAAATAGATTATGGGATTACAGCTAGCGCAGTTTGTTCGGTATCTCTTGAACCTCCAATGCTGCTTGTTTGTGCTAATAAAAATACAGGAACACGTCATGCTATTTCGAAAGCAGGTTCTTTTACTGTCAATATTCTTGGAGAAAATCAGGGAGAACTAGCGTTACAGTTTGCTAGTTCTAATACGGAAAAATTCAAAGATGTGGAAAAAATCTATGGGGAACTTGGTAACCCTGTTTTAAATAACAGCCTTGCCCAACTTGAATGTCGAGTGGTTGAGGAAGTGATGGGAGGCACTCACTCCGTTTTTCTTGCCCAAGTTCAAAATGCTCAAGCTTCTGAAGGGGACCCACTAGTGTATTTTAAAGGAAAGTTTGGCCAGTTTAAGCAATCTTAAAATAAAAGATAAGGATTATTGAAAGCCCTTTCAAATTAAAAAATTAAAAGGAGGAAGTTTTTTTATGGCATTGATGACAGGAGATCAGTATCGTGAATCCTTGAATGATGGAAGGGAAGTATACGTTGATGGAGAAAGAGTGACGAATATAGCTGAACATCCAACGTTTAAGCCGATTATTGATGTAAAAGCAAGAATGTACGATTTAGCCTATGAACCACAGTATAAAGAAGCAGTTACAGCACGATTAGATGACGGTGAGATTGTTTCTAGAGGATACAAAGCTCCTAAAACAAAAGAAGATCTAACAGCCATCCGTAATTATGTTGAAACGGTTCTTGATGATCTTGGTGGTGTCGTTTACCGAGTCGGCGATGAAACCATTGGAGAAATGTGGTCTTTATATGATGCGAAAGATAAATTAAAAGAAATAGATCCTACTTATGCAGAAAATATTGAACACCATATTGACCGTATTGCTAGAAAAGATGTATTCCATGTCTCTGCCAATACAGATCCAAAAGGAGATCGTAGTAAGTTGTTTAGTGGAAAAGATGGCGGAACTTTGCTTCACGTTGTTGAAGAAAATGATAAAGGGATTGTCGTAAAAGGTGCGAAATTTGAAACAGCCGCAGCTTATGCTCACCAGGCTTTCGTTAAACCAACGATTTTAAACTGGGAAGCTGGAGAAGAATCAATGGCTCCATTTGCTTGTGGATTCATTGCAGATATGGGTGCACCAGGATTAAAACATATTTGTCGTACATCCCTTGGAACAAATAAAGATAGTACCGATTATCCGATTGCTACTAAATTTGAAGAAATTGATACATTACTTATTTTTGATCATGTACTTATTCCGTGGGAAAATGTATTGTTCCATCGCTCTTTAGCATCTGCTGCTTACATTCGTTCAACATTACATCGTTATTCGGCCTTCAACTACGTCCTCAGAGTATTAAGAAGAGCAGATTATTTACTAGGAACAGCATTATTGAATGTAGAACAAACAGGTTTAACAAAACTCCAAGCAGTAAAAGAAAAAATTTCGGAACTTATTAATTATCGTGAAGGCATTAACGCTCATCTAACAGCGGCCGTTGCTAATGCAGAAGTTAGCCCAGGTGGTTTAATGATGCCAAATCAATCACTTCTATATACAGGTCGAGTATTTGCATTATCTAATTTCCCAGCGATGGCTCATTTAACAAGAGAGCTTGTAGGAGGGCAATTAGCAGTTACACCAGATTCTACTACTTTAGCAGATCCAGCTATTCAAAAATATGTCGATACGTACTATTCTGTAGGTGATTGGAGTGCAGAAGAAAGAGGGAAATTATTATACTTTGCAAGAGATCTTTTAAATTCTTCTTATGCAGGACATAGAACAACCTTCGAATTATTTGCACAAAGCCCACCATTCGCTCAACAAATGGCTGTTTTCAATAGTTTTGATGCGGAAGCGCAACGTGAAATGGTTCGAAAAGCAGCGGTTTTAAAACCAGCTGTATCTCTAACTAGCCTTTAAAAAAAGATAGGAAGGGGAAGATTTATTGAACATTCATACACCAGGTACTTTACAGCTTTCTGCATCTGTTCTAACGATCGGTGCTCTTGATGGTATTCATAGAGGGCATCAAGCATTGCTGTTAAAAGCAAAAGAGCGGTCTGTAAAGCTAAGAGTTCCGTTTGTTGTTTACACGTTCGATCCTCCTCCGAAAGTATACTTTAAAGATTGTCAGCAGTTAATGTCAGTAGAAGAAAAACTTCAACGTCTTGACATGTTAGGGGCTGACTTTGTGATTGTAGGTACATTTGACGAAGCGTTTACTACAAAAGAAGTTCCAGAATTCATTACCGAATTAAAAGAATTGAACCCAGTTGAAGTATGGGAAGGACCTAACTTCTTATTCGGAAAAGGTAGAAAAGGGACGATAGAAGTATTATGTCACCATTTTAAAGTAGAAGTATTACAGCCCTTAACATGTGAACATGGTGAAATGATTTCATCCTCACGTATTCGAAAGCTGTTGGAAATAGGAAACTACCAACAAGCAGAAAAGTTATTAGGAGAGGAATGTTTACCATCATTTAAGGCTGTCAAAATTTAAAGTTTTTTTAACGATCAATTGAATGAAAAATAAAATGATCAGTGCAGCAAAGATGCGGTACTCATCTTTGCTGCACTTAATTTTTTGAGGGAGGAAAATTAAAATGACATTTTCTGTAGCAGGACGCTGTTCATCAACAGGAGCATTGGGAGCTATTGTTACTTCTAGTAGCCCTTCTGTGGGTGCTAGATGTCCGTGGGTTAAAGCTAATACTGGGGTGATCTTGACACAGAACGTAACGGATCCGAGATTGGCAGACATTGGTCTTTCAACTTTAGAAAAAGGTTATCATGCTCAGGCAGCTATTAGAACGATGGTAGGTGCTTCTGACTTTTCGGAATATAGACAATTAGCATGTGTGGATGCTGACGGAAATTCTAGTGTATTTACTGGAGAAAAAGCACTTGGAGTAAACGGAGAATTTTACGCGAAAGATGTTGCTAGTATTGGCAATCTATTAAGTGACCTAGAAATACCAAAGGCGATGGGGCAATGTTTTCTAGAATTAAAGCACCTTTCTTTACCTGAACGATTAATCGCAGCGATTGAACGTGGATTTACTATGGGAGGGGAATTGGATCAAGAGCATTCCATTGGCCTGCTAGTCTATCACCCAGATACTTCATTTGCGTTTGTAGATTTGCGTGTTGATTATAGTGACGATCCATTAAATGACTTGAAAAAACTTTGGGAAATTTACGGACCTCAAGCAAAGGATTACAAAATTAGAGCGATCGAGCCAGAACTTGCACCTTCTTATGGGGTAAAAGGTGACACGTAATGGAGATTGAATGTGAGTAGGAAGCGAGGCAATGAAGAGCCATGCAAATAAATATCGATCGATTAATGGCAGATATCGAAAGGTATGCACATTACGGAAAAAATGATCAAGGTGGAGTAACAAGGCCTAGTTTTTCCCCAGCTGATTATGAAATAAGGGCATTATTTATAAAAGAATTAGAAGACATGGGATTAGAAGTCACTATTGATGGTGCTGCTAATATTTGGGGAAAGCTTAAAGGAGCAGGGAAAAAGAAAGGTAGCTTAGTCATCGGTTCACATTTGGATTCTGTTCCGAATGGTGGCAAATATGATGGGCCTCTTGGTGTTCTTATGTCGAAAGAAATCATTCAAACTCTTATTGAAAATCAAGTAACGTTTGATCATGATTTAGATATTGTTTCGTTTACAGCCGAAGAGTCAAATGATTTCAATTTATCAACGTTTGGCAGTCGTTCATTTGTTGGTAAGTTGACGGAAGAGATGTTAGAGGACGTCTATGATTTAAAAGGAACTAAACTTAGTCATGAACTTGAAAAAGCTGGAGGAGGCTTTGATAAGTATCCAGTCATGGCAGGGATGAGGAAAGACACAAAAGCCTTTATTGAACTGCATATTGAGCAGGGACAGCGGTTAGAAAGTAAAGATATTTCGATGGCAGTTATAGATAAGGTAGTTGGGACTTACCGAAGCAAGGTAAGGGTGGTCGGACAATCGAATCACTCGGGTACAACCATGATGGAACATCGTCAAGACGCATTAACAGCTGCAGCTGAAATGGTTCTTGAGGTGGAACGTCAATGTAAAAATGGTCATCGTCGTGTGGTAGGGACTGTTGGGAAATTGGATGTTTCCCCAAATGCAGCGAATATTATCCCAGGTCAAATTGATTTTATTTTGGAAGTAAGAGGAGAAAGAGAAGAGGGTATCCAATATACTGTCAACGCGATAGAAAGTGCGTGGAAAGAGATCGCTATGAATAGGAAGGTTAAAATTCAGCAGCAAACTTTTCTTGATCAAAAGCCGGTTGTTCTTAACGAAGACATTGTAAGAACTTTACAGAATACAGCTAATGAGATGGGAGAGCCATTTATGACGTTACCTAGTATGGCAGTACATGATGCGGCTCATATGGCTTCTATCACAAAGGCAGCTATGGTTTTTGTAAAAAGTATTGACGGAAAAAGTCATTGTCCTGAGGAATTAAGTTTGCCTGAAGATATTGAAAAGGCGGGGAACTTAATCTTAAAAGGGATCATCAATTTAGATCAAGAACGGTTTTCAAGGACTATGGTTCTTTAGGAGAGTCAAGGATAGAGTGGTTCTTTTACCATTGTTTCGAATTTTGATATTTTGCCAACCTAATAGATTTTTGATAGAGTTGTTCCCTTTATTATTAAAAGACAAGGTGGATTCAACATGTTAAAAGAGAAATGGCGAATAGAGAAAGACTTCTTAGGTGAAAAAAGAGTACCATCAGATGCATATTATGGGATTCAAACGATACGTGCTGCCGAAAATTTTCCGATTACGGGATATCGTATTAACGAAGAATTAATCAAGGCAGTTGCCATGGTAAAGAAAGCAGCTGCGATAGCCAATATGAATAATCAACATTTAGACGCCGAACTAGGTCAAGCGATTGTGCAGGTCGCAGATGAAATTATTGAAGGTAAATGGCTTAGTCATTTTATTGTTGACCCTATCCAAGGCGGTGCAGGCACATCCCTTAATATGAATGCCAATGAGGTCATTGCTAATCGCGCACTTGAATTGCTTGGATATGAAAAAAGCTCTTACCATCATTTAAGTCCGAATACTCACGTGAATATGTCTCAATCAACAAATGATGTGTTTCCGACAGCGATTCATATTTCAACACTTAAATGTTTAGGGAAACTATTAGAAACGATGTACGATATGAATAGAGTGATTAGAGGAAAAGCTCAACAATTTGACCACGTAATTAAAATGGGACGTACTCATTTGCAAGATGCTGTTCCTATTCGCCTTAGACAAGAGTTTGAAGCATATAGCTGTGTTCTTGAACGTGATATCAAGCGCATTCACCAAGCATGTCAACCTTTATATGAAATAAATATGGGGGCGACCGCAGTTGGAACAGGATTGAATGCTGACCCGGTTTATATTGAGAAAGTAGTAAGAATTCTTGCGGATATTAGTGGCTTACCCCTTGAAAGGGCTAAGCACCTCGTTGATGCTACTCAAAATACGGATTCATATACGGAAGTTTCAGCTACTTTAAAAATTTGTATGATTAATATGTCCAAAATTGCTAATGACCTTCGTTTAATGGCATCAGGTCCAAGCGCAGGACTTGCTGAGATTTCCCTTCCGGCTCGTCAGCCTGGGTCATCTATTATGCCAGGAAAAGTGAATCCAGTGATGCCTGAGATGATTAACCAGGTAGCTTTTCAGGTTATTGGCAATGACCATACGATTTGTGCAGCTTCCGAAGCCGGACAGTTTGAATTGAACGTTATGGAACCTGTTCTCGTATTCAATCTACTGCAGTCGATAAGTATCATGAAAAATGCTTTTCGTTCATTTACAGATTATTGCCTAGCTGGAATTGAAGCGAATGAAGCTCATCTGAAAGAATATGTAGAAAAAAGTGTAGGAGTCCTTACAGCTGTTAACCCACATATTGGCTATGAAACTGCGGCAAGAATAGCAAGAAAAGCTATTTTAACAGGAAAATCTGTACGTGAATTATGCATTCAAGAAGGAGTTTTATCAAAAGAAGAGTTAGATCTTATTTTAAATCCATATGAAATGACGGAACCGGGCATTGCTGGAGTCGCATTATTAGACTCAAAGTAAACCTAACTATAAAAGAGTGATAGATTTCCACTAGAATAGCCAGTCAAGTAATGATCTTGATTGGCTATTGTTACTATTATTATTCACTATATGAAAGGTGTTAATGATTAAAATAAGATAATGAATAACGAAATTCCCATACAAAATAAGTAAACTCGAATTATGCTAAAAACATTGACCTCCAAGGTAAGAACTTGTAATCTTCTACTAAAGGAATACTAAGGGACACATTCTGATTGTAATAGGCTTAAAGATCAATTATTTTAAGGAAGTATATAAGCGGATTCGTTTTAGTAAAGTGGTATTCCGAGTTGGGTGAGAGATTGAATGAAAATCAAAATAAAGGAAGGTGGAAATATGGAGAATAACTATAATCAGCAAGATGCCTCTACACAGGGCCAACTTCAGAATACGTTAAAGAATCGTCATGTCACAATGATTGCACTTGGTGGGATTATCGGAGCAGGGTTATTTGTAGGAAGTGGGGCAGTCATCAATTCATCTGGGCCAGCAGCTGTTATTAGTTACGCTTTGTCAGGAGCCTTAATATTCTTAGTTATGCGTATGATTGGGGAAATGGCGGTAGCTCAACCAGGTGCTGGTTCTATCTCCGAATATGCTAGGGCCGGATTAGGAAATTGGGCCGGATTTAGTGTCGGTTGGCTTTACTGGTATATGTGGGTAATTGTGGCCGCCATTGAAGCTGTAGCAGGCGCAGGTATTCTCGTTAATTATTTTCCGAATATACCACCTTGGTTTTTATGCTTAGTCTTGTTGGTTATCCTTACTTTAACTAATCTTTATTCGGTAAAATCATTCGCTGAAACTGAATTCTGGTTTGCTTCTATTAAGATATTTGCCATTGTTTTCTTCATTGTATTGGGAACGGTGTACTTACTTGGATTTTGGCCAGGGAGTGAATCACCAGGTCTTTCAAACTTCTATACCTCAGGAGGATTTTTCCCTCATGGAATTGTTGCGGCTTTAATTGGAAGTGTAACTTGTCTTTTTTCTATGGGAGGAGCAGAAATTGCTACGATTGCTGCGGCTGAATCAGATGACCCTGCGAAGCTTGCTGCTAAGGCGACAAAACAAGTAATGAATCGAATCCTCTTCTTCTATGTCATCTCTGTCTTAGTTATTGTAGCGATTGTACCGTGGAACTTCGAATTTGCCGGCGTTGCTATTAAAAGTCCTTTCGCAGTTGCGCTTGAACAATTAGGGATTCCGTTTGCACCTTTTCTAATGGAAATTGTCGTTCTTACTGCAGTACTAAGTTCCCTTAATTCCTGCCTCTACATTACTTCTAGAAGTTTATTTACCCTAACTAGAAAAGGAGATGCGCCTAAATTCCTTATTAAATTAAACAAGAGGGGCGTACCAGTAAGAGCTATCCTTGCGGGAACAGTATTTGGATATGTCGGTGTCATCTTAAATTACTTTTTCCCAGAAACTGTTTTTCTATTTTTGATTAATTCAGCTGGGGCAGTTATGCTTTTCTACTATTTAATTGTCGCGTTTGCTCAAATTCGTCTTCGCCGTAAGTTAGAACAGGATGCACCGGAAAAACTGCAATTAAAAATGTGGCTATTCCCTTATTTGTCCTATTTCACGATCTTTTGGATGATGGTGGTTATCGCTGTCATGGCATGGATTCCGAGTACACGCTCACAAGTGATATTAAGTTTGATTAGTTTTGGAGCCATTCTTGTGGCATATCTTGTTAAATCTCGGTACAGTAAGAAAGTCCAAGACCAAGTAACTGAACCAAAAGGGGAACATATTGATGTACCGATAAACAAATAATTATCGATATAAAATTCAGAATATTGTAAATATATTGACACCCAAAATAGATGTCTGTATATTTAAATTAAAGGAATAGTTAAGGATTAATTCCTTAATTAAATGACAACATAATTGTATTTAGGAGGAATTATACGCTATGACAGTTCAAGGAGAAGTTAAAAATATTGAGATTAAAAGATTTAGAAAATTCGAGACAGAGAAATATTATCCTTCAACTTTAGGTCAGCCGGAGCATCATATTAAAAATGAATTCTGCATGGCCGTAAGAGCTGGAAATAGAATTTTCTTAAGAGGACAAACAGGCTTTGATATGGAAGGGAATTTCCACGGCATTGGAGATGTCGCAAAACAAACTGATCAGGCATGTAAGATGGTTAAACAACTGATTGAAGAAGCCGGTGGTACAATCAATGATATTTGTAAAATCACAGTATATATCCTTAAGCGTGAAGACAGAAGCAAAGTGTATCCAGTTATTGCGGAGCATTTCAAAGGTGTCTACCCTTGTAGCACAGGTTTAATCGTAAGTGGCTTTGCGATGCCAGAGATGTTAATGGAAATTGATGTTGAAGCTGTAATCAGTGGAAATAACGAAAATTAATAGATGTAATACAAAAACCGTAAAACCCTTAAAAAGAGTTTACGGTTTTTGTTTGGAATAAAGCTAAACAATCACATTTTACTGTTTAATTAGCTCTTATAAATCTATTCTTTATAAGAAGGATAATTGTTTGTACAATCGCGGTACGATTTTGCAGAAGTGGCTACGCCACTGTATTGGGAAGAGTTGAAAGAAAGCGAAGTCGTTCAAATTAGAAATTACACCGTCTCTAGTGTGCCAAAGCGGATTATAAAGCATGGCTGTCCTTTTAGAGAGTATCATCTTGTTCGGCATCAGCAACCGTTTTCGGAAATTCTAGAATTTCTTAAACGAAAAAAATAAAAGGCATAATGGTAAAACTCATAAAGTATAAATATATTAGATTAGGTTAAAATAATTAAAAGTTTGGTGCCTAGTTATAATCAAAAGGGGGCAAATGCTTATCTAGAACATATCTAAACAATCATTTGGATAACATACTCACTAGTGAAGGCAGAATAAAATAAGTCAATTTCAAATGGATAGTGGAACGATCATGAAAAAGTATTTGAGAGGAGATTTCAATTGAATTCAAATGAGTCAACTAATAACACTTTATTTACGAAGGAATTCACAAAGAATCCATACCCTACATATGCAAAATTGAGAGAAACGGAACCTGTTTACAGAATCCTCCTTCCGGATGGTCAGTACGGCTGGATGATTACACGATATGAAGATGCCATTGAAGCTCTGAAGGACTTAAGGCTTATTAAGAATTTTTCAAAGCTAACTGGCGAAAATGAGGGATACGATAGCATTTTTACCCACAATATGCTTTTTTCTGATCCGCCAGATCATAAAAGATTACGGGGGCTTGTTCAAAAGGCATTTACGCCACGAATGATAGCAGAAATGAGGGATCGAATTCAGGAGATAACAGATGATCTTTTAGACGAAATTGCCAAAAAGGATAGTATGAATTTAATCGATGATCTTGCTTTTCCTTTACCGATTATCGTAATATGTGAGATCTTAGGTGTTCCATCAGAAGACCGTGACAAGTTTCGCATATGGTCAAACTCATTAATTGAAGGAACCAACGGTGAACATGCGAAAGATATGGCAGTTCATATGCAGGAATTCACCAAATATCTGGGAGACCGGTTTTCAAAGGTCCGGGAAAGTCCAGGGGAAGATTTAATTAGCCAACTGATTATGGCCGAAGAGGAGGGTGACAAATTAACAGAGAAAGAGTTATATGGGGTGGTCTCACTTTTGATTATCGCAGGACATGAAACGACGGTAAATCTGATTGGCAATAGCATTCTCTCTTTCTTGGAACACCCTGATCAGTTGCAGCTCTTGCAGGATCATCCTGAAATGATTCATACAGCACTTGAAGAATCACTCCGGTATAATGGCCCAGTCGAATTTAGCACATCCCGATGGGCACGTGAAGATTTTGAATTCAAAGGGAAAGAAATAAGTAAGGGAGATTTAGTGATTATCGCTCTGAATTCCGCTAACCATGATCCTAATCAATTTACAGACCCGGAGGTTTTTGATATTACCCGTGAGAAAAGTCCTCATCTTGCTTTCGGGAAAGGAATTCATCTTTGCCTGGGTGCTCCACTTGCCCGTCTAGAAGGCGAAATTGCTATCAGCAGTCTCTTGCAGCGCTTTCCACAAATCAAATTAAGAGTTGATACGAATGAACTTGAATGGAGACCCGGTATGGTTGTAAGAGGGGTAAAAGAAATACCTCTTTCCTTTTAAATTTTTCATCCTATTAAAGCTGTAAAATTATAATTTAAATGAGGCCATATTATTCCATTAAAGGGCACGATTACAGGCAACACAGGTAGAAAATGATCAAACTTTTTAAAAACCACATTACCTGGGAACTTATAGAAATCACTAAACACTCAAATAAAGTATGCCAGTTTCATTAAATTAAATCCTACATTATTAGGTAAGCACAAAATACTCCCCAGCTATGAAGGGACTGTGGAGTATTTTATGCTTTTTTAGCTTTATGTTTAGAAGGCGCTATCATTACATAGATGATAGCCTTTTTATATTTACTTATAATGCAAAATATCCCTTAAAACAGGTGCAGAATAACGTCTAAAGTGACAAATATGTTGAAGGGTGTCAGAACTTAGCGCCAAAAATGAAATAATAAAAGAAGCAAAGCAAGGCAACACAGTGTATTGAACCCCAGGTGTAGCATTCATGTTAAAAGTAATAATGAACCTTGTTCTTGAATTATCAACAGGCGTAATCATTGCCATATTAGATGTAAGACTATTCATTGGAAGGAGCATCATGTCATCCCTTGCAACAGTAGCAATGTCTGAGGGTCTATCTAAATTATTTCTAATCCAGTCATTTCTAACATTTGTAGCAGAACCCAAATCAGTAGGCTGGTCATAAACCATTTCAATTTAATTAGGAGCAGTTTGTCTTGCAACAAGAAGAATAGGATGAGGTACCATTTGCATTTCTCTAGGCATCAATTGCTGTCCCGGATACATGGGAGAAGGCATGCTAGGATATGGCATCATTTGCTGTCCCGAATACATGGGAGAAGACATGCTAGAATATGGCATCATTTATTGTTTGTCTCCTTTATAAAGTAGTTATTTAAACATAGTCATTTTATGAAAGTAACAATTTATTGTGAAATTTAATGTAAACATACTCTTAAATATTTTTAATGTACGATAATATCTAATATCATACATTAAAAAAAACTCCTTCAACTAACGGAGCAGTTTAGTTCAATAAGAATTCACAAAAATAATTGTTATTTATAGTAAAGTGTAATTAGAAATAAAATTACTTGGGGGAGAGATTATACGTCATTAAATATATTAATTCCAATATTAATATTAGCTCTACTTGTCGGTCTGGGATACCTAATGGTTAAGGTATTAAAAAATAGAAGAAATATTATGTGTTTTACCTTATTGTAGTAAAGGGGCAGGTTAGTTGAAGAAGGAAAATCTATGAATGGAAATAATTCTATACAGATTGTTATTATTTATCTTTGTAAAAGAAAGTGAGAGTGAAAATATGGATATTAGAGTAGCAAGTGAATTAGACTACCCTGCTTTAAGACGTATATATTTAGAATCACGTCGTAAGAGTTTTTATTGGGCAGATATAGAAGAAATGACTTTAGAAGATTTTGATAAGCATACTGTAGGAGAGTGTATAATTTTAGCAGAGGAAGATGCTAAAATTCTTGGATTTGCTTCTTTGTACTTGCCAGAGAATTTTATACATAATTTATTTGTTCACCCTGATTTCTCAGGTAAAGGTGTTGGTGGTCAACTGGTTAATGCCTCTATAGAAAAAATGAATAAACCAATAAAATTGAAGTGTGTGTCTGAAAATCAAAAGGCAATGAAATTCTATGAAAATAATGGTTGGAAGAAAGTTGTTGAAGAAGGTAAACCGGAAGAAAAATATTGGGTTATGGTATATGAATAAAATATATAAATGATAGCCTGTTTTATTAGGTCCTTTTTTGATGTTAAGCTAACGGGTGCGTTAGAGCCATAAGAAGGCCGCCAATTGGCGGCCTTTTTTACACTCTTTTGAATGTATGAAAATATGCAAAATCATACATTCAAAAAATTTATTCAACTAACTGGCAGATTAGTTGAACAAGAGATTAAGATGAAATGATAATATAGCATTAAATATTTGTTGTGCTTAGTTGGAGGGAATGCTGTGAAACCTAAAATGAAAAGAAAAAGTTTATTGAGCAAGACTGATATATGGAACGCCGTTACTACTGTGTTAAGTGAGTATGATTTATCAACTGAAGATAAAAATTTAAATGAAGCATTCATTGTCTTTCAATACTATTCTGAGCTTGAAAGTGGGGGCCACGAAAGCTTATTTACGTGGTTTGAATGGTATATCGAAGAGGTAGGGATAGATAATTACTTGAACGAACTAATAGGTATCCTTGAGGAAATTTGTGCTCACGATTATGCAATTATTGAGAAAAAGTATGGTCAAGAAATGTGGAGGTTGTACGTTGCTTTAGAAAATGACGAGATTGAAGAAGATGAATTTTATGATGTCATCGAAAAGGCGAACGATGAATATCACAAGCTTAATCAGAAGTTAGAAGAATTATTAGAAACGTATTTTGTTACTATTCATACTGATTTGATTGAAGTAGTCGAAGATTAATTCAATCTTGTTCAACTAACGGGGAGCTTTAGTATTTAGGAGAGAAAATTAAATGAATGACAAAATTATGGAAACAACCTTTCCAGAACTATACTCAAAACTTGCAGCAGCCCCTTTGTATATTATTCAACTAATATTGTGTATTGGATGGTTGATTTACACACGAAAAGAAAAAGGGTGTATTTTATTATTCGGAAAAATTTATTCCCTCATTATTGTCGTTAATTATCTTGTTGCACTTTATTTTCGCTTTATTTACTAATAAAAAAGATGTTGTTATTTGACTAACGGGTGCACTCCTTTTTTATGTAGCTACCAGGCTCCTTCAAAAGCCGGAAATTTATGTATAAACGATAAAAATGGACCATTCGGAACCCCTTGAGGACCAAGGGGTTTTATGTTTCGGAAGTTCCGAAAATTGACTTTGTGTTAACTAGATTTGTATAGAGTATGCATTCGATCCTATGGGATCTTCTTGAACTAACAGAGCATAATAGTTAAGAAACATAATAAGGAGAGCAGAAATGGAATCTAATACAAGAGCAATGATGAATAATGCTTTGAAAAAAATTGTGATACCCGTTTTAAGAGAACAAGCATTTAAAGGCTCTTTTCCACACTTTAGAAGAAAGAATGAAAACAACATAGATTTAATCACTTTTCAATTTAACAAATGGGGCGGTTCGTTTGTAGTTGAATTAGCTAATTGTTCAATTGAAGGATTAACAACGTATTGGGGAGAACACATCTCACCTAACAAAGTTACTGCACACAATATAAACAAACGGTATAGATTGGGAGCCAAATCAGAAGATGAAGATGGAATATGGTTTGATTATGGAAATGCAAAAACAGAGAAAGATTATGAAATAGTTGCTTGTTATGTTTTAAGTTTACTTAATATAACTGACCGTTCTTGGACTTCTATGTTGTTAAACTAACCGGTGCTTTAATTAAACAAGCAGCACAAAAGGATCTTCAACTGAAGATTCTTTTGCATTGCCGATAAGCAATTTTATGTTAACTAGATTTGTATAGAGCATTCATGTGTTCCTTAGAAACCTTATTAAGCAAACGGGCCAGATTGTTGAACAACACCTTTTAAGAAAATTGGGTATCTATGTTAATAATTAGAAGAGCTTGTGAAGAAATGTACTTAAAGTAACGAAGCAGGATAGTTGAAGAAGGATTCAAATGGAAAAACTGCGGTTTTTTAGGGTAAACTTTAATGAAGAAGAAAATACTCATAAATTATCTACACTCCTTGAAACAATTGGACAAGGAGAAATTGAAATTGAAGATTGTTCTCAAATCATTAAATTCATTAACGATAAGCGTACAGCAGTCAGACACTCTGCAATTGAGGCATTAAGGGCATGTAAAAGTTCTGTTGCAGAGGAGGCACTCATTAAAATTATAACGGAGTCAACAGATGTATATGACCTAACCTATGCAAATGCTGTATTATCTAAGATTGGTACAAATAAAGCTATTTCTCATCTTATAAATTTACTTGAACATCACAAAGGAGGCGTTAAATGTTCAGCTTTATGGGCACTAAATGAAATAAATAGGGGATGATTCTTTACTTCCGACTTTTTTAGAGGCTTTACAAGACCGTTCTGTTGCAGTTAGAGGCTATGAATTGTTAGGTATCAATAGACAAGGAAATGAAACTGCCATTAAACCTGTTATCGAACGTATAAAGACTATGTTAAAAAGAAAAGGAATGTCGAAAGTGATGACCTAATATTAGCACTTGGGTTTCTTATTCGTTTTGAAGAAGACAATAAGGAAATTAATGAGTTATTTGATTGGATAAAATCTAAAAAGTGGGATTTCCTTTTTGACATAGAAAAGGAATGGGTAATTAATAATATTACCCATTATAAATGAAGCATTTTAAACTAACGAGGTGCTTTAGTGAAAAAAAAGTCTGTCTTTTTGACGGTCCTTTTTTGGTGAGATTAACACAAATACATTTTTGTAAAGTGCCTGCTACTTATTTATAGAGTTATTATTGCTCTCATCATGATTTTTGGAAGCTGTTTTGTCATCGACTTCAGCCCCCTCTACAATCTGGTTACCAATAGCACCGCCTGAAACACCGCCTATTACAGTACCAATTAGTCCAAATTGAGCACCTATCATAGCACCCGCAACGGCTCCATTAAGAGTTCCTGCTGCTGCTGCTTCACCAAAGTCACTCGCACCTTGATTAGCATTACTACCAGCTTGATTGTTGCCACTTTCTTCTACATTTCCACCAAAGTTATTGCGTTCGTTACTCTGATTCATCTATTCACTTCCTTGTTTATTAATGGGGAATATGCTAATGATGAAAGCACACCATCCTAAACATATACTCCCCAGCTGAAGTAGTTTTACTCACTATATGTTGGTTCAAGATATGGTTGTTTTATCGCAGCCATTTTTTCTTGTTCAACTAACGGGTAGCGTTAGTTGAATAAGAATTAATTAATTTTAAGACTGAGGTCAAATTTAGTTACTCCATTCTGGGATTGTTGGGCTAATTTGCTGCATAAGGGGGAGAACAATATGGAAATAGTATATTTTGCAGGTGGATGTTTATGGGGAGTACAAGCTTTTGTAAAAACTTTACCTGGAGTTAAGTTTACAGAAGCGGGAAGAGCTAATGGAACAAGTCACACTCTTGAGGGTGATTATGATGGTTACGCCGAATGTGTAAAGACAGGATTTGATCCAGCGGTGGTAACTTTCAGGAGATTAATGGGATGTTTTTTCGGAATAATTGATCCATACAGTTTGAATAAACAAGGACAGGATGTTGGTAAAAAATACAGAACAGGAGTATATAGTGAAAAGCAAGGCTTCATTACCGTTCAGAATAGCGTTCAAGGTGGAGCATATACAAAGGTTGTCGTTAAAGCTTTGACGTAATCATAGCACCATTGCAAGTTATCATCATCCCTACCAGAAGAATATAGTGTATGAGATATAGGTATAAGAATCTCTCTTTTAAGGCAACTCAGTAATTGTATCTATGCTTTAACAACCTAATTTAACCCTGTTCATGAATTTTTGAACGGTGTTATGTGTGCTGCGGTTTTGAGAAGATTAATAATTGTTTGTACTCAAATTCATGTCCTCAATGTACATAACTTTGTTTCCTCATACAGAGGTCGTTCAATTTAGTAGATCCAGTATGTTGTAACTACCTGAGTACAAGTTTACATAATACACCTTATCAGTCTTTCGCAAAGTACTACTCTTAGACAGACATGATGAACATATGTTGTGTTGATGGTGAAACTACTACATACCAATAAGAATAAAAGACGAGGTGTTTGACGATGAACAAAACAGATCTAGTGAATGCTGTGGCAACACAAGCAGAACTAACAAAAGAAGACGCTACAAAAGCAGTGAATGCATGGATTGAAACAATTTCTGTTACGCTTGCTAAAGAAGAGAAAATCCAATTGGTTGGATTTGGCACGTTTGAAGTGCGTGACCGAGCAGCTCGAACGGGTAGAAACCCACAAACAGGAGAAGAAATACAAATTGCTGCTTCTAAAGTGCCTGCCTTTAAACCAGGTAAGGAATTAAAAGAAGCTGTTAAATAAGATTAAAATATATTTATAATAGTGTGAAAATACTCTGGGGATGAGATATTCTTCAGAGTATTTTCTATTTAAACAAGTATCCTTTTCCTTAATGATTGCTCCAAAGTGTGTTTTCTTTCTTATTTTTAAATTCCTTTAGAATACAACTATCTTTTAAAAACCGGATACTATCTATTTTCCATGCATCTGCGGGGGAAAAACGGAATAAGTAAATATCCCCTTTGAAGTATTTTATTTCCGAATTATTACTTACCCATTCGATTTCAACT
Source organism: Peribacillus sp. JNUCC 23 (assembly GCF_053653995.1). The sequence goes on from NZ_CM132202.1 coordinate 2,151,361, forward strand.
GGCACTTCAAGACTTATTTTATTTACTAGGTCTTCAACAGGAAAAACAGACATACGTTTCAAATTTATATTTTCAACCGATTGAATATGCTCTTTCCAGTCAATTTGCTGAAGGGAAATGGTTGAGATTATCCGGGAATCCTGCTGCTTAAATCCAGCTACATATGCATTAATTAGTTCAAACGGGTCAGCGCTGGTAACATACTCTTGAAGTTTGCCTGCTGCTTTTAAAATCATTAGTTTATGTGATAAATCTATGGAGTTTGTGCGGTGGGTCTTACTTCCATAAAAGTGGATGCAAAAATGACCAGGAAAATCATTTCCTAATGCACCAGCACCATGTGGCATCCCATGCATTGAAGCCGCAATCCATTGATCATGTTGAATGACAATAATAGCTCTTCGTTTCCAGCTCCATTTCCCGCCATATATCTCTTTCATTATTTTCGTATCCTTCGAAGTCAAGGGCTGAACGTCCGCATGGCGGTTTCCTGCCCGTCTCTGCACCTTAAACATTTTCCCTGTTTCCACATCCAACACTGTAAATTTGCTGTACTTCGGCAAAACCCCATCCACTTCCCCCCAAGGGAGCATATCAATCCGAATGCCCACACTTTCATCTTTTGCTAAAACATTGGAACAGTTAATGAACAGGATAATTGATAAAAGAATGCCCGTAATAACAGATCGCATTTATTCCACTCAATTTCATTATATTTTGAAAAAGCTTTAGACTACATACAAAAAGTTTTCCTAAAATAGTCTGGATGTATTCATCACTTACTGTAATTTAAAGAACAATGGAAAATGCTAATAAAAAACGAAGAGTGATGAGATGAAACTATGAATTAGCAGTGTCTTTCTTCTTTTTTTCTTTATCTCAGCCAGTGTTAGCTGAATCTCTTTCTTCACCGAAGAGTTATTTAGCCATAGTTATTGATGATTTAGGTAATAATATGAAGGGAACGGAGGAGATGATTAAGCTCCCAGTAAAGCTAACCGTTGCAATTATTTCCTTTATGCCATCAACGAAAGAAGATGCGGAGCTCGCTAGCCAATATGGGCATGATGTTATTGTTCATTTACCAATGGAGTCGATCAAAGGGAAGAAAAGCTGGCTTGATCCAGGCGCAATTACTACTGATTTAAGCAATAAGGAAATACGTAAGCGTGTAGAAACTGCAGTTAAGGATATACCTCACGCTGTCGGAAGGATTCATCATATGGGTTCAAAAGTAACACAGGATGAAAGAGTGATGAAAATTGTTCTCGAGGTGTGTAAGGAGAACGGTCTTTTTTATCTCGATAGCAAGACGACGGAAAAAAATGTCGTCAGTAAGCTGCTAACGAAATGAACGTTCCTTTTTTGGAAAACAATTTCTTTTTTGATAATGTATATACAACCCAACATATTACAAAACAAGGCAAAAAACTGGCGAGGAAATTAACCGAATATGAACAGCTAGTTGCTATTGGTTAAATGTTAATTTGTGGATGGAAATGGTTGGTGTTTTAAAAGAATATATTCCCATAGACGAAAAAAGGCGGACGTTGTTTCATTGTCAGAATTAATTTCAGAATATAAATTGATTGAATAAAGGACCGATTAATAAGAGTAGATTTACTGACGCTTAATTCCTTTGCGATCTGTTAATAAGGTACTTTTTCGCTCTCTATGGGGTTCTGCTGACAAACCCAATTATACACTAAGACACTTATTGGAATGTATAGCGGACTTCCCTATGTTGAGGCTATCTTGATCAAAAATAATAGCAAATAAATAGTTGGTAGTATTCCTACTTATATTTCATAGGAGTGTATTATTCGTGAAAAAAATTTGGATGTTACCCATTCTTTTATTCATTTCTTTTTGTTCCACAAAAACACCCGCATACGCTTTCACAGATAGTCGTGAGGCGTATGAAAAAACAGGTCACGTAATTTGGGAAGTAAACACTAGGGAAAAAATGGTTGCAATCACATTTGATGATGGACCTCATCCCATTTTCACTCCTCAAATACTTGATATATTAGCTAAATACAATGCAAAAGCAACCTTTTTTGTAGCAGGTAATAAAGTTAAAAGATTTCCTGCTATTTTAAAAAGGCAAGTAAAAGAAGGACACGAAATTGCTAATCACACTTATAATCATATTTATGACAGAAATATTACAGCTGCTAAATTAACAGCAGAATTAGATCAAACAGATAAAATTATAAAGCTGTTCACTGGTTATAAACCAACTCTTTATCGCCCAGTTGGAGGCCTTTACAATGATTTAATTATTAATTCAGCTATAAAAAATGGCAAACTTGTTATTCTGTGGTCATGGCATCAGGATCCACAAGATTGGAAAAGCCCAGCAGCCAGCCAAATTTCTAGACATATAACAAAAGGTGTTAGACCTGGTAATATCATTCTATTCCATGATTGGACTGGTAGCGAATTTTCTCAAACATCTCAGACAGTTAAAGCATTAGAAAATATCATGGAATATTTATACAAAAATGATTATGAATGTGTAACAGTATCTGAAATACTCTATCGTACAACAACAATCATTCCATACCCCTTTGATTTTTTTCATGTAGGGAACGATTAAGATAAGATATAAGGTTGATTTTATTTTTTATGAGGTTTGCTAAAGCTAATATCTTGGTATAAACGAAAAATATTAAAAAAGTCATAAAATCATTTTTGGTATTTTGTCCGAAAAAGACCTGTTACAAGTCCAGGACTTGAACTGTACTACAAAAATAAACAGCCAAAACCTATATGCAACGTTTTGGCTATTTTTATTAAGCGTCCCAGATAGGAATCGAACCTACGGCCTACAGCATAGGAGAAGTTATGAGATTCATAAGCGGGTATCAGGTTATCTTAAGAGACTTATGGAGATATCGGTGATTGTATCTTAGTAGATTATCAAGATAACGTATACAGATGTGTTAGGACAGTTAGGAGCAGGGGCTAAAAGGCTTCTATTTTTTTGTTGAGGAAGGCAGGTTGAAACCCTTTACTTATTTCCTGGATCTTGCTGGCCAACACCCCCGGAACCATATCGCCGCAACGCCCATTTCATAACCTCAATTTCTTTGACCGTTCGCAACAGCTGCACGTTCTTTTCTTTCATGATCATCATCCGTTATCATATATTCAACGTATGACAATGATAGTTTATCAAAAGGGGCAGGATACTTGAATAAGAAAACAAGTTAGGGAACACTAAAATGAGGTGTTCTCTATGAAAGCATACATCCTTTTAATAATAGTAATTATTTTTGTAATTGCTCCTAATAAAGCAGGATCAACAATTCCAGGACATACTGCCATAGCAAAATCTGATAAAGATAATATAACTGTTTATGCAAAAAAGATGGGTAGCCTATATCGCGATTTTAAAATTGATTTTAAAGGGGAGACTTACTTCAGACCTTTTTGGATGAACGATACTAGTCCTACCTATGCCCCAAAAATTTTCTATGAAGATATTAACAAAGACAAGAAGAAAGAACTAATCATAATCTTGACGCAAAGTTATGGTACTGGTGCTTTAGATGAAGAAGTTTATATTTATAGTTATACTAATGGATTGATTGACGTCCTTGTTGATAATCCTATTGCAATTATATATAAAAACAAAATTATCGACTGAAAAAGCCGAAATCAGTGTGGGTGACAAGGTATCTATTGTCGATATAACACCGCTAAAAATACGACCTACAAATTTATTTGCGGATATAGGTTTTGGCAGTATTATTGATTATGAAGTAAAAGACAATCAGCTTATTGCTAAAATCCCAGGTCAAATTTCTCCAGCTGGCTTTATTGGTGAAATTGTTATTGTTTATGAATATCGAGATAAAATGTATCAAGCAAAATCAATTGAATTTCAACCAGTAGATTTATGAGTTGTTAAACTAACTGGGCAGATTAGTTTAATAGTATATTGTATAATATTGGAATGTGTTTATCGGGTGAAGGAGGAATCTAATGTTAATCAGAGAGATAAAGCCTGAGGATGCTGAAAGTTTTGTAAGTCTAATTCGGCAAGTTGAATCTGAGGCTGATTTTATGCTTATGGAAGCAGGAGAAAGAAAAATTTCTAATGAGCAACAACGTAAACGATTGGAACAAATGGAAGAAGAGGCTAAATCTACGATACTTGTCGCTGAACAAGATGGTGGAAAGTTAGTAGGTTATTTAATAGCCATTGGTGGAAATGCAAGGAGAAATAAACACTCTGTCTATCTTGTTATTGGTATTTTAAAAGAATACAGAGGGCGTGGTATAGGTACAAAACTATTCCAAAAGATAGAAGAGTGGGCAATAACTCATAATATATTACGATTAGAACTTACAGTGGTCACTCAAAATGAAGTAGGAGTATCTTTATATAAGAAAATGGGATTTGAGATAGAAGGAACAAAAAGAAACTCACTTATGATAGAGGACACACTTTTCAACGAGTATTATATGTCTAAATTATTATAGTAAATTGTTCTTTAACTAACGGGTGCACCCTTTTTTTATGCAGCTACCAGGCTTTTTCAGAAGCCGAAAATGTTGATTCATCAACCATGTATAAAATCATGTATAAACGATAAAAATGGACCATTCGGAGCCCCTTGAACACCAAGGGGGTTTATGTTTCGGAAGTTCCGAAAATTTCCTTTATGTTAACTAGATTTGTATAGAGCATTCATGTGTTCCTTAGAAACCTTATTCAGCAAACGGACCGGATTTTTGAGGCGTTTTATAGATGGCATTCGCCATCATGCTATTTTATGATTATTTCTTGTTATAATTTGTAAGTTGTGGTGGCGGTTTTAATTGAGTATTCCTGTACGGGGATTAATTTTACAAGCCCTATTTATCTTGGTTATTTCTATCTTTAACAATATTAGAATTTTTGTAATGGAACATTTCTCTGTATATCCAGTGGTATTTTTTGAGTTATTCCTTGGCTTAGCCACCAGCTTTGTTTGTGGAATATATGGAATTATAAAAAGAGTCAATCCTTTACTTTCTATTTTGGTTTCTCTTTTGGGTGTATTAATTTGTTTGTATTTCGTCATTGTTTATCTTTTACCGGAAGCAGGAATCCCACCAGCTATCCCTTGGTTCTATTCTGAATAAATTATGGTTTCTTTTTTCAACTTAAGGGCACTTTAATCGAAGGTCACTTTTGAATTTTAGATGATCATTAACAAATAACAATCCATGATTTTCACCGTAATCGGGCGTACTTTAAAGGAGCCTCTTTTTTGTATGAGGTGATTTTACAGAACAGTGAAGAGTTTGCGGTAACATAAATAGAAAGTATTGGTATCTTCATGAAAGGGGATAAAAGTATGGAACATGAACAATTAAGAATTTTTGACAAAGAAAGAAATCAAATAGGTGTTGCTTCTCGTAAGGATGTACATAGAATTGGATATTGGCATGAAGCGTTTCATTGCTGGTTCGTCAGCAATGAAAAAGGAATAGATTATATCTATCTACAGCTTCGTAGTGATATAAAAAAAGACTATCCAAATCTTTTGGATATTACTGCTGCTGGACATTTATTGGCTGATGAAACAGTTAGGGATGGTGTAAGGGAAATAAAGGAGGAAATAGGAATTGATGTCCCATTTGATGAATTAGTACCGTTAGGAGTATTTGATTATTGTGTAATTAAAGAAAACTTTATTGATAAGGAATTAGCAAACGTTTTTTTATATAAGAGTGCGAATACATTTGATGACTTTACACTTCAAGCAGAAGAAGTTGCAGGTATTGTGAAAGCAGAATTTAACGACTTTACAAAACTTTGGTTAGGTGAAAGAGAAACAATTGAAATAAAGGGATTTGAAATAAATAAAGATGGTAATAAGACTTTGATTGAAGAATATGTGGGAAGGAATAAATTCGTACCACATCAATTTTCATTTTATAAAGCAATTATCAAAAAAATAAAAGAACATATTAAACAGATATAGACCTCTTAAGTAAAGGGGCGTTTCTTTAAGGTGAAATAATATTCAGCAATCGAGTGCTTTAGTCGAACACCGATTTATTTTAGGCACCATAATAATAAAACGTATGATATAGAACTGCAGCGAGAGCTGCGAATTCCTGAGTAGTTGCTTTTATAATAATAGTATCAGATTCCAAAGAAATATCTTTCTTAATGGTCATTGAAACAGTAGCAACCTGTTGATTGTCATATTTTAAGTAACCGGAACTTGTATAGTCCTTTTCAAAATAATATTCGTGGCTATCAAGTCTAAACGAGTACGCCTTTTCAATTAATTGAACTCTATGGGGGACAATCTGCACTATTTGTGAGGATGAATGTTCGGTCAATTTATAGCGAATTCCACGGAATATACAGTCTATAGTATAAAGAGGTTTTGTATACTCATTTGCAATTTTATAACAATAGGGTATGCCATAGCGTAATAACCCATTAACGATACGGGCAAGGAATCTATGTTGCTGTTTTCGCATTTCGAAAACAGTTTTACTATGTTCATTTATTATCGGCATTATTGTTGAAATATGTACATTACTAGGTACTTGACAAGTAAAACGTTCCATAGTGTGCCTCCAAATCATTCAATTCATCAATTATCATAATATAACAAAGATGTATTATTGAAAGCCATTTGTATTGGTACTTTTTTCTTCCGCAATCGGGCGCTTTAATTGAACAAGCAGCTAAAAAGATCTTCCAACCGAAGATCCTTTTTCAGTATCTATAAGGGTGATTATGTAAACTCTTTTTGAAATAAAATATGAGGAGTTTTTTTAGCTAGCTTATTAAGCTAAAGGGGGAAATCAGTTCAAGAAGAAGCCCCCATCTGCAACTAAATGGCAGGTTAGTTGAACAGTGTTGTTTAACTTGTGTTCAACAATCGGGCCATTTTACGGTATAACACTTTTAAAGTAGTATGGTTATATATTGTACCTTGCAATATACAGTACCTATCTGTAAAATATAACCATATACTGTATTTTATAGATAGGTACTATATATTATGTGGTACCTTATATTAAATTGTACATAACAATAAAGAGAAGGGGTGAGTATTCCTTGAATGTGCAATTTAAAAAAGGCGTTCTAGAACTATGCGTACTTGTACTGCTTGATAAGAAGGATCGATATGGATATGAACTCGTCCAGAGGATTTCTGAGCAAATTGAAATATCGGAGGGTTCTGTCTATCCTTTATTAAGAAGATTAACAAAGGAAGAGTATTTTACAACATATTTACAAGAATCCAGTGAAGGCCCTTCAAGAAAATATTATAGGCTTACTGATAAAGGTCGTGCATACTTACATCACTTAGTGGACGAGTGGAAGGAGTTCTCTGAGGGAGTAAATCAATTAATTATGGAGGCGGATCTCCTTTGAGTAAAAAACAATTTTTGTTAATTTTAAAAAAGTATTTACGGAAGCTACCCAAAAATGAAAAAGAGGAAATCTTACAAGATTATGAGGAATATTTTATGATTGGTGTAGGAGAAGGAAAAATAGAAAGTCAGATTGTAGAAGCCCTTGGTTCACCTAAACAAATAGCTAAAGAATTAAACGCTGTTTATGCTATTAATAAGGTTGAAGAGAAAAAAAGCATTAGAAATATGTTTACGGCATTGTTTTCAATTATGGGATTAAGTGTAATGAATTGTATTATTATTATAGTGAGTTTATTTATGCTGCTAATACTTACACCATTTATATTAGCTTATATCATTGGGGTTCCTATCATGATTCTATCCCCACTAATTTTAATTGTAATGGGATTTATTAATGGATTTAGTACAATTGGAAGTGGAGAAATCCTCGAGTCCATAAAAGGGCTTATTATAGGTTCTCTTTTAGCATTCCTAGGGTATTATATAGCAAAATTCTCTTTCATACTATTTACAAAATATTTGAGATGGAACATGTCAATTACAAGGGGGAAGAAATTATTATGAGAAAATTGTTTTTTAGTTTTTTAATTCTTTTTATATTAAGCGCATGTTCTCAGGGAGAAAATATTGACGCTACAGAGGATGAAATTCCTTCTACGCAGACCGTAGAGATTCCTGGTAAAATTTTCACCTCTGAAAAACAAAATAGTGTAATTGACGAAGAAGAAATGAAATTAAGCATAAAAACATATCTAGACAGTCATGACGAATTAGATAATGCTAGTTACCCATTTCAAGAGATTATAGATGAAGAAAAGGAATTAAATAAAAATGAATTAGAGAAGTTAGCCCAAATTACCAAGCTTACAAAAGAAAATGATGAGAATTTTTCTAACTATATCTTAAATAATACATTACCTGAAGGATATCAAGAAGAGTCTGAAAGAATTAGCCAGTACATTATAGCTTACAATGAGCTTCTTTCTGAACTAGATGAAATCCTCAGTAATTTTACAGATGACATAAATAAAGAGATCTTTTCGAAAATAAACATTGAATCAATAATGAATAAAAGTGATGTGGTGAATGGAAGAGAACAGAAAAAAATAGAAGAATTTCTTGATAAGAAAAATATTAAGACAAAAGCATTTGGGCGGGACCATTAAAAATAAAGAGAATAATTCATTTGATCTTAAAGTAAAGATGAAACATCGTTAGATTTAAATGTTTAGAAGTTTAACCTAAAAGCCACTATGAGATTTTTGGAATGGAAACCATCAGTAGAAAAATGACAATGCTTTTGAATAATTAGACATAGGTCAATGAGGTATGTAAATACAAGTTATTGTTTTAGTTCCCCTATTTCTTCCATTATCGGACGCGATTGTTGAATTAGCGTCGCTGTTCTTATTAAACTAACGGGTGCTTTAGTGGAATAAGGAGATTTAAAGTAATCAATCTTTTTTATAAAAAACAGTTCTTAAAAATAATAGAAAGCAATCGTTTTGATTAATCTTTATTCAAAACGATTGCTTTCTATATGCAGCAAAATCAAGGATTTAGAGCTTTAATAATCAAACTTTATTCTAAACCAACATTAGGCATCACAGATAAAGTTTTTACAATAGAGGATATTATATATCTAAGATGAACCTGTCGTTATAAAAAACGCTCTCTTTATATAAAATAAAAGGTTTAATGGAATAAATGGTAAAATATATAAAAATACAAAAAAGGGGAGAAACAATTGAAACGATATATTGTACTTTTAACATCACTATTAATTATAGCAGTTTTGAGTGCTTGTTCATCAAAAACATCTTTAGGACTTATAGATAAAGAAGCAGACATTATTAAGGATAAAGAAAAAACGGGTTCAACGATTTTACAACAAGGTGAGAAGGCAGGGCAAGAAGTTGTTGCTACATCGTTATATTTGCAAATCTACAAGAATGAGCTTATGAAAGTACACCTTGTCCCTATAGGCCAAGATAAAAACCTAGTCCTCGAATACTCTCCTTTCCTCTACTAGCAAAATGTCCACATCATTTACGACTTTAATCATGCGTATCACCCCTTCAATATTTGCCTTTAGATTATATGAGAAAGAAAAAAGAAATTCACTATACTCAGTTTCTATGGCACACATTTAGTTACAACGTATTACCAAGTTTAAAAAATGGAGCAGCGATAGAAGCATTTGATGTCTTAAAAAAAAATGAATGTTATATTTTTTATCAAAATAGTGAGCTTGTTTTGAAACTTGATAATGCTGAAAAAATAAAAGCTAATGATTTTAGGAGCCAGGATGATATTTATATTGTTGATACCAATTTTAATTGGACGTATGTAAATACACATGAATATAGCTGTGGACCTTATTTTTACGAATCATCCTAAGAAAAATAAAAAGACATTCCTTGTACAGAAAAATTAATCAACTAACGGATGTTATAGCATGATAAAGGGTTGCTGTGGCAGTCTTTTGAATGTAAGAAAATAACTAAAATCATACGTTCAATAAAACCCTCAAAAACGCCCTTGTTCCACTAACATAGCAGGAGAGAAGTTGATCCGGCATTATCAAGGCTGTTTCAGCATGGTTTAATTGCCGTTGCGGAGTATATTTCCGGATCTAGTTAAATACCCAAGAATTCACACGAAGTCTTACATATTATTTATTGTGTTTAAAAAATAAAATAGAGGAGGGATTATGTTGAACACAGAATTACAATATTGGACTGACGAAGTTGATCAACGGAACCAACCTCAACAAATAGAAAATGATGAAAGAATTATTAGCCATATGGGATTCGGTAGACCTGGTATAGGATTTGGAGGATTCGGTAGACCTGGTATGGGATTTGGAGGATTCGGTAGACCTGGTATAGGATTTGGAGGATTCGGTAGACCTGGTATGGGATTTGGAGGATTCGGTAGACCCGGTATGGGATTTGGAGGATTCGGTAGACCTGGCTTTGGGTTCGGTAGCCCATTCTTTGGAGGGTTTACAGGAGGCTTATTAGCTGGTTCTTTGCTAAGTCCTGGATATGGGTACGGATATGGTTATCCTCAATATGATCCGTATGGTTATGGATATGAATACCCATATGATTATGGATATCCATATGGGTATGGGTATTGAGAAAGTCAGTTAACATTAAAATTAACGAATTGTAGCTAGATGGTGCTGTCCAAAATAAAAATTTTGGGTAGCGTTTTTGCTTGAGTTTTTTTATCTGGCTTAATAAGTTAACGGGTGGCGTTGGTTCAAGAAGAAAACCCCGTCTTGGAAATCTTGTGAATGTACGAAAACATCTAATATCATACATTTGAAAACCCATTCTTCAACTAACAAGGCCAATAGTTGAAGAATGGTGCTATAATATCTTTAATAAAAATGTGAGGGAATTATTAACAATAAAATCAAGTGTATTATTAGGGAACTTCCGGTTAAAGAAAGGGGATTTATGAACGTAATTATTAGAAGATTATATATTGGATTATTGCTCGTAATTTTAGTGTTACCAACTGTTGGATGTGAACTATCTAAGAAAAAAGATGTAGAAGCAAGTAGCAAATCTCAATTTACTTTAGAAGTAAAAGGTTTACAAAGTTTAAGCGATAAAACAATATTCTATACAGAATCAAGTGAGGTTATATCAACCTCAGGAATAAATAATATATTCTACAATATTCAAGAGTATTATAACTCCAATAAAAAGGAATATCATTATGTTTTAACTCTCAAAAAACAATCCCTGTCAGACTATCAAAAAGAAATGGAAATTATTCCATACGATATAATTAAGTTCTCGGTAGGGGCAACACAAAATAAAGATACCAACTCATTTATCCACACTGTATCCTCGCCAGTATTTATTGAATTTGAAAAATCGTATGTAAAGGATGGTTCTTACTATTTGTTTAGTTCAAATAAATCAATAGATACCAAGGATTTTCAACTGGAAGGCATTTTTGTGAACTCTGTACCGATAAAGGATAAAAAGGCGGGGGAAGAAACCTTTCGTTTCATTACAAATGTAAATGAAAGCCTACTTACTAATTAAAATGGAATTTAAAAGACTTTGCTACTTCAACTAACCGGCGCTTTAATTCAACAGCGCGACCACCAAATTGGTGGTCTTTTTAATGTACGAAACTATACAGAATTATACATTCGTATTAGGGGGGAATAGTACTTATTTCACTAATATGGCAGTTTAATTAAAAAAGATACTGTACAATATTGATAGATTTAACAATTCGGGAGGTTTGAAATGATTAACGGTGGAGATAGAGTATTTGCTCTTTTTGCTTTGTTACCTATTATTTTTTATTTAGTTCTTACTGGTTTTTCCATTTATTTTGTAATCAAAGTAATTAAGTTCATGAATGAAAAAACAAAATTAGACCGAGAAAAAAATGAGAAGCTTGATGAATTAATTAAGGCCACTCAAAGTAAAAAAGATTAAATAAATTTATATTTGTATAAAACTAGCTTTTTTTATGCAGTTGAGAGGTTTCTTCAGAAACAGAAAACACTGATGTACCAATGGTACTCAGGGGGCTTTTAGTATGGTTACTTCCTGGAATTCCCTTTATGTAAACTAGATTTGTATAGAGTATTCATGTAATATTTTAAGACCTTGTTCAATTAAAGGGCCAGATTGCTGCATATTGTAGATAGATTTGGGGTTGTTTCCATGGCTTTTCTATTGTTCTTGGTGGGAATTATTTTTTGTATATGGCAGTTGTCCTTAGCGAGAAAAGGAAAGGTAAAAACATCTTTACTTATCGCGCCCCTTTTTCAGAAACGGGTCAGAGTGCGGAATAAGGGGCTAGGATCTACGGTTTATAACGAGAGGAGTAACAGAGGTGAAAGGGATTAAAGCATTTATCGCAGTATCCTTATTGGGTATTTTGTTGGCCGGGCTGTCTGCATGTGGAGGAAATGATAAAGGTAGTTATTTTTCCAATGAAGAAGAGGCTCTTAAACATTTTATTCAGAAAGAAGATGTTAAAGGGAATATTGACTTGGTTACGACAGTCAAAGATGAAAAGTTATTAGTAACACAGACAAGGGAAAAGACATACTTTGTAGGCGAATTGGCGAAGGACAAAAATGGATATTACACCGAGAGAATATCAGACAATGTCGCAATGGAGGATGGCGGTAGCTGGGAACTAAATACTTTGGGTGGCAATGAATACACCATTTATTTCGAAAAGGATAAAGAAGATTTAGGTTATATACAGTTATCCAATGGAGAATATAATACCCTGCTCGTAAAGGGACATACGATAACCAAAAAAGGCTTAACCTTGACAAGTGCAATAAAAAGAGTTGAGGTAGTAAAGGACTAATTCCGTTAAATGGAGCTTTTCGGTAGAAAGAATTGGGTTCCATCTTTATGTATCGGGCTATAATAAATAAATTTATATTAAACTAAGGTGAACCGTATATAAGTAAATGGAATTTTAAAACAAGCACATTCGCATGAAACGAATGTGCCTATTTGATTTGTATTTTATTTCTAGTAAAGTATCTGTTGCATCTAAGTAAGTCACTTCACAGGCGACTGTTTCTTCATTTAAGAAAGAAAGTTCTTCGCTATCTGCTGAAATATTTAAACCGTCAATGTAAATATTATAGTAGCTCGGATGTGAACCAAAACGACCACTACTTTCTTCAAAAAATGCAATTTCACAAATCCCCTCAGCAGATTGATAAATCCCGAGGTTATTATTAATTATGTCTATTATTCCTGTAACAAACAAGTACAGCGCACATAACATGAAAAACCACACACAATTATCACAAGATAGAAATCTTTATGAGTTCGTTTTTTCATAAGAAAGTGTGCAAGGATACTGATTAAAACGATTAGACCCAATCCAGCTAAAATCGTTATAGAATAAATTTCACTCATTTATGATTACTCCTATCACTGATTATATTACTATACAATATAAAGTAATAAAAAGGTTTCAATAAGGTTAAAAATTGTCACAGGTGATCGCTTTTCGCACAGGAAGGGAGATTATTAGGATTTTACCTGAGTTAGTAGCGAAAGTAGTAGAATCATTATTGGTTCTTTATTTATGTATGGTGAACTGTTCGTTAAAAAACGTACTTAGAACAGTAACGGTGAACCGTATCACAAATAATTGGAAGATAGGATTATTGAATAATCGGGCGCTTTAATTGAACAAGCAGCTAAAAGGATCTTCCGACGAAGATCCTTACAAAGCCGGTTCCTGAAGATCAAATAAGACCAGGAGACTTCGTTTTTTTCTCCACATATAAGCCGGGAGCATCCCACGTAGGTATGTATGTGGGGAATGGTTAATTTATCAATGCAAATAGCAGTGGTGGTACTTCTTATTCTTCCGTTGAAGAATGGAGAAACTTATATCCTTTCTTAGGTTTTAGACGGATTTAGAAACTGGAGGTGCAGGGTATGGAGCCAACTCAAAAGAAAAATTTCTTATTTTTAATGATCGTATTTGTCGTTGCTGCTTTGGTCATTATGTACGTTTTCAACTTGCGATCACAGTTGCAGGAAGTCAGAGCCAACCAAGGCAACTCTGAAGAGCAGATTAAATCTCTATCCTCTATCCAGAATACCGATGCATTAAAGATAAATCGTAAGTTTCTTGAAAGCTTTTTCACCTATCAAACCACTGCTGAACGATACAAAAAAATTGAACCGTTCATGATTGTTCAAGGATACAAGGCGACTCATCCTTTAGGGACGGAAATTCCGGATTCGGAGGAATCGGTCAAATCATCATTGGTGAGCCTGAAGCCTTTTAAATATCAGTCCTCGAAGACGGAAGCTGAATTTTTTTAATGAATTCAAGCTTACTACGGAATTTAATAATGTTGCTACCACTGAAATGGTTATAGTCAAAACATCGCTAATATATGTGAAAGAGCAAGGTTGGAAGGTTGATGATGTTGAGTTTATTGGTCAAATGACTGGTTGTAAATAAAAAGAAAAGAGTGTTTTAGTGAACTGAACTAGGAGTATAACTACATATAAAACACCCTTTAGGGGCTACCATAACTCCAGTTTCTTTTGGAGCTATGGTAGCCTTTTATCTTCTCCTTGGGGATACATGTCAAAAAACGGTATCTACTTGGTTAAATCAACCAGTAGAATTGCCAATTGACCCAAACTTTTATTATGAAAAATTACAAGGAAAAATTAATCATTCAACATTTGAGAAACAGAATGTATCTAATGTTACATATATTAGGAACACATTAAAAAATACAATTGAAACTAGTTAAATAAAGATACCTGACCCCAGAATGTTAAGTCTTCTGGGACGAACTTCCGATAGTAAGAGTCTAAATGTTGAACATATGGAAACTTATGTCCCATCCAATAATGGACTATTATGCACACGGCTCAAGTGTTAAATGAATAAAGTCCAATTTTTCAATTATAACACTAAGAGATTCGGTTTATTGAAATTCTATGCTAAATACCTCTTTTAAAATTTTTTATAAAAATCCTTTATATACCATATGAGGTATGGTGCTGTTATTAAGGAGGTGAGGCAATATCGATTAATTATTACTACTTCGGGTTAACCCTTTTTTGAATTTAATTCATTCTATAAGAATTATTTTTATTTAAATGGTCTGCCTACTGAATAATATTCAATATTATATTCAGAAATCCTATCTAAGGAATAACAATTTCTTCCGTCAAAAATAATCGGCTGATTCATTAGCATTTCATATTTTTCTAGGGGGAAATCTTTGAATTCGTCCCAATCAGTAGCTATAAAAACCATGTCGGTATCGGTTATAGCTTCCTCCAATGATGAAGCATAATGAATCTTTTTACCCAAAGTTTGCTTCGCCTCTTCAAGAGCTAGTGGATCATAAGCGGTTACCATTGCTCCCTGCATTGTTAGTTCTGAGGCGATTTCAATGGCAATTGATTCACGTACGTCATTTGTATTCGGTTTAAATGCTAAACCTAGTAAAGCAATCTTTTTGTTTTTAAAGTTACCGAGACGTTGCTTTGCTTTGTTCATTAACAAATACTTTTGCTGTTTATTTACCTTGATTACTGCTTCTAAAACTTCAAGTGATTGCCCAACTTCAGTGGCTTTTTGAATTAGACCACGGGTATCTTTAGGGAAGCAAGAGCCACCGAATCCAATTCCTGCATTTAAGAATTGAGATCCTATTCTCACATCTAGTCCCATTCCTTGTGCTACTTCTTCTATGTTGGCACCAACCTTTTCACATAGGTTTGCAATTTCATTAATGAAACTAATCTTAGTTGCCAAAAAAGCATTTGAGCTATATTTAATCATTTCAGCACTTAATAGATCAGTAAGATAAATAGTTCTTCCAAAAGGTCTATGTATTTCTTCGATGATAGAAGCTGCTTTTTTACAATCAGATCCGATAACAATCCTATCTGCAGAAAAAGTATCATAGATTGCGGAGCCCTCTCTTAAAAACTCAGGATTAGATACAATATTTACGTTCACTTCATATGTTAAATTCGTTTCAATTAACTGTTTGATTAAATTATTTGTGCCAATGGGGACAGTGCTTTTCGTGACTACTATTATTTCTTGCTTTGTAATGTTTTCGGCGATCGTTTTTGCAGCCGCTTCAATATAGTTAAGATCCACACTGCCGTTTTCGGCGGTTGGTGTTCCTACCGCAATATAAATAATCTCTGCAGCTTCTAATGCTAATTTAGAATCATTTGTAAAGAACAATTGACCTTTAGTAAGGTTTTTTTGCAATAAATCATTTAAATCAGGTTCATAAAAAGGGGATATACCTTGTTTCATTTGTGCAATATACTTTTCATTAATATCATAGCAAACCACTTGATTCCCTATTTCTGCGAGAGTCACCCCAGTCACTAAACCTACATGACCTGTTCCAACGATCGTTATTTTCTTCATATTTATTCCTCTCATTGCTGTATTTCTATCTGTACATAACTGTATTAGTTTATACCAAAACATAATAGGGCAAAAGCGGAATGATAATCAAAGAGTACAGAATTGTAAAAAAATATGTATTGACGGTGATAATCATTCTCGCATATAATCAGAAATGAAAATGAAATTCGTTATCAATTATACATATACCTAAACAGTCGGGGGATATTAATATGAGAAAAAAAGAATTATCAGCTATTTTTGCTAGTTTTTTATTGGCGGGTACGGTTTTGACAGGTTGCAGTACTAGCGAAAAACAGGCAAGTGAAGATGCCGTAGAGAAAGAGCAAGAACAAACCGTTAATAAAGAAGAAACTAAGAATGAAACGGAAGTAAAAGAAGTGAATTACGCACAGGTTTTCCAAGAAGCGATTACAGAGTTGGAAAAGGCTAAAGAAGGAAAAGAAGTAGACTATGTTAAAGTGACGGAACTTTATAAAAACAACTTGCAAAGCTTAGTGCAAGACAGGGATGCAGAATTTGAAGACCAGCTAGATCTGCATATAACAACCGCATTACAAGCTGGAAAAGACGGTACCTTGGACAAGGTCGTTGTTAAGCAATTATTTGATAAACTGATGCAAAAAGTCTTTTATACAACGATTAAGCATGATTTTACTGAAATCAATGAAAAATGGGGAAATAAAGAAGAAGTAACAAAAGAACTTGAAGAAGCAAAGGGATATTATGCAATACTTCAATCTACGGTAGAAAAACGTGATAATGCAAATGGAACAAATCTGGTGGATGTGATTGCCGGTGGATTTGAGGAGATTGAAAAAGCTGTAGAAGCAGAGAATCAATTAGGCTTTTCACTTGGTAAGCAAGTGGTTGATAAATCACTCATGAAAACGTTTTATCTAGCGACTGGTGCCATTCCAAATGGTTATGCAACAAAAGCGTCAGAGGCAGCGAAGCAAGATAAGGAATTAGCAAAAGTGGAGCAAGCAGAAGGTTGGGCCTTCTATCAATCTTTATTTAGTTATTTGAATGGACATGCAGCAGAAGAAGCAGCCTTCATTCAACAGCAATTTGATTTGCAAACGGATATTGCGACATTAAATCCTGATGCGGTTAACAAGGCATTCATTCGTGGGTTCTCTAAAATTGCTCTTGATGAATATAAGGAAAGTGAAGAAACTTGGGGAGAAGATAAATCTCCAATTACAGCTTTAGAAGGTGCCTTATTTATAGACATTATTGGAGAAGATATTAAAGGGTTAATTGGAGAAGCAGAATACAGCAAACTTACGGAAAAAGCACGACAATATTTGGAAGCAGCTAAAGCGAAAGATAAAACAGCTGGCGAGCCATTGCTGAAAGAACTACAAGACACTTTACAAACTGTCATTGAAAAGGCAGAATAATGATTATTTTGCCTGGGAGGAAACCTTGTGAAAATAACAAGGTTTCTTTCCTTGTTTATAAAGTTATACTAGTTGTGATAATAAATCACAACAATGGAGTGTATATATGAAGATTATTGTAACGGGTGGGGCTGGTTTTATTGGGAGTCACCTGACTAAGAAGCTAATTCAGGAAAATCACGAAGTATACGTAATAGATTGTCTTCATCCCTATTATTCGCCTGAAAGAAAAAAGAAACAATTGGAACATGTAGCGGGTTTTGGATCATTTCGTTTTATTCAAAAAGACCTTTTGGATAGAGAAGAAATGGAGGCTGTATTTAAACAGATTTCTCCACATGTCGTTGTTCATTTAGCAGCTTTACCTGGTGTTGCTTATTCAATTGAAGAGCCGCTGAAATATGTCGATTATGATATTAAAGCAACGATTAATGTGCTTGAAGCGTCAGGTAAGGCGGGGGTTTCCAAATTTGTATTTGCTTCTTCATCCTCAGTTTATGGAAATCAATCAGGACCCTTTAAGGAAGAAATGGCAAACGGGAACGTCATCTCGCCCTATGCAGCTTCGAAATTTTCAGCTGAATCTTTTTGTCATGTTTATGAGTCCCTATTTGGTTTTCAGGTAAATATTTTAAGATTTTTTACCGTATATGGTCCGTGGGGTCGTCCCGACATGGCGATCGGCAGCTTTATTAAAAAGTTAATGAACGGGGAGGAAATCACTCTCTTTGGTGAGGGAAGAGCACGTGACTTTACCTACATCGAAGATATCGTGAATGGGATTTATTTAACGATCCATACATTAACGAAAAGTGAGGTCATCAATATTGGGTCAGGAAGACCGATTACGATGGACTACCTACTAGCCCAATTGCGATGGCATTTCCCTAACATGAAAATAAACAAAGAAACTTCACGCGTTGGAGACGTTGTAAATACATGGGCAGATATCGAAAAAGCCGAACGATTATTAGGCTATGAACCAAGAGTAGATTTTATAAAAGGACTATCAGAAACGGTGAAGTGGGCTAAGGAAAATGAGAAGATTCTTTAAACTTGGTCCTGCTGTTTTAATACTCCTTGTTTTTGTATTCTTAACCTTTCACTATTTTGATGGGAAACAAGTATGGAAAGGTTTAATCGAATTATTTGAGCATCCTTTTTTGCTATGTACAATTTGGATCGTTTATTTCCTTTCTTTTTGTTTAAAAGCATGGGCTTGGCAGCTTTATTTAAATGGAAAGGCCCATTTTTCTACATGTCTTATAGGGATTTTGTATAGCTTATTGGTGAATCACCTTCTTCCTATAAAAGTGGGCGATCTAGTGAGGGCCAAAATTTTAACGAGGGATAATAAGGTAAGTAACGAAGAAGCTTTTCATTCAGTCTTTGTATTAAGGGTTCTGGATATGCTCTGCTTAATAGGGATTACTTTAATCGGATTGTTAAGTTTAAAGGTTAGCTTTAAATTTCCTGTATCGAGCATCATAGCTGGTGGCATTTTTTGTATGATTACTTTATCCGTTATACATAAATATTTTCCTAGGTTTTTGAAAAGACATTTTTCTTTGTTTAAAAAGGCTTTTTCAGGGAAAAATGGTTTGGCTATTATTGTAATCACCTTTTTGAGTTGGGTTTTAGAAGGCGGAATCCTTTATGGTACCGTCATTGTACTGAATGGAGAACTGTCACCTATGGAAACTGTGTTTGCAAATAGCGTCACGATCGCTGGACAAATTTTCCAGATTACACCTGGTGGTATTGGTAATTACGAAAGTTTTCTTGTTTTTGCTCTTAGTTTATTGGGATTTCCTCTGATAGAAGGGTATACGATTGCTGTCATCACCCATTTTATGAAATTCTTATTTTCTTATCTGGCTGGAGCAGTTGTTATAGTAATTTATCCTATCTCTTTTCAAACAATAAAAGGATGGATTAAGGTAAGAGGAGTGAGGGGAAAGTGAAAAGTGCATCTAAATTTGAAAAAATCGCTGCACGCTGTTGGAATTTATTAAATGAAGGAAAGCCATTTACACCGATTTTTGTCATGGGAACCATGGTTTTATTCCAGGCTGGTATTTGGGATTCGCCACAAGCAGTTCTAGATCTATTGTTAGCGTTTATTTATGTCATCCCTTTATTAATTCTCTATTTTGTATTTGATTTTCCGCTCTTTTTAAGGAATTATTTGTGGATTCCTTTTATGGTTTATTTAATTATATGGAAAGATATTGATATAGGCTTACTTTTATTTTCAATGGCACTATACTTCTTCTTTACGGTATTTTTCTGGGGAACCTTATATTACCACTTAAGAATAGGGACTTCTTGGTTGAATTTTACTCGTTTTTGGAAACTTGTCTTAAAAAATAGTGATTCTACGAGCGGAAACGCTCAGGAGCAACTGCCTAAGTTTTTATTAATTCTGTCAATTTGGGAAATGGTTTTTCAAACAAATCGGACGGGGGAGTCCATTAGTTTCGTAGCTCTCATTCTCTTTTATGCTTTTATACTCTTGTTTTCTTTCATCCTTCATCGGTATTTATTTGATTGGAAACCAAAAGTATATGAAACATATTCAAAAGATCAGGGGCCACAACCAGGAAAAGCGATTTCTGATAAAGTCATCGTCATTGTAGTAGATGGAATGAGAAAGGAACGCTTTTATGAAGCAAATACGCCCTTTTTAGACTTTTTAAAAGATAACGGTACAGAATATCTGAATATGGAAACCGTCTATCCTGCAAGAACCGTCGTATGCTTTAGCTCGATGTTCACAGGAACTTATCCATTTGAACATGGGATGACTTCCAATATGGTTTGGAAGTTAGGAATTAAAGTCGAAAGTATTTTTGATTCGTTAAGAAAAGTAGGTAAAAAAGGCAGACTCCTTGGAATCGCCCATTTAGTGGATTCAATGGGTGAAGATGTAGAAACTGTAACTGCGGTGATGCATAAAGATAAAGCTGACCCTAACATTATGGAAAGAGCGAAGAAAATCATGAAAGAACAGGATCCTGATTTATTCGTTGTTCAAATGATAGGGACCGATCAAACCGGTCATAGCCAGGGAGTTTTATATGATGAATATTTGCAAAAAATCCATGAAGCCGATGTGTTAATAGAAGATTTTGTTTCTTGGCTGAACAAGGAAGGCAAGATGGACAATACGACTTTATTCATCTGTGCTGATCATGGCCAAGCCGATGGGATTGGAGGGCATGGACATTTAGATGAAGGTGAAAGATATGTGCCATTTATTGTTCACGGTCCGCATATTGAAAAGGGGAAAAAAGTCGAAGAAAAACAAAGCCTTGTTTCCTTGGCACCAACTTTGTCATACTTGTTGGGAGCACCTTTTCCTAGCCACAGCCGGGGAAAAGTATTGTTAGATGCAATTAGTAAGAAGGAAGAGGACTAAACATGAAAAAACAGCAAGTCATTGTATTTCTACCTGCCTATAACGAAGAAGAGTCAATTGGGGATGCTATCGAGAGCATCCCTAGACATTTTCATCATCAGGTCGAGGTTAAAGTGTTAGTTATCGACGATGGGTCAAGAGATCATACAGTCAATGTGGCAAGAAAAGCTGGTGCTGACTATATTGTCAGTTTTGAGAAAAACCGTGGACTAGGAGCGGCGGTTCGAGCAGGGTTAAAGGAAAGTTATGAAAGAGGGGCAGATATCGCGGTAATGATCGATGCCGATGGTGAGTACCCCTCTTACCAAATACCAGATTTGTTGGCACCAATATTTAAGGGAGAAGCTGATTATACAATGGGTTCCCGTTTTTTGGGAACGATAAAAGGGATGAAGCTTCATCGACGTCTAGGTAATTATTGTTTTACTTTTATTCAGAGTTTGTTACTCAGAAGGTGGATTTATGATGGACAGTCAGGGATGAGGGCTTTTACAAGGCAAGCTCTTGAACATGCAGAGATCGTCCATGATTATAATTACGCACAGGTTTTAACTTTAAATCTTGTCAGAAAGGGTTTTCGGGTAAAGGAAGTCCCTATTCAATATCAAGTTCGTTCGACGGGAGAATCGTTCATCACCTTTAAAGGCTATCTATCTTCCGTGATCCCAGCCATTTGGAAAGAAGTAAAAAGACCGGTTCAAAAAATAAAGATAGATGGCAATGCTCATCAGTTGAATAATATGGATACGTATAAAATTAAGGGAAATCATGCTGAAATTGTATTCTTTGAAGAGAGAAATTATTAAATCAAATGATCATAACTAATAATTATGTAGGGGGATTATAAATGAAAAAACTACTCATTTATTGTTTTTTGTTACTATTTGTTCTTACTCATTCATTTCCACTGTCTGCAAAAGCATATACATATGGAGACCCGAATGAAGAGGCATTGGCAGAAGCCTATAAAAAAATGCTAATTGAACTAGACAAAAATCCTTCAGACTTTGCCAAAGCGGAAAAGCATTATACTACAGTCAAAGAAGAAATCGACATGCATATGGGACCTGAGCCGACAAAAGCTATTCTTCAAGACCTGGAAAATAAAGATAAAGAACAAGCGATTAATAATTTGGATCAACTCCTTGTGTTAAATATCGCAAGGCGCATGGAAAATATTGATAAAAACTTCTCGGAGTATGAAACGAGCAAACGTTTATTAGCAAAGGGATTTGCAACATATGAAGCATTATCACCAAAAATTGAAGCAAGAAACCCAGAATTGGATAAAGAAATTAAGTCAGAATTTGATAAAGCTCTAAACTCATTAGGAAATCCAGGACTATTTGGCGTTGGACAAAAAGAGGCTGATAAGAAGGCTTTCGATGCCAGTAAAGATAATATATTTTCTTTCCTACAAAAAGAGTTTAACTTAAAGAGTTTGAAAGTTGGCCATTTTACAGAGGTTGAAAAGAATACTAGTAGCCAAAAGAAGGATTGGACAGATGTCTCCAATTTGCGAAATTGGCTGCCGCTCGTGATAATCGTTGTAATCATTGTTGGTGTTGTAGTTTATACGATTCGCAAAAAGAATAAATCATAAGGATTCGTTTTTTCACTATGGGAGAGGAGAATAGTCTGTGGAAATACAAGCTTTACTAATTACCTTCCGTGAAGTCTTAGAGGCATTACTCATTGTTGGAATCATTACAACGTATCTAAAAAGAATGGGCAAAAACTCTTTTACAAAGTATGTATGGGTAGGGGCCGGTCTTGCTGTACTAGCTAGTATTGGTGTAGCCATGCTATTCCAAGTTGTGCTTACAGGCTTTGCTTCGATGGGCAGCGAAATGTATTTGAAGATAGGGATTATGCTAGTTTCTGCTCTGTTGTTAACGCAAATGGTTTTTTGGATGTCAAGTCAAAGTAAAGATTTGAAGGATAATATGGAAGGAAAGTTGGATCGTTTTATTACAACGGGGAATGTAGTTGGAATGGTCATTCACTCATTTCTAGTTGTTCTTCGCGAAGGAGTTGAGACTGTTTTCTTCTTTGCGGCTATTACCGGTGGAAATATTGGTGCTGCAATGGAAGGGTGGGGTGCCATTACTGGCGTCATTATTGCTGCCATTGTTTCTTATATTTTCTTTAAGGGAACTATGAAGGTTTCTCTTAAAACGTTCTTTAAAGTAACAGGTATTTTTATCATACTTATTGCGGCTGGTCTATTAGTTCAAGCGATTTCGATGCTGCAAGATTTAAATATTATAGGAAGTGTTATACCGCATTTATATGATTTGACTTGGTTTCTTCCAGAACATCCAATAGATTATGATCACTATTTGCGTGATCACGGGGTGGCCCCAATACTGTCAGGAGATATTGGTATTTTCCTTAAAGCATTATTCGGATATGCTTCTATGCCATCTATAGAAGAGGTCATTACCTATATCGGATATTTTGTAGGTATATATCTATTAACTTCATTTAAGTCAAGTGGGAACACTGAGAGTACGAACAAGAACGATCAGGAAAAAGACTTGAAAACACAGGCGAAATAAGGAGTATTATCCTCTAAGGAAAAAGTGCAAGGTGTTTTACTTGTACTTTTTTCATGTAAATAGTTCATTATTTGGAAAACGGTGAATAGGTATGGATAAGAAAGAACGAATGGTTAAGACCTCTAATATATTTAATATTGTTTTTGCTATTATTAGTATATGTTCGATATCATTTCTACTTTGGACTCAATTAACTCATGTCAATTCCTTTGCTTCTACATGGGATCAGGTGGATTTTGCGCTTGCGTTAGATCGATATGATTTGATGGCTATGCAACCGCATTTCCCAGGGTATCCCTATTTTATTATAGGCGGCTATTTTATTCATCAATTTGTCGATAATAAAGTGTCTTCACTGACCATTTTTAATATTTTGATTTATTTTAGTGCTTTGTTTCCAATATATAAACTGGCAAGGAAATATGTTTCAAGGTCGTATAGTTTAGGGATTATTTCAATCGTATACTCTTCGACTTATGTTATGGTGATAGTAAATCAACCAATTTCAGAAGGCGCTGCCCTAGCTGCCTTATGGTGGTATTTTTGGAGTATTCATGTGGCAATGAATGATAAGGGAATAGGTGTAAACAGTTTGCCTCTACTGTTACTTAGTGTATTGTTAGGTATTCGATTATCTTATCTGCCATTCGCAGTCGGTTTACTTTTCTTGTTTTATTATAAATGGAAGAATAAGTATTACACATTTAAACAAATCGTTTGTTATTCTATATTGGCAATAATGTGTCAATTCATTTGGCTAGCTGCGCTAGTTTTTTCTGAAGGTAGTGTTAAAGGATTTGTAAAACTGTCTCTAGCTTTTACAAGCGGTCATTTTAACGATTGGGGTAATACGGCTGTGTCTAGTGATTTATCCTTTCTAGAAAGGATAAAAACATTAGTACTTCATAATGTATTATGGACGGGTATTTCCTCTCAAACGATTTTATTGGCCGTGTTCTATGGTATATTTGTTAGTTTATTTATATTTCAATTGAAATGGAGTGATCTAAAAAAAGATTTCACTCAGCACTTAGCGTGTATCATGGGTATTGGTTATTTGATTTGGGCTATTGTTGCGCAAAACATTGATAAACCTAGACATATTCTTCCTTTAGTCATACTTTTTCTTTTCATTGTATTGATTAATGTATTAAGTGAGACTAAAGAGATTAGGAAATTTGTCATATCTATTCTTTGTTGTCTCCTATTAATATCACAAACATACCATTCATCTATATTGATTATAAAACAAGCGAATGAATCTCCAGCCACCTATCAACTATCTAACTATTTACAGTCTCTTGATCAACCAACCATTGTATATGCCTGGGAAGAAACGAGGGTGTTACAGTACATGAATACTACAACTCCCTATAAAAAGGTACAAACTTATCAAGTTTTTCTACATGATAAATCCTATTATCAGAACAGAAAGATTTTAATAACGGATAAGGTAGTAGAAGCGTTTAAATCACAAGATATAGACCTTACTGGGAGGCTAATAAAAATAAAAGAGTTCCATTCAAATCCTATTTATGATCCGGTATATAACTATATTGTATTGTATGAATGGAGAAATGAATAAAATGTGGAATTTGGATTACTAAGCGTTCAAGCAAAATAAAGATTAGTTCTGTTTTAGCTAGAAATTAGAAAAAGTATCTCACCAAACTGGTAAAAGTCTATGAGTTTTGGAAAGCAGGAGAGACAACAGCCGTTAAAGCCATGGCGAAATTTGGGGTTAAAAAGATAACTTTTTATAAGTTGGTAAAGGAATATGAAAAAGATTTTTAAAAGTTCGCTATATAATAGAAGAAACTCGTCAAAAAAGTAGCTTTTTCCACGGGAGAAAGGAAAGGGGGGATTTTAATGAACCAGAAATGGCTCGGTATTATTACCGAGTTGAGGTAAAGGTTTAAGAAGAGCATTTGTATATCTTACTCATTGGTTATTCCTTTTATAGCTTTCGCATCTTCAGTAGTGCCAGGGGATATTACATTTGTTGATAATGAGCACTTGTTTAGTGAATTTAGTCAGCTGTATAGGGTACTATATTTAAGTGAGTTAAATGAACCATGAGTACTGAAAGATACTAATGGAAGAATTTTTGTAGAAAATGAAAATGAATTAAATGATGCAGAACTATATAACCTAAAACATTGGAAAAATATATATTGAAAACCTATGAGGGTTGGAGATATAGTATTCAACTATTGGGGGTAAAACTTATTTACAAACACTTTTCAATTGCTTTTCTCGGTAATTGTTTAGTTTTTGATAAATGACATTTCCAATACACCGTTATAATTCTAATTGTTTTACATGAAAAATTATAGAGATTACTCATTAAGAGCAGTCTCTATGTTAATTGTTGCTTCATTTTTTACCATAAAATCTCCTATTTATTGATTAATTGAATCAATCTCACACTGAAGAACTTTCAGGGGATTTTTTCAATTGTTTTTTTCGGATGGCATATACGACTACCAGCAAAAGAGGTAAAAACAATCCAATCGAATATGAAAAGAATATACCTGTTGTCGTGTTCCAATTTTGTTGGTAGACGACATTGGGATAGATCACAAGAGAAAGGACTACGACAATCATTCCTAATGGTATTGTTAAAGGGCGGTAATCTTTCAAATTTAAAATTTGTGCAATCCCTAAGACGGAAGCATAAAAATAAAGGGTTGTCTTAAAATAGAGGGCGATAATCCATAGTGCAGCCATTAGTGCCTCAATACGCTGTATAAAATCCCCAAAATTTATTCTTTTGGCCAATTCATAACTCGGATAAAACTCCGCAGCAGTATTATCAGCACCTAACACTGAAACACTCAAAAAGGTAAGGATAATGATGACGATCCCGCCTATTAAGTTTCCAATTAAAAAGGATTTTTTAGCTTGTTTAAATTTGTTAATAAAGGCAGGGAAAATCATTAATAAAACAATAGCATTGACTGAAGTTACTTCGATAAAAGGTAAGGATGATTGAACGATCGTTCTTGTCCCTGCCTCATATACAGGCTGTACGTTTTCAAACTTGACTTCAGGTGAAATAAATAGCACTAAAAAGAGAAAAAGAACGAAGAAAAAAAGGATTAATATTTCAGCAGAACGAGCAATTGTCTCTAATCCAAGACGGACTCCCATCACGATAATTATCGCCATAAGGATATTAAGGGCTGCCATTGGAGTATTTGGCATCAAATGTGTGTTGAGGAATGTCCCAGAATAAAATAAAAGACTTGAGGCATAGATAAAAGACATGAATACAAATAAAAGAGATACGGCTTTTCCTACCCATTTCCCTAAAATTTTTTCGGTAACTTGGATAAAGGTGAGATGAGGGAACCACTGTGCTAGTGTGCAAAATAGCCAAATAACTAATAATCCGATTCCCGTACCGAATATTGCGACAATCCAAGCGTCTTGTTTTGCTGCTGTAGCTAAAACTGATGGAACAATTAAGATGCTCGTACCAATCGAAAATAACGTGACTAAAACTAGAAATTGGTACGAATTTATTTTAACGTTTTGCATCATTTCATATCATGCCGTCCTCTCCATAAGGTTCTTTACTTCGACAAATGTGCAATAACATCATTAAGCGGTTTAAACATATAAGTTAGTAAGTCCATTGGATTCGGAATAGTTTTTCCTAATCCTTGTGCAATACTTAACCCTACCCCAATAACAAGAAGAATTGAAAAAACTAACAACTCTTTTTTATACTTTTTTTCCAAGAGAGGTGGAACTTCAATCAACAGAATGACAGTTGCAATCAAAAGTATTCCCATACTTTTCAGCATGTTTATTTAGTCCTTTATCTTTTCTAACAAGGAATTATTTATCGTACCCGTACGATGAAGTTTCATGTCTACTTTAACATTTACTGTTAAAGTAGAAAATTCCTCATCCCAATTTTCTTTCATCTTATTCCACTCTTTCGGATTGGAACGATGGATGGCTTCACCAAATCCAAATATGTCCGTTTTATATTGTTTTTGTAACGTGTCCAAAGTCTCATTAATGATTTCTATCACTTCTTTTTCGTAAATTTTCTCAAGCTCATCAATTGTTCCTAGTTTGGTAAGATTAATTTTACATTCTACCTCTCCTACATTCCCTTCTACTTTAATATTGATATCCACTTCAGGCTTTCCATTGTTTATATTACCTTTAACATCAGAATTGGATTGAATGACCTCTATAGTGGCTTTTCCCTCTTTAGGACAAGATATTGGTGTTACTGTTGTTTTTACTGAGTTGGTGATATCACTATAACCTCTACTTTCCTTTTCAGTTAACCAGCTCACTAGTTTATCTTCTTTAAACACAGCTAAATTATCATATTTAATGCGAGCAGCAGGAGAAATCGTTTCCACATTCTGTTTGCTTGATCCTATTTCTTTGTTTCCTATTAATTGAATTCCTGTTAGTACGGCTTCCTTTCCGTCACTTGTAAGATCTGCTATCAATTCATGTAAAGTAATGCTGTGCGTACCAGCCCAAGCTTTTTCTGACATTTTAAGACTGTTAAACATTTTATTGGCTGGTATGCTTTCTATAGCTGTTGTGACATTCAGTATTTCTTTAGCGGGTATATCCTTAGCAACAACAACATAGAAATCCGGTCGAAGTTCCCAATCCCGTGACAGTAACTCCAAGGATTTGCCTATCCCTTCTTTAGCTAATTCCTCACCAATCACAAGCATTCGAAGGTGTCCAGGATATATTTTTCGTGGCGAGTCCTTTGTCATTCTTCGAATGGCTTCATAAACCGTTTCCCCGCTAGCAGTAAAGAGGGCGACCGTTGTACTCCCCGTACTTCCTTTCATGGATACTTCCGAAGGTACAACCACTTGAGTGGTTACTTGGTATTCATCTTCAACTTTATCGATACCTATTGCCAGCGTAATGGCGAGTTCATTTAATTCCCGCCGGTCCCAACACCCCGTAAGAAAGAGGCTGAGAATTAGGAGACCAAAGATGCACTTTTTCATCGTTAAACCCCTTCATACTCCTTATTTTTTTGTTGGTGCTGGTTTTGCAGAGGCTGAATCTTGTTGCCTAACCCTATTTTGTTGATTGATTAGGCGAGGTCGAGTAAACATTTTCCATATAGGCAAAACAATAAATGTATCCTTTTGATCGGAAACATTAAATGGAGCTATCGGAGACATATAAGGTACGCCAAAAGAACGCAAACTGCATAAATGCAGAATAAGGGCAATTAAACCAACCGTAATTCCAAATAAACCAAACGAAGCAGCTAACGCCATAAATGCAAAGCGCAGCATCCTTACAGCAATCGCTATGTCGTAAGAGGGAGAAACAAAACTAGATATGGCGGTTATTGAAACGACGATTACCATCATAGCTGAGATTATTCCTGCTTCAACCGCTGCTGTACCAATAACAAATGCACCTACAATAGACATGGCTGAACCGATGGAGCGTGGCATTCTTACGCCTGCTTCCCGCAAAATTTCAAAGGTGACTTCCATTATGACCGCTTCAATAAATGCAGGAAATGGGACACCTTCTCGCTGGGCTGCCAGACTAATGATGAGTGCAGGCGGTAGCATTGATTGATGAAAAGTTGTGATCGCAATAAATAATGCAGGTGCAAGCAAAGAAATCCCGGATGCAAAAAACCGAAGAAGTCGAATAAGACTCCCAATAACCGTACGCACATAGTAATCTTCAGCAGATTGGAAAAACTGAACGAATAATGCTGGAACGAGTAACACAAATGGTGTTCCATCTACCAAAATAGCTATTCGTCCCTCGATTAGTGCTGCAGCTACTACATCCGGACGTTCCGTGTTATAAACAGTGGAAAAAGGTGAATATGGTGAATCCTGAATTAATTCCTCTATATTACCACTTTCGAGAATTCCATCAATGTTTATTCGGTCCAAACGTAAACGGACTTCTTTCACTATTTTGTCATTTGCAATGCCATTGATATAAACTATGGCAATGTTCGTTTTCGTGCGTGTTCCAATAATTTTTGACTCTATCCAAAGGTTCGGATCTTTAAGTTTCCGCCGAATTAAGGCCGTATTTACACGTAAATTTTCGGTGAATCCTTCGCGTGGTCCTCTAACTACCGTCTGAGCCGCTGGTTCAGTTACCCCACGCTCGACCCAGTGCTTATTGGAAATGATTAAGCCTTGGGCATATCCGTCGATTAAAATAATGGTATCCCCTGACAAAAGGCTGGTAAAAAGAACGTCAAGATTAGTTATTTCTTTAATTTCTCCTACTGTCAAGGCAACATCTTTTAATATGCTAATAAGATTTTTCTCAGGAGAAGTTTTTTTCTGTAATTCAATCCCCTTGATATCTAGCATGAGCGTTTCCAAAATAAAATTTTGTAATGAGGGTGTATCGGTTAATCCGTCTGTATATATAATACCGGCTTTAATGGTTCCTTCTTTTCCAATTCGAATTTCACGAATGATAATATCCGAACTTTCCCCAAGGGTATCCTTTAGAGTTTGTATGTTTTGTTGAAGACTAGTTTTTAAGGCATCTTTTTTTTGGGGGGCCACCGCTTGACTAGGTGAAGGGGGAGAGGGATTTAACTCTTTTATATTTTTTTTCTTTAAAAACCACATAGTCTCCCTCTTTTCCTCTTTTAACTTTTTTATGGTATCAAAAAGTCTTTTCTAATTTCACTATATATTGGATAGGAAAAATCACTGACTATGGCCATCGCTATTGGTTAATCATGGCTATCTATATTATTTAATATGAACTACTTCAATTTTTTTATACGTTCAATATAGATGTAAGCGTCAAATAGATCACCTTGTCGACAATTAAAATCAGACACTGGTTTATATTAATCAAAGGGAGCAAGGAGTTTATAAGTCGAAGCCAATTACTAGTAAGAAGAAATTGAAAAAACGACATGAACCGAAGTTCTTGCCATCTGTTTTTGGTATTCACATGTATGAGACCTAGGTAGACTAAGGAGCCTCCAAGTAAGAGATACCTTATTCTAAGTTATCCGAATCGGGCGAGCGTTTTGTACTCTTCACTACCGTTGTATAACATACAGTAAAATCATATATGATAAAACTTGGAAATGACTTTATTCGAGTAACGAAGGGGGGAGACACAAAATAAAATTACAAAAGTAGAATAAGAAAATTTAAATCGTCTTTAATTAGCAGTTTTTTTCTTCTTGTCTTTATTTCTAATCTATCACGATTTAGTTTACATAATACACCTTATCGGTCTTTCGCAAAGTACTACTCTTAGACAGATATACCGAACATATGTTATGTTGATGGTGAAACTACTACATACCAATAAGAATAAAAGACGAGGTGTTTGACGATGAACAAAACAGATCTAGTGAATGCTGTGGCAACACAAGCAGAACTAACAAAAGAAGACGCTAAAAAAGCAGTGAATGCATGGATTGAAACAATCTCTACTACGCTTGCTAAAGAAGAGAAAATCCAATTGGTTGGATTTGGCACGTTTGAAGTGCGCGACCGAGCAGCTCGAACGGGTAGAAACCCACAAACAGGAGAAGAGATGCAAATTGCTGCTTCTAAAGTTCCTGCTTTTAAACCAGGTAAGGAATTAAAAGAAGCTGTTAAGTAAAATAAATATAGTTATAATTGTGTAAAAATGCTCTGGGGATGAGATGCTCTCCAGAGTCTATTCTATTTAAATAAGTATGTTTTCTATTTTTTTCAATAGATATGAATTTGTAATAACCCTTGCAGGGATACATACTCCAATCATGAACTGTCTCGTGATGAATGGGCAGTCATGGGAGCTACATAAAAAACCTCTTCCTTCTTTTTCCACAATAGCGCCCTACAATGGAAGTCCTGTATGGATATGTAGGATTTTATCTTGTTCAGCAATCGGGCCAGATTGTGGAGTAACAACAAGCCCATTTCTCATATATAGTTACAAAAATTGACGCTGTTATTGGTCTACTAGCACATGCTATTTCTTATTCAAGCCATGCAAACGTTAGATGCGCAAAAGGAATAATAGTAAAAGTGTGTAGATAAGTATTACATGATAAATGCTAATGCCAAAATTATGCAGATAACTTTAGAAATAAAATTATTATGAGATTGTTTATTTTGGAAAAGCCTCATTATTGATTCGATATTCCTTCCTTTTTGAATAACTCAATAAAGTTCTGAGCAGACCTGGATAAGCTATGGTTTTTTAGCCATATCAAACCGATTGGGGTTGAAAACTTGGTATCGGAAATTCTGTAAGCATGTATAGGATATCCTTTATGCTGATTAAGTACCGTTTCCGGAACAATAGATGCGCTAAAGTTGGCCGAAACTAAATCTAATAAAAGCGTAATATCGGAACACTCACCAATGATGTGAGGATGTAATTGAAGCCGGGAAAAAGCTTCTAAAATTAAATAATGAACACCTAATCCCTCTGTACTTGGTAAGAGGAGTGGGCAGTTTAGAATTTCATCAAGCGAAACACCATGGCTGATTGATTTCTGCTTTCTAGATGTAATAAAATAAAACGGTTCTGTATAAAGATGAAGAATTGAAAAATCATCCAATTTAAGTGGCAATCGTATAAATGCCAATTCTAAGGCTCTATCTCTTACGAGTTGGCAGAGAATCGATGATTCATTTTGTTGGATTTTATAGGTAACTTTGGGGTAACTTGTGTGAAATTGTTTGAGAATTTCAGATAAGTTATCCACAGAAAAGGTGTTAACACCGATCATCAGTGTTCCGCTTACCCCAGCCCCTACTTCTTTTACCTCTAATTTGGTTTCTTCCATTAATTGAGTCATTTGTAAGGCATATTTATATAACGTTTTTCCCGTCTCAGTTACTTCAAAGTATTTCCCACCTCTTTCTACTAACTTGGAGCCAAGTTCCTCTTCCATTGATTTCAGCTGTTGACTTAATGGTGGTTGAGAAATGTGAAGCCGTTTAGCAGCGGCAGAGATTTGCCTTTCCTCAACAATTGCTATAAAGTATCGTAGCTGTTTTATATCCATCGTCAAAAACACTCCTTTTTAATATACGAAAAACCTAAGTTAAACTTACTTTTTTAATATTTTACATATACATATCTTCATGATACCATTTTTACAAAGAGGGGAAAAGAAGCTATGAAGGTGGGGCGAATGTTTTTAATTCTGCTGTTCGTTTTTTGCTTACCGCATGTCAATCAACATCTGAATCATTGGAAAGCTTGTAAAAGATTGAATACAACCAATCTGGAAGGTTACGAAATATATGCAAGCACAGGGCCATGCCCGATGGGTATGAGTGCCATTTATTATACCCAAATCAAAAGAGTATATTTTTATACCCCCAGTAATCCAAGCCAAGACCATGTATACAAGCAATTTTCTCTATCAGATGAAGAAAGAGCCATTTAGATGGTTCAACTGGAGTTATAACTGACTTAGAAGCTTATTGATAAACCCGAAGCCTAAGGCAATACGTTTAAAGATGAAAATGAGGAGAAATTTAATGGATTTTGTGAAACATACCATCGAATTGGCACGCGAAAATGTAGAAACAGGAGGTCGTCCATTTGCTACCGTGATCGTACAGAATGGAGAAATTATTGCCGAAAGTCCAAACTTGGTAGCTCAAACACACGACCCAACAGCTCACGCTGAAGTGCTTGCCATCAGAAAAGCATGTAAAAAACTGCAAACGGAACATTTAATAGACTGCGAAATTTATATTCTTGCAAGTCCGTGTCCAATGTGTTTAGGGTCTCTTTATTATTGCAGCCCCAAAAAGGTAATTTATATTACTACACGTGAGGATTATGCACCTTATTATCAAGACGATCGCAAATACTTTGAACTGGAAACATTTTATGATGAATACAGTAAACCAATTGAAGACCGCCGATTGCCCATGGTTCAACAACCAGATGAAGAAAGTATTAAGGTATACCAACGCTGGTATGAATTAAACTCTAAATGATTGGATTGACATAATAAAACGTTGGAAAATCATAATTTTAGGAGGCACTGGACATGGCAGGTAAAACTTATTGGTTAACCAATGTTAAATTAGAAACGGGCTACCGATATGAAAACGGTTCAGTAACCGGAACAAAAACAGAGCAATTTCATGTACGGATTGAAGATAGAACGATAAGGGAAATTGTCTCCGCCGATAAACTGTTAATAACGGATTTGCCTATACAAGATGCAAATAATTATTTAATGCTCCCATCATTTAGGGATATGCACATTCATCTTGATAAAACATACTATAGTGGTCCTTGGAAAGCGCCAACGATTCCATCAAAAGGTATTATCACACGGTTGGAAGAAGAGGAAAAATTACTACCACGCCAGCTGCCTGTTGTCGAAGAAAGAGCGAAAAATTTACTGGACTTATTGTTGCGTGCAGGTTCAACGCACATTCGTACACATTGTAATGTTGACCCTGTTATCGGATTAAAAAACTTGGAAGCTACTTTACAAGTGGTGGAAGCATATAAAGGAAAGGCTTCTGTAGAAGTTGTCGCTTTTCCGCAGCATGGATTATTACGAAGTCAGTCTGTTTCACTTATTAGGGAAGCACTGAAAAACGGTGCTTCCCTAGTAGGGGGAGTTGATCCGGCGACCATTGATGGAAATATTGAAAAATCATTACAAACGGTAATGGAGTTAGCTGTAGAGTCTAATACAAATATTGACCTTCATATACATGATCCGGGGCATCTTGGTATTTTCACGTTTAAGCGATTAGCAGCTCTGACTGAGGAAGCAGGCTGGCAGGGGAGAGTTACCATTAGCCATGCATTAGCGCTCGCTGACATTTCACTTGAGGAAGCAAGTGATGTTGCAGATATGCTTGTTCATCAAGGTATTTCCATTACCTCATCGGTTCCCATTGGAAAGACGATCCCAATTCCTCTTTTACAGAAAAAAGGGGTAGAGGTATCCCTTGGTGATGATAGCATCACGGATCACTGGTCACCATTTGGAAAAGGCGACAGTTTGGAAAAAGCGGGGATATTAGCGGAACGTTTCAGGCTAAGTGATGAATTTTCACTTGGACAAACCTTACGTTATATTACAGGTGGTGTCACAACTTTAAACGCCGATGGTCAACGGATTTGGCCACATGTAGGAGACGATGCAGATTTTGTTTTTGTTGACGCGAGCTGTTCGGCGGAAGCTGTTGCAAGAAGAACTAGTAGAGTGGCTGCTTTCTTTAAGGGAAATTTAGTTGTTGGCACATTGTAAATTAAAGATAGAAAGGACTGATCATATGAGTACTGCCTTTTGGTTAACGAATACGACATTAGAAACCGGGTATCAAAATAATAATGGTGTGGTAACAGGTACAAATACGGAACGTTTTCATCTATTAATTGATGGCGGAAAGATTTCGAAAATCATACCTGTCACTGAAGCAATCACAGATGATTTTCCACAAAAAGATGTAAAGGGGTTGCTGATGCTTCCATCCTTCGTTGAAAAACATTGTCATCTGGATAAAACGTTACTTGGTGATCGATGGCGTTCAGTAACACCTGTAAATAGTATTTTTGAACGCCTTGAAATCGAGAAGAAAGTTCTCCCTTCTTTGGAAACAACGACACAGGAACGTGCAGAAAAGTTACTTAATAATTATCTGACATCCGGTGTGACACATGTACGAACTCATGTAGACATTTATCCGGAGGTTGGGCTAAAGAACTTGGAAGAAGTTAAAAAAGCATTGCAAACATTTGAAGGGAAATTATCGTATGAAATTGTTGCATTTCCTCAACACGGTTTATTACGCTCGAATGCCAAGAATTTAATTAGTGAAGCCCTTCATCAAGGGGCAAACTATGTAGGGGGAGTTGATCCGGCTACTGTAGATGGCGACATCGAGGCCTCTTTACAACAGATGGTTGACCTCGCTGTTGAAGGAAATGCGGGAATCGACTTGCATTTACATGATGCAGATCATCTAGGTATTTTCACAATGAAAAGATTGGCTCGGTTAACGAAGGAAGCCGGTCTTCAAGGTAAGGTTGCGATTAGCCATGCATTTGGACTCGGGGATATTCCTTTATCTCAAGCAAAAGGAGTGGCGGAAATACTAGCTGATGCAGGAATCTCCATCATTACGAGTGTGCCGATCGATCGGAAGTTCCCGCCTGTTGGCTTATTGCGCAAAAAAGGTGTACCGGTTGCTGTCGGGTGCGATAATATCTTTGATGTTTGGTCACCCTTTGGAAACGGAGATATTTTAGAACGGGCTGGTCGTTTGGCAGAAATTTCAGGCTGGGTAGATGAACAATCATTAGCCCAAACGCTCTCCTTTATTACAGATGGAAAAACACCTCTTAATCATCAAGGTGAACAAGTGTGGCCAAATGTAGGAGATGATGCAAGTATCGTACTGGTTGATGCATCTTGTTCAGCGGAAGCCATTGCAAGGAGACCTGGACGAGTAATGACGATGCACAAAGGAGAGATCGTTTCAGATTCATTTGGAGAAAGAATTGATGAAAAGTAAAGATTATTTCATTATCCGCATTTTTCAATGGAAGGATGCGGATTTAAGCAGTTAATTATACAGATTTTTGTTTGTATTCAGCAATTATTTTAAATAATTTAACTCTCGCAAAAAACTGTCGTGAAAAATTTAGTCGTTGCATCTCGCTATTCAGCATAAAATAAGAAATTTTCCAACTTATATTTAAGTTTGGTAGTTTTGACATTGATGATTTAATTTTAAATACTCTTGGAGGAATTTTAGGATATTTACCAATTAAACTTTGTCAGCTATACATTAATTCTAAAAGGAAACATTTAAAAAATAATGTATTTAGTAGATAGAGTTTGGCTTATGAGCACCTAAAAAAAACAAAGGAAATTTTAATTCAACAAAGCGACCACCAACTTGGTGGTCTTTTCAATGTACGTAAATATCTAATATCGTACGTTCACACCTCGGTATTCAACGAACGGGCAGTTTAGTTGAACGGAAAAATTGGAATTGTATGGTAAAATTAATACGAATGAAAAAGCTGGAGAGTGATACTAATGAAGGTATTATTGGAGTTAGTACGAATTGCTTTTATATTTGTATTTTTTTGTGGGATTTTAAGTGTCTTAATAAATTATGTATACTCAAAATTAGGAACTAACACCGACACATATGGCTGGATGGTATTAATAGCAATTCTTATTTTATTCTTTGTACTATATAGGAATAAATTTCAGTTTAGTGGATGGTACACGGGTAAAGGTCGAGAAAAACTCCCAAAAAAAGTATCAAAAGTGCTTATTACCATTTCAATATTATTATTGTTATTGTGTCCGATTCTAAGTTTCTTCTTAAGCTAAATGGAGGATATAAATGGTTGGAAAAACTCAAACAAATAGTAATTCGATAATTTCTTTAATTAATGGTATTCTATCAATTTTAATTCCATTCCTTGGTTTAATCCTCGGTATTATTGGGATTCTATTTTCAAGAAAAGCTGTAAAACAAATAGAAAAGACAAATGAAGGTGGTAGAGGGTTAGCGATTTCGTGTTTAATTTGTAGTGTTGTTGGAATTATAATTCAATTTTTTTTGTGTTGGGTATTATTCTTTATAATTTAACTACTACTACGATAGGTTAATATCAATACTTAGAAATTCTTTTCAATGTATGAAAATATACAAAATCATACATTCGGAAAAAAATCTTATTCACCTACCCTGCCTGGTTAGTCGAACAGTAAACTGGATACTAAACCCAATGTAAACAGGAGTAATGATAAGATTGTAGTAAAGATTCTTACTATAGGAGGAATTACAATGGATACAACACAACAAAACAGTATCGCTTGGGATAAGAAGGTTGAAGAGGGTTCTAGATACACCCAATCTGTAAGTAGCGAAATCATTGATAAAAGTAAATCTGGTGACTGGGGAATTACTGTCACTACTGAAAAAACAGTTCCAAAAAATTGGTTTCCTAAATCTTTAGACGGATTAAAAATACTTTGTTTAGCATCTGGTGGGGGGCAACAAGGACCAGTTTTAGCTGCGGCTGGAGCAGATGTAACAGTTACTGATATATCTAAAAAGCAATTGCAACAAGATGAAAAGGTAGCTAAACGTGATGGATTAACTTTAAAAACGGTTCAAGGGGATATGTCAGAACTTGGTGACTTTGAAGATGAGTATTTTGATATTATCGTTAATCCTGTTTCTAATTTATTTGTAAAAGATGTTCAACCTGTATGGAATGAAGTTTCAAGAGTCTTAAAAAATAGAGGAATTTTAATTGCTGGATTTACTAATCCTCTATTATGGATTTTTGATGATAATCAAGAAAGAAA
The DNA here is from genome assembly GCF_053653995.1 of Peribacillus sp. JNUCC 23. The sequence continues at coordinate 2,189,446 of NZ_CM132202.1, forward strand.
AGGGATTCTTGATGTTAAACATTCTATACCTTCATCGACATTGGATTATCTGCCAAAGGATGAAGTTCAAGATTATATCAATTCAAGTCAAACAATAGAATACGCACATACTTTGGAAGATCAAATTCAAGGGCAGATTGATGCAGGGTTTGTGATTTCAGGTTTTTATGAAGATGATTTTGGCGGAACAAGGATTTTAGACAAGCATATTAAAACTTTTATTGCTACAAGAGCGATAAAGCTAAAGGTCGATTAATAATTCTCATTTTAACTAATTGGTACTTTAGTGAAAGAAGAATTTGCATAAAACATCCCTTTTTTATGCAGCTACCAGGCTTCTTCAGAAGCCGAAAATGTTGATTCATCAACGATGTATAAAATCATATAGAAACGATAAAAATGGATCATTCGGAGCTCCTTGAGCGCCAAGGGGGTTCATAGTTTGGAAGTTTCGGAAAATTGACTTTATGTTAACTAGATTTGTATAGAGCATTCATGTATTCCTTGGAAACCTTATTCAGCAAACGGGCCATTATCTTCAATAAGCTTTATCATTTTATTGCAGTTCTTAAGGAGGGATTGAATTGGATTGGTTGTGGGCGTGGTTTGCGTTTTCCCTTGCAGCAGGAGCGTTTTATAATTCATACGAAGTAAAAAAGGAAAATAGACAGTTGAAACAGAGAATTGAAGAGTTAGAAGATGAAGTATTTAAATAGTGCCGAAATCGGGCGTTTTAATTGAACTAACAACTAAAAGGATCTTCCAACCGAAGATCCTTTTTCAATACCGATAAAGATGATTATGTAAACTCTTCTTGAAATAAAATAAGAGGAGTTTTTTAATCTAGCTTATTAAGCTAATGGGTGACATTAGTTCAAGAAGAAGACCCTTTTTGGTGTTCTTTTCAATATACAAAATCATGCATTAGGAAAAATATGGATGTTCCAAGGGCGAAAAAGGGTGGGCATCATTTAGATACCCACCTCTTATATATTAGTCTATTGATGACATTCATGAACTTGATTTTCGAACAATGATTTTACTTTAAAACCTTGATATACGTGGTTAGTCATCAAGTTATACACTTTCGATTCCAAATCTTGAAGGTCATCTTCTTCTAGGTTGTTTTGGGGTTGAGGATGAAACCATTGAATTTCTTCATCGTGGAAAATCCCATGATAATTATCCCCTTCAAAGGTTAGTGTAAATTGATGACGTTCATGAACTTGATCTTCGAACAATGGTTTTACTTTAAAATCTTGATATACGTAGTTTGTCATTAAGTCATACACTTTAGATTCCAAGTTTTGAAGGTCATCTTCACCAAGATTATTTTTAGGTTGAGGATGAAACCACTGAATTTCTCCATCGTGGAAAATCCCTTGATAATTATCCCCTTCAAAGGTTAACGAAAACTGATGACGTTCATGAACTTGACCTTCAAACAATAGTTTTACTTTAAAATTTTGAATCATGATAAAACCTCCTACGGTTATTTATTGGACTTTTCTTTAAATGATTTTAAATCGTTCGTACCATGGCTCTATCAATCTTTCGTGTTTGGATCAACTTTCAAAATATCACCTGTTGATGCATCAATATCCACAACATATTCTGTATCTTGATTTACAATAGAAATTTCGTATTTTTTAATCCCGTAATTTTCAATGGTTTGAGTGTTCGTTACTAGACCGCCTTTTGATGTGTCTAAGGCAATGGTCTTTGCTTGTAATTCATTAATAGATTGTGAGGGTGCAATGGTTGATTTCGTTATTGGTTGGTTATCAAGCATTGCATGAGCCCCTAGATCACCTGCGATTAAAGCACCTGTTAAAAGCAATGTCATCAAGTTCATGCTTGATAACCTCCTCGTGTTGTTTGTATTGTTATCATAACCTCTCGAGTTTAAAGAAAAAGAAGAGGAACCTTAAAATTCCCTTAGAAAAGTAAAAGAATATCAAGTTTGCGTTTTTTGATTTTGATCTAGTAGGTGAAACTAATAAAAACCCCCACTCCATTAATGGAGTGGGGGTTCAGCTTTTCATTCATTATGCAAAGCATATGGGAGTCCATACTGTAATGAATGTACGAAAATAACTAAAATCATACATTCAGCTTGTAGTAAGTACAAGATAGGTAGTCCCATAAAATCAATTCTAATTTCGTTCTAGCTGTGGCTTTGAAATAAAGTTGAACTGTTTATAAAAAAGTCGCACCGTTTTGAAAAAAGCTGAACCGGAATTTCCTATCTCTATAAAGAAGGAATTTCGGTTTTTCTTGTGGATTAAGAACCTGTTAAGTGATAATAAAGTTATTCCATTAAAGGGCGCTTTAATTGACGATGGATCACAGAAATGATCAATCTTTTTTATAAAAGAATGATTCACCGGGATCTATTAAGAGCGTGTTTTGATTAATCTTTTTTCAAAACACGCTCTTTTCTTTTGTTCATTTATTAAAGTAATTAGTATCAATTTGATTGAACTTTATTCCAAACCTACAGATGTCGCCAATGTTTCCAATCACTCCTACACATTCTGCAGCTACTTGGCTACTTGATGAAAGGACACCGAAAGTTACACCACCGATTTCGTTAAAAAGGAGTACGAATATATGAACTCAGATAACGTTCTAGATGTACGTCATCTAAATCTAATCATATACCCTCATGTAATAATAAATCGCTGATAATTGAAACGTGATTCATCAATAATGATTCAATATCCAAATTTCTTTGTTTTGCTGTATCTAAATCGTAAAGTAGCTCACTAATAGCTGTAAACAACAGTCCATATGCTAATGTTGTTTTTATTTGAAATTCTTTTTTTAGTTCTCTTTTATAATTTTGAGAGGTCAGAATCCAATTTGCAACCTGTGGAATGGATGCACCAATTAATCCAGCTGCAGCTCCAATTATTGCTGCGCTAACTGCAATGTTCATTAACTTTTCTTTCCTTTATTTAATTACCCATATCCTTTTTGTCAATACCTCTAAAAGTTCAGAAACAACCCTGTTATCTATTATTATACAATATTACAACTTCGGAATATCAATAGCTGCTTCAGGTCTTTATAATGGGGCATGAACCTTAAACCATAACCTTACTTAAATTAGGATTATAGGAATGTCATTATCTTTTCTATTGAATTATAGCAGGAAGGGAATAGTACAAATAGTTGAAATAAACCTTTTTATACAACATAATATATATGAGCATATATTCATATATAGGAGGGGTGTTGCCAATGGGTCATAACCACGGACATTCCCATGGTCATAGTCATGGGTCGGGTAATAAAAAAGCATTATTTATGTCATTCCTTATCATTACTAGTTTTATGGTTGTGGAAGTAATCGGTGGAATAGTCACAAATAGTTTGGCACTACTGTCAGATGCAGGGCATATGTTAAGTGATTCAGCCGCCATGGGGCTTAGCTTGGCTGCCATCAAGTTAGGGGAAAGGAAGGCATCATCCACACATACATTCGGGTATAGACGATCCGAAATCATCGCAGCTTCCATAAATGGTATTACGTTAATGGCCATCTCCCTTTATATCTTCTATGAGGCGTATCAACGATTGATGCATCCCCCAGAAGTTCAAAGCATGGGTATGTTATTGATCTCGGTGCTAGGATTGATTGTGAACATTATTGCAGCGGCCATCTTGATGAGGGCGGATAAAGACACAAACCTGAACGTAAGGAGTGCATTTTTTCATGTATTAGGGGACATGCTTGGTTCAGTGGGGGCCATTGTGGCTGCGCTTCTAATCATGTTCTTTGGATGGGGCATAGCAGACCCTATTGCCAGTATCATTGTGGCCATCCTGATCATCATTAGTGGATGGAGGGTGACGAAGGAATCGTTCCATGTCCTGATGGAGGGGACCCCTTCACAGATAGACATACAAAAAGTGAAGAATACGTTACAGAGCATCCCTAAAGTGGAAAATGTACATGACCTGCATATCTGGTCAATCACCTCAGAGGTGCCAATGTTAAGTTGCCATATCGAGTTCGGAGGGGACGGAAACCATGACGCGATACTCCATCAAGCACAAAAAATCCTTCACGATGAATTTGGGTTCGAACACAGTACGATCCAGGTGGAGAATGCGGATCAGGGATGCGCCAATCCGCATGGTACATGTGATTATTGATGGTTGGCATGTTCGATGGCCTGCTTCAGGAGGTCCATAACGTGTTCATCATCATGCGTGTAGAAAAGGGAGGTTCCTTCCCTTCGGAATTTCACCAAACGCAGGTTCTTAAGAAAACGAAGTTGGTGTGAAACGGTTGATTGTAGCAAGGACAATTTATCGGCAATATCATTTACAGAGTATTCTCCTTGAAACAGTAAATGTAGAATGCGTAATCGGGTCGGATCTGATAAGGATTTAAAAGTTTGCGAGACGATAAATAATGTTTCCTCATCAAGATCTCCAGTCAAGCTCGGATGATTATCATTTTGGTTCTCCATGTGATCAACTCCCTATACTGATTATAACAATTATATCGGACTTTAAGGACTTACAAAATCATGGGTATTATACCCATGATTTTTTTATTTTTTGCATGACTGCGGCTAAATACTTAGCATCTTCACCGATTCCAGTCAAGAGGGCTGAACCACGGTTCTGCTGCCATGGTCTCCCTAAAAAATACAAACCTTTGACTTTGGATAGGCCTCTATGATGGAAAGGGTTACTCATGTCGTCACATACATTAGGAATCTGAATCCAACTATAAGAAGACTTGAACCCTGTTGCCCAAATAATGTTCTGAACCTCCAGCTTCTCATTGCCCAAAAATCCCAATGAATGTCCTTCACATTTTATGGTCCGAGGTAAAATGGTTATGCTACCATCTCTTGTAAATTTCTTGAGTTCAAAACCGAAAATCGGATCACCTGCGTTCCTGATTGTCTTTCCAATTTTAGAGTCTCTTTTCGCCTTTAGAATCCCAAGTAGGTCGAACCACCAAAATGTGCTTTTCCCCAAAATGGACAACGGGAAGTGTCTCAGTTTTTGGCCTACCGATAGATAAACCTTCCTCGTTGCAGCAAGTTCGACTGCAATTTGGGCTCCAGAATTACCTCCACCCACGATTACAGTATTCCCTTTTTTTAGTTGGGAAGGTTTACGATACCATGAAGAGTGTATTTGAAATACTTGGGGTGAAAGGTTCCCGGCGATTTCTGGAATGAAAGGTGTTTGAAAAGGACCTGTGGCGATAATGACTTGTCTTGCTCTAAATGTACCTTTTGTTGTCGTCAAAAAAAAGATATCATTCTTTTTTTCCATAACAATCACTTCAGTTTCCATTTGGGTAGGTAAATCAAAAGCTAGGGCATATTGTTCAAGGTAGTCTGCGACCTCGTCTTTAGTGGGAAATCCCTGAGGATTTCCCTTTAAGGTTAATCCTGGAAGGGAACTGAGGCATCTTGGTGTAAACAGGGTTAGGGAATCATACCTTTTCCTCCAAGTATCCCCTATACGGGTCCCTCCATCAATGATGATAAATCTGTTATCGCTCTTTGAGAGCCAATACCCCATGGAGAGACCAGCCTGACCTGCTCCGATCACGATTGCATCTAAAATAATCAGAGTCATCCACCTCCGCAATTTTCATATATGAGCATATAATCATATTTTAGCATAAAGGTGTTGGTGTTGGAGGCAGTAGTAAAATAAATGAGTTTTAACCTTCCAATTTTGAATATAATGTACAAACTTTTATTTTTGGGGGAGTGTATGATAGAGGGTATAAGAATCAGTGTGTTCATAATGACCATGATATTTCTTGGAACATGCATAGGTGGTCTTGCGACAAGGTATGTGGCTGGAGGTTTGAGGAAGAATTATCGGCTATTACATATGTTTTGTGGTGGTTTATTGGCCGGATTATTGGGGCTAGAAATCCTTCCGGAAACAATCAGTAATTATGATTCATTTGGAATACTCACTGGCCTGTCATCGGGTATCGTCTTCATGCTACTCATGGATCGCGTTCTGCATAATGTGAAAGATGTCCATTTCGAGAAGCCCGAGATGTACATATTCTTGTTCCTAGCACTCTTTATTCACAGCATTCCTACGGGATTGGCTTTAGGTATGGGCATTCAGGATCAGAAATTCCAAGATCCATCCCTGTTCTGGGCTATTTTGATTCATCATTTCCCAGAAGGAATGGTCATGATGATTTCTGTTATGGTATCCAATGTCAATCTAAAAATCTTTTGGGTGTTCTGCCTTTTACTTTCTTTTGTAGTGGGGGTCACTACATATTTGGGAATTTTCTTAAATTCAGGTTCTATAAAGATATATACTCTTTTTTTGTGGACGGCAATAGGTACGCTTAGTTATGTAACTCTATATGAAATATTATATAAGGGGATTGTAGACCGATTCACCCCGTTGATTGTCGGAGTTGCACTGGCTGGGTTCTTGTCTTTTCTTTTCCTGCAAACGGCTTTATTTAGCCATTGAGTAATACTTCAATGAAAGGGGGGATAGGTCCCTAGAGCCTCTCCTTATTACAGTTACCTAATGGAAGAACTCTGCAAGTAGGATGATTGAAAATTGGACACATGACTTATCTGCTGCAGTTCAGTGACATCAAACAAAGACATGGCAATAATAATTACGAGGGAGATGGTCCTGATTACCACCTCTCGTATCTCAGTGCGTAATTAATTATTGGGCATGTTTCCATACAGTTGGTTGATTTGTATTGGGGCAATTTGGAAAAGTCTCACCCTGAGTAAGATCTACATGTTCCTTATCTATATCAACATAATGACCCGTTTCCGTTACTACATCCCCGGTGTGATGTTCATGATCTTCATGTCTCCATGCTGTTGGCTGATTTGTCTTAGGACAATCTGGAAATACATCCCCTTGTTGAAGGACAATATGTTCCCCATCTTTATCAAAGTAATGACCGGATTCTGTTACTTTTTCTCCTGTTTGATGTAGATCTTTCGTAGAGTACAAAATCATTCATCCTTTCTATAGATTAATGAGTGTTCGTATATATAGTAACCTGTTCAATTATTAATAAACATCTTTCTTTATTGCTACCACATCTGGAAATCTTGAGGATGAACCATGCCCTTTGGTTCGTAAAATTTCAAACTCATTTTTCGAGCGTTCATTGAATTATATATACTTTTATGAACGTTTTTTGATAGAATTATAGAAAAGAACCTAAATGAAGGAGATTTAAATGGACGTTCGAAAGTTTGGATACATACGAGTTAGTAGCAAGGATCAAAACGAGGGCCGGCAACTTGAAGCCATGAAAACAAAGGGAATAGGCGAACGAGATATTTTCATGGACAAACAAAGTGGAAAGGACTTTAATCGAACTCAATATCAGTTGCTTAAACGAATGTTGAGAAAAGGAGATGTGCTATATATTCATTCCTTGGATCGCTTTGGACGGAACAAAGAAGAGATTTTACAGGAGTGGAATGACATCACGAAGAACATACAGGCCGATATCGTGGTGGTAGATATGCCTTTGCTCGATACGACTCAATTTAAGGATAGTTTAGGAACTTTCATTGCGGATCTTGTTTTACAGATTCTTTCCTGGATGGCGGAAGAAGAAAGGGATCGAATTCGAAAACGGCAGCGTGAGGGCATTGATTTGGCTATGCAAAATGGCACAGTATTTGGTCGGCCTAAAGTTGAGGTTACTGAAGAATTCAGAGAAGTCTATGATCGTTGGAAAGCAGGAGAGATGACTGCTGTTAAAGCGATGGAAGAATTAAATGTTAAAAAGACGACTTTTTATAAATTGGTTAAAGAATATGAAAATGACATTAAAAAGGTTTATATCTAATAGAAGAAATACGTCAAAAAAGGAGCATTTGTCGATAAGCAGATGCTTTTCAATAATTTAAAAGTACTATATACAAATACAATAGAAAATAAAGAAACAGGCACGTGGTTTAGGGGGAAGCAATTTGAATAATTTTATTGTTATGCAAGGGCACACTTACCAGGAAGAAAAAGATTTAGGTATTATTTGGTCTCCACAACAAGATAAAGGAGGCAATGTACCACATTCATGGCAACGGATGACGGAAGTAAAGGAAGGAGATCGAGTATTTCACTATGTGAAAGGAAATATCGTTGCTATTAGCATTGCCAGTGAAAGCTGTAAAGCCGGTAGCAAACCATCTATCTTGCAAAGTCATAATAGATGGAATGACGATGGTTATTTAGTGAATTTAGAATACCATGAATTAGACAAACGGGTTAATGTGCGAGAGAAGTTTAATGAGATCTTGCCATTATTACCGATTAAATATTCACCATTCCAGCAAGATGCAAATGGGAATCAAGGCTATTTATATCCATGTAACGAAGAACTAGCGATTAAATTGCTAGAACTAATTAGTGAATTGAACATTTATCAAGTAAATGAAGAGCAGTTAGAAATATCGATTGATGATGTAAGAATAACTGAACACAATACATTAATTCCAGTGATCGTTGAAACAGAATCTGAAGTGAAAACGAAAATTCGTTTGGGTCAGCAAAAATTTAGGAAAGATTTGTTGCCACTATGGGAAAGTAAGTGTGCATTGTGTGGTATAAATTTACCTGAATTATTAAGAGCGAGCCATTCGAAACCTTGGAAAGATAGTACAAATGAAGAACGTTTAGATCCATACAATGGCGTGCTGCTTTGTTGTAATCACGATGCACTTTATGATAATGGTTTGATTGCATTCGATGGACAAGGACGTTTGCATATTTCTTCAGTGATCTGTGATGAAGACTATCTGATGTATAGATTAGTACCAAGGGCTAAAATAAAGATTCATTCTGAAAATAAAGTGTATTTTAAGTGGCATAAGAAGAATATTTTTAAAATGAATAGTAAATTGGAAATTCGACAAAAGGGAGTCTTAATAGAGGTTTAAAAGGGGGAACAATCAAAATTTGCTACATCTTTTAATGTAATATTCCGGGAGGGACCTAGAAGAGATTTTTTGAAAAACCTGTTTAAACGTACAGTATCACCGCCTTTTTATGACAAGTAAAAAACTACAATCTATTAATGGATTGTAGTCTTTTTTCTATAGGAACTATATTTACGTAACGAACGAGGATGAAGGTTATATCTTCTCTTATTTACCTAGTCCTAATATTGTTTTGTATGTCTCCATCTTATGAAGAAATGATTCTTCACCGCCTTCTAAGGTCCAGTACCAGCGTTCGTGTAACCAGGGGAAAAGTAGAGAAACACCACTATCTTGCCCATTTTTTAGTTCTTTTTTTGTATCTTTCGATATAGAGTCATACGAGAGATACCAGCCTTTTCAGCTACATCCGTTCGATTCATTTCTTGTGCAATAAGATATAAGGCATAATTAATTTTCTCTTCATCAGCTATGGGCCTTCCAGGGAGTTTCCCTCGCTTCTTTGCGGCTAGAATGCCCTCCTTGGTTCGTTCAGAAGTCAAATCTCTCTCAAATTGTGTAATCCCAGCAAAAATAGTAAATAACATTTTCCCATGAGCTGTAGTTGTATCAAGCCAGGATTCTTTTAAGTTCTTTAGGTGTGCTCCCTTTCGGGAAATGAATTCCGTGATTTCTATAAGATCCTTTGTAGAACGGGATAGGCGAGTTAGATCTGTTACGACAACCGTATCTTCTGATCGAAGAAATTCCAACATACGGTTCAACTCTGGCCGATCCCGTTTAGTTCCTGTTAATTTCTCAAAAAAGATGCGTTCACATCCAAATTTTTCAAGCTGTTTCTTTTGGCGATCCAAATTTTGATCAATGGTAGAAACGCGCATGTAACCAAATTTCATTTGTACTCTCACCACTTACAATATATCGTATCAAAAATCATAGAAAAATATTTTGTTACATTAATTTTACGAGTTTGCTAGGAAAGGTTCTTGTCAGAACTCACTGTAACAAAACCGTTCATTTTTGTTACAGATGATGAAGCTGTCACTTAATAATGCCAGTCACATGATTCAATAAATATATAATTTTGAAATTAACTTTTCCAACAGATATTTCTAATGAAATTTAGAAAGGATAATTTTACGACCGTTTTTGACGGAGGGGTTGGAAGAAAAATAGAAAAAATCGGAACGTTTGTTCTCTGATTTAGTTGCCTACGAGAGAGTAGCAAGAATCAAAATGAAGGACGACAAATTGAAGCCATGAAAAGAAAAGGGATGTGTTTTATATATATTACTTGGATTTTTTCAGTCGGAATAAAGAGGAAATTTTAGAGGAGTGGAGGGCTATCATGAAGAACACGTAGGCGAACATTATGGTGCTGGATATGGCTTGCTCGATAAGACTCAATTTAAGGAGAGTTTAAGAACCTTCATTGTAGATCTCGTTTTGCAGCTTCTTTCTTGGATGGTGGAAGAAGAAAAAGGGAGCGAATTCGAAAACGGCAGCGTGAGGGAATGGGCTTGACATTGAAAAATGGCACAAGCCTTCGGTCGACCGAAAGCCACCATTACGGAAGAATTTGAACAAGTATATAATCAATGGAAATCAGGAGAGATAACAGCTGTAAAGGCCATGCAGGAAATAGGCGTAAAGAAGACGACTTTTGATAAGTTGGTTAGGGCCGTATGAGGGACCTTCGAAATAAATCATATATATAGGAGAAACTCGTAAAAAAAGTGGCCTTTGCTCAAGGAAGCAAAGGCTTTAGGAATAAACCCAACCATATCGTAAGAGAGATAATTTCAAAAAAACGAAATTTATGAGAGATCAAAAGCTAGTTGGTAATAATACAGCCATCCTTAAAGAGGATGGCTGTATTGGTGTGTACCCTGTATGGGTGTAGTTTATAGGAGAGTACCCAGTTTATATTAGCCTTCATATTCAGAAGACTGAATTGTCTTTTCAACAAAGGTCTTGAACCTCTCTACTGCAGGTGGCATATATCCATTTGTTCTCCAAACCATTTGGATTACCCTTACACTTTGTGGTTTTCGAATACGAATAAGTGAAATTTTTTTCTTATCAAGACCAGGTATAAAAGGAATGAGGGCAACGCCAAATTTTGCTCCAACAAGTCCTGCGACGATTCTCTCCTCAAAGCCTTCAAAAGCCATTTTTGGATGAAATCCAGCTTCATGGCAAAGCCTCTCAATAACATCATGCATAGCCGTTTCCGGCTTGAAAAGCACAAATGGATCATTGGCTACTTCGCATAAATCTATTTCATCTGTACCAGCAAGTCTATGATTAACGGGCACAATTAAAAATAATTCATTCTTCACGATTGGAATAGAGCTAAGATTTTCAAGGGGTTCTTGTGGTGAACAAAAACCAATGTCAATTTCCGTAGATGCTAATTGGCTTAAAATCTTGCTTGTAGCATGCTGATACAATTGAAAGTTTATTCCTGATGCTTCTTTTTGAAAGGCACTAATTAACTCAGGGACAAAACTGGAGCCAAGAGTTTGAATAAATGCTAGTGAAATTGTTCCATGAAGGGGATTTATTAAATCATTAATTTCTTGTTTTGCTGCATCTATTTCTAATAAAGCTCGATTTGCATGCTGTAGAAAAATTTCACCATATTTATTTAATATCACTCCACGACTTTTCCGTTCGAATAAAGGAACACCGATCTCTTCTTCAAGTCGAGAAATTGAACGACTCAAAGCTGGCTGAGAAAGGACTAATTCCACGGAAGCCCTCGTAAAGTTCCCAATGTTCGCCAATGTTTGAAAATATTTTAGTTGATGCCAATCCATGAATAATTCCTCCAAAAAAATAGATGATATTACAATAATGCATGGAATTGATAAAAAAGACAATTAGCTATGTATAGCTTTACAGAAGTATAATAGGAGATGCCAGTTTTTTATTAACAGCTCTTCCTTGTATTTGGTAGGTTTATTTCATGCAGGCACTTATAAAGTTGGGACACTATTTTTATTAGCAGCCATTATTATAGAGCCTTTTGTCGGAGGATGGGTATAAATAAAGGTTCTTAAAAAAAATATTAAGACAGTGTTCTTGTAAGTTTATTAATAAGTAAATGATTTTAGAAAAGGAGCAATCAGTATGAGAGAAACCTCTAAATCTGCCTCTCCTAAATCTCCATCCATCATAAAGCAGGCTTTGACTGTTAATAGAAAGCCATTTCCATGGATAAAGGCATTCTGTGCAGGATTAGCCGCAGCTCTTCCAGTCCTTATTGGATTATTATTGGGGAATCCAGAATATGGGTTGATAGCTGGGATGGGGGGCTTTACCTATCTTTACGTATTTAATATTCCCTATGCTCAAAGAGCTAAAAAGCTATTTTTTGTCGTACTTGGGATGACTTTAATCTCCGCATTGGGGACTCTTGCTGCTCCTTATCCACTTGCAGTAGCCATTTTGATGGGGATTATTGGAGCTACGGTTATTTTTATTTTTGGAGCTTTGAAAATTATTGGACCCTCTGCAATCTTTTTTGTTTTAGTTTTTGCGATGACAACAGGTATGCCAGTTCATCCAGAGCTTGCTCCTTTGCGCGCCGGCCTTGTTTTTCTTGGTGGAGCTCTATCATGGGTGATTGCCATGATAGGTTGGTTTTTTGATCCACATGGTCCGGAAACCAGTGTAGTAAAAAGAGTATATTTAGAACTGGCTGCGTTTCTGGATTCAATTGGTACAGAGAAATTTAATGAGGCAAGACACCGTGTCATGTCAGTCTTGAAAGAAGCAGAAGAAACACTTGCAGCAGGATATATCCCTTGGCGACAAACGGATCTATTTAAGCAATTATATGTAATAAACGGTCATGCAAACATGATCTTTTTGTACATGCTTGAAAATTTTTCAGAAAACAGCTCGAAAATACCATCGGAAGTAGGAGAATCCGTCCGATATCTGGCAAATTCACTGGATCAGAAAAATAAAAGAGAGAGTGTCGTTAAAAAAATTCTTCAGCCTAAAGAAATAAATGAAACAATTGTTCAGTTATTCACAAAAATTTATGATGCAGATGCCATTATGAATGAACCAACATCCAAAATTAATCAAGTGATTCAGATTTCCAAACCATCACTCAAGACTATTCTTTTGGGAGCGTTTGACAAAAATTCTATTATCTTTATTACTTCTGTAAGGTTCGGTGTTGTCACGATTATTGCTGCTATTATCGCCTATCAGTTTGAATTGACACGGTCCTATTGGGTGCCGTTATCCTGTGTAGCAGTTTTGTCAGGCTCGACTATTGTCACTACCTATCATCGTGCCATTCAAAGAGGATTTGGTACAATTCTAGGTATTCTGATTGCTAGCTTGATTCTTGCTACTCACCCATCTGGCTACATTCTCGTTTTCTTGATTTTGCTTTTGACGTTTATTACAGAGCTATTTATTGTAAAAAATTATGGTTTAGCCGCGTTATTCTTTACACCGAATGCATTGCTGATGGCTGAAAGTACGAGTCACGGCAGCTTTAGCTTTTCTTATTTTGCCTCAGCTAGATTAATCGATGTTTTGGTTGGAATTGTTATTGGTCTTCTAGGAGTATGGATTGTAGGTAGGTATTCTGCCTCTAGTCGTCTTCCACATTTAATAACCAAAACGATCCGAAGTCAGGCGCAATTTTTATTAGTTCTTTTCTCTGATCAGGGAATCGGTTTTAATGCTACAAAAAGCAAAGAAAGAATGAAAATGCGAACGAATTTAATTAATTTAAAAACATTACATGATACAGCTGCAGGAGAGCTTCCGGTTAATCAACGGGCATTGGAATATTACTGGCCTGTTATATTTTCCATCGAGCAATTAGGGTATTTATTGGAAAATGCTTCAAAAACCACTAGACGTCCTATTCTTTCAAATGATACCCTTGCCCAATTGCTTTATGTTTGTGAAACGATGGCTAATGCCACCAATCGAAAACAATCACCATCTATAAAAAACGTCCCTGAAATAGAAGAGTTTCCAAGCATACAGAATGAGATTATTACCCTGCAAAAATTTCTTCAAATGGATGAAAGAGTTTCCATATAAGAAGAGGCAGGAACCAAACGTGTAACTTTCTTTTTTATTTGACGTCATTAATTTAGAATTAAATGACGTTTGTCTCTAAAATATGTATTTGATAGTTAATCCACACTATAAATGGCACTATATTTTTTGCATAAATAATAGGGATTTCAACCTTAATTTGATTTATCTCAAAGACCATCAGTTATGTGATAAAACATGAATTATATGCGGCTGCTGTTGGTATTTTAATAATTGCAGTTTATTTTTAAATCACTACACTACATTTAACTACATTCTTTCACAATCTTTTTTTGTTTCGGAAATTATTTAATGTAATAAACGTTTTTTTCCAAAGAAGTGAAATTATTGAGGGTATTCAAATTGCCGAATTCAATTATTTAGCGACGTCAAAATATAAAGAAAACCTTTCCGGCGGTAGTATACTAACAAGGAATAATTTACAGACTATTTCAAGTTGGCTATTTGAAAAATATAAAAATAATGATTTTCAAGTGTATACGGACAAGAATTTCTACAAGGATGTTTATTTGAAACTTAAAAGTAATGTTAAGGGTTATTATTATTTCTAAAGTGGTTTTAAAAACGCAAGGTTGCTTGTATTTAGTATGAATGATGTGTTGGTTATTGTATTATGGATAATAGAACGACTGCCTCAATAGGTATTTGTAATATACAACATAGGAGGATATATGTCCTGGAGTAAATTGAAGCAACAGCTGGAGAGTTTTCTCTGTCCTGCGTTATATGGCAGGGTCGAATACCGTTCAACCAGCTACCGTTATTTACCTGATAAAGCAGGAATTTGTTATATTGCCGTAGATAAAAAGAACGTACTCAATATGAGAGATATAACGACCTTAATCAGATGGTATCAGACGGATCTAGAAATTAAGAATGATTCAGATATCCAAATTCCGATCAACAATGAAGAAATTGAAGCGATCAGACAAGATACTAAAGGGATCGTTCCAGAGGATCGTCTAATAGTAATTGCTAGAAGTAGAAAAATATCAGAATATGCAAAAGAGCTTTTGTCAGCACAGTCAACATTAAGTAAATCAAACTTTAACGTTGTGGCTACTAAGTATTTATCCACTTCTATAGAGGAAAGCTTAGAGAGCAATGATATCTTATTGAATATTCTAGCTTTGGTTGATCGACGAGTTGGAAAAAAGCGGATTTTAAACTTGACCGAGAAGATGAAGTTAAAGCATCCAATTGTGCAGTATTTTTATGAACTACGGGTTAGTACGTTATGAAAATAAATGACTCTTTCCCCCCCATCGGGAGGTTTTTTCTTGAGACCTTACGCTTACTAACAGCTTTGTGTAGGTTGTGAGAGCAATAACAATTCTGCTGAAAAACAATAATAGGATTGAGGAGCAGCTTATTATGATTTACACAAAAACACGCCATTCATTGGCGTGTTTTTGTGTGTTTCGTGGCTGGAAATTATGGATCAACCAGCACCCAAATCTGCAAATTGTATAAGGGATCATGGAAGACTAGTTCATAACCAGCTCTTTGGCATACTGCTTGCCTGCCGAAAGAAGGCTGTTGCTAAGTGCAGGGTCATTAACAGACCGTGCGAGCACAAGAGAACCAACCATGGTATTGAGCAGTGCGCTACCTTTGGACGTGTCAATGTCCGCCAGATTGGAGATAAAAGCAATCATCCGCTCTAGTTCATGGGTGAATACCTGCCGAACTTTTTCCGAAGAGCGGGATATTTCGCCAGAAAGGGCAGGAAGAATGCAACCCATCTCTGTTTGGTCGCGGTGATACGGGCTTAAATAATAATCAATGACAGTATTGATTTTGGGGTGCTGCTTGTCCTGGTCAGCGGCTTCTTGCAGAAGTGCGATGGTATCGCTGATGGCATACCGGCAGGCTTCGGCGACGAGCTGTTCTTTGTTGTCAAAATGTGAATAAAACCCTCCATGAGTCAACCCGGCCCCCTTCATAACGAAGGGAACACTTACATCGTGGATACCATTAGTGCGAAAAGCCTTGGCAGCACTTTCAACGATTTTATTCCGCACTTTCATCTTATGGCCTTTGGGATACGGCATTGTAATCACTCCACAGCTTCATAATTCTATCTTTAAAATATTATAATCGTCATAATATGGGGTGTCAATTTAGCCATCCGGCAAACGTTAGCTCAAAAAAGGCTAAACACGGTTGTTGACGTTTTTAAAATATGATGGTTATAATATATTATGATCATCATATTTTAAAAAATTTCAACAGGGGGTATCAGGATATGAATAAGTTTGAATCCGTAGAAACGTTGGTCATTGGATCAGGGCCGGGAGGGTATGTAGCGGCGCTACGCTCCTCACAACTTGGTATGAAGACGGCGATTGTCGAACGCAGTCAGCTTGGCGGAGTCTGCACGCATGTTGGTTGCATTCCATCCAAAGCATTAATTGCAGAATCGCATCGCTATGATGTGCTCAGACAGTTCAATAATGTAGATGCGGTAGCGTCATTTAAGAATGCTCAGGATTTCAAGCAAGGGATTGTGAATAAGCAGGCAGGCGGAGTGAGTTATTTATTAAAGTCTGCCGGTGTGAGCATTCTGGAAGGAGAGGCTAGTTTGGTTGATGAACATACAGCGATTATCAATCAATCTGGAGCGGAGCAAACCATTTCATTTAAGTACGCGATATTGGCAACGGGATCTCGTCCGATTGAACTGCAAGCATTTCCGGTTGGAGGGCGTATTTTGTCTTCCACAGAAGCGCTGTCGCTCCCCGAGGTTCCGACTAGCCTGGTAGTTATAGGAGGTGGTTACATTGGTGTTGAACTGGGGCAAATGTATGCCAAATTTGGAACAAAGGTAACGATTCTGGAGGGCGGAGAACAAGTGCTACCGGGATTCGAGACAGAGCTTGCGGCCCCTGTTGTCCGGCAGATGCTTGCCGATGGTATTAACATTATAAGCGGGGCGACAGCTGAGAAAGTGGTGCAGAATGCGGATTCAATTACACTGCATTATTTAAAAAATCAGGAGCAGCATCATGTTACAGCGGAATATGCGTTAGTGACTATCGGCAGAAAACCAAATACAGACGGCAAGTTAGGACTTGCACGCATAGGCTTGCCGGTGACGAGCAGGGGACTGATCGAGACGGACGAACAGTGCAGAACGGCTATCCCGCATATTTTCGCAATTGGAGATATTACGGCTGGTCCGGCACTCGCTCACAAAGCTTCCTATGAAGCCAAGATTGCGGCAGAAGCCATAGCAGGCCATGCCTCCGAGGTGGATTATAAAGCCATTCCGCTCGTCGTCTTTTCTAATCCAGAGTTGGCAAGCGTCGGTTTAAGTGAAACGGAAGCAAAGGCAAAATCCATCCCGATTGTTGTGGGCAAATCCACTTTCGCGATCAACGGAAGAGCATTGGCATTGAGGGAAACCGAAGGTTTCGTCAAGATTGTGGCGAACCCGACCTCAGGAATCGTAATTGGTGCACAAATCGTTGGGGTGGAGGCATCAACACTCATATCTGAACTTGGACTTACTATCGAGATGGGGGCAACGGTAGAGGACTTGGCTATGACGATTCATCCCCATCCCACATTGGGAGAAGTAATTATGGTGGCTGCCGAAAATGCAGTCAGAAAAATGATGATGAAAAGTAAAAAAGAGCAACAGATTTAACAACATATAGAGATTAGGGGATGGGAGAGATAAAAGAATGAAGATAAAAGTAGGCTTTTATATCGGCATGGCGGTTGTGCTGATAGCAGGAGGTTCGCTTCTTGCTGCTAAAGGAAAGGATGCTGTTAGCCAGGCTGAAAGTAGAAAGCAGGGTGTGCTTGAAGCGGAGCAAACGACAATATTGTATCAGGATAGTCCAGGGGCGATTGTAAAGGTCAATGCGGTTGTAGGCGATTCGGTGAAACAGGGAGATGTGCTATTGCAGGTTACATCAGCTGAAGGAGGAGAAGTGGATGTATTCGCGCCTGATGACGGATTGATCAACAGGATTGCTGTAAAGCCGGGGGATCAGCTGCTGCAAGGAATGCCGATTGTGATTCTGCAGAAGAATACCTATTATACAGACCTCTACATTCAGGAAAGTGAAATCCAAAAGCTTAAGGTTAATCAAAAAAACGTTGCATGAACATTATCTTGTTCTTCAGCAATCGGGCGCTTTTATGACTTTTTACGATTTAGGTCTTGATAACGCTAGCCTACATTCCGTAGGTTCCTGTTCCATTTGCGGTTCCCGCCATACCGAACGAGCAGAAGAACTGAAGGTCAAAGAGATAAAGACGAAAGGAATGCAGCCATCCGGCTGCCTTTTATTTTATTTTATTTTTCCCTTTTGCCTTCCGAATCGTAAAACAGCGTAAACTTTCTAACCTTTCAGCCGGTAGGACACCCGAACCTTACCGGCTAAAAGCTAAGAAGCCTAGTCAATCGGTCAAGGGGCACAAAACTTTTTTATTAAAAACGCTACGCAGCATAAAAAATTTTTGCGCTCAGACCGCCCTTGACCCATTGCCTATACGTGTTTTTCGTTCTACTTGCAAAAGAGGAAAAAATAATCCCCCTTTGGGGAACAAACTCCGCTTTGAAAGACAAAAGGAAAAAATTAACCCCAAAATCTACGAAAGAAAAAACAATTAGGAGGTGGGACAAGCCCAAACGATCAGCCAGAAAATCATTGGAAAAAGTAACGTACAAAATCATGCGAAAAAG
Source organism: Peribacillus sp. JNUCC 23 (assembly GCF_053653995.1). The sequence goes on from NZ_CM132202.1 coordinate 2,208,187, forward strand.
GAGCGTTTTAAATGAAATTAACTCCAATTTTTGAAGTGGTACGAATTAAACAGGAAATCAGGGAAACATCAGAGTTTTCATCTTATCGGATTGCATCACCAGGAGATGCGCAAGAATTAGCGGTTTCATTTATTGCAGATGAAGATCGAGAAGTATTTCTTGTGATGATGCTCAACACCAAATATCAGGTTATAGGGCTTCAGAGAGCATCAATGGGAAGTTTGAGTGCAAGTATTGTCTATCCAAGGGATGTTATGAACAGCGATATTCTAAATAATGCCGAATTCATCATAGTCAGCCATCAGGCGACCCCACACCGATTCGTGAAGATGTTGAGGTGACAAAGCAATTAGCCGAGGCCGGAAAATAACATTTAACCTAAAAGCAGCTGTATCAAAAACATTAGTTTTTGTTACTCTTTGAAAAAGTTTAATATAGATATTTATGTTGATATGGAGTTGTCAGCTTTATTGTTTATATACCTCGTATCAAAATTAAGTATTTTTTAAATTGTGTATTTTAATATTATTTCGAAGCTGCTCTAAAAATTTATTTGCTGCAATAGAAAATACTTGATGTTTTTTCCAGACAATATTTAAATTAGCTTCTAATTTAGGATTTAATGGTTTAAAGCAAAGTTTGCTATCTCCTGATGTATTAATAAGTTTATCTAAGCATAACGCATATCCAATATTTTCTTCGACCATTCGTGCAGCATTGAAAAGCAAATTATAGGTCGCGACAATATTGAAATCCTCAATATTCTTTCCAAACCATCCTGTGAATTCGTTACTGACAGCAGTTTGACGTGAAATCAGCAGTGGTTTATCCATTAAATCTATTGGTTGAATGAACTGCTTGGACGCTAAAGGACTATCTTTTCGCATTAAAACCCCCCAAACATCAGTAGCCGGTAATTTTATGTAATCGTATTTTTGTTTATCTGTGGGTTCTATGACAACGCCAAAATCCAATAATCCACTATCTAATCTACTTGCAATGTCGTCAGCATTCCCACTGTATAAATGAAATCGAATATTTGGATAATGTTCAAGTAATTCTTTTGATGTTCTGGCAATAAAATGCATCGCTTCTGTTTCACCACCACCAATGTAAATTTCACCGCTAATCATTTCTTTTGATTCTTTAAAATTAGCTTCGGTTTTATCAACTAACTCAACGATTTCTTTCGCTTTTTTTAATAAGAATCTCCCTTTGTCTGTTAAAGTAATTTTTCGATTTCCTCTTTCAAATAAAGCTGTTCCTAATTCCATTTCAAGGTCTTTTAATTGTCTTGATAATGTAGGTTGCGACAAATGTAGCTGTTTTGCGGCAGCCGAAATATTCTCTTCATTTGCTACAGCAATGAAATAGCGTAACACTCGGATTTCCATAACAATCTCCTTATTACACGTATACTCAAAAGGCATACGAGTGTATTTGATATAGGTATTGGATATTCGAATCATATCAATTTATTATGTAATTGCAAAGGTAATACTTTTAAAGGGAGGATTTATAGATGGCTATTAAAGATAAGGTAATTATTATTATGGGGGCATCCAGTGGAATTGGTGAAGCAACTGCAAAGTTACTTGCAAAACGTGATGCAAAGTTGATATTAGCTGCACGCCGATTAGATCGTCTTGAAGCTATCAAGGAAGAGTTTCCTAAAGCAAATATTCTCATTCAACAAGCGGACGTGACAAACCATGAAGATGTTAGTCAGGTTGCAAAGCTTGCATTAGACACATATGGAAAAATTGATGTGCTTTATAACAATGCAGGTATCATGCCAACTGCACCACTTGTAGAGGGGCGCCGTGATGAATGGAAGGAAATGCTCGATATCAACATCATGGGAGTTTTAAATGGAATCGCTGCTGTGCTACCGATCATGGAAAAACAAAAATCAGGACATATTATCTCAACAGATTCCGTTGCGGGACATGTGGTATACCCTGATTCGGCTGTTTACTGTGGAACAAAGTTTGCAGTACGAGCAATTATGGAAGGACTAAGACAAGAACAACGGGAAAATAATATCAAATCGACCATTATATCTCCAGGGGCGGTACAGACTGAGTTATATAAAACGATTAGCAATAAAAAAGTTGCAGATGAACTTCATGAAGCACAAAAAGAGTGGGGACTAACCTCAGAAGATATTGCGACTGCTGCAGTGTTTGCGATTGATACACCTGACCGTATGTCAATTAGCGATATGATCGTTCGTCCAACTGCTCAGGGAATCTGAACATATCGAAGCGAATTAGCGTTTATTCATACATTTTCCTTTATCCGCCACCCATTGGATGTAGCATAGAGGAAAAAGTAAAGACTGCTTCGGAAAGTGAAATGACTGCTTCCATACAATCATCGACGCAACAGTCCACAAAGGAGGTAAATGTGATGGAAGAACAAAAAATGATACTTTCCTTTGGACATGAGGAACTTAAGGCAACCATGGAGATTAATGTCACTGCTATAGATTTTGTAAAACGCCTACCTTTGAAGTTGGATATGCGAGATCTGTATAAACGTGAAAAATTTGCAAAAGTTCATGGATTACATGTAGATCAAACTGTGTCTAGCCATGATAAAGGAGATATTTCTTATTGGACACCAGGGCAAGCATTAGTTATCTATTATAAAGATAGTCATGAGTATATCAGTGGTCTTGTAAAAATCGGTGAAATTACAGAGGGCGTCGAATTATTAGAAAACTATCCAGGAAATATCGAAGTAACAATTGGTATTGAAGAGAGGTGATTAATAAAAATGGACATGAAAGATTTTATAGATTTTTGTAAAAGAGGCAACCCCGTTTCGGGTGAAGATAAAGAATTGCATGGACTATTAACTCAATGTAGCTTTGAAGCGCAAAAGATCACAATGGCATTGAATACCTCCTATCATTCAAAAGAAGAAATAGTGGAGATTTTTAGTGAACTAACAGGCAATAAAGTCGATTCATCTTTTATGTGTTTTCCGCCGTTTTATACAGACTTTGGTAAAAATATTACGATTGGAAAAAATGTGTTTTTCAACACAGGCTGTTCCTTCCAAGATAGAGGTGGAATTCGTATAGGAGACGGTTCGATGATAGGTATGAATGTCACGATTGCTACACTTAATCATGGTTTATCCGTAGAAACAAGAAACACAACATATCCCTCTCCAGTAGTCATTGGCGAAAATGTCTGGATTGGGTCAAGCGCAACCATATTACCCGGTGTAACAATTGGCGACAAATCTGTTGTTGCAGCAGGAGCAGTTGTCACCAAGGATGTCCCAGAAAATACTATCGTTGCAGGAGTACCAGCAAAAATTATAAAGAAAACTGATAATTATTCAAAGTAATTACTGAATAAATAAAACAATCGTGGAGATGGCACTTTCCAACGAGATAGGCTTGAGACGACTTTTCAATTGACCAAAGTATGGCCATGTTCATTAAAAGTAGTGGCATTTACGCAGATTATATATAAATAAGGAGATAATATTTGATGGAAAAATTATGGGAATAAATCACAGTTGGAAACATGAAATTACCTCATCGTTTGGCTATGGCACCGATGACCAGAAGCAGAGCATTAGCTGACGGAACACCCTTAGATTTAAGTCCTGAATATTATGGGCAACGTGCTTCGCTAGGTCTACTTATTAGTGAGGGTACGCAACCCTCTGAAGATGGTCAGGGATACTTAAATACACCAGGAATTTATACCAATTCCCATATTCAAGGATGGAAAAAAGTTTCCGATCGGGTCCATCATGAAGGCGGCCATCCTTTTATACAATTAATGCATGTAGGAAGGATTTCTCATCCAGATAACACGCTACATCATCGTCAAGCAGTAGCACCTTCAGCCGTGGCTCCAGGAGAGCAGATTTTTACGGCCGATGGAATGAAGGATGTTCCAGTACCAAGAGAATTACGTAGAGAAGAAATAAAAGATGTTGTTGACGAATTTAGAAAAGCTGCGGCTGCGGCCATTGAAGCTGGAGCTGATGGCGTTGAAGTTCACGGTGCAAATGGCTATTTAATTCACCAATTTCTTGGAGAAAATTCTAATGTTCGTACAGATGAATATGGCGGATCCGTTGAAAATCGGGCACGTTTTGCGATTGAAGTGACAAAAGCCGTTGTAGATGAAATTGGTGCAGATAAAGTTGGTTTCCGTATATCACCAGGTGCGCCACTTGGCGGAGTTAAAGAAGGGGTTCATATAGATCAAGTCTATGAATACCTTGTTTCCGAGTTAGATAAATTAGGTTTAGCATACCTTCACATCATGCATTTAGGAGATGAGAGTATTTTACGTAAAATTCGTTCTGTTTGGTCAAATCCATTCTTAGTTAATCGTGCAGGACGTCAAATAGAGGATATCAGTAATGATATTGATAACAATATCGCTGACATGGCACCAATCGGAGCATGGGCTCTTGCTAATCCTGATATTGTAGAGCGTTTGAAAAAAGGTGCTCCACTTAACGAACCTGACCGTACCACATTTTATGGTGGCGATGAAAAAGGGTATATTGATTATCCTTTTTTAGATAAGTAAGTGATAACAAAGTGGCCTAATAAAAAAATATGAAACTATTATTTGGAGATAAACTTCCTCCACATCGCCATTTGCATAAACTATCAAATAAATTTGTTGATATTTTCCTTAAAGAACGTGAAAAAGAAACGATTAGAGAATCCGATTATTATGAAATAATTGTTGAAGAACATTACTTGGGAGATGAGCAACGAGAATATATACACGCTCCTATCATTCCTGTACACAAAGATTTTTTACATCAAATTGAAGCCATTTATGCGAATCTAAATGCTGAGATGATTCTTTGCACGATGCAACACGAACATCCTATTGTACATATCAATAATATTGAATACGAAGGATATTGTTATTATGGTAAAAATTCAAATGCAAAGATTCTTTTTTTCGATATTGACATAGAACAATTAAAAAAGTCTTTCATAAGGATGCCAAAAGAAGCGAACGTAGAACGAGTTATGAAAAATTGGTTAAATAAAGCCAAAATATAAAAGACTTTGTGAATAAATCTACTTAAATTAACGGGTGCTTTACTTCAATAAGGAGTGAAGCCTTATATCTTAATTTAGCTAATAGTGTTGAATACTTTAATAAAGAATGTGGATGTCTTCAATAATTGGATGCTTTAAATCAATAAGAAACGAGACCTATACGGTCTCGTTTCTTATTTGCTATTTAATTTATCTGTTTATAAATCACATCATTTTTACGTTTTGCTAATACATTTATTAAAAATAAAACATGATAAAATATATTAGAAGCAAGTACACCTATTCCTAAAAAATAGAGAATGTCGAGAATGAGAAATGTCCCTCGAGAAAGTAAGCCAACTCCTGTAATTAAACCAAGAAATGAATACATCAATAGACCAAAGACATATGGTTTTTGTGCTTTCACTTTGCTCGTCATCCACATGTTCAAATAAGAAAACAAGATGCCTACCGTTAGATAGAATGGAAAACTAAAAAGGTTTCCCATAGTAAATCCATCTACAAAATTATCAAAAGCACTAACTTCATAATAATTTTCAATCATGATAAGTATGCCGAAACAGACACTAAACAAAAGAGCGGAGAGGAATGCTGTAGCAAATAATTTCAAAAATAATTTCAAGTTGAACCTCCTAATTTATTGATATCTCAGTAAGTTCATAGTTGGTATCTTCAATTTCGTAACGTTCGGAAGAATTTTTAACTAGCCGAACCCAGTCAGAAAATGGTTTTTATATCATCCAGTTTATTCGTAATTGAACGAGCAACTAATTGTTTAAACTTTTCTTTTGAATAATTGTAATTCGTAATTGTTTAACTCAAGCTCTTCAGCTAGCCGATTGTAGCGCAAACTGAGAATCTTGGTTTTTTATATTCATTAATAACACCACTTATTGATTTAAAATGATATTTCAGTTTTCATCAAATTCTGTCCAACTATAGTCTTCACCATAGGCTAGGATATTGCATGCCCCCGTGCAAGCATAAGAACATGAGGTATTACCATAAATTCCTTCTCCTTTTAAAAAAACATTAAGTTCGTCTGTTCGAGTCCACAATTTCATATTGAGCTAGCTCGTTTAAACGAATGAACGCTTCTTCAACTTCAAATGAACTATACCACCGATAATTTTCCCCATCGAGAATCCGATAATGTTGGCTGATTATATTTTGCTGCAATCGATAATCCCCTTTTATCTCAATTTCTTTCCACCACACTCTTCCACCCATCGATTTATCTTTAGGTCGTTCTATACCGTTATGTGCAATCGTTTCGATTATTTCCAATGGCTCGTCCCCTAAAACAGACTGCAGTATTTCACTGTCCCTGAACAATGCACAGACCGCAATTACATTCGCCCAACTTGATAACGTTCTGCCTTTTTCAATTTGAATCAGTGTTTTCTTTGAAATCCCCATTATGTCAGCCATCTTGTCTTGGGAATAAGTTTTTTCTAACCGAATAAGCCTCATTTTGCTAGAAATTAATTGGATTATTTGCTCTCTATTTATAACTACCGCACCTCCTGTATGTCATCTTAGAATATCGTTAGTGTAATTTTACACTTTTGGTATATTAATAACAATGTGTTTTAAAATATTCCTTGTCCCTTCGAAATGTTAGTCAAATAAGAATCCAACAATGTCTTAGATATTAGATTCAATTTTGTCTAGGTACCTAACTTATAATGCAACACTCTCTTGCAAAAAATAAATTAATCCCTTATTCCACTAACGAAGCAGGTTAGTTGAACAAGGGGCAATTGTTTATTGTGTTTATCTGGTAATATTAGATATATTATACTAGCGGTTTTAGTGGAGGTTTATTTATGTTTTCGGTCGATAATTATATTAGTTCAATTAAAGCCAACCTTGAGAAACAATCGAATTTGTTAGTAGGCAACCTAAAAAAAATCCTTGCATACAATTTCTCTTCAGATATAGATTTGTTGAATTTCTCCGCTTTCATTGAACCTACAAGGTTTGAATTATCAATAAGAATGTTCTCAATGGACAAAGAAGTTAACGAAGTTTTCTATGAAGGAAATGATACAACGGTTTTTGCAGGTAGTGTAGCTATACTTCAAGAGATAACATATTATCAGTTAAACGACAATTCATTGGATGATTTTATTGATAACTTTTACGAAGAAAACTATCCAGCAATAGACCAGTTAGAACAAAAAGCGTTTACAGATTGGTTTAGTCAATGTTGGAAAAAAGCAGGTGGAGATGCACTGAATTTACCATCGTACTTTGTTTTCCACGATGATTATAAATCATTTGATTTAAAGAATAATCAATGGATGGACGATGAAGAAAAATGATCATAAGTATTAAAGAATGCTATTGATTTTCTTTTTCAACTAACGGGTGCAGGAGTTGAACACTGGAGTTATTACGATAGCTCTTTTTTATTGTGCTAACGGGGCAGTTTAGTTGAATAAGGGGTTTTACAAAAGAACGGAGAATTACATAATTTAGCTGTGTACAAATAAATTCAGGTGATGAGTTAATGATAATAAGAGAGATGAGCTTAACAGATGTAGAAAGCGTCAGGGCTATCGCTGATGCTGCATGGAGAGATACATATAGTAGGTTTATCCCAGCGGATATACAAGAAAAAGTTTTAAAGGATGCTTATTCTAATGAAGAGATGAATAATCGGTTTAAATCCTCTTTAAATTTGGTTGCTGAAAATAATGAAGAGATTATGGGATATGCTTTTTTCTCGGGGGATTTATCTGATAAAAACGTATTCTTAGAGTCCTTATATGTTCATCCTAACCACCAAGGAAAAGGGATTGGAAAACAACTATTGCTAATTGGACTTGCAAACTTCAAAGATCCAACTACTTTATCGTTAACGGTGTATAAAGGGAATCCCAATATATCTTATTATGAAAGAGAAGGGTTCGAAGTAGTAAAAGAAAATAAGGGCGAATTTTATGGTCATCCAGTAGTTTTTACAATGATGAAAAAGAATCTTCTCAATTTGGATAGCTAATGATTGTGAAACATTCTACGTCAACTAATGGAGCAGGTTAGTTGAAGAGTGTTTTGTTATTGGTCTCGTTGCTGTTGGTGCAATGGCGGCCGCGTTATCCACATCTGGGGGCTTAATGATTTCTATTTCTTCTTCGTTCGCACATGATATTTATTACCGCATCATCAATCTACAAGCCTCTGACCGTAAACGTTTATTTGTAGGTCGTATTTCGATTATCGTCGCAACACTACTAGCTGGACTTATTGCACTAAATCCACCTGGTGTTATTACACAAATCGTTACGTAGGCATTTGGTACTATCTTCCCCTCACTCGTACTAGGTGTCTGGTGGAAGCGTGCTAACGCAAAAGGAACAATTGCCGGTATGCTTGTCGGTTTATCTGTGACACTTCTTTATATTTTCAGTGCGAAATATGGTGGCTTTGCGATACTAGGTATTATCCAGACGCTGGTATTTTCGGAGCGATAGCTGCCTTCGCAACCAATATAATTGTGTCACTCTCAACGCGTGCCCCGGCACAAGAATTGCAGGACGCGGTTATTAATCTACGTTATCCAGAACAAATGATTTATAAAGTGGCGAGGTTTATTTAAACGACAGCTCATCGAAAGAATAATGAATTAAGAGGGTGTAGTTCAACGCCCAGTGTATAACAAAATCACTGGCATTTTTTATTTAACGAATCCTATTACTTACCTCGACATCTTGAACAACCGCATTGGCACGGTCTAAATGATGTGTGGCACGTTGTATTTATTAATAAATTGTATCACTTTTTATTGTAAAGGAGATCCATACATAAGATTGTTTTAATAGTAATTTAATATATATATGTAGGGGCGATGTTTATGCAAACATCAAAACGAGTAAACATCATATCAGTAAAATTAGTAAAAGAATCAAGCATGTTTTACAAGCAACTCAGAGTATGAAGTCCACATGACAGCTAAGAATTGTTCGAAGTAAAAAGTGGATTGAGATTAACTATAGCAAGTAATAGTTTAATAAAACGGATAAAAAAATCGACCTCATTTAGACATATTGGGGGAGAACCTTATCATAAGTAAGTAATGCCCCATCAATTAAAAGTGGCTTAGTCATAATTAATCAACACTCAATTGATGGGGCGTTTATTCTGTTCATTATCTGGATTAAAAAAATAGTTTTGTCTGAAGAATATCTAAGGCACGGTCAATTTCCTCTAAATCTTCTTTAGAAGCATTTTGTATTCTAGCTAGGAACTTAGATTCTATAGTTGCAAAGGCCTCTTTCATCAGGTCTTCCCCTTCATCCGAAAGACGTATATATTGCTTACGTCGATCCTCGGTATCACTTATTTTTTCAATTAATCCTTTTTCAATTAACTTTCGGAGTTCGCGACTGGTATTAGGCATAGACATATGCTGACAATCACTAATCTCACTTGGTGTCACAGGCTGACTGACGGTGACATATTCAAGAATATTATAATGAACGGGTGTGATTGAATCCGACTTGGCGTTTTGTGTTAATTCCTGTGTCACACGATGAACGGAAGTTGTAAATGACACAAGTTTAGTAAAAAGAGCTTTTTTCTCCATTTCTCTCACCTCTTACAGATAAGATAACAAAATTGTTATCATAATACAATTATCATTTGACAACAAAAAATACAGAGTGTTATGATTTACTTATCAAATGATAAGTAAAAGAGGTGTGTTATGAAAACGCTAGTTATTTACACATATCCTAATCATGAAAGTTTAAATTATGCATTTTTACAACAAGTAATCAAAGGAAGTAATGAAAATCCTAACATAAAGGAGTTACAGGTCTTAGATTTATATGAAGAGGACTTTAACCCACTCCTAATGTTTAATGAACAGAAACGAAGACGTGATATGCATACGGATTCCGAACTTGAAAAATATCGGAATCAAATTATGTGGGCTGACAAGATTGTTTTTGTCTATCCAATTTGGTGGGGAAGACCACCTGCAATGCTTATGGGGTACATAGATCAATTATTTGCATCTAATTTCGCGTATAAGGATAAGAAAGGACTTTTCCCAGAAGGTCTTTTGAAAGGAAAGTCAGTTGTATGTGTATCCACTATGAAGGGACCTACACATTATCCGTTTTTCTGGTTGAACAATGCTCACAAAACATTGATGAAAAGAGCATTATTTAATTTTGTAGGAATCAAAAAAGTGAAGTTCTTTGAATTTGGTAATATGGAAAGTCCAAAGGGAAATCAAATAAAGAAGTTGGAAAAAATTTATCGCTATTTTAAAATGATAGACGTTTGATAAAAATATAAAGTGATCGGAAAGAAGCATTAATGACTCATTTGAAGTGACATTTGTTAATGATAATTTATCTGAAAATTATTTCAAAAATGTTGTTCAACTAACGGGGGCTTTACTTCAATAAACAGCATAAAAAAATGATCTTCGATTGAAGATCTCAGATTATAGACAAAAGGCATTCTGAATGTCCCTATTCAGGTGCCCTTTTACATTTTAAAGTATTTTAATGTTAAATTTTTCTTGAAGCAGCCCCCTCTGGGGTCAATTTTTATACCATTTTTGAACTGGTCCAAGTCCATGTTGCCAACTTCTTAAAATTCATAGCAGCAAAAGTAAGCATCGCCTGCATGGACAATTTTTTAAGACCTCTTAAGGTAGAGGGACATACCCTCTTTTTCTATAAATTAATTTTTAAAAAGAACGAATTAAAAACGATTATTCATAAACTTGAAAACACCCTCACGAGGTCCTGCATAATGAACACTTCTAGATGCCACCAATGTGGCTTTTTCTAATGCTTCAACAAATGGTTCGTTTTCATGATACCGATAATAACAATAAGCACCGTGTAATATATCCCCTGCTGCTAAAGTGTCTATGGCCTCTACTTTTGGAATGTGAATCCTTCCATGCTTGGAGTTTGAAAACCACAATGTATCGTTTTCTCCATCTGTTAGTGCAATGTTCTGTACACTTGTAGATTTTAAAAAAGTGACTAAATCTCTTTCTGGGGGAGTGCAGTTGATAGAGGCGATTATTTCATCAGCCAACGATAAGCATTCAGGAAAGTGTGATTTCCAAGAACCAGGATCCAAAATGATAGGTTTTTCAGACATTCTCGATTTTTTTAGAAAGTTAATGGATATTTCAGGAATATTGCAATCAGAAAAACAAAATGAACTTTCCATTATTAGATTTTCATAGATAGTTTCATTATTAATGGAAAACTGTTGTTGACCGCTCCAGATTGTTCGAGTGGCTTTTTGCATGTTTACCAATACACTGGATAAACTGGGTAATCGATTCTCATCTTCCGCCAGGTCTATTACCTTTATATGATAATCATCTGTCAACTCGGTTTTGATTGCCTTAGCGATCGTACTGTTTCCCAAACAGGTAATAAGAGTGGCATCCCCTCCTAAAATCGAATAAGTAATGGCTGCGTTGGCAGCAGGACCACCGATAAATGTTTGATAATCGTTCGTTTTACTTTTGAAGTTTTCAGATGGAAATTCATTTTGGTAATACGTAATGTCTAGACCTGTTAAACCGCAAAATAAACCTTTTATCATCTTCTTTTCACTCCCTTTACAAACAACACGAAACAAAAATTCATAGTCTACATAGATGTTTACACTTTGTTGCATACTAAAAACTTATATTTTTTCTAAAACCTGTAAATCAGTGTTGTAGTCACACTTTTTGTATTCGTCCAAAATTCTCTCTCCAAGTCCCCACACCACTATTTTACCATGGCCGCTATAAGACACTCTCTTTTTTCGCTTATAAAATTTTCTAATGCTAAAAAAGCTTCGTTTATGTTTTTAACAGATACATAGTTTTATGAGGTAATGGGAGTTTCAAAAAAAGGTTCTTCCTCAGCTTTTTGGTCCTTTAACTATAAGATTGTGAAGAATTACACTTAAAGTAAAGGGTGCGTTAGTTCAAGAAAGAGTATAAAAAAAGCCTGTATCAATGATTACTCGGTAATCTAAGATATAGGCTTTATATAGGTAATTAATTGTTCTTATATTTTACTTATGGTGGTTTTTTAATCCCGAATTGCTCCTGCCTCACGAGAAGTCATTGCACCTTGTCCTTCGCTTACATCTTTTTGAATTTCTTGTTTTACTTTTTGGGCATTAGTTCCGGCACTTCCTGGTTTCATAATAGAACCCAAATTCTCATTAGCTTGTTGATTCGGTTGCATACAAGTCCTCCTTAATTTATTGTTTAACAATCTTATTATTTATAAAAAACACCAGGTATATCCCGAGGATTTGAACAAATTTTAATTAAAGCAAAAAGAGCTTTCGTTGAACAATTCATTGCTACGGCAGGTCTTTTTTTCTTATTAAACTAACGGGCAGGTTAATTCAATAGGATATTGGTCTTTTATGATAAGATTATAGAATAAGATAAGACAAGATAAGTTATGGGGGAATAAGTTGAAAGTCATCGTTTTTACAATGAACAGTATGAAACTATTATAGGAGAGTCTTAAAATGAAAAAGAAAATGAACTATTTAATCTTACTTTTAACGATCATCTTTATGGTTGGTTGTACCAACGTAGAAGATACATCCAATACAGATGTAGAAACAGATTCACAAGAAGTAACCACAGTTGAAACAAATAAAAATAATAGCGAAAAAGAAGAGACGATCACTACGGTTGTAGATGAACCAGTAGTGGAAGAAACGTCAACCGAACAAAATAATGACCTGTTCTCGGGATACAAACTTATTGAAGTTGATGGTGGTGATTTGTCAGGACATCGCGAACCTAACGTCGTCGTTGACATTGGTTTTGGGGACCGACATTACTATGCATTCACGAATGAGGCAGGGCAATTGGTTCGTGTCATTGCTGACGAAATCGTTCTACAAGATGACCGTACCGAACCTGTAACATCGTCTGGCAGATACTACGCTGATGAAGCAAAAGTTCCTGGTGTAGAAAGAGCAGATTTAGATGAAGGACATATTATTGCAGATTCTCTTGGTGGGGTATCAAATGCTTATAATATTACGCCACAAGATAGTACGCTTAACCGACATGGTGATCAAGCATATTTGGAAGACGCTATTCGTAAAGCTGGTGGAGCTACTAATTTTGAAGCAATTATCACATATCCTAATACAGAAACGCAGATTCCTTCTCATTACAAGTACACTTACACTTTAAAAGGGAATAAAATTGTAGATGAGTTTGATAACGGCAACCCTGATGAAATAAATAAATCTCTAGGATTAACTGAAAGTAAATCAACTAACTCAAATAAGTCAACAAGTTCTAATAAGTCCAATGCTTCGAATGGCACTGAAGATATTTCTAGCGTTGATACAGATGGAAATGGACAAGTGACGATTAAAGAAGCAAAAGCAGCGGGTTATAGCATGCCAATAACGAGTGATCATTGGTTATACCCATATATGGACGATCGTGATAACGACGGTATGGTAGGTGAGTAAGCCCCTAGAACTTTGAGGCAAAATAAATGAACGAAAGAACATTTTCCTCGTTGGACGATTTATTACAATTTGCAAATGGGTGTCTATACAGGAACAACTGAAGTTAATGGTCATATCATCTATAAAATTTGTACGATGAAAATATAATTATTTTTCACTAACGGGGGCTATTCTTCAAGAAGGAGAATAGCTCTTTCTTATTGAAGTAAAGTGCAGTTTAGTTGAAGAATCGTCTTTAGCTGTTATTCAACAATCGGGCCATATTGTTGAATAACATGATAAATTGTATAGTGAAGATATGTACTTAAACTAAAGGGCAGTTTACTTGAAGAAGGTATTAACAAAAGATTGAATGAATATTCCTTAATAACTGTAGATTATTGGGGAAATAAAATGAAATCGTATCTCGAAGAAATAGCGAAACTTAACGTATTTTATATCTCTCATTAAAGTGAATTTCTTAAAAAATTCTTAACGAATTAACTTCAACGCAATTTTTGTTGATTTGACCAATTCAAGGGGTAAGGCCAAAAGTAGATAAGGAGTTTTCTATGTGAAAAGTAAAAGAAAGTTAACCATTTTTTTCATATCAATAACTCTGTTCATACTTCTAATTCTATTGTTTCCTACTTGGACACCTAATATAAATGGGGAAAACAGCATTGCAATATTAGAGAGCATAGAAATGAACGGAACAGAACTTGAAGTAATGATGAGAGGTGTTGATAGAAACAATCCAATTATCATTTTCGTACATGGTGGACCGGGGTGCTCTGAAATTCCTTATGTTAGAAAGTATCAAGATTTACTTGAAGAGCATTTTACAATTGTTCATTATGACCAGAGAGGAAGCGGGAAGTCGTTTCACTTCTTTGAAGACTACTCAAATATAACCACAGATAAACATGTGGATGATTTATTGGCACTGACTGAATATGTAAAAAAAGAGTTTTCTCAAGAAAAGGTCATATTAATTGGTCATTCTTTTGGAACATACATAGGACTGCAAGCTGCTAGTAAAAATCCTGAAAACTATGCAGCATATATCGGTATTGGTCAAGTTTCAAATAATACAAATAGTGAAATGGATAGCCTAGAATATACAATACGCCAAGCGCAACAGGCTGGAAATCTAAAGGATGTAGATCAATTAGAATTTCTTAGAGATTCTATTAAAAAGGGCGAATCGTTTACTCCCAGAAACATGGTCCGTAAATACGGAGGGGCAGGTAGGTTAATTAATGATAATATGGACTATTTCATTGGGTTTTTAACTAGTCCAGAATATAACTTCCTTGATGTTGTTCGTTATTTTAAGGGAATTTCAGCTACACAAGAAATATTACAAGATGAAATGAAAGAGAATGATATTACAAAAATAGTAGATAGTTTAGATATTCCTTTATATTTCGTCATGGGAAAATATGATTATATGACATCTACAAATGCAGCAAAAGCGTATTATGATAACTTGGATGCTCCAAATAAGGATTTTGTTGTCTTTGAACATTCTGCACATTACCCTCAATTCGAAGAAGAAACACTTTTTGCAGATTGGTTGATAAAAACATGGAAAGGTTTGGAGTTGTAGTTCCTTATCTTTCTTTCTAAATATATTGAAAAATAAATTGTGAAATAAATAGTAAGAATGAATTTTTTATTTAACTATAGGGTGCTTTAATTGAATAACGATCTTCCACAATCGGGCGCTATTCTTGAAAAGGAATTATGCCTTTTTCAGTAATAGGGCCATTTTCTGGTATAACACTGTTACAAATTCTGGCTGCAATGCGGCATCTTAATGGGGGAGATTTGGATTAAAGGAATCCGTTCCCACTTTTCTTAAGAATATAAAAATAAGTTTGGAAAATAGGAAGGTATAATGGAAATGTATAATAAGTTGATAGGGATTAGAGTTGCGAACAAAACAACTACAAAACAAAAAGTCTTTTCAATAGTGAATGCAATTATTATCGGGGTTATTCTGGGTTCATTGGCAAAGATTGTGGATAACCCTTATTATTTCAACCTAATATTCACTGATATAGGTAGTCGTCTTGGTATATGGGTATTTGTTGCAACGATTTTATCGGTTTTCAGCTATTCGCCCAAATTAGCGGCTGTAAAAGTATTCGCCTTTTTTGGATCGATGATGACCGTTTATTATGTGTACACAATCCTTTTTCTAAATTTTTTCCCAGAAAGAGCGATTATTTTTTGGAGTATATGTGCAGTGATTAGTCCTATTTGTGCTTATATTATGTGGTATGCGCGTGGAAGCGGATTGTTTTCTAATATTATTTTGTCCCTTCCAATCACAATATTGCTGTTAGAAGGGTTTGAATACCGTAACGCTTACTTACCCATTCACCATCATTACTATTTAATACCATGGTTTATGGGAATATATCTAATAATGATAGTTGTTTTGTTACTTATCATACCGAAACATAAAATGCAGTTTTTGATTATTTTACCACTTTCCATTATATTATCTTTAATCATGATAAAACTTAATAATTACTATGGCTTATGGGAGTATATCTAATCATTTTAATCAGTAATCGGGCGCGATTCTTCAATAAAGAAGATCGCTTTTTTTATTAAAGGTCCATATTTTGGAATAAAGTGATTGCTCAAATCATGGAATTTTAAAATAATTGATATTAAATTAAAGGGCCGGAATGTTGAGGAAAGTAATCACCTATACCTATATAATGCAATTGAGATTGTGAACAAATTTACTTACACAACAGGCAGTATCAGTATAGTTGAATTAACATTTTTTTAATAAGTAGTTATAGCATCTTAGTTAAATTTACGAGTGCGAAAAAATTTTTTGTTGGTTCTAGAAAGAAAATTACGATAACATAACACTAGTTCTGTTTGAGATTTATTTACAAACAAAAAGGAAGGTAAGTTTTATGGAGATAAAGACTGAACGATGTACTGTACGTCGATTTGAAGAAAAAGACCTTGACGATTTTATGCAATATAGAAATGATGAAAACTGGATGCGATATCAGGGTTTCAAAGGATTGACAAAGCAAATGTATGCTAAAGAATTACTTAGCGAACTTTCTTTTTTAAAGGGGGGACAGCTTGCCATAATCAACAATACAACTAATCGATTGATTGGTGATGTTTATTTAAAAAGGGAAAATCACACTTTTTGGATTGGATACACTATAAGTCCTATTCACACCAAGCAAGGCTATGCATATGAAGTACTTGTAATAATTATCGCTTGGCTCAAGCAAAAAGGCTGTATCAGTATAAATGCAGGTGTTTCACCTGGAAATCTTGCTTCAATCAATTTACTTAAAAAGCTTAAATTTACTTATCTTTCCAAAGATGATAACGGTGAACTTATATATACATTGGATCTGCAAAAGATATGAACTTTTTCTCAATGACTAATTCACTTAAAAGAAAATAATAATATGTTTAAAAGGATTAATTTTATGATGTAATTCACTTAAACTATCAGGTGCTTTACTTTAATAAGGTCCTTGAAACGATCTTCCGAAAACGGGCTCTTTTCTGAAACAAGGAACGGTGCTATTCCATAATCGGGCCAGATTATTGAATAACATTCTTTTGTAAAATATCACCAAACGACACTTTGGGTGCATTTTTTCTTCAACGAACGAAGCAGTTTAGTTAGGACTTCTATAGATTGTAGAAGCCCTTCTACCTGGTTATAATACATAGCTTATCAGCCCATCCGATAACAGGATGGGCGTTTTTTTACATTTACTCCACCTGTTCCTTTATCACCTGCTCGATCCCGAGCAAAATTAACTTCAAACCAAATTCAAATGCTCTGTCAGTCCCCATCAGCTCAAATAATTCGTTCTTGAACATCCTCCGGAACAGTCCCGCATCCGTCTCATTCATAGAGTCTAAAAGACGAATCATCTCTTCTCCTGGAAGCATTTCATTGGCCTTAAGGATAGCTGAGACATTACGTTGATGTTGATAATCATCTAGAACAAAGTAATAGACATAGTTAACGAGTGTAGTAACCACTTGCATTTTCTGCTCTTGCTCAAGCGGTGTTGATTCCACGCATAGCAGCATCCGGTTGGTGAACCGGATAATATCTGGTTCGTGGGGCAGTGTCATCATCATAATCTGCGTAGAGCATGGATAGCGGCTGAGTACGCTCCGTACCGTTACCGCAAGCTCAGTCAACTGTTCTTTCCAATCCCCTTCGGAGTGGAATTCCTCCAAAATTATTTTCGCTACCTGGTTGGCTAGACGCTGGTATAGATTTTGTTTGCTCTTGAAGTACCAATACAAAGAGGGAGCCTGAATCCCAAGCCTGTCTGCCAATTTTCTCATACTGAGTTTCTCAATACCCTCCTCTCCAAGAAGCTCCCATGAGGCTTCTAAAATCTTATCCTCCGAAATCTGAGGCTGCTGTTTTTTCATCGGTATCCTCCATTTCATCTAACATTGTAAGTTTATGCTTTACAGATTCATAAGTTCATGATAACATCTAACACTGTAAGATTCAAACTAACACTGTTAGATAATTATTCAAAAGAAAGAAGTGATCCACATGGATGCAGAAAACCTCTATTACTTTGAAAAAGCACCGGTCAGTAAAGCTGTAGCCCATTTCGCTGTACCAATGATGCTAGGCACGTCAATGAGTGTCATATATTCAATATTGAATGCCTATTTCCTTGGTACGCTCCACAGTACTGCCATGTTAACCGCACTCGCATTAACCTTGCCATTATTTGCAATCATTATGGCGCTAGGAAATTTGGTTGGCATGGGGAGTGGTACATTCATCTCACGTTTACTAGGAGAGAAAAAATATGATGATGTAAAGCATGTGTCTTCATTCGCCTTTTACAGCAGCTTAGTTCTCGGTCTTATCGTGATAGCTGTAGGCCTCCCATTGATTAATCAAATCGTTTATGGTCTTGGGGCAACATCTGACTCCTTCGAATTTACAAAGGACTATGTCACAATTATGATTTTAGGCTCACCATTTGTCATATTGTTCTTCACACTGGAGAATATCGTGCGCTCAGAAGGTGCAGCAATCACGTCTATGATTGGTATGATTCTCAGCGTTGTCGTGAATATTATGCTAGATACACTAGTCATTTTCGTCTTCCATTGGGGCGTAACTGGGGTTGCGTCCGCTACGGTAATTTCTAACGTTGTTGCGAGTGCATTCTACGCCTTTCATATAGGATATAAAAGCCAATTCTTAACCGTTTCAGTAAAATGGTTCAAAGCTTCTAAAGAGATTCTGAGTAATGTATTTAAAATCGGAGTTCCTGTCTTTATTATGAGTATCTTTTTGGGTGCAATGTCTCTCATCTTAAACCACTTTCTTGTAGAGTATGGGGATCAGGCAGTAGCTGCTTACGGAATATCATCACGTTTATTGCAATTTCCTGAGTTTATTCTGATGGGCTTATGCGAGGGAGTAGTACCGCTCATTGCCTTTTCTTTTACAGCGAATAAAATGCGCATGAAGCATACAATCGGATTTACAATTAAAATGATTGTGGCTTTAGCCTTCGTATTCGGCGTTATCGTCTATCTGATATCTGATAACTTAATTGGTTTATTTACGAATGACCCGTACTTAATTGAAATGGGAAGTTACATTCTGCATGTAACGTTCTTATCCTTGTTTATTACTGGAATGACCACGTTGTTTACGGGTATATTTCAAGCAACAGCACAAGGAACTGCAGCGTTTATTATGGCAATTATTCAAGGAATTACACTAATTCCTGTGTTGTTTATCGCCAATCATATAAACGGATTCCACGGAGTAATCTGGTCGCTTGTCATTGCAGATGCCGTTTCATTCCTTGTAGGTGCTATCATGCTGTATGTTTTACGGAACAAATTGCAGCCGGATTTGGATAGTTTAGTACATTAGAAAAAATAAAACTTACAAAAATGCGTTGGGAGAAACCCCGACGCTTCTTGCTCTATAAAAAGATGTTTTACGTTCAGGAGCAGCAAACAGTAGGGCATTGATTCTAACTGTTCATCTATTTAGGCTTTTTTTTATGAATTAATAGATAGTCAAAGTTCATTTAAATAGGAGTAATGAGAATTTAAACTATTGGCAGTCGGATTTTAATAAGCATAATAAAATGAATTCGCTCCTATGTGTTAAAACTGAATCAGACTGCCTATTAGGGAGGTAGTTAGAATGTCAAGAATGCAAAATAAGGAAGTATCTCAAATTCAGGGTTTTGATATTGAGTTAAATCAAGAAAATACTCTCCGAATTGATCGATTAGTAGATAGCTATGAAAAAAGCATTCTAAACAATTTAAATGAAGAATACCAAAGAAAAACAAGATGGCCTGATCATGTGGCAGATTAAATCTCATCCTTCGGAGGTAGCTGGAAATTTATCGTTTGTTTTGCGATTTTTTTGTTCATTTGGATAGTATGGAACACGTTGTCAATTACTCGATTCCATTTTGATGAACCGCCGTTTATTTTATTGAATCTATGTCTATCTTTTATTGCGGCCTTTCAGGCTCCTGTAATAATGATGAGCCAAAACAGACAGGCAGCACGTGATAAGCACGAGTCAATTATTGACTTTACTATTAACTATAAAGCAGAGCAGGAAATTGACGATATGCAAAAACATATTCACCGAATAGAAAATGAACTAATGGAAATTAAGCTACTTTTAATAGAAAATAAAGAAAAAGACACATTGTAACTTTTTTATGCAAGGATTGTGAAAAATCACGTGGCTTTATTCTGTTAGAAAAGACAAAAAAATGCGATGGTTTGAGCAAACAGCTTTATCTGAAAATAGCTCAGCAAAGAAGCTATACAAGCCTTTGGGATTTAACGTGAGCTTATGTGAAAAAAGGATTTATAAAGTATACAAAATAAACCTAATAAACGTTCCCAAATGAAGGTTTGAAAATACACAAAAAGCCAAGAAATGCTGTGAAACCAACATTTCTTGGCTTTCCCTTTTAATATTGTTTATACAGCTTTTTATGCAAAGGTATATAAACATAGCTACAATAAGACTACTTCCAGGGACTTTAGTTGAATAACGATGTTCAACAATCGGGCGCGATTGTGGAATAGGTGTCTCTTTCTAATTCAATTAACTGCCAATTAGTTGTATGAGAAAGGACATAGCATATTAGTCATATAAAATATGTTATGTCCTTTAATTTATCTATACTTTTTTAATTTAGGTCTTGATAATGAAATAAAGTTCGATTATTTAAAATAAAGATTGATAATTTATTTTAAAGTTTGATTAAAAATCCTGTGTTGATATGCAGGGTTTTTTCTGATTCCACAATCGGGTAGATTGTTGAGGAACGCTTTCACATATTCATGTAGAATAATAATTGAGATTGTGAAGGATTACCCAAACTTATGAGCAGTCGAAGAAGATTAGTCACTTCACATTGTTTCTATGATAAATTAAAATATATAATTATTATATATTTTAATTTATCAAATAACTGTAAAGGGTGTTTACGATGAATAAGATTAAGGATGAATCTGTTCGATCTTTAACGTTGGAAATGTTTAATATTCAAGTTAAATCAAATAACTTTATGAAATTTCTTACAAATGATGAAGAAATCTCTGAGAATTTAGTACTCTTATTATTAAGACTGAAATTGTTTGGTTTTTTAAAAATTACAGATATTTCAGATGCTTTTCTTTTAACACCTGGAGCAGCAACGAATATGTGCGATAAACTTGAACAACTAAATTATATTGAACGAATAAGGTTAAAAGAGGACCGTAGAGTTGTAAGAGTTACTCTAACAGAAAAAGGAGAAGAAAGGGTTGATGAAATATTTTTAAAGTTCTCAATTAAACAGTTAGAATCTATAACACATTCCTTATCGGAGATAAATCACTTATTTAAAAATATTGAAGAAACCATTCGAAACAGATCATAACACGATCTGTTTTTTTATTTGAAAATATTGAATTAAAAATAGAGCTGTTATATATTATAATTATTAAATGTTTTAGTTGTTAAAATATTATTTTGTAGGGGGATTAGAAATTTGAGGAAAAAAAATCTTATTTATTGGAGGAATCATTTTAATGTCATTATTAGTTTTGGGTTCATTGAACAGCTATAAAAAACATTATGAATACAGATCAAACATTAAAAATGTCAATAAGGTACAGATTAATTCGGATTTTTCTAACATTAAATTGATAAGTAAGGATTCCGATTTTTATCTTGAATCTCAGGGTGTAGGAAAGCCAACCATTGATATTACCTACACTAATGATAAAGCAATTATTAATGTACTAACATTTAATAAAACCTGGAAAAAGATGTTACCTGGTAAAAAGAATAGAGGAAAAATACTGCTGAACATACCACCACGTTTGTTAGATGAGCTTCACTTAGAAACAAAAAATGGAGACATTGATATAGATTACATTGCTGAAGTTAGTCGGCTATCCCTTATCTCGGATGTGGGTACTATAAGATTGAGTGGCTTTCAAGGAGAATTTTTAAATATTAAATCGGGAAATGGTTCCATTAACTTAGGGGAAGTAAATGGACAAATCAATATTAAAAATAAAGTAGGAAGTTTAAAGAGTCTAGTTCTCAAAAGTGTTAAAGGAGAAAATAATATTAAAATTTCTAATGGAAATGTAAAAGTTGAGCTACCTAAAGGGATAAAAACTGATGATATAGGTTTAAATATTTCAACTAAGAATGGGAAAATAATATCCAAAGACAGTAATTATACTATCTCAAATAAAGGACCGGGAAAAGAACTAATTCAAAATGTACCTAATAGTACGAAAAAACTAAATATATCCGTTTTAGTGGGAAATATAGAAATAAATTAATGTTTTATCCAGCATTAGAGTTTTTATAGATTGAAATTTTTGTATGTAAAATTCCTAGTACATAAATACCTTTTAGTCTATTGAAAAAGCACAGGGTTTTGAATGCATAATTAGAGGTGCAACACTTTTATTTATTTCAAAATACATCACTGTATTTTTTTCAAAAATGTACTAATTCTCTAGAAAGTCGAAATTAGAGTTTCACTCCATACGTACTGAAGCAGTCGTGCATGGCATCGAAGCATTCACGGCCTGGGTTCGGGACAATAACAAACATAATTGAACATAAAACCTCTTATAATTTTATTAAACAAACGGGGCAGTTTAGTTGCATAAGAATAGATTCCAGAAGATCGTCATTAGAGTCGATCTTTTTCTTTTCACTGTTTCAGATAAAAAACTTACTATCTGAAAGCACGCAACCAAAGTTATTGTAATAATATTTTATGAATTAGAAAAAAATAGAGGAAAGGAGGGATTGCAAATGTCTGTGAAAAAGTGGGTAACAGGATTGGTCGGTGCGCTTGCAATGGTTGTAGTCGTGACAACACTAGGTTCACTCGGCGTATTTGCCGAATCCGGTGTTGTAAATCAGCCTATGGAGACGGGGAAATCGATTGAGGTCGAGTTGAACGATAATTTCTTTAATCCGAAAGTCATCACTATTCCGAATGGAACAGCCACAACGTTGATATTGAAAAACAAAGGCAGTAAAGAGCACACCTTCACGGTTGAAAAGCTCGGCATTGACGTCGAGGTCCAGCCGGGTGAAGAAAAAAATATTACCGTGAATCCGAAACAGCCCGGTACATATGAACTGATATGTCGGTACCATTTCCAGGAAGGAATGGTTGGGAAAGTAATAGTCGAATAAAATGCAGGACCGATAAGGCCTTGTTTTTTTTATAGGCAAAGGAAATAACTTACTTCCTCCCCGAACGGACTTCTCTACTTTGTATTATCGATTAAGGTTTAGAGAGATTTTTTATTAAGCTTATTTTTTATTACAGAGGATATTGATGCTTGGATTATTAGTAATTGTTCCACCTCTAATAAATGGTAAGTATAATGTAAGGTAACGTATAAACCATTTAGAATGAGGTGGAAAGGTGTGTTTTTTAAACCTATTTCTGATGAGGTTCGTTTATCTCAAATAATATTCAATAAACATAAAAAAACGATGAAGCTCATTTTAGTGTCTATTTTAGCCTGTATGGCAACTATTCTGCAGGCTGCTGGATTTTTACCAGGGATAGGATATTTTATAAGTCCTCTGGCCACTGCACCTATTCTGTTATGTTCCATGTTTTCCATTCCAATTGGAGAAATATCCTACTTTCTGACAATTATGCTGTTATTCATCCTACAGCCAACTGAACTAATTGTATTTTCTTTTACAACAGGATTGTTAGGACTTGGAATAGGGGCATCCTTTCACCTTTTCAGGAAGGGGTTAAGTATTATGGCTACTGGTGCCATTCTTTTAATGTTAGGAACTATGAGTCTAATATTTATTTTTCACTTTCCAGTTTTAGATTCAGCCGTCTCTGTTTCCTTTTCATTTCTTACAATTGGCTTTTTATTTGCGTTCATTTATAGCTGGTTATGGGTTGAAATTGCTTTAATCATTTTTAAATGATTAAAAATGATTATAATTTAGTGATTCTCCGTCACTTGGTTTTAATTTCGATTCATTACATCCATGTAAGAGATTTATCAAGATTAAGTGGAAATTTAGTGTTTTGGTTCATGGAACTATTTCAAAAACAGTGCCTTGGTTAAAATCAGTCACTTTCATAGAGCTATAAACTGCTAAATATAAGCTGGTTTGATTCAGATTCGTTCCCAAACTAACATAATAGGCTGATTGAGACCCAAAATCATAATCGGTTTGTATCACACTAAAATCATTTTGTTCACCATTTGGTCTTACGGTGGTATAAGCTAAAGCTCCTCTAACCTGAGGTTGAGATTCTTTCCGGGCAAGATCGGTAAACACAACGCTTCCTGTTAAACCAGGGATTGTATTCCCCATATAGACTTGCACTCCTGTAAGTGCAGTTCCTCCAAACTTATCGGGTCTGGTATCTTTGTGGAAATAACTGGTTAAAGACTGAAGACGACTCGCTGAAAGTGTTATTGCTTCATTGTAATAGGCAATTGTTTTCTCATCCAAAGTCTGATTTTCAGTGCAGCCACTTATAATCGAAGTAGGAAAAGCACCTTCCCAACCTCGCCAGCCAAAGTTAATGAATCCTTCTTGGTCAGGTTCAGATTTCATTAAAGAAGCTTGAATAAGCTGAGTAACCGGTATTGGTTTATAATGAACGAATGAAAAAATCGACTCTACCAAATCTTGACCGACATTTCCCGCATATTTAATATACTGATTATAAAACCTTTGAAATGAAATGCCTGGTATATTGCGAACCCCTTTGGCAATTACTGTAAGCGTTTCCTGAATAGGTACGGGAAGTTCATTAAACCGTGTGACTACGGGTGGATTCTGGATAAATGTATTCTTAACTACATCAATTTCAATTATTTTACCGGCGATTTCCATATCATTCTGGCTTAAATTGAATGGATCATAGCCTGATCCACCATCCCCGGTTGTTAAAACAAGGTTTCCTGATTCAGGTGAAAAGTTTAAGCTATTGACACCATTATGATTAAAAAATGGTCTTCTTAAGTTTAGTAATGTTCGTCGTTTTTGAGGTTGATCATTCGATTGTAAAATCCATTCTTCAACTGTATCAATATGATCATATTGAGTTTCTCTATTTATCCATCTTAGGTTTAAAGCTCTGGGATCACACGGGTTAGGCTTAAAAGGTTCAGAAAGAGCACCTGGACCTTGTGTTCCAGCTACTGAATAATGAAGATAAAACAGACCGTTATAATAAAATTCTGGATGAAACGCTAGCCCTAGCAATCCCCGTTCATCATATCCACCACGAGAAACACCTGGTTCAGAATCACCAAGTTTTATGATTCGCGGGCGAATATCTAAAAAAGTCCTTATAACCCCGTTTCCTATGTAAAAGATCTCTCCTACCTGAGTTGCAATAAATAATCTTTCAATTGAGTCACCCGGAAGTATGGTTGTCTTTAAAACAGTAGGTAAATTTATATTACTTACAATGGGCTGTAAACCAACCTTAACTTTTATCAACTGACTTTGCACTCCTTCTTATTGTTTTCTTATAAGAATATGATTAGAACCGTCTATTAGTACCAAATTAGGCCGGGGAATCCGATAAGGCATTGCACTACTTTCCACACGAGCGTAATTAAACTAAAGGAGTGCTTTAGTATGATAAGCAGGTTGCTTTGGCAACCTTTCTCTTATTCGACTAACGAAGCAGGATAGTTGAATAAAAGAGCGAATTATAAAGTATTATCTTAAGAAAAAATGTGGTGTATATAAAGTGAATACAGAATTAATAGAGAAGGTTGAAAAAATAGTAGGTGAAACAAATAGATTTATCAAAATGGATGAACAGGGTTGTACTTCAGAAGTACATCAGATCATAACAAACAATGGTTCCTATGTACTTAAAAGTTCGTTTAAGGAAAAATATAAGGAATGGTTGAAGACTGAGGCTCTAGTATTAGAAAAGTTAAATAACAATAATCAGATTCCAGTTCCTAAATACTATGGTTTTTTCGAGGAGAAAATTGGAAGCCATTTAATAATGTCATTTGAGGACGGAATAACGTTAACTTCTGCTTTAAACCAAGCGAAAAGTACAACAGAAAAGAAATCATTAATTAGGAGTTTTGGACAATTTCTTCATCATTTTCATGAAAAAAAACAATTGCAATATTTTAGACGAGAGAATAATTGGCTTGAGGAGCGACTTGCCAAGGCACAAAGTTATGTGGAAAACGGACAAACGGAGGGTAACTTAGAGTTGTTAAATCAGTTGAAGTCCGACAAACCTATACCAGTTCAACAGACTATGATACATGGTGATTGCACAACAGATAATGTGCTTGTCATCAACGGGAAGATAAAACTTTTTATTGATGTATCTGGTATGACAGTCGGAGATCCTCGATATGATGAATCCTTAGCGATTGGGAAATTTATTAATAATCCTGCATACATACATGCCTTTTATGAAGGATATAGACGTTATAAAGTTACAAAGGAAGAACTTTGGTATTTTGAAGTTCTATATGAGTTTTTCTAATTTGATGTTCCACTAACGGGTTCTTTACTTCAATATTAGGAGCTTATCAGCAGCTCTTTTTTCCTTAAGGAACCAAAGGGGCAGGTTAGTTCAATAATTTTTGTTGTGTTTTCTTTTAGATTAGGTTAAAATCCATATGAGAACATATGTTTTGTTTTGTGTATATGTTAATTGGTTTGAAGGGTTACTTAGTGAATGGTGGAATACTTAAATAGCAGGGTTAATTCTTTAGTTAATCAATACTCATTGATTATAAAAACAATTGTGCATCAATATAAATCTTTAGGGTCTGGTGCTACTGAGTCTTATTTAAGGCTACCATATAAATAACGGTCTTCCAGTTAATCATATAGTAAAACAGGGATATGAATTAGATAAAGTGAGGTAGGGATATTAAATGAATACAGATAATAAAGAAACAATAAAGGTAGAGACCACAGTTCATGCGCCAGTTGAAAAAGTGTGGGAATATTGGACAGAACCACAGCATATTACGAAATGGTCTTTTGCTTCAGATGACTGGCATGCACCATTTGCTGAAAATGATCTAAGAGTAGGTGGAACATTTCTTACAAGAATGGAAGCGAAAGATGGAAGTTTTGGTTTTGACTTTGGTGGAGTATATGATGAAATTAAAATAAACGAATTGATTTCTTATACTCTTGGAGATGGAAGAAAAGTTACGATCACTTTTACTAGTCAAGGCAGAGACACGAAGGTAATTGAGGTTTTTGACGCAGAAGTTACCCATTCCGCTGAGCAGCAAAAAGAAGGTTGGCAAGCATTTTTAGAAAATTTCAAGAAATATAGCGAACTTTCCAAAGATGAAGATTTTAAAGGAGAATTATAAAAGTGAATCAAGAGGTCTCTTCTTTTATCGAAAATCTCAATCAACAATGGAAGATTGAGATATGCAATCAGCTTCGTGAACTTGTCCATAAATCTATACCTGATGTGGAAGAGCGGATTCAATATAAAAAGCCACATTTCTTAAAAAATGGGAAATTTGCTGCAGTGATTTCTCCTTCTAAGGATGCTATAGCGTTTATGATTATGAATACTACTGAACTAGAAGTTCCTAAAGACTTTGAAGGTCCTGCTGAACGAAAATGGCTGAAAATTCATGAGGGTGCTTCTCCTGATTATGATTTACTGTCTCGCTTACTTGTTCAAGCATCAAGTACACTTTGACTAGTGGAGTGAATTCTTAGCCATTTGGTGAATAGATTTATTGGTGGATTTACTTAAAGGTTATTGAACTCCAATGAAAAAACGTAATAATCTTTCATTTTCTGTGGTGTAGTATAGATTTTTCGCTACATGAAGGGCTAACCGGGCAGGATTCCTTTAATAGATGAAGCAATAATTATGGAAAACGAACTAAGTATGTGAATAAATGTACTTAAACTAACGGGTGCTTTAATTCAACAGCCAAACCACCAAATTGGTGGTCTTTTCAATGTACGAAACTATGTAAAATCATACATTCGAAAAGACCTTTCTCAACTAAAGAGCAAGTTAGTGAAATTTGAAGGGGCCTTTTCGAATGTTATTGAATTAATAGGTGTATAGTGAATTTATTAAAAAGAGATAAATTGGAGTGGCTTATTTGAGAGCGAAATTTTTAATTATCGGTGGTAGTGTGACAATTATAGCTGTTCTAATCTATGTCTATTATATTTTCTTAGTTCCAAAAGTTGGACCCATTGGTGATGGAACAATTGCAACACCTATTTATGTAACTATTATTAGCTCTTTTTTCTGTGGAACATGTGCAATTATTCAAGGAATTCTTATCTTAAAGAGGCAAAAAACATCTTAAAGTAACGGGGGCAATAGCGTCATAAAAAGGCTGCCAAATGACGGCCTTTTTAATGTATGAATTTATCTAAAATCATACATTCAAAAGAACTTCTTCAACTAACGCAGCAGTTTACTTTAAGAAGAAAATGCAAGATTGATTAAGAACTCTATTTTTTCTTGCAGTCCGCCTCTCCTTACAAACAGATCGGTTGCCTTTAAGGCAAATTTGGTATGCAACAACTGTAAATTACAGTTTTTACACTGATGTTAAAGTATCTTCATCAACTGGTTTGGGACAAATTGTTAGCGCATATGATCCTTGGTATTTGGATATTCCACCAGGTATAGTAAGTAGAGACACTT
Organism: Peribacillus sp. JNUCC 23; assembly: GCF_053653995.1. Next base: position 2,236,975 of record NZ_CM132202.1, read on the forward strand.
TGTCAATAGTTAGAAAAACTGAAACTGCTTCTCAACCTGCAGAAGCTAGATATACATTGTATATGACTGCTCCAGTTAGTACGAACCTGTATATTTATGGTAGAGTAAAAAATGGAGTATTCACTACTAGTGGAAATTAATTTTTAAAAAGGATTGGTGGTCATAGTGAATAATATCATTGTTCCTTTAGTAATATTTGTTTTACTTGCAGCAGTTGTTTTTCTGTTTACTAAGTTTTCTAGAAAATCACCAAAATAATTTTCATTAGAATTAAAAAATAGAAGCTGTCGAGAATTTCTCGACAGCTTCTATTTTTTTGTCTCATTCAATACCACTTAAAAACAAAATTTGGTTGCCTTAATGGCAACCTCTTGAGAGCCAAGAGGTTTTATGTCTCGGAAGTTCCGAAAATTAACTTTATGTTAACTAGATTTGTATAAAGTATTCATATTTTCCTTAGAAACCTTGTTCAACTAAAGCAGCAGGATACTTCAATAAGTAGTCACAAAGGAGATTGATTTTTATAATAAAATATATGAAGAGAAAAGAGGTCCGTAATATGGAATTTGTTATAACGGTTGGAGTTGTTGTGATAGCCATTACCTGTCTATCAATTGAAGGGAAATTAAGAAAAGCCAGTGAACAAAACAAAGAAATTATAGAGTTATTAAAACAGGGAAAAGAAAAATAAGCATTATTAGTTATTGTGCTAACCGGGCTTTAATTAAACAAGCAGCAAAAAGGATCTTCCGGTCGAAGATCCTTTTTTTCTGTGCCGATAAGGGTGATTATGTAAATAATTAAGGCTTTCATGCAGGACATTTAATACGCTAGCATGAATATATGTATGTAAAAGCAAGATGAAAGCAGGTGGCTTTTACATATGCTAGTAAGTAAAATCATTCATAAAATTATGATGAAAGAAATGACCATCAAAGAACTGGCCGAATTGTATGGCGTAAGTGATCGAACGATTCAACTGAAGATTAAAAAGTTAGGTTATGAATGGGATAGCAAGAAAAGTGTTTATAACTATTTAGGAGAATTGCCCGAGCCATCCGATATTGATTTTAGTACATTGTTTGGGAAAAATAACGCTTCTATGGGTGAAATCAATAAAAGTAAAAGTGAAATGGCTAGCGCTAGCACAAGTGAAACAAAAAGCAAAGGCAAAGCTGAATCTGCTAGCGCTAGCAATGATGAAATGGATTCAATCGATATGTTACTTGCAGGTAAGAAAACACACTCTAAAAGAGTGTACAGAGGGTTTTATTTTGATGAAGAGATATTAAACATCATTGATCGTGTTCCTAGAAACTATAAATCTGAATTGGTGAATGAATCATTAAGGATAATATTCAAAGATAAAGGATTACTAGAATAAATGGAGGAGAGAGTGTGTTATATTTCATCGTATCCCTTGTCATAGGGCTAATTTTTACTCTTATTTTATCTTTTGTTTTTAAAAATGCGCCAAAAGTTGATAGAGGTGTTGGATTTAATTATTTTAAATTATCGTATAGACGAAAAATGATTAGAACACTCGCAAGCCTTCCTATAATGATTTTGTTATCCATCGTTATTTACAGCTATGCAGATTGGAGTATGTTAGCAAATATACTTGTTGGGCTATTTTTCGTTTTAACCTTTTCAATTCAGTTAATTTATAACTTTAATATGTGGAAAAAGAATGAAGCTTAATTAAAATCTAATTCAACAATCGGGCGCTTTAACTGAACAAGCAGCTAAAAGGATCTTCAAAACGAAGATCCTTTTTCAGTACCTATAAGCAATTTTATGTTAACTAGATTTGTATAGAGCATTCATATATACCTTAGAAACCTTATTTAGCAAACGGGCCATTTAACGGAGTAATGCTTATTGCGAAAATGGAGGTAATTTGAAATAATTTAATGAAACATTGATTAATTGGGGGAGCAAAAAATGCGACACTTTAAAAGCCGTTACTTGTTTATAATTTTTGCTTTGTTGTTAACAGGGTGTGCAGGTGTAGAAAAAGAAAAACCTTTAGAAAAGGAAAAATCGCCATTAAATACGCAAATAACCATTGAGTCATATAACATGAGCGAAAAAGAAAACCTTCTTATTAGCAAGACAGGTGTGGGGCAAATTGAATTTTTCAAGCTGAATGGCACTCCGAAAGAAGATGATGAATTGCAATTTTCAGTGGAGGTGTTTAAAAACGGTAAGTTTAAAGAGGAGTTGCTAAAGACTTGGGATGGGCCTGAAACAAAATATCAAGACAGCTTCATTTCTTTTGGAATAAGTGACATCGAAAATGAAGGCCATTCTTTAAAACTGATCACTGGTATACCATCTGGGCTTGCTACAACGATTTATTCAAGTAACATGACATCTTCTTCTTTCAGTAAGCTAGTCGGAGAAAAAGTTACTTTAGAAAAAAATAAACCTGTTTATTTAGCAGCGTGGCTAGGCACTACTAAAAACGAACTGAGTTCTGGTGGAGGCGAAAATGGGGAACTACCATCGGGTATTGAAGAAGCTGAACTCGCATTTTTCTACAAAGTTTTATGGACCGATAAAGAAAAGAAATAATTTTTGTTTTATTAAACAATCGGGCGCTTTAATTTAACAAGTAGCTAAAGGATCTTCAAACCGAAGATCCTTTTTCAATACCGATAAGGGTGATTATGTAAACTCTTCTTGAAATAAAATAAGAGGAGTTTTTTAATCTAGCTTATTAAGCTAATGGGTGACATCAGTTGAAGAAGAAACTCCCTTCTTCAACTAACGTGACAGTTTACTTGAACAAGATACTTTTAATGGTATTGAACTCAGAGAAAATGATGTATTCTTTGAGTTGTTGCAATAGACAGAATAGTTTAGTGAATACATAAAATCCTCTTTGTTTATTTGGTGATATTTGGTAATATATAAATTAGAGATGTAAAGAAAGGGGAATCTATATTACACATGTGGAATACTTTGAACTGATTAGTTAATTGGATAGAGAGACGATGGCGATTCTTGATTTTAAGGATACGTTTATTTGTCTATCTGAAATCATTCAAGGGATTCATGGTGTGGACAATTAAATTCCCATTACCAAGCAGATACCTTTGTATATCTGCTTCTATTTATGGGTAAAAATACATCTCTATTGGCACAATCATAGCGTCCCTATATCGGGGGAATTTTAATGACAAGTCAGTACGAAAAGGAAGAAATGCTAACAGGAGGAAATATCTCAAACGTATATCGCTCGGGTGACACTGTGCGACGAGACTTAAAAGCAAATGGCACCAAAATTCATAAGTTATTAAAGCATTTGGAAAGTGAAGGTTTTGACTACGCACCGAAGTTTTTAGGTATTGATGAAAAAGATAGAGAGATATTATCATTTATTGAAGGAGAAGCTGGTAATTATCCTTTAAAAAAATATATGTGGTCAAATGATGCTTTAAAAGAGATAGCGAAAATGCTTCGTCTCTATCATAATGCTGTGAGTGATTTTTCAATCGAAGAAAGTTGGCAACCAATCGATAACACCCCTCAGCCATTTGAAGTGCTATGTCACAATGATTTTGCCATCTATAACATTATTTTTAATCACGAAAAACCAGTAGGTATTATTGATTTTGATGTTGCTGCTCCTGGTCCAAGACTTTGGGATATAGCCTATACTCTTTACACTTGCGTTCCTTTAAGTAGACTTTATCATACTGAAACAGGTGAGGCAGTTTATTATGAACCATTAAAGGATGCCGACCGTATAAAACAAAGGGTTAAATTATTTTTTGAATCCTATGGTATTAAGGCAATGGAAAAAGGTTTTTTAGAGATGGTGTTGCTACGAGTAGAAGGATTATGTAAAACCATACAAAGGAAAGCCGAAGAAGGAGATTTGGCGTTTCAAAGAATGATCGATGAGGGACACTTTGAACATTATCAAAAGGAACTTCAATTCATTCGTGAACATGGAAAAGAATGGATTTGAAAAGGTTTTGAACTAAATGAATAGTAATAGCGTTAGGCCTAGCAGGTTTGAAGCTATTTTTGTTAATGTTCTAAAGGGGAAAAATTACTGTAATAAATAAAGTTGAAAAAAGGCAAGTTTGTGAAGTGATGTACTTAAACTATAGGGTGCTTTAATTAAACAATCAGCTAAAAGGATCTTCGACTGGAAGATCCTTTTTTCAGTACCTATAAGGAATTTTATGTTAACTAGAAATAAATAGGATATGCAATTTTAATTATTAGGAGTAATTTACCTTATAACCCAAGTATTTCCGTTGTGGATTATAAGAAATAACTGTTACTTTTTATATAAATGGAATTGTAAAGTAAAACACTTCTAATTCCAGGGAGGTTAATCATGGAAAATAAACAATTAGATGAAAAATGGCTTCGATTAGTCAAAGAGTTAATAGAATCTGGAGTATCTAAAGAAGATTTTAAAGCATTTATAGAATTTAAAAAACTTGAAAAAGAAAATCAAAAGAGGTTGAGTACCTAAAGGGCACTCAACCTCTTTAATTTCCTATAATTGACTTTATGTTAACTAGATTTGTATAGAGCATTCATGTGATCCTTTGGGACCTTGTTCCGCAATCGGGCCAGATTGTTGAATAACAATCTTAAATGAACTTTACTAACATTTGTTGAAATATTTCCTTTAGTTTTTATATTTAAGTGGTGAGTTGTATTTATATAGTAAAATGTCATATATAATTTAAGCGGGTTATGAAGAAATTTTAAAAATTATATTGACAAAATATTTTTTTCTGTAAAATGAAAAACAATTCAAAAATATTTGTATAGAACAAAGGCTATGAAAAGAAATAGTATCAATTATTTTTACGAACAGAAAGTTACCGGTTGATGAGAGGTGCAAGTAAAACGATTGAGAATTCATCTTGGAGCTGTGTACCGAAAAGATCATTCTAAGTAGGCTACGCCGGTAAGCACCCGTAATCATGTGCGAGAGTATCGTCAAATGACCGTACTTCTTAAGGTAAGTAATGTGAATTGCTTATAAATTAAAGGTGGTAACACGAGTTGAATCGTCCTTTTGGTTAATCCAAAAGGGCGTTTTTTTTTATTCCTTTTTTGAGCAAAGTATTTGAAAATCTAAACGTATTAGGAGTAAGACATTATGAAAAACAATCATCAAGATTCACAGCTAAAGCGCGGATTAAGTACTCGTCACATGCAATTAATTGCACTTGGCGGATCCATTGGGGTCGGTTTATTTTATGGCTCTAGTTCCACAATTCAAATGGCTGGGCCATCTATTTTACTAGCTTATTTAATTGGCGGATTAGTTATTTTCACAATTATGCGTGCATTAGGCGAAATGGCAGTAGAGGAACCTGTATCAGGCTCGTTCAGTACGTACGCGAATAAATATTTAGGAAGCTTTGCTGGGTTCTTATCTGGTTGGACGTATTGGTTCATGTGGATTGTCGTTGGCATGGCAGAATTAACAGTAGTCGGTGTATACATTAACTACTGGTTCCCTGATATTCCACAATGGGTAACTGCCCTTGTAGTACTTGTTATTATGACGCTTGTAAACTTAGCAAATGTAAAAGCTTACGGAGAATTCGAATTCTGGTTTGCGATGATTAAAGTTGTTGCGATTATCGGTATGATCGTTCTAGGATTAGCCATTATTTTCTTCGGTGTTGGCAACCACGGTGAAGCAATTGGCTTCGATAATTTATGGGCTCACGGTGGCTTCATGCCAAACGGTTTCCATGGTATTTTAATGTCACTAGTATTAGTTATGTTCTCATTCGGTGGGGTTGAATTAGTTGGTATTTCTGCAGGAGAAGCAAAAAATCCTAGCAAGTCAATTCCTTCAGCTATTAACAACATCGTTTGGCGTATTTTAATTTTCTACATTGGTGCATTAGGCGTTATGATGGTTATTTATCCTTGGAACGAAGTTGGTTCAGAAGGTAGCCCGTTCGTTCAAATTTTCGATCACGTCGGCATCCCTGCTGCGGCTCACATTATTAACTTTGTTGTAATTACAGCAGCAATGTCTGCATTTAATAGTGGTTTATACGGTTCAGGACGTATGCTACACAACTTATCGGTACAAAAAAATGTTACAAAATATTTTAAAACAGTAAGCAAAAACGGTAGTCCGCGTAGAGGGATTTTATTTTCTTCAGCGGTGTTATTAATTGCGGTTGTCTTAAACTATGTAGTACCTGAAAAAGTGTTCATCTATATTTCTGCTGTTGCGACTGTTGCAGTCATTACAAGCTGGATGATTATTTTATTAGCGCAATTGAAATTTAGAAAGTCAAAAACGAAAGAGGAAGTAGCCGAACTGAAATTCAAAATTCCGCTTTATCCACTTTCTACGTACATTGCCATTGCATTCTTATTAATGGTTATTGTGTTAATGGCGTTTATTCCAGATATGCGTGTTGCCCTATATGTCGCACCAGTTTGGTTTTTAATCTTATTTGTTGGATACAAAGTAATAAATGTTAAAAAGTAATTAAATCATTTCATTTAACTGATACTTCTTCAACGAAGACATATGTTAAATAGTCCTTTTCGTTAACTCGATTGGTTACATCTATCTCAAGATTAATAATTTTTATACATTAGTAAACGTTAATAACGTTCCCAAATGAAAGTTTGGAAAGAAACCAAAATCCAAGAAATGCTGTTAAACCAACATTTCTTGGATTTTCCTTTGAATATTGTCTATACAGCTTTTTATGCAAATACATAAACATGGCTACGATAGTACTTTTCAAAATTATTCAGAGTTTATTATTTGAATAAAAACCTGTAAATTTGACGCTTTAAACCTGCATTTTTTAATCGTTCCTATACTTCAATTACAGTGGCTTTATTTGAAAACTATCTTCCACAATCGGGCGCGTTTGCAGAATAAGGCTTATTAAAATTATCAAACTTTTTTATAAAAATCTCATACCTATTTAAAAAGAGTAACTCCATTTTGATCAATCCTTTTTTAAAATGGAGTTCTTGTAGTTGCTTTTAGATAAAGATTGAGGGATATTTTTAATCAATCTTTATTCCAAAGCTACAAGAGAAGTTGTACCAGACGATGTACAAGCTGTAATTTTCTTTCAAAGTTGCTTGCATTATAGAGATTTTTGTTGAACTACAGGCGTGTTAGTTCTAATAAGGAGAAAACAACTTTATTATCGCTATACATATAAATCAAAAAATCGGATGTATCACTAGTTGTGATCTTCCGATTTTTTGTATAACTATTAAGATAATTAGCTACACTAAACATCAATAAAAGAATACCTTATGATAATTGTTACATTTACTTATTTTGCACTTTGTGTATGAGTATGCCTCACTGTATGAGCAGTTGTATCTGATAATTCCATTGCAAAACCCCATTTATCACAATGCAGTGAAGAACGACATCTGGACACACACCAAATTCTGTCTTTGCCTTTTGAAGTAATTTCTGCAATACCATATCCTTATTCTCTTCGGTGCAATTGGCACATAAATAATTACCCTCTGGTAGTATTGTTAACCCCTCTATTGAAGGATATTTTAAGCAAATGGCAAACAACCGGGTTTTTTCTGGTGTTGTAAACATTCCTGCCATTTCTTCGAACAAAAATTGTGGTTGCAACGCTTCTTCAATTTGCTTATAAAAATGATTGTGATAATTCCATAAATTTTTTATCGTAGGGTATTCCAATTTATCAGAAAGCATGATTACCCTTTCTGATAGATATTTGACAAAGAATTCCCCATTTTGGTTATCTACACTGTTTAACTTATTTTCATAATGTGTATAGGCACGTTTAATTCTTGATTTTGCGTATTGCAGGCGAGCGATTTTCTCATCTGCCTTTTTTTCTGCCTGTTTTAAAAGTGCAATAATTCTGGGGAGTTCATTCTGCTGCAAAATGTCTTTTATCTCCATCAAAGTTAAATCCATTGTTTTGAGCAGTTCAATTGTTTGCAGTTGTACGAGCTCCTGCTCAGAATAGTACCGATATCCAGTTTGTTCATCTTTATGACATGGCTTTACTAAACCTATTCGATCATAATGCCTCAAGGTTTCACTAGTCATGCTTACTTTTTCTGCTGCTTGTTTAATTGTGTATAAAATATCCATAAATCCCCCCTTGACCTATTTGTAACACAAAGGTTTATTGTGAAATTATATCATGTAGTGAGAAAATCGCAATGGCATGAAAAAGTAAAAGAAGAGAGGTAGCAAGCTATGATTGAATTAAATCAAGTATCAAAACAATATCAAAGTGCAACTGTCCTAAAAAATTTCACATTAACTATAGACAATAATGGTATCTATTGTCTTTTAGGACGAAACGGAGCGGGAAAAACAACGCTTTTAAAATCTATTGCAGGTTATCAGAATATTTCAAGTGGAACCATACGTGTTAACGGGCACTCTATTAGCACTGCAACGATGGATACTGGTGTTAGTCATATTGAAAATTTTGCCAAACATTTTAATCTTCCAGTAACAAAACTAATTAGGGTTGCTGGAGATTTAAATCCACGCTTTGATTATGAATTTGCAATGGAAATGATGGAACGGTTTGAGCTAGATGCCGGTAAAAAATTTAATGCGCTTTCATTAGGTATGAAAACAATGGTTTCCACCATCATCTGCCTTGCGAGTAACAAATCAGTTGTTCTTTTAGACGAGCCGGTGCTGGGGTTTGATGCAATTATGCGTACGGAGTTTTACGATTTGCTAGTAGAGAGTTTTTCAAGGAATCCACGTATTATTATTGTTTCCACCCATATCGTTGATGAAATTGCAAAGGTCATGCAAAAGCTGATTATCATTGACAAGGGTACCCTGCGTTTTTATGATACCTTACAGGAAATTGAGACAAAGGCATATAGCGTAAGTGGATTAAAACAGGAAGTAGAGAAAGTCACAAAAGATCTGCATACAATTGGAGAGATACAAGCTGGAGGTTTATTAACACGCTTTATTTTTGATTTACCAATCAGTCAAAGAGATCATCTCGAAATTGAAAAATTGTCCCTTCAAAATTTCTTCATTCGTATGGTTGAGAAGAAGGGCGGGAATTTATCATGAAACCAGTTCTAACTGTTATAAAACGAAACTTTGCAAGTAATTTAATTGCACTTGTTATTACGATTTTAGTCGTTCTTTTGTCTACCACATCTTCGGATGCAAGCATATCCATAAGCCGAGGAAACTACACTTATCTTTATATGCTCATGATTCCATTTTTCATTGTGTATTTTAACTTTAGTAAGCTAATTCATTTAAACGCAACGAAAAAAGATTACTTTTGGGGTAGTATCCTTACCTATATCATCGCCGCAGCGTCAATATCAATGGTTAATACTTTTGTCCATCTAGTAATAGACCCAATGATTCAAACACAAATCGTGATTAATTTGTTGAAGCTATGCGGTTGGTGGGAAAATGGTGTATTCGTTGCATTTTTTCAGCAGTTTGCTTTTTTATTGATGCTGGCGTTGATCTTACATGTGCTGCTTTCTATGCAATCGTATTGGTACGGTTGGCTGACGGACGCTGTTCTAGTGGCGATCATCTGTGTGTTTGTTCCGATCCAGCCTTTGCGACAAATTTTGGTAGGCTTTTTCAAGCTCATTATGTTTAATGGAAACGCTTTGTTGCACATCAGTGTTTGTCTTTCCATCAGTATGGTATTGGCGCTTGTAGGGTTAGCTGTATTAAAAATAAGATCGATTTAAAAAAGGAGAGTTTAAAAATGAGAAATGCTACAAAAAAACTTGCTATGAGTGTACTAATTACATTGTCAGTAATACTAACTGGCTGTTCCTCTGAACCTATAACATATGAGGAAAAAAGTTATGTCACTTCAGCTGCAGAAGTTGATACTATTACAATTGACGTTAAAGATAGAAAAATAGAAATTTTTCAGTCTGAAGATGAAAAAATTCATATTTCTTATAATGAAAGTGAAAAAGAATTTTATAAAATTGATTTATCTGACGGAAAAGAATTATCCATGGTGTATGTAAGTCAAAAAGATTGGGACGATTACATTGGTGGGAAAGCTGCTCAAGAATACAGGACTATTCAGGTATGGATACCTGATGCGTCTATAGAAAATCTGATTTTAAAAACATCAAACGAAAAGATTGAATTGCCCCCACTTTCATTTGCAGGTGCAGTGAATATTAAGATAAACAACGGTAATATCCAACTGGACAAGTTGAACGCAGGTACTACAGTAACTTTAGAAACAAAAAATGGTGATATTAGTGGCTCAATTGTAGGTTCTTATGATGATTTCGCTATATTAAGCGAGGCAAAAAAAGGAGAGAGTAATTTGCCTGCAAATAAAAGTAGAGGTGATAAGACATTAAACGTCAGCACTAATAATGGTGATATAAACCTCGAATTTGTTGATTAATCTTTTTCGCTTGAATATTTAATCTCTAATATACTTTTAGTTGATGAAATAATGCCAAGGCTTAAGCCAACAAAATGATGGGTCATATCCAAAACATGTACTTGACTTAAAATAACCCCCGCTATATGTACGCGCATGGAACGGAAAGCGTACACCTAAGATTCAAGAAAAATTGATGCTTGCTTTCTTGAACTTTTTGAACTAATGAGGCAGCATTCCTGTAATATCTGAAAGGATATCTAGAGTTTGTGAAATAATGCACTTAAGCTAACGGGGTGCTTTAATTCAACAACGTGACCACCAAATTGGTGGTCTTTTCAATGTACGAAACTATACAAAATTATACATTTGAAAAGACCCCTTCTTCAACTAAGAAGCAGGTTAGCTGAGGTAGAGGAGTAAATAAAACGGTGTCGAATATATTTATGGTGAAATTTGAGGTATTGGAGGAAATACATTGGAAAAATATAAGATTGATAATAATATACCAACATTGGAAGAATACAAATATTTGTGTGAGTCTGTGGGATGGACTAATTATATGAATTTTGAAGTGGTGGAAACATCACTAAGTAATTCTATTCACTGCATCACAGTCAAGGATAATGAACAAATTGTTGGTATGGGGAGAATTGTTGGCGATGGGGCTATTTATTTCTATATTCAAGATATAGTGGTTCATCCAGATTATCAAAAAAATGGTATTGGAAAGGAAATAATGAATCTTTTGGTTAAATACTTAAATACGAATGCCCCAGATAAGGCGTTTGTTGGTTTGTTTGCATCACAAGGTAAAGAATCGTTCTATGAAAAATATGATTTTAAAGATTTCTCACCCAACATGACAGGGATGTTTACTGTAATTTCTAAAAAATAGACATAATAGATTTAAAATTTTAGGAGAGGAAATCAATAAACATTAAAACAATTATTCTCCAAGTAAACTTTTTCCTTATTAAGCTAACGGGTAGCTTTAGTGAAAGAAGAATTTGCATATCCCCCTTTGTTATGTAGCTACCAGGCTTCTTCAGAAGCCTAAAATGTTGATTCATCAACCATGTATAAACGATGAAAATGAACAATACGGAACCCCTTGAGCACCAAGGGGGTTTATATTTCGGAAGTTCCGCAAAATTGCTATTATGTTAACTAGTTTTGTATACAGTATTCATTCGATTCTTTGAGATCTTATTCAACTAAAGGGCCATATTGTTGATTAAGGCTTATTGAAAAATGGTAGTTTATTTTAAGAAAGTAGATCTTAGTAAATAATACATCTCTTGACCCTGTACTATGGTACAGGGTTTATACTTTATATGAGGTGAGATAGATGCAATATCGTATTGGGGAATTGGCTGAAAGGTGTGGCGTTAACAAGGAGACCATTCGTTATTATGAGCGTTTAGGTTTGATTCAAGAAACTGATCGTAACGAAAAAGGATACCGAATGTATTCTCTACAAACGGTCGATCGATTGAATTTCATAAAACGGATGCAGGAATTGGGATTTACCTTAAATGAAATTGATAAATTACTAGGGGTTGTCGATCGTAACGAAACAAAGTGCTGTGACATATATGATTTCACTGTTCTAAAATTAGAAGACATCCAGCGTAAAATTGAAGATCTTAAAAAAATTGAACAAATGTTGACAGACCTTAAAGAAAGATGTCCTGAAAACAAAAATATTTTCGAATGTCCTATTATCGAAACATTGATGAATTAGAGCAGAAAAAGAATATAAAAATAAGGTGGGAGAATAATGTCAAATTGTTGTAATAACACTAAAGAGATAAATATTGAAAATGTTGTAAATTGTCCATCCTGTAAAAATAAAGTTAAAAATATAAAGTTGATAACATTAAAATCAATGCTTAAACCATCTGCTTTAGAAACATTAAAAGCTAAAGAAAATCACTATTTTTGTCTAACCAAAGATTGTGATGTAGTGTATTTTGATACGAATAATAACATGTATCTTTTATCTGATATAAAGGTAGCTGTCTATCAAAAAGATGATTCGCCTCTTACACCGATTTGTTATTGTTTTAACTGGACAAAAGAGAAAATAAAGAAATATGTTGAAAAAGGTATTACTGCTAATCCAGTAGAACATATTCGAGAGAACATAAAGGAAAACCGATGTGGTTGTGAAGTGAATAACCCTCAAGGTAGTTGCTGCCTAGGAAACGTTACAAAGTTTATTAATCAATTAACATAGGTAGGATTTTATGGGTTATTGTGAAGATATAAGAGAAATGCTCGGAAATGCTCCACTGATAATAGTCCGACCAAGCGTAGCTATTATAAATAATAAAGGCGAAATATTATTGTATAGATATTTAGGTGCACCTTGGGGAATTTCAGGTGGAATATTGCAGTTAAATGAGTCAGTTGAGCATTGTATTATATGTAAACTCCTCTTAATAAAATAAGATGAGTTTTTTAATCTAGCGTATTAAGCTAACGGGGCAGGTTAGTGAAAGAAGGAATTCGCTTTCAAAACTAGAATTTAAATTAATAACTAATGGGATAGGAAGGAGATTCTTATGATAATAAAGGGTTTTGGAGGAATCTTTTGGAGGACTAAAAATCTAGAGGATATAAAAAAATGGTACAGTAAAGTCCTAAAAATTGAAATTGAAAATTGGAATGGTACCATTATTACACCACAATCAGGCAATGAAACTATCTTTTCCTTCTTTTCTGAAGATGACCGCTATTTTCCAACAGAACAACAAGTGATGTTAAACTTTCAAGTTGAAAATTTGGATGACAGTATCAAACATCTAGAAAAAATGGGTGTTCCCCTTGTTATGGAAAAGACGATTAATGAATTTGGAAAGTTTATTTGGATTGAAGATCCGGAGGGAAGACGTATAGAGCTTTGGGAGAAGTAATAGGATAATAATAAATTTTGTTGTTGAACTAAAGAGTGCTTTAGTTCAGTAAAGAAAGTCTGCTACGGCAGCTTTTTTTATTCGACTAACTGGCAGGTTAGTGTAATAAAAGAAGTGTTTTTTTATAACATTTAAAATGTTATTATTACTAAAAGCGTTGGGAGAGTGGCTAAACATGATAAAATATCCAACCTTAGAAAACGGTGCAACAATAGGAGTAACTGCACCATCATCTGGAGTCCCAAGTGAATTACATCCCTTGTTAAAATCTGCATTCAAAAGTGTGGAAAAGAAAGGTTTTAACTTCATTTGTGGAGAAACTGCATGGACTCAAGATAAGGAAAAGTCTGCATCTGCTAAAAAGCGTGCAGAAGAGTTTAATAAAATGATGCTTAGTGATAATATTCAACTTATTATTCCTCCTTGGGGCGGAGAGCTACTTATTGAGACACTTGAATATATTGACTTTGAAAATATACAAAGTAAGTGGATATTAGGTTATTCTGATATTAGTCTGCTACTGTTAGCAATTACATTGAAAACGGGTACTGCTACAGCCCACGGAACCAACTTAGTGGATTTAAGAGGAGAGTATTCTGATGATACGACAGCAATGTGGCGAACAGTATTGTCTACCAAAATGAATGAATCAATTCTCCAACATTCATCAGAAAAATATCAAAAAGAATGGCAACATGATACCCCTACTCCTTATATTTTCAATCTAACAGAACAAACTTACTGGAAATCAGCTGTAAACGAAAAAGTTAAGATACAGGGGCGATTACTTGGTGGTTGTATTGATACAATTAGACATTTGATTGGTACACCATATGGGAATGTACATAATTTTAAAGAGAATTATATTGAAGGAGATTCTGTCATTTGGTATCTCGAAAATTGTGAGTTATCAACAACTGACTTGCGTAGGTCCCTCGTGCAAATGAAATTAGCTGGTTGGTTTGAGGATTGTAGTGGCATTATGTTTGGGAGAAGTTCAGCTAATACAGCTATTACAAATTATACAGTTGAAGATGTTTATAAAGAACTTTCAAAAGAGCTTCAAATTCCTATTTTGTACGATATTGATTGCGGTCATGTTCCACCACAAATGACTTTTATAAATGGAGCATACGCTGAAGTTGAATCAGATAATGGTCAAGGTACTGTGTTACAAACTTTTAAATGAAATTATGGATGTGTTCTTTAATGATTTTTTAAAGATAACAAAGAGTTAAGAGAACCATATAGTGATAAGGAACATTATTTTAATGAATTTAAGGGCGTATTCTTAGATAATGTTCAAACAGACCAAGAAGACTATGAAATGTTTCATAATTGGGTTAAGACAATGTTATATCGTACCGAAATAGAACTAAATAAAGTTAAATCTTATTGAACTAACGGGGTGCTTTAATTCAACAATGTGACCACCAAATTGGTGGTCTTTTCAATGTACGAAACTATACAAAATCATACATTAGGAAAAACCCCTTCTTCTACTAAAGGGAAAGTTTAGTGGAAGAAGGAGAAATTAAAAAAGTATGGAATTTTATAGCTTAATTTCTATTTAAAGGTCATTTAATGAAATAATTTAAATATTGGAGTGATTCAGATGCCAATGGACAAAGGAGTAATAAATTCTTTAAGTCATCTTCGTTTTATGGCTGAAGGAACTGAACAGACTTATACCCTTGAAGGTAAACCCAAAATCACTGCCAAATTTATTAGAAGTACACTTAATTTTGAATTAACATTTATTGATAGTAACACTGTTGAAACTTACATTAATATAGAAAACGCAGCAAAGGCTATTAATAAAGTTTTACTTGCTAACACCTATTGGAGTTTATACAACTCTTAATTTGATTAACAGAGTAGCATAGATATAACTAACTGTATTGGTTTAGAGGGCATTCCCATATCAAGAAGGGGATGCTTTTCTTATGCCACAAACGTGACAGGTTAGTTTAAGTATTTAAAAAACGCCCCTTTTTTATGTAGCTATCATGCTTCTTAAGAAGCTGAAAATGTTGATTCATCAACAATGTATAAAATCATGTATAAACGATAGAAATAGACAATTCGGAACCCCTTTGAGCGCCAAGGGTTTTTATGTTTCCGAAGTTCCGAAAATTGACTTTATGTTAACTAGATTTGTATAGAGTATTTATGTCTTGAAATAAAGCAACAATTAAAGCCATAAAAATGGTAAATTGAAAGGTATAAAATGATATGAAAGAGGAGAAAAAATGAATTCAGGAATAAATATGGGCGATATTATTTTTCAATTATTTGCTTTAGGAATTCCAATATTTTTTATAGTAATCCTATTATTATTTTGGAGTTCTTCAAAAAAGAAAAAAGAACAATTAGACCGTATCGAAGAAAAGTTAAACTCAATGGAAAAAAAGAATTAATAAACTGTTCAACTAAGGATCTTCGAGTCGAAGATCCCTTTTTAATACCTATAACATGTGATTATGTAAACTCTTCTTGAAATAAAATAAGAGGAGTTTTTTTATCTAGCTTATTAAGCTAATGGGTGACATCAGTTCAAGAAGAAGCCCCTTTTTGGTGGTCTTTTCAATGTACGTAAATATAAAAAATAATAAATTCAGAAAAACTCCTTATTTATCTAAAGGTAGGATTGTTGGACAAGGAAATGATAAAGTGGAATTATATAGAAAAAAAGGGGAGGTGTCCGATAAATGAAAAAAGGCAAAGGTTTTCTTATAGTATCGCTCATAGTGTTATTGTTTTTGATGGGTTGCTCATTAAATGGCCATACAGAAAAGACGGACTCAAATGCGGATACAAGTGATAAAGCTTCCAAGAAAGGGCTTTATGTTCTAAGCATAGAAGAACAAGGAATGATGGTGGTAAACTCTATCCCTAGCGACTTTAGTTCGAATGGTGGAGAAAAAGAATATTTTGATGCAATTAGTTATCATTATCCGAAAGCTTCAGAGGAGCTAGAGGTCGGTCAAAGAGTACTTGTTGAAGCCGATGGCCCAATATTGGAATCCTATCCTGGTCAAGGAAAAGCAAAAAAGGTGACGATTCTCCCAGAATATAAACCGGATAAAGCCGATTTATCAGAATCGCAAGTAGTTCGTAAAGCATTAAAAGAACTTGAGTCAGAATCTACATCAAATTGGATAGCTGCCATTAGAAATATAACTTATGATAAGGAAAAGGATACTTGGAAAGTAGATATTAAACAAGAAGAAAGTATGTATGAATTTGATATAGATGATAAATAATCACGAGGAAAGAATATTGTTCGGAGAGAGAGGGAAAGACCACAATTAGTAGTATTTTGAATGTATGAATATAACTCAAATCATACATTCGAAAAAAACTTATTCAACTAATGGGGCAGGTTAGTAAAACGGAAGGTTTTATTAAATGGTATAGAACATTAATGTAGAAAACAAGTATATTTTTGGAGGTATTAAATGAACGATACACAAATAATAAGTTTAGATAGTGTTTCATTCCAATTAAAAGATAAACATGATTTCGAATGGCTTAGAAGTCTTGGTGAAGTGTTTTGTGTCTTTGATGAACAAGATTCTGGAAATATATGTTTCGGCATCGAAAAAAGTGGTATTAAAAGGTTTGTGAAGTATGCAGGGGCAAAGACTTTAGAATATTCAGGACAACCTGAAGATGCAATAGCAAGATTAAAGCAGTCAATTCCTCTTTATGAAAAGTTGAAACATCCACATTTAATAAAATTAATAAATCATTTTCAAGTTGCTGAGGGATATGCATTAGAATTCGATTGGTTTGATGGGGAATGTCTTCATTCTCATTGGTCGTTTCCTCCGCCACAGAAATATACACATCCTGATTCACCATTTTTTCGATTTAAACAATTACCTATTGAATTTCGTTTAGTATCACTGAAATGTATTTTTGAATTCCATGTATATGTGGAGAAGCAGAACTATGTAGCTATTGATTTTTATGATGGAAGTATTTTATATAATTTCGAGAATAATAGCACAAAGATTTGTGATATTGATTTTTATAAGAAGAAACCATTTATAAATACGATGGGGAGACTATGGGGTTCATCAAGATTTATGTCGCCTGAAGAATTTGAATTGGATGCTGAGATTGATGAAAGAACTAATGTATTTAATATGGGTGCAATCGCATTTGGATTGTTAGGTGGAGAACTTGACCGTTCAATTTTAAAGTGGGGTGCAGGTCAAGAACTTTACGAAGTAGCGATGAAGGCAGTTGAGAAAGATAAAAAAGACAGATATTCAACAGTAGAAGAATTCTACTTAGCGTGGGAATCAGCTTCTAAAAAGTATCTATCTTGAACTAAGATGATTGTGAACAAATGTACTTAAACAAACGGGTGCTTTAGCGAAAGAATAATTTGCATAAAACACCCCTTTTTTATGCAGCTACCAGGCTTTTTCAGAAGCCGAAAATGGTGATTCATTAACAATGTCATGTATAAACGATAGAAATAGACAATTCGGAACCCCTTTGAGCGCCAAAGGGGTTTTATGTTTCCGAAGTTCCGAAAAATTGACTTTATGTTAACTAGATTTGTATAGAGTATTCATCTGATACTTTGGGACCTTGTTCAACTAAAGAGCCAGATTGTGAACAAAACCTTTAAAGAAAATAAGATCCCCTGTTTTTTTATCAATAGGCACAGTAACTATTTTAAGCCCAAGTCATATACTATGAAAAAGAATTTTCCCTTAATAATCCATAAAAGAGGAGCGTAGTGATGGAAAAACGAACCATGAATCAAGTGGGTGGGAATGTGCCTCAACCTATCCGAAGTGATGGAGCTGGAGGGATTGACTCCGGACCACGTAATATTATGCGGGATCTTCAAAATCCAAATATGCTCGTCCCACCTATTACGGATGCAGGCTTGCTCCCTAACTTAAAATTTTCATTCTCAGATACTTCTATGAAATTAGATCATGGTGGATGGTCCCGCGAGATCACGGTGAGGGAACTTCCTATCGCCACCACCCTTGCAGGAGTAAATATGAGTTTAACGGCTGGCGGAATACGTGAACTCCATTGGCATAAACAAGCCGAATGGTCTTATATGCTTTTAGGAAAGGCACGTATAACTTCGGTTGATCAACAAGGACGAAATTTTATTGCCGACATCGGACCGGGAGATATTTGGTACTTCCCCCCTGGTATCCCACATTCGATTCAAGGGTTGGAACATTGTGAATTTCTGCTCGTCTTCGATGACGGAAACTTTTCTGATCTTTCCACCTTATCCATCTCTGATTGGTTTGCACATACCCCAAAAGATGTTTTGTCGGCCAATTTCGGAGTACCAGAGAGTGCTTTTAGCTCCATTCCTTCTGAACAGGTATATATCTATCAAGAGGAGGTACCCGGTTCACTGGAAAGTCAAGAAGTCCAGTCACCTTTTGAAGAAGTTCCTTTAACCTTCAAGCACGAGCTGGTGAAACAAACACCAATTAAAACGCCCGGTGGTAGTGTACGAATTGTGGACGCTTCTAACTTTCCAATTTCAAAAACAATTGCAGCAGCACTCGTTGAGATTGAACCGGGTGCAATGAGAGAACTTCATTGGCATCCCAATAATGACGAGTGGCAGTATTACCTTACCGGACAAGGGCGAATGACTGTATTTACTGGAAACGGTGCAGCTCGTACATTTGATTATAGAGCTGGTGATGTCGGATATGTCCCTTTTGCTACTGGACACTATATTCAAAACACCGGTCCCGAAACGTTATGGTTTTTAGAGATGTTCAAAAGCAACCGCTTTGAAAGCGTGTCGCTGAATCAATGGATGGCACTGACGCCTAAAGAATTAGTTCAAAGCAACCTAAATGTTGGATCAGAATTTCTCGATTCTCTTCGCAAGGAGAAATGGCCTGTTGTAAAATACCCCGGGTCTTCCTACTACCCTAAAAACAAGTAGATAAGAGTTGATTTTATTGACGTATTTTATGATATTCCTTTGGGCTAAACTACGTTTTTTTTATTTTATAAAAAATTTCAGTTAGCTTTTTAATTGAAAGTACCATTCCGCAAGACAACCTATGAATTAGATTGAATGTTGTGTTGAGATTGTCGTGTCCAGTAAACCGACCTTCTCCATCCGACACATTTGAGCATTTTGTCATCCATAGAGTTGTGGAGGTGATTACTATGTACAAGACAATTTACGACCAAGCAGCTGAGATTACACAGAACGTTATAAAAGCAAGAGGGGAAGCTATAAACGGCGAAAAGGAATTATTAGAAACTTACCTAAGTGATGACGCTGTTACTAAGTTATATAAAAAAGTATTAAGAGTTCTATGTGAACCAATTAAATTTTATTGAGGTTGTCGTGGGGAAGAATGATTTTCTTCTGGAATCGAGTTCTTAAGGAGTCCTATGAGATCATTAACTTGAAGGACTTTTATTTATTAAGATATTGTGAAACTTTGAAATTAAACTAACGGGGGGGCGTTAGTCTAACAAAACATGTACTTATGTTCTTCCACAATTGGGCGCGATTGTTGAGCAACACAGGTAGAATATGACCAAACCTTTTATAAAAATCTTATACTTGGTTAGAGAGATTAACTCCATTTTGATCAATCTTTGTTCAAAAAGGAGTTTTTTGTGTTTGCTGATAAATCAGGGTTTGTGATTTTATTTTAATTAAACTTTATTAAAATGCTACATACACCATACTGTTGCCATGTAATAAAATTTGATAATTTATATTAAAGATTGATAATTTGTAAAAAAGTTTGATTAAAATCACATGACCCTTTAGTTTTTTTAAAAGATTATTTGGATATTTATGTTAAAATAACAATTAAGATTGTGAAAAAATGTACTGAAACTAACGGTGCAGGATAGTTCAACAAGCACGTAGTAACTAATGGTAAAATAATGAAGACTTTTTTAAATAGAACTATGGGGGAATGTAATGTGAAAACCATAAAGGTTCATCATTATGATGCGTTTAGTAAAGAACCTAATAAAGGGAATCCAGCTGGAGTAGTTTTAAACGGAGATGAGCTAAGTGATAAAGAAATGCAAGAAATAGCCTTCAAAGTAGGATTTAATGAGACTGCTTTTCCAGTTCAATCAGAAATAGCTGACCTTAGAATACGTTTTTTTACACCGGGGCACGAAATGAACTTATGTGGTCACGCAACAATGGCAACTGTTTATGCGTTAAAGACAAAAGGGTTATTGGGGAATAAAACGGATTTTACAATTGAAACAAGAGCAGGAATTTTGCCGATAAAAATTAAATCAACTATTGAAAGCGAAATATTTATAACAATGAAACAAGCTTCCCCCCAATTCGAAAAATTCAATGGTTCAAAAGAAGATTTAGCTAATTCGATAGGATTAAAAGAATCAGATATTCATGACGACCTACCGATTCTATATGGAAGTACAGGTACTTGGACACTATTAATCCCAGTAAAAGAACTTGATGCTTTTAAAAAGATGAAACCAAATAATAAGGAATTCCCTGCTATTTTGAAGGAAATGCCCAAATCATCTATTCATCCTTTTTGTATGGAAACCTATGATACTAGTGCTGATATGCACGCGAGACACTTTTCTTCACCATCCTCTGGCACAATTGAAGATGCGGTTACGGGAACTGCTTCGGGGGTAATGGGAGCATTTTTTGCAAAATACATAAAAAACAACAATATTGAAGAGTATTTAAATCTTATAGTAGAGCAAGGTCATGAAATTCAAAAAGATGGTCGAGTTATGGTGCAGATTTCGAAAAGCAATGAATCGTATGATGTTGAAATTACTGGTAATGCAGTTCATGTTAAAGATTTCGATGTTTGTTTAGAAGGTGAATAAAATTACTCAACTAACGGGTGCTTAAGTGGAATAAGAAAGTATAAAAGGATCCTATTGAAAGATCTTTTTTATTGCCTATAAGGTCAATTATCGTGGCTAAATCACAGTCAATGTACGAAAATATGCAAAATCATACATTTGTAAAAACACCTTATTCAACTCACTGGGAGTTTAAGATGGATGGCATCGATGGTGTATAATAATTGCGAATAAATGGGATAAAAAGTGGAGGAATCAAATTTGTTTTCATTTCGTAGTATCGACATATCAAAAGACAGTAAAACTATTATTACATTTAGAAGAGATTCTTACATTATTAGTTTTAGTGATGTGAGTTTATTTGGGGATAATGACAGTTATTTGAAGAAGATATCGGAAAGGCTTATAAAATATCCAAATGGGCTTGTGTTAGTCGAAATAGACGGGGAACCAGTAGGTCAAATTGAGTTGCAGGTTAAGTCGTTTGAGAATAAAGAAGTTGGATATGTTAATCTATTTTATTTAATCCCAGAATATCGAGGAAAAGGTTACGGTGCTAAACTAATAGAATATGTGGAGAATTTCTTTCGCAAATATAATGTGGATGAATATCAACTAAGAGTATCTAAAACAAACAGCAGGGCAATAAGCTTTTATCAAAAACACGGATTTGAGTTGTTAAGAATAGAAGAGGAGGATACAATTACGAGATTTAGAATGCAAAAATCATTAAACTAACAGGTGTTTAGTGAAAGAAAATTTGTATAAAAACATGCATAAACGAGTAAAATGGACAATTCGGAACCCCTTGAGCACCAAATGAGCACCAAGGGGTTTTATATTTCGGAAGTACTGAAATATTGCTATTATGTTAACTAGATTTGTATATAGTATTCCTTCAGTCCTTTGGGAACATTGATAATAGCCAAATGTGACCGAACTTCCTTTTGCAAAGACTATGGCCGTATTTATATAAACTAAAAACACCGTTCCTATTATTCGGACGGTGCTAATTCATTTATTTATCCTTAACATCCATAATCAACGTATCAAATAAGTTACCATCAATATAAACTAAAAGTGCCCATGTCCCTGCTTCTGGTAAAACAACATTTGATGGCATACTCGCATCTGCTCCTTCAATCTTTCCTCCACCAACACCGTTCCTCGACCAAGTAGGATCACTTAAAACCGGGGTTATTTTTGAAGTGTTTTGATTATAACCTACGACTGTAAATTTACCTTTATCAATTCCCCAAAAATGCCACAACCACTTTTCTACTTCATTAGGTTTTAATTCCGGTCCTATAATTCCAAGTTTATTTTTATTACCAACCATATCATTTCGTGTCCCTGTGTCAAATTCGGTAACGGTTCTATCCCAATCTACCTTTTCAAAATCACTTATTTGCACAAAATCGGGGATATCTTCAGGCAAAGTCAATTTACTTTCAACTGTTTCATTTGTAGAGCAACCTACAACCCAAAAAAGCACACTTAAGAAAATAAGTACCATAGACTTTATTTTCAAAAAATCATCCCCCTAAAAACAAAGTATAATTTCCTACAATTGCTAATTATACCATATATCAACTGTTTATCTTAAACTGATTTTCAACATTAGTTGAAAATCAAAATAAAAGGCTAAAAAGGATATCCAATTGTGAAGGTCCTTTTTATGCCTATAAGAGACTTTATGTTAACTAATAATGTATAGAGCATTCATATGTTCCTTAGAAGCCTTAACACTAGGAATAGTGTAGGTTTTGATACCCTCCTTTAACAAGTTTTAAGCGCTAATTCAAAAGTATTCAAAAAACTCCCAAGCGTGGACTGTATAGAGAGAAAAACTCTAAAAAGAGATTATCATTCAATATAGTACATTTCATCTTGTTTGAAGAATAACTAAATGATATCATTTAGTTAAATAAATTTTACCGTGTAAATTAATAATACGGAGTTGATTTTATGAAACCAATGTTAACCTTAACAGAGTACAGTCAATTAAAAGCACTTAGTGATCCGTTACGGGCAGAGATGATGATGCGTTTGTTAGAAAAACCATATACAGGTCAACAGTTATCTGAGCACTTTAATTTATCCCGGGCAAAAATTCACTATCATCTTAAAGAACTAGAAAAAAATCAACTCATTTCAATTGTAAAGAAAGAGGAGAAGAACGGTATCATTCAGAAGTTTTATCAATCTGTTGCCAGAGGTTTTACTCCTTCTGCAGAATTACTACCAAACCTTGCAGATATTAGTGAAACTTCCAGGCAAATGCTTCTGCAAATGGCTGAAAGAACCAAAAGTGTTATTCTTTCAGCACCCGAGAACGCTTTTAAATTGAATAAAGCTAGCGAGGACCCTTCTGAATGGGATTATGTAGGATCCATGTGGCAATTTTCCGCAAAAGAAGATCACTTTAAAGATTGGGTAAAAAAGTACTTCGCCTTAATGCAAGAATTTAGCGAGATAACAAAAGAGACCCATACAAGCCACCCTGATAGCAAAATCTATTATATTTCCACAATGGCTTTCCAAATTGATGAGCCAATAATGGATGATATGAAAAGTAATAAAGTAGAGGAGTAACACTACTCCTTTTTCTTTTTATAACTATGTTAAAAAAAATTAACCGTTTCAACTAAATTTAACTAAGGGGGGTAAATAATGAATTTATTACTACAAAACAAAAACTTTCTTCACTTATTTTTAGGTAGAATAGTTACTAATATGGGGGATAGTCTTTATTATGTTGCATCCATGTGGCTTGTGTATGAACTGGGTAAAAGCTCTTTTTACACGGGTCTGGCGGGCTTCTTAATATTATTGCCCAAAGCAATGCAGTTTCTTTCAGGACCGTTTGTGGATAGGTGGCGTATCAAAAAGACCTTAGTGATTACTCAAATTCTACAATCCGTACTCATTTTAATTATACCAATCTCCTATTTATTTGGATTTCTCTCCATTCAACTCATTTTAACCGTTATGCCTATTATTGCATTTATAGAGGAATTTGCTTATCCAACTCAGACAAAAGCACTTCCTTTAATCCTTAGTAAATCAGATTTAATAAAAGGGAACTCGCTTTTTTCTTTTGCTTATCAAGGGGTGGATCTTGTATTTAATGCCTTAGCCGGAATTTTGGTAGCAGCTGTAGGAGCAATAAGTTTGTACGTCGTTGACTCTATAACTTTTGCTATGGCAGCTATCTTTTTTAGTTTACTAAAAGTTACCCAGGATACAGATAAAAGTTCTAAAGAAGAGAAAAATAGAAATTTATCCATAAAGGCTTATTTTAAAGACTTAACGGAAGGGTTTTCGACCGTTTTTAATTCATTACTGTGGGTATTTTTAGTGGGATCTTCAATTGCTAACTTTGGTATTGGCATGACCATGGCTATACTGCCTTCTTTTTCTGATACATTAGGCGGAGTGGCAATGTATGGCGTATTATTAACGTCGTTATCCGCAGGTTCTTTAATTGGTGCGTTATTGGGTTCCTTACTTGGAAAATATCGTGTGGGTATCTTATCCATTGTTTGCTTTACACTTGGGGCATGTTGCTGGACATCTGCAGCATTAGTTTCATCACCTATACTTACAACCTTGCTTTTTGGTTTAGCATGGATACCGATTGGTGCGGTAAATGTATTATTTGCAGGGGTTTCGCAATCGGTGATTCCTAATAGAGTTTTAGGAAGAGTTAACTCAGTCATGTATAGTTTGAGTGTTATCGTCATGCCTATAGGATCTTTATTAGGTGGTTACTTAGCCACTATAGTTAATAGTAAAATGACTCTCTGTTTTACAGGATTTGGAGTGCTATGTATAGCCATTTTATGGCTTGTTCACCCAGCATTAAGGGCACTACCTAAGGCGGAAGAAATGAGCGCAAAAACATTTAGGCTTAACTTTGAGGAGCAAAATATTTTTGTTCTTGAAAGAGGGACGCGTAACTTCTAGAGATTGTTGTTCTCACTTAAGGTGGGAGGCCATTTTTAAATGGTATATAACTCTTAACGCTGTAAATCGCATTTTGCTAAATCCTTCGGGTGCTTTAATTAAACAAGCGGCTAAAAGGATCTTCGTTTGGAAGATCCTTTTCAGTACAGATAACATGTGATTATGTAAACTCCTCTTGAAATAAAATAAGAGGAGTTTTTTAATCTAGCTTATTAAGATAATGGGTGACATCGGTTCAAGAAGAAGACCCTTTAAGGTGGTCTTTTCAATGTACGAAAATAACTAAAATCATACCTTCAGAAAAAACTCTTGTTCAACTAAGGAGTAGGTTAATGGAAGAAGGTTAATTCGTGAATTTGTAGAATATTACTACAATCAAATAGATTGGTGGTTGATTCTAATGGACCTTAGATTAGAAAAAGCAACAAATACAGATGCACAAATTATTTTTGATATTCAGGTAAAGGCTTTTGTGCCACTGTTGGACAAATATAAGGATTACAATACAAATCCAGCAAATGAAACCATAGAAGGAGTAATTAAGAGAATAAATAACCCTAACGGTGGATTTTATAAAATTTTGGACGATAACATCCTTGTAGGTGCAATCTGTGTGTTTTGGAAAGAAGAAGTACAATTTTGGATAAGTCCAATGTTTGTTCTTCCCGAATATCAAGGGAAAGGGATTGCTCAGAAGGCTATAAATTTTGTTGAAAAAATGTTTCCAAAAGCAATGACTTGGGAATTAGCTACAATTTTAGAGGAAGAACGTACTTGTTATTTATACGAAAAAATGGGATACGAAAAAACAGGTGTTAATAAGAAATTAAATGAAAATACAACCCTTATTTTTTATAAAAAGGTTAGTTGAAAATTTTCTACTTTTTTCAGCTAACGGATGCTTTAATTCAACAGTAAGACCACCAATTTTTTGGTCTTTTCAATGTGCGGAAATATACAAAAACATACATTTATAAAGATTTTTGGTACAAGTTTTTGAGACGCTATGAAAGTTATTTTTATTGGAATGAATCGTTGTATCAAGACCCATTAATCATTCATTCCATTTTCTATCTTGATAATTCAAAAAAAGATGTGATTTTTCAGGCAGGAACCCCTATACCGTTAGCTGTGGCTATATCTAAAATGATTTTTCAAGATAAAGAAATAACTGAAGTAAAAGGAATAGAAGAAATAGGGGTATTTGCGGATGTTTAGTAAAAATGCGGGGAAATGAAGCTTTTCATTAAAACCAATGAAAAGGAAGGCCAGGGTTTCGTAGAAAGAAAAGAAATAACAAATACTTTAGTGTTTGAAAAAGGCGTGTCAAAAATCAAATTATACAACGGTTGAAATGTTATGAACTGCATAATGAAAGAACTCTGTTTTGAGGTCAATAATTTACTTGTCTATTGAGATATATTCGTCATCTTTAAGTCTCGTAACTTCGCATTTTTCAAGGTTTTCAAATTCTTTTAATCTATCTTCAATTGTCTTGGCTGTATTATCCTTAAACAAATCCTCTCTATCGTAGTGAGGAAAAACAAGTTTGTCCGTTAATTTTAATGCTGAAAAATCTGTTGTATATATTGTATTCATCTGAGGAGTGAAGAAATGAACGACTTTGATGTTTGGACCAAGTAGAACAGCACCAGCACTAACTCCAACAACAACTACATTTCTTGAATTTAAATTTCTTAGGATTTTATCTGCACCACTCTGCTTAGTGTGGAATAACAAGTTAAACGGATTTCCACCATTGATATATATTACATCTTTCTGTAAAAGACTGTCTGGATTATCGAACTCTAAATCAATGCAATTAATGTTTTTGAACCCCATTGCCCTAAAATCTTCTTTCGCCTTTTGTGCGAACTTATTATTCGCCTTTTGTGGTGAGGCAGTTGTAATTATAGCAACCTTCAATTCGCCAAGTTTACCGTCAATGAGTTTTAAAAATTGGTTTTTAATAGCACCTGTATAAAAACCATTAGAGGTTAGTAAAAATTTCAACATAATCAGCCCCCTTCTCTACTCTATTTTGTTTAAATATATCCTTATTTTAACAGATGATTAAACAAACCAGGAATTTAATTTAAAACAACAATCCTTTAGAAAGCAGCCTTTATTAATCTCCTTGAACTAACAGATGCTTTAGTTCAGTTAAGAAAGTCTGCTACGGTAGCTTTTTTCTTATTCGACTAACGAGGCAGGTTAGCACAATAAGCATTTATAACCACTTTGGGTTTTGTGGTAAAAATGGAAATAAATAATATTAGGAGGAGAGTTTATGATTTCGAATATCTTGGTTCCGTTATTATTATTAGCTATAACAGTTGGCTTGGGATGCCTATTATTCAAACTTTTTAAGGTGTTGAAGAAATAAATAAATTATTTACAGTCCTTATTGTACTAACGTTGCAGGTTAGTTAAGGAAGAACTTATACTTCGATATACAAAGGTGCTAAAATTTAGGTTAGAGGTGAAATAAATATGAAAAAAAGTTAGTATTCTTTTTAATAGGCACAATTTTATTTTTAATTTCTCTGCCAATAAGCACAAAAATGGTAATGGAACTCATTCATAATCAAAAATGAATGAAGATTATAGGATTACAAATGTAAACGAAGGTTTCCCCCTACTGAATCTACATTTAATTTTAAAGACCATATTGTAGAGATTAAGGAAACAATAAAAGGTGAGGAAAGTTATATAGACCCTTGGAGTAATAAAATGGGCATTGCAGATTTATCGCTAAAATTAGATGGATTGGAAATAGATACGTTAAAAGATTATCCAATACGTGTGGAAGAAGAAGGTTTAAATAGATACTATGGAGAAATTGCATATTTAATGTTAATAGATAATAAAGTTGATAAAACTCAATTTATTATACTGTTAAAGAAAACAAGAGAATTGCAAAAAGAGATACCAAACGGAGATATAACTGGTTGGGTTCCAGAGGAGAAGTTAAAGTATACCCTCTATGCATTAGATGAAGAAGGAAATTTAAACAATAAATTTTTTAGCTTTACCGAACGAGACGCATTACAGACGGAATTATTGAATGCTGGTGTCGTTGTCCCTCGTTCGATCGGCTATTATACAGATGCTTTTGAAGTTTATCCGTCATTATTTTTTCCTTTGATTTTTTCATTTGCAACTTTGGTAGTCGGATTCATATTGATACTTGTTTTTTTCCCTATTAGAAAAGTAAAGAAATAAAAATTTGCGAACTCACTTTAGCTAACGGGTACTTTACTTGATTAATGAGTAAAGCCTTTTTCTTATTGAAGTAACGAAGCAGGTTAATTGTATAGAGGTGGAGAAAGTATGTTGTTGTGAAGGAGGGATAAAGAAATGGATTTTCAGCGAGTTGATGTTGTCTATGCATTATTATTTGATACAAACACAAACAAAATCCTAATGGTATTCAACAAGAATGGTACATGGTCTTTACCAGGCGGTGCAGTTGAAGCAGGAGAAACCTTACGAGAAGCAACTGTAAGAGAAGTTAAAGAAGAAACAGGATACGATATTAAGGTTGGCAATATTGTTGCTTTGAACGAGGCTTTTATAGATAAAAATCATGTTTATTTTATTACTTATCATAGTCAAATTACAAAACGACCTGAAGAAATTCCCCATGAAGAAAATATCATAAAAGTTGAATGGATGAGTTTAGAAGAAGCAGACGGATTAATGCCATATCATCCAGAAGGAATTACAAAACTGCTTAACGAATCGGGTGCAAAATATACTTTACAAAAAGAATAATTACTCTTTTTCTTATTTTGCTAACGGGCGCTTTAGTTAAAAATCATGGGGCTGCTTAGGCAGCTCTTTTTTCTTATTGAACAAACGGGGCAGTTTAGTGGAAGAAGGAAAATAAATACAAACGATAGAATAGGTAATAAATTTACTATATTTAAGGGGATATTTATATGCAAATAGAGGCATTTTTAAAAACTATACCTAATTTTGAAACAGACCGTCTTATTTTAAGAAAAATTGAGTTAAATGACCTTGAGGATATATTTGAGTTTTCTTCAGACCCTGAAGTTGCTCATCATATGACTTGGGAAGTTAATAAATCTAAAGAAGAGACACTCAATAATTTTGTTAACGTTGTTATCGGAAATTATGAGAAAGGTCAAACTGGTGACTTAGCGATAATTCATAAAGAAAGCAGTAAAGTAATCGGGACGTGTTCTTTTATTGAGTGGTCGAATGAACACAGTAATGCAGAAATAGGTTATGTGCTGAATCGGAACTATTGGGGATTAGGTATTGCAACTGAAGCAATTAATGAATTAATCAGGTTTGGATTTGAAACAATTCAATTAAATCGTATTCAAGGCAGATGTGATATTGATAATGTTGGTTCTGAGAAAGTAATGTTAAAAGTTGGTATGTGTTATGAAGGTACTCTAAGAAAAAATGAATTTATTAAAGGAGAGTTTAAGGATACCAAGATATTTTCAATCCTTAAAGAAGAGTTCTTGTTAAATTAATGGGTGCCTGAATTCAAGTAGGAGTTGCCGCGGCAACTCCTTTTCTTATTGAACTAAAGGGGCAGTTTAGTTGAAGAAGGAAAGAGTCGGAATAACATAGAATATTAAAGAAGATATTGTTAATAACAAATTGCATTGGAGGATACTATGAATAAAGGAAAGTCACCATTTGTTATTGCTATTGCTGCTGTATCTGGTGGAGGAAAAACAACAATTACAAAACTTTTAAATCAGAAATTACATAATTCAAAGATTCTTTTATTTGATGACTATGATTTCAATGGTCCAGATGACATTGTGGATTGGATTGATAAAGGAGGAGACCCTAACGAATGGGATTTAACTCCTTTAGTCAACGATTTAAAAGCGTTATTAGCTGAACCACTCGATAATATCGTCATAGACTTCCCATTTTCTTATAAGCATTCTCAATTAAGTAAATATATTGATTTATCCGTATTTATTGATACTCCATTAGACATTGCTTTGGTACGTAGAGTACTTAGAGATTTTAGGGATAGCTCCACTAATAATATTTTGTTTGATATGGAAAATTATATTTCTAGAAGAAGAGCTTATCTTAATATGCTTAAAATGATTAAGCCAAATGCTGACTTAGTTGTTGATGGTACATTACAAGTAACCGAAGTTGCGAATATGATTTTTGATAATTTAAAAAAAGAGTTGCCTCTTAAGAATATTCAAGTAAAAAAATTGTGAAACATTACACTTAAAGTAACGGGCGCTTTAATTCAACAACGTGACCACCAATTTGGTGGTCTTTTCAATGTACGAAAATATACAAAATCATACATTCGGAAAAACCCATTACTTCAACTAACGGGGCAGTTTAGTGGAAGAACCAAAATATAATATAATGGGCATAAAAGGTTAGAGAATCTTAATTTGGGAGTATTAATGCAATGAAAAAGGTTAAAGAATTAAAAGCCTATGCAATAACTGATGATTTTAAATTCCAGGTTACTCAAGTTGTGATAAGTCATAGTAAAGAAGTTGCTATTTACTGGTTAAGAGATATTACAGGGTATTCCAATGAGGAAATGGAAAAATTTAGAGTGCGAGACTTTCCTTTGGATGAAAAGGTAGTTGTTAGGGATTTGGGAGAAACATCTGCTAGAGAAATGATTGACGAAGTAGTTCAAATTGAGACTGTTCGTGGTTTTCCAATCGTTGCATTTTGGAAAGAAGTTGAAAATGATTATTATGAAAATTGGCATTCCTATTTCGAGGCAGAAGAACCAACTGATTAGTTTAATACTAAACTAACCGGGCTTGAGTGAAGGAGGAAATATACAATGTCTCATCCATATAAGCAATTTGAAAATACTCCATTATGGAACATCATTAATAAGGCTATTGAAGACCTTGTTGACAACAATGATATTGAAGAAAAAACTCAGAGAGAATACATAGTGGGATATATAAGTAAATTGATTAATGAATCAAATACGGGAAGAGATTAATAAATTATTATAAAATTAACGGGTACGTTTCTGAAATAAGTAGTAACAATTTTTAAAGGAGTTGAAACTCTTATGATTATTAAAGTCGACTTTGATGACGATTTTATTCAATACATTTCTTGTTCAACAAAAGTAGGTAGGAAAATGACCTGTATTCAGGAGGGCTTTCTAAATTGGATTTTTGATGAGGAAAAGAATACAGAATATTGGGCTTTAGAAAATGGAAAAAAAATTCACCCTAATTATGACGCAAATGCAATGGTTGAATGGTTAAACAATGTAAGATTTAAGAGAGGGATTGCTAAAGCTAAATTAATTACGAATCCTCAATTAAGAGTGAAAAAGACATTATATTATTAGTTTGATTCTTTAAATGTTTAATGTATAACCCATAATAATGTGAAAAAATGAACTTAAACTAACGGGGGCTTTAGTGAAAGAGGAAATAAGTAATATTATGATTGAAATCCTATTTTAGCTATTCCATTATAGGGTACGATTCTTCAATAACGAAGATAACTTATTTAATTCAAGTAACGGAGTAATTTAGTTGAAGAAGTAATCGTGTTAAATTTATATTAATAGTACATAGGCAAAAAGCGAAAGGATTCTTTTATGCTAAATATCCACTTTAAGGACTGGGGAAAAAATCGTCCAAAAAAACACTATAATCGATTACACGAAATGAGAATTTTTGAGTTGATATTTTCAACTAAAATTACTCAGTTAGGTGTTGAATTAGCCGAGTTTGAAATGATAAGTGTATACTGCTTGGCAAATCCAAATAAGAAAGTTTCCTTTGAAGAGGATAATGTTTTTGGGGATATACATATATTTGTTCCTTATGACTATATGTCTTTCTTGGAATTAGATTCAACACAAGCGAAATTTCAAGAGTTTTCTGAGTTAGTTAGATGTTACATTGTACCTGCAATTAAGACATATTCGAAATTACCTTCTTCAATTATTGAGTCTTATGTTGAAGAAGCACTTAGTGAAATTGAGAAACAGAATTTTGAAGCAGTTTTTATTGTTGATAAAACACCGAGAAAAAGTCCAAGTCGCAAAAAAACAGCTATCTTAAAGGGAATTCATCGTTCAGAAGGCTTTCAGTTGAGGTGTGAGGTTTATAATGAAAAAGGTTTAAGGATTATTGACGAAATATTGGTAGAAGAGGTTGGAAACGAAGTTGTGTATGCAAGGTTTTTGGGTACTCTCAAATGGGTGAATGAAAACCTAATCATAGTAAAATCAAAGTCAAGCAGTTGGAAGGCTGAAATATTTTTTTGAGTTATTCAACTGTGGTGCTTGAGAGAAAAAAGAGTCGTAGCTGCGGCTCTCTTTCTTGTTTCACTAACGAAGCAGTATAGTTCAAGAAGGAAATTTGCATCTAATCATTGAAATATTAAAGAAAGTTATTTTTAAATTTAGGAGTGTTATTATGGGTGCCTGGGGAGTAGCTATATTATCTGATGATATAGCCGAAGATGTAAGTTTTAGATATAAGGATTTATTAGGCGATAACCATTCAAATGAAGAAGCAAGTAGAATTGTAATTGAAGAATATATGAATGAGTTAGATGATGAAGAAATTACTGCTTTTTGGTTATCATTCGCATTAATACAATGGAAATTAGGGAGACTTCAAGAGGAAGTTAAAATTAAGGCACTTCAAATTATAGATAGTGGTGCTGACCTTGAACGCTGGGAAGAAGACCTTAAATTAAAAAAGAAGCGTGAAACAGTTCTTTTTAAACTAAAAGACCAATTAAAATCTCCACAACCTCAGGCTAAAAAAGTACCAAAGAGATTTGTATCAGATACTACTTTAAAAAAAGGGAATGCCATTAGTTATCAGTTACTATCAGGTGACTATATTATCCTTAAGGTGATTGACATTATCGAAGAATGGACAGGGGATAAATATCCTCTTTTTGAAGTATGTGATTGGAAAGGTAAAGAAATTCCTTCAAAAGAAGAAATTAATTATTTGGAGCTAAAAAAAGAAACTTATACAAACGGAAATCAAAAGTTGAATAAAATTGCAATTTTTTCTTCAGGAAAAAAGGATGACCCGACAAAACGGATTAAATTAATTGCAGAAGATGTAAGGATAATATTGGATATGGAAACGCCATATACTTTAACAGCTTGGAAAGAATTTGATGAACATATAAAAATCTACTACAACTTTGAATAGTGAATCGACTTGAAAAGTCCACTTCGTTTATTTGCCATAAATGTTCAGATTGTGAAATATTACACTTAAACTAATGGGTGCTTTACTTGAAGATCAGGGCTGCCAACACTGGAGGCTCTTTTTGATTATTGAACTAACGAAGCAGGATAGTTGAAGAAAGAGAATGGGAAAAGTGTAGAATACTTCTTCTTCAAAGAATAAGTTTCAGTTAATAAGGCAGCAAAGGAGCCAGAACAATTGGAAAGAAATATCCTCGCATTATCTGGTGGTGGTTTTTCTAAAAAAGAAAAAGCCTACATCAATGAATATTTACTGAAAATCCCGAGAACACAGGAACCATTAAAAATTGATTTATTACTACAGCAAGTAATGATGCACAAGGCTATATTGATAATTTCTATGGGGCTTTTAAAACAGAACATCCAAGCCATATTACAATTAGGGATTTTGAATCACCAAACATACAAGAAATTGTAAATGCTTTAGATATTCTGTATGTAGGTGGTGGGAATACTCATTATATGCTTAAAATTTGGCAGAAAACAGGCTTCGACAATGTAGTGAGAAACGTATACCAAAACGGTGTCATCTTAGCAGGAATAAGCGCAGGAGCGATGTGTTGGTTCGAAACTTGTTATAGAGAAAAAAATGAAGAAAGAATACGAAGAATTTAAAGGTTTGGGTATATTAAAAGGCAGTCTTTGTCTGCATTATAATGACATAGAACGGCGTATTGCGTTTGATAACTGGGCAATTACTCAAAAAAACATCACTTTATATACTTAAGGGGACAATGAAACGCGCTATTGATTTTTTGTCAGCAGAAAATACACATTTTGAGAACTTTTTGAGCATAAGCTCTGGGTTCTTATGCCCAAAGCTTTTTCTATATTTACTCTTGAATTTTGTTAATGATATTCTGCCCATATTTATTTGTGTAATAATAATAGGTGTACGATTTTCCTGAGATTAAATTCTTTTTATACCAATCATTAGATGATCTAAAAACCATATACTTACCGGAAGATGTTTTCACTTCAAAAGAATTGCCATCAGCCCACCCAATCAAAATCCCTTTTTCATAATGAGACTGTTCAACATTGGACCATGCAGCCTCAACAGGATTTGCAGCTCCCACACCTGAAACCAGCATTCCAGCGATCCCAAAAGCAACAGCAAACTTTTTCAATTTCTTCATTCTAAATCACCCCCAAAACATTATCATCATTGCTAATATTAATATTTATATTATCATCACAAGAACAAATACAGATGTATGTTCTCATTATGTAAACATTATATGCAAAAAAAAGGGAAAAAGAAGGGGGCCATTTTCTTAAAATATCAATAATTTGTGAAGTGTTGTACTTAAAGTAAAGGGGGTAAGAGTTGAACACAGGAGTTATTACGATAGCTCCTTTTTCTTATTGTGCTAACGAAGCAATTTAGTTGAAGAAGGGATTTGTCTAAAGGACTAAATTCATTTTCCGCCTTAGTAAAGGCAAATAATGTTAGTATAGAATCAACATATATAGAGGTGTATTAGTGATGAGGTTTGTTGATGACTTAGTAGGTTCTATATATGATATTTTTAAATTTATTATAAGGTCTATTAGTTATTTACTTGCAGGAATGACAATTGTTGCAGTTCCACTTTATATGATAGTTTGGGTATTTGGTATGTTTCAATAACTTTATTCAACTAATGAAGCAGTTTAGTTTAAGAGGTGTAGTGATAAAATAATAGATAATGCTACTTTATTAATTAGGTAAGGATTGTTGATGTTGAATAAAAAAGAGTTTGAAGCAGTAATCAAACAACCACCAAATGTTAGATATGAGTATTTCATTAAAAAGGTTGTAGATTTTGAAGAGGTTTGGGGTTTGTATAATGATGGTTGGGCAACAGCACAGGATGAGGAAGGTAATACACTGATTCCATTCTTTCCTAAAGAGGAATTTGCAAATAACTGTGCCAAAAATGAATGGTCAGGATACACAGCTGAAGCGATTGATTTGGATGTTTTTATGGATAAATGGCTTACTGGAATGAATAGCGATGGAATAAAACCATCTATTTTTCCAACGGATGATAATACCGTACTCGTTAATATAGATGTCATTATCAATGATTTAGAAACTGAACTTGAAAATTATTAAACGGGGGCATTACTGGAACATAGTAATGCCTTTTCTTCTTCAAGTAAAGCAGCAGGTTAATTCAATATAATAAAGGCAGGAGAAAAAATGAAACGAGGAATTAGTTTTGAAATTCCCAATGAATACGGAAGGTTTCTTTGGGAGGTATTAACACCCTTTGAAATTACTAAATTCAATTGGCTAAGTGGGGGCGAGGAATCATATTTAGTCGTGGATGACGAGTTAGGAAAACCACTATTCACAGATGAGGTAAACTGGATAGATGGCTTATCCCTTAAAGAACTTTTAGAAGATAATAGATATTATATCATTTTTGTGGACTTAAAAGCCTACTCAAAGGGGAAAAATTCATCAGTAATTGAGACGTATAGGGATTTTTTAAATAGCGATTGTGAACTTGTATTATTAGTTGTTGATTCTGTTTATGTCACAATTTATTATAAGGACAGTGAAAAACTTGAAAGATTATATGATAATGCAAAGATAAAAGGGTTTGAAAATCTCCAATACATTACAGATAAAAATGACACAAGAACAAAGCTATCAGTTTGGTAACAGATGTTTTATTACTTTACCTTCTTGTTCCACTAACGGAGTGCTTTACTTTAATAAGGAGTAGAGCCCTTTTCTTATTCAACTAACGGGCAGGTTAGTTGAACAAGGAATGTTACAATTAGGAAAAGGTAGGTATTCATTTTTAAACAATTTTAAGTGAGGGGTACAAAATGTTTATAGAAAAGCACGAACCAGTACAAGGCGAGGATTTTACTTGGTTTGATGATAATGGAAACGTTGTTGATACTGAGGAACCACAAGTAAAGTCACAGTTATCAACTATAAATAGGTATATTGTTGAAATCAGTCAACAGAATAGAATTGTAATTCCTCAATTTATTAATTGGTTGTTTAGGGAAGGGTATAGGATTTATTGTATAAATGACTGTATAGATATAGTCGCCGAGATGACGACTATTCAAAAGATTTTATTTGAAAGAGAACAAGTAAAGGGTAATTGGGAGCAGTTAGAAAACAACAAGCATATTTACAAAAAGGAATTTTCTCATATAGGAGAAGTAGAATTTTTGTGGGATTCAATTCTGTTCATTTCAAAAAGAGCATTAGGCAGTGAAAGTTTGTTGAGTTTACTTGAAGATTTTAAAATGAATGATTCAAGGTTTCCAAATCTTAGTTTTCCAAGAATATTAGCAATACACAACGATTTAATAATAGCTAAAGTAACTTGGGGGGAGTCTTATTTTAAGCCTCAAACAAATGAGGAACCTGTGGTCTTGGTTTGTTATACTGCTCAAAAAATTTAGTTTCTTCCTTCACTAACGGGCAGTTTAGTTGAAGAAGAAGAAAAACGAATAATGCGTATTTGACTCTTTAGTGAACTAACAGGTCATACTAAGATAAAAAGGTGTGGCTTTATGAAACAAACATTTTTTCTTTTAACATTAATTTCTGTAATCATTCTTACAGGTTTTGTTAAGAAAGACCAAGACAAATGCCTTCATTGTAAAGAATGCTATGATACTGCTTGGGATGACGGGTATAGGATGGGTTATGGTACAGGAACTGTAAATGAAAGGTATCGAATCGCAAGAAGCCTGATTCAATTAGGAAAAACGGATGAAGAACTTGTTCACATGATACCAACAAGCTATGTAGAATTAAAGGACGTAAGAGAGCAGCTCAAACTCTATCATGGTTATTTTGAGTTTGAGGTATCAAGATATGAGAAAGCAAGAGCACTTTTAAAAGAAGGTAAATCAAACGAAGAGATTGTAGAAAAAACAAACTTAAGTTTCTATGAATTAGAATTGGTGAAACAACAACTTAAGCAAAATAATGGAAAATTCAAATGGGAAGTGGGTAACTAAGGGACTTAAGCGAAAGCGACAAGTCTTTGTGAACTTAACTAAAATATTGTGAAGAAATGTACTTAAGCTAACGGGTGCAAGAGTTCAACAGTCGCTTCTTGTACTAATGGCGCAGGTTAGCACAAGATGGAAATAATAAATGGAATATAGAATTTAATAATGTTTTGAATTTATATTTACTTAGGCGAGGATTTAATATGATAAAAAAACCTTATGGGAAGCATTGGAAAGATATTAAAGGGTACAGGGTAGTAGAAGGAAACGATGTATATAATCACTATTTTGGTGGTCAAGATTGTGATTTACCTGATTGTCCATTATGCGGGGAGAAAATGCATCAAATATTTTGTTATGATTTAAAGGATGAAAGACTTTCCGAAATAAAAGCTGAAGGACTAAACGTTCTACCGTTAGTTTCGTGCTTGAACTGTTCGATGGTGTGGGAACCTCAATATTTTCAGTTAAGTAATGGAGGTAAATCCATTCAAGTAATAAGTCAAGAAAATACAGAAGATTGGGTTCAAGATGAGGAAGATAGATTACCTATACCACTTCCAAGGACAAATGTAAAACTTATTGAAATGAAGGTCGAAGATATTCCAACTAATGAAGATAATTATGATACGGCTTTTGATTTATTTGGTTCGGAATATTTATGTAGATTTTTGGGTGCCCCTTTGTATGATGAAGTCCCTGATAATTTAGACTGTCCAATTTGTAACCAAGAGATGAAGTACATTGCCACAATAACTCAAGACCTTGGTGAACGGGAACTTATTTCTGTTGTCGATTTCCAATTAGGTGAAATGAATATTTTCTATCATTTTTGCAAGTATTGTTTAGTTATAAAAACTCAAATACAAGGAACATAATAAAAAATCTTGCACAACTATGGAGATTTTACAAGTAAGGCTGTCTAAACAGCCTTTTTCTTATTCGATGTAAGTTTGTGAAATATTGTACTTAAACAAACGGGTGCTTTACTTCAATAAGGAGTAAAGCATTTTTCATATTCAAGTAACAGGGCAGAATAATACAATGTCACCTTTTATATATTTAAAACATTCATATAGGAGATATTTGTATTTAGCGTTATTCCTTTATCTTAAGATCAGAAATGTAGTCTGAAAACATTCTCTTTACTCCTTTCACTTATATGACAAGTTTAATGGGCTGCAATGGATTGTAGATCGGTATATAAATCAGACATTATATGCTTATTAAAAATTGGAAGTATTAGGATGCGACCCAAAGCCAAGATGAAAGGGGAGCTCCAGTTACCCAAATTGTATATTGGACGATTGTTGAAGAAAAAGGAGAAAGAATAAGTGTTATCATTTAACATACAAAGGTGATAATTATGACCGATTGATGAAGCTACTTCTTAATTAGAAAGAGGTATTTCTAAAATGTTCTAAACAACTCAATATTGATTCTCTTTATATGTTTCTTTTTCAGCTTATAGCCCTAACAAAGGTACTTGTTGGATCATAATTTTTAAAGAGGGACAAGATGCATTGGTAAAGTAATATTCCACAAAGTAAGAAA
Organism: Peribacillus sp. JNUCC 23; assembly: GCF_053653995.1. Next base: position 2,275,902 of record NZ_CM132202.1, read on the forward strand.
TTTATATAGTAGTAGATATTAAGATTATTTGAGATTTATATGCTTTAAGAAGTACTCTACAAAATAACAGGGGGATAGCATGTACATATCTGAGTTAAAAATAACGAATTTCCGATCATTTAAAAAGGAAATAGCCATTCAGTTTCATGAAGGTGCAAATGTTATTATTGGCCATAATAATGCAGGAAAACAACTCTTATCAAAGCCCTAAAGTTGCTTTTTAACACTGAAAAAGGCAAGCGTCTTTCAGTTGATGGTTTTAATAAAAATACAACTTTTGAAGAATTAAGAAACACACCACCTAAAATCATCATTTCGGCTCCATTATGGTTAACAAAAATCGAGGGCCCATCTGAAGCTAAAACAACATTTGAATTTTTTACCAGCTAAAGAGTTGGAAGTATGGGAAAGCAAGGAACATATGAAGGTCTTTCGAAATAATGGTAATCATTTAAAAGCAATGAAAATATCACGAAATATTGCAGATAAATTAGAATTAATTAATTGGGAAGCAGAAGCTATTCCTACTTGGAATGAGTGTAAAGACAGATTACAGAAGAAATTTGGCAGAATTGAGTGAGGTTCAATTTTCTTAAACGAATGGGTGCCATACTTTAAGATACTATCACCTGTTCCTAATTACGACGAACGAAGCACATTGTGAAAAATTGTACTTAAAGTTAAGAAAAACGACGAAATTACGAGAAAAGGATACATAATGTTCGCTTACATTGTCGTTGTTTTCGTTTTCATCAGTTTTGTAAAAAGGTATCCAATATTGGATAATAAGGACATAACATATTGGAAGGGGATATCTTAAATGAAAAAATTTATAAAGTTAGTAGTTGAAGCAGCAGAATTACACGGGAAATCTCAACCAGAATACGCTTATTTTATGAAGAATATAAAAGGACAAAATAAGGATGGTTATAATGAATTTATCTTGTCAATTTAATCAAAGTGATCCAGCAACCGATTCTCAAGTGTGAAAAGAGAATCGGTTCTTTTTATTTCTTTTAAAGGCAACAATTAAGATCATTAAAGATTAGGTATTATTACCTTACAAAACAATTTTGGTGATTTTAACCCCTTAATATATAAGGTTTGAACGATATCCCATTAGTCTTTATCAAGCCCTATCAACCTTTATAGGTACCATAATACTTCCAGTTAATACGTTTTCATACTAATCTCTTATAATCATTACTACAATACAAACAAAAATACTTTCTAAAATTCATTATTATGTAAATTCTTCTTGAAATAAAATAAGAGGAGTTTTTTAATCTAGCTTATTAAGCTAATGCGTGACATCGGTTCAAGAAGAAGACCCTTTTTGGTGGTCTTCTCAATGTATAGAAATAACTAATATTATACAATTGGGGGAATTTTCTATATCCAACTAAAGAAGCAGTTTAGTTAAACATAAAGGATTCTTGAAGCTAAATTTAGAATAGGTAAGATGCTGCTAATTTACATTTTTAATTAGATGAATAGGGGGGAAATAATGAAAGCTATAACTGGACTATACATACTTTTTGTTTTGATACACCTTATCAACCTTGCCAATATCACATTATTTAACAATGAGTGGAATGGGATAACATTGTGGCTTAGTACGGGGGTATTTATAGCTGGTACTTCTTTTTATCTTTTGAATAGAAAAGGAAAGCCAAAAAGTAGTTAGAAAAACATAAAGTAACTGCAAAACGAGCGGGACGCCAATATTAAAAAAGAGGAGTCATTGCGGAATCACATTTGCTTATTAATCTAACGGGTATAAGAGTTAAAGAATGAGGGGTGCTAAGGCAGCTCTTTTCTTGTTCAACTATAGGGGCAGGTTAGTTGAAGGGGAATTTGGTATAATAAGGGACAATAAACTAAGTTGATTAAAGGAGAGACGGTATGATTACTGTCCAAAATGCTGAAGGTTTCCTCAAGGAGAAGATTGGTGAACATACAACTAATATAGCAAATGTTTGGAATGAATTTATATCGTTTGGAAGACAACCAGTTGAAGGGGAAGAGGAAATAGCTTTACTCTTCCAATGTGGAGTATACGATTTTACAGGAGAAGAATTATTTTATTTTGATTTCGTTAGACAATTTACTGTCTATGAAGATGACGAATATTCTGGGATGGAACAACTCCATTGTGAATTTGTCTTTACCCCAACTAATGAACTTAGAAGCTTGGAAGCGTCGGAATGGTATTTTGATACTAATGGGGATGTGGATGATTTTTATCATTTGGTCGAAAATCTTGAAGAGTTTAAAATAGCATTAAAATTAGAACCTTTACGATTAAATATTTATCAAGAACAGATATAAGTTATTTAACTACCTGTGTTTTGCTTCAATAAGTGTTGCTTTGGAATAATGTTTGATCAAATTGATACCTAATAACCTTGATAAATGAACAAAAAGAAAAAGCGTGTTTTGAAAAAGATCGATCAAAACACGCTTTTAATATATTCAATTGAATCATTCATTTATAAAAAAGTTTGATCATTTTCTAACTGTGTTGCCCAACAACCTCGCCTATTATTGCAGATCAATATCTGCAACAATAATTTTCCTTCCTTTAAATTAGTATTTTTTCTTTAGCTGCTAATCTTGAAGCAGCTTCTTCAGCTTCTTTATATGCTTTTTCTAATACTTCATTCGGCTCCAGCAAAGCAGTTCCTTGCGCCCGAATGACTTGGTAATCTTCAATACCAATGAAATTGAACATTGACTTCAGATATTTTTGAGAGTAATCAACTTCTGTATACCAGTCATCATGTGTATAGATTGATCCACTTGCTTGTATGATAAGCATTCTTCGTCCGTCTTTAAGCAATCCCACTGAACCATTTTCAGTATATTTAAAAGTTTCACGTGCGATTAAGATATTATCCATATAATCTTTTAATTTTGATGGAATATTAAAATTATGCAAAGGTAAAATGATGACATAGGTATCTGCACTTTTAAATTGTTTTAAAATCTTCGACATACGCTCCGTTATTTTTTGTTCTTGGCTAGTTAGTTCTTGCCCTTTTCCTCGTTTTTCCCATGCACTTAAAACCGTTTTATCTATCATAGGTACTGCATCACTGTACAGGTTAATCTGTTCAATTTCTTCGCTATTAGGAATTAATTCTTTATAAGCATTCAAAAAGTGGTTAAAAACTTGCAAGCTAACTGAAGAATTATCATCTATTTTTGGATGTGCGTTAATTATAAGTGTTTTGTTCATTTGTATTTCTCCTTTAAAATGAATTCAAGGCAACAATTAAGGACTAACTTAATCGACGATTAACACAATCCATAATATATGTTATAATTATTTTTGTCAAATGAATAAAATTTCCCAAAAGGGATTTCTTTTATTTGACTCGAACCCTAAATATTTTTAAGGTATAATCTTTAAGCAAAAGTAGGTGAGTTTATATGCAATATAGTGTCGGCGTTGAATATGCTTTACATTGTCTGGTTTATTTAATAGATGTTCCTACCAAAGAAAGTGTTGGGATAAAGGATTTAGCAGAATTTCAAGGACTTTCTGAAACATTTCTTTCAAAAGTTTTCGGTAAATTATCTAAGGCTGGCATTGTAAGTTCTGTCCCTGGTGTAAAGGGAGGATATAGGTTATCTAAGTCCCCAGAAGATATTTCCTTTTGGGATGTAGTTGAAGCAGTTGAAGGTCCTAAACCTATTTTTCAATGTAAAAATATTAAAGATAATGGTTATTTGTATAGAGAAAACTGCTGTTCAGCTCCCTCCTCTTGTACCATCAATTTAGTTATGCTCTCTGCGGAAGAAAAAATGCGTGATTATTTACGTAGCCAAACACTCTCATGGTTAAATGAAGAGCTTGATCGTGCCTTGCCCAAACAAATACGTGAAGATACTCGAAAATATTTTTCAAAAAGTAGCATATAAAACAAACCTCTCATGAAATTCCTTAATTAAGAGGAATTTAGAGAGGTTTGTTTCTTAGTTCTCAAAAAACGTATATTTCAAATATCTTTTGATGGCTATAACCAATCTCAACTAACTTGTCTGTTAACTCAAGTATCATTTCTTACAACCCTTAAAAAATTAGCATAAGAACTAATAAGGTGTTTACTCCACAATAGGACGATTGCTTAATAAGAAAAATCCTATATAAAACGGTTAAACTTTTTTCGAAACGGTCGAACTTTATTTTAAATCCACAATAAGGGAAGCAAGGCATTTTTCTTATTGTGCTAACGGGGCAGTTTAGTGAAAGAAGAAGGTACAGAGTATTCTAATTGCGTTAGGAGGAAGAGAATGGATAAGGAAATTACCATTGAGAATTATAATCCAAATTGGTCCAAAGAATTTGAAGTAGAGAAAGGTAAATTAAAAAAAGTTATGGCTGACAAAGTAATATCAATTGAACATATAGGAAGTACGTCGATTGATGGGTTAGGAGCTAAACCTATTTTAGATATTGCAGTTGGGGTAAATCATTTAGAGATGGTAGACGATTTTATTGAGCCACTAAAACAAATAGGATATGAATTTGTTTATCATAAAGAATTTCTTGAAAGACGGTTCTTTAGAAAAGGAAAATGGAGAGCTGGAACCCATCATTTACATTTTTATACGTTTCAAAGTGAACACTGGAATAATCAAATCTTTTTTAGAAATTATTTAAGAAGTAACCCAGATACACTAAAAGAATATCACCAATTAAAAGTTGATTTAGCAGAAAAATATCGTTTTGATAGAGCGTCTTACACTGAGGCAAAATCTCGTTTTATCCAGAATGTATTAAAACAAGAAATAGAATAAGCATACATTTTTATTGTACTATTGGGGTGCGTTAGTTCAGTAAAGAAAGTCCGCTACAGCATCTTTTCTCTTATAAACTTAAAGAAGGGAGAAAAGTATGTTGGGAATATTGAGAATAGTCTTATCGGTAATTGTTTTGGCATTATCTGGTCATCGTCTAATTACTAAAAACCTTGAGTTTATAGCATATATGATGTTGTTCTTAGGTGCTAATGTGTTAGTAACAGGATAAATCGAACTTCAAAAAAAACAAAAAGGAGTTTGGAGTTATATGTACATTATTGCTTCTTTATTTCCTCCGATTGAAGAAGAACCTAGAAAAATTGCTTAAAACTTAACTTTTTAGTGTCCAAAATATTGACGTAGATCCACAATACTACACTTAACAGTTGTATATTTTTTGATATAAACTTTTCACCTTACTAAAAAATATAACCATAATATCGTTTAGATCAAAGTATTAGTCTACAAAGGGGCACTTAGTTATTAAAACAAATCGTTTATTAATAATATCGAAATCGAATTTGCCCCTATTTTCGAATTCTAAAGACTATTACATTACCTTCTTCTTTATTAATTCATCTCCAGAAGAATTTCAGAACTTTATTAACACTTACCATCATAAAAACCAGCCTTTAAGGTCAACAATACCAATTATCTTTAATATCGAGCATTATAGGAAAAATATGATTTATAATAAGATAAAGTTCATTCACTGCTAAATATCCACAATACTTGGATAAAAGGTCTATTGTGGAGATTATTAATATAAAACAATGTAAAATAGAAGACAACAACATACTGTAAACTATAAAAGGGGTTCAACATGGGAAAATTAGAAGAGATATACCCGATTGCAGTCGAGCATACGAAACAAAAAGTTGTTCAAGATATTGAACGCTATTTAGAAGTGCAAGAAATGCTTCCTGCTTATGAGACATACATAACTGACAGACTGAACTATATCGAACAAATCTGGATAAACGTCTGGTTGAATAAAGCTTCAAATGATGTGCCAAGAAAAGAAAAGAAGGCATTTTTGAAAGATAAGGGCTATGAGACCGAAGGAGTAGCCCATAAGTTGATCAACAATATATTTCGTAACGAGTTGCGAAATATTCTACCATTCGATGTAATTCCTTGGATCAAACAAACTTTCTCTCAAAATCAGCAAGACTGGGAGCTAAGATATAGAAAAGCAAGGGAAACCTACTTTAAAAGACAGGAAGAACAAAAACAAGCTGAAGAGCGGTGGAAAGTAAGAGTCGAGCTTCAAGAAACAGTTCGTCAATTTTTTGAAGAGAATACACTGATTTTATATTTGCATGTTCGTCATCATATTGCTGGAGTTTTAGCAGATGATCTTCAAAATAAACCGAAGTACCATTATACCGAGCCTTATCTACTTGAAGAACGATTGGTTGAACATGGATCATTTGACAAAGCAGCGTATGTAATGGCAACCGATTTTTTTGAAGAACTGACAGGTGATATTCATTCCCTATTTATTTGGGGGAGAAGTGAATTTGAATATGAAACGTATTACTATCGCTACGAAAAAGTGGTTTTGGAATTCATTTCAGACATTGCACCTAAACAAGCAATGGAACATTTACCAGACAAGCTAATTAAGGATTTCTCAAAAACTTATGGAGAAAAATTGACCGCTGGAACTCTTAAAGGGTTGCTGCGTGATGAATGGGCTGATTTGTCGGAAGCTTGTTTTGATGAACTTCAAGAAGAATATTTGGCTGATCTGCTAAAACTTGCAGAAATTCCTTTTGACAAAGTATTGCATCAAGAAATTTTTGAAAAGGATGAGACGGCAAGGGAGCGAAAAATAGCCGAAGAAATTGCGGAACAAGCACGAAGAAAAGAAGAAGAGGAACGGATTATTGATGATATTTTTGGTAAAGCTTATACTCCATCCTTAGGTCAAAGTAAAAAATATGTATTACATATTGGTGAGACAAATACAGGAAAGACTCACCAGGCACTGCAAAAAATGAAAAAAGCTAAAAGTGGTCTGTATCTTGCTCCGCTCAGACTTCTTGCACTTGAAGTTTATGAAAAGCTAAATGCAGACGGTGTTCGTTGTTCATTAAAGACTGGTGAGGAAGAAAAGCTTGTGGAAGAAGCAAACCACATTTCCTCAACGGTCGAAATGTTTCATGAGAAGGATTATTATGATGTGGTCGTCATTGATGAAGCGCAAATGATTGCTGATAAAGACCGTGGTTTCTCTTGGTATAGAGCCATCACGAAGGCGAATGCAAAAGAGGTTCACGTTATCGGGAGTCAGAATATCAAAATGATGCTTATCGATCTTCTAGAGGAAGCAGATATTGAATTACACGAATACAGCCGAGAAATCCCTTTGGAAGTAGAAACTAGAGAGTTCAGCCTGAAAAATACGGAAAAAGGGGATGCCCTTGTTTGCTTTTCTAGGAGGCAAGTACTTGAAACAGCGTCCAGGCTGCAACGGAGTGGACATAAAGTCAGTATGATATATGGAAGTATGCCGCCAGAAACTAGGAAAAAACAAATGGATCTGTTTAATCGTGGTGAAACATCCGTTGTTGTTGCAACAGATGCCATTGGTATGGGGCTAAACTTGCCGATCCGCCGCATTGTTTTCCTAGAGACTGAAAAATTTGACGGGACACGCAGAAGAAGGTTGACTTCCCAGGAAGTCAAGCAAATCGCAGGTAGAGCGGGAAGAAAAGGAATTTATAATACAGGAAAAGTGGCATTTACATCTGACATAAAAATAATGAAAAGGCTACTTGAACAAGTAGATGATCCAATTCAGACTTTTGCGATAGCACCTACCACTGCCGTATTTGAACGCTTTTTGAAATATTACCGGCATATGGGAACATTTTTTGAAATGTGGCAGAAGTTTGACCCGCCAAAAGGAACGCAAAAAGCGTCTCTTTCAGAGGAACGAGAGCTTTATGAACTGATTTGCGATACCGAAATCGAAGTACGTTTTTCCTTAATGGATTTATACGGATTTCTCCACCTACCGTTTTCAACAAAAGAATCAGGTCTCGTTCGTCAATGGTTAGACACAGTAAAAGCCATTGCAGAAGAAAGAGAACTTCCTGAACCAATCATTAAAACGAGAAATCTGGAGGAACATGAACTTTCTTATAAAGCCATTGGCCTTCATCTTTTATTTTTGTACCGTTTGGATAGAGGAACTGAAGCCGTTTATTGGGAACGTGTTCGTGAAGAAATCAGCGATGGTGTTCAAGATCACTTAAAAGATGAAGTGATCAATTATCAGAAAAAATGCAAGCGATGCGGGAAAAAGCTGCCGGATGATTCACGCTTTCCTATTTGTGAAGCTTGTTACCGTAGTGGGCATAGAAGAACATTTCGATCCAATAATCGTTGAAATTAAATAAAGAAAATCATAAAAGGGAAACTTTCCAATTATATAGTTGGTGAAAGGAGAGAGTAGGAAGTATCATCCCTGCTCTCTTTTCGAATTGACAATAGCTAAAGAAAGATCTTCGTCTACTAAATATAATCCGAATGTTATGTTTGGTAAGAGAAGAAAAGTAAATTTATTTGAATTGATTTTAATCAGTTGAATAGTCTTGGTAATACTCTCATGTATTTTTGTTCGTCTATTTAAAGAAAAAATGTGTTAGGTCACTTCAGTTGATCCAGAAATAGTTCTATGAAATTTTTCAATTTTGCCATAATTCTATTCTTTTGTTATCTTATATTCATAGGAGATGATTCATTTGAAACTTACATCGTTAAATGCAACGAATATTGATGAGTTATGCATCGCATTTGAAGGCTACTTCTTAGATCATGATATTTCATTTACATATACTGAAATGATAGAAGAGAACGGAATTATATCGTTTATTTTTTGTAATGATCTTGAGAAAGCCCGATCTGTAGAATTTGACGGGCAGCATTGCATCGATTTGGATACAGACTATATTGCTAAAGAAGTATTGGATCCTGTGCTACCAAGGCTAAAAGCTTATGCAAGGTAAGTTGTGTTCTAACTGAGGATGTAAGCTTTAAAAAAGTAGATACAAAATAAAAATGTAAATAAGCAAAATGATGTTGAAAATATTTTGCTTATATAAAGGAATAAGAAAATTCTTCATTGGGAAACGAGGAGAGGTAGTATGAATCAGATAAACGTAAATACAATAAAAACAAAAATTCCCCTTTTTCGAGCAGATCAGGTAGGTAGCTATCTTCGTCCACAAGTTTTAAAGGATGCAAAAGAAAAATATCAGCAAGGTCAAATTTCTAAAACAGATTTGCGCTCAATTGAGGATATCGAAATTGGAAAGCTTGTTGAAAAGCAGAAAGAAGTTGGCCTTACTACTGTGACGGATGGTGAATTTAGACGGAAATGGTGGCACTTGGATTTTATAGAGGCGTTAGAAGGTATTAGAGTTTATGAAATTGAGGCATCTGGGTTATTTCATGGAGCGATGAAGAAAGCGACGTTATATACTGTTGATTCTAAATTAAAATTCCCTAAAAATCATCCGTTTTTGGAGGACTTTAAATTTTTAAAAAATATTGCCGGAGATCATGTTGCCAAATTTACGATACCAGGACCTAATATGATTTTTTACTCAGGTGTGATCAACAGTCAAGTTTATTTAGATAAACCTTCTTATTCATCACTAGATGAGGTTGCCCAAGATATTGTCAAGGTATATAAAGAAGCGATTCAAGCGTTCTATGATGCTGGATGTCGTTATTTACAACTAGATGATACGAGTTGGGGCGCTTTATTCAGTGATGATTTCAGAGAAAAGATTAAAGAAAAGGGTTTTGAACCCGATGAATTGGTGAAAAAATTTGCGGATATTACCATTGAAGCGGTTGCGAATAAACCAGAAGATATGACCATTACTCTTCATATCTGTCGAGGGAATTTTAAATCATCTTGGTTATATCAAGGTGGATATGAGCCAATTGCAGATGAATTGTTTTCACGTGTAAATGTGGATGCCTTCTTTTTAGAGTTTGATAATGATCGTTCAGGTGATTTTAAGCCATTACGATTTATTAAAGATCAGCATGTAGTTTTGGGGTTAATCACATCAAAAACTGGTGAACTCGAAGATAAAGAGGAGATCAAACAGCGTGTTGCAGAAGCAGCGAAATATGTGAAGATCGATCAACTTTGTTTAAGTCCACAATGCGGATTTTCCTCTACGGAAGAAGGAAATGTAATTACCGAGCAAGATCAATGGAACAAGTTAGGACTAGTTGTCGAAATAGCTAATGAAATTTGGAAATAATATTGATTTCTTATTATGAAAAATCATCTAATCTTCAGTAACATGCTCATAGCTTACTGGAGAGAGGAGAAGGGAAGAAGCAGCCACCTAAGATTTCCCCTCGTAGGAAAGCACCTATATCCGAAATTTCATAAAAAAAGGAAATGGACCTATTCTTTTAGAAGAAGGGTTCCATTTCCTTTTTTTATATCTTAGTTATTTTAATAAAATTACATTTCATTCATACCATTGTTAAATTGCCAACCAATTCCAAATTTATCTGTTAATTGGCCGTAGCATTTGCTCCAGAATGTTTCTTGAAGTTCCATCCCAACAGTGCCGCCTTCTTTTAGTTTATCAAACTGAGATTTAATTTCATCCAAGTTCTCGCTTACAATAGCAAGACTAATGTTGTTACCTTCAATAAAAGGCATACCAGGAAAAACATCAGAAAACATAACATTACTGCCACTAATTTTAAGGCGTGCATGCATGACTAAATTTTTTGCTTCTTCTGGAAGAGGATATTCTGGATTAGGTGGCGCCTCTCCGAAAGTCATAATTTGTGGCTTTTCTGTTTCAAAAACCTGTGCGTAGAATTCTACTGCTTCACGACAGTTTCCATTAAAATTAAAATAAACATCAACAGACATTTGCTTCACTCCTAAGTGTTTACTTGTTAATCATTGATAAAGGATTCCATTTTATCCCGCATTAACGGGCAGTACCCCCACTGATTGAAGTTTCACTTTATATTGTATCATTTACCAGTGCAATCACAAAAATATCCACTCCGAAAAATAGCGGAAACTTTTCATTTAGCAAGCAAGGTCATGCTTTTATACACATTCGCGTTAAAGTGTTAAAAAATTTGTTGATTACTATCAGAAAATTACTTATAATTAACACGATTAATAGATTAGATTGGAGAGTACAACATGAAAGAGTTTTTCAGTAAATTGTTAAATGGTATGAGTATTGGGATTGTGGTTTCATTAATTCCAAATGCTCTGTTGGGGGAAATTCTTAAGTTATTGATTCCTCATTTTCCTGCATTACAGCATCTATTCGATATCACAGTATTTGTGATGAGTTTGTTACCTGTGATGATTGGTGTAATGGTAGGGGTTTCGTTTAAATTAACACCCATTCAAACAGCAAGTGTTGGGATAGCTGCAATGGTTGGAAGTGATGTCATTCAAAAAACGGCTGACGGGATCTTTGCCCTGAATGGTATAGGAATTGTGATTAACACTGGAATTACTGCTGCATTGACAGTAATTTTCGTTCAATTTATAGGAGACCGATTAAAAGCTTATTCTATTCTTTTAATGCCAACTCTTGGTATTTTAGTTCCAGGAATGATTGGTTATTTGATTCTACCGTTTGTGAAAAATTCTACAGGTTTACTTGGTGTTGCTGTTTCAAATGTGACGACTTTACAACCCGTTTTAATGGGCGCAATCATTGCTATTATTTTCTGTCTTATTATTCTGTCACCCATTTCCACGGTTGGAGTCGCAACTGTGATTATGCTTTCAGGTATAGGTTCTGGTGCAGCTAATCTAGGAATTGTTGCAGCAGGTGTCGGTTTTGCCTTTGCAAGCTATAAAGCAAATTCTCTTGGGACGGCACTCGCGCATGTGTTAGGATCGCCAAAAATTCAAATGAGAAATTTTTTTATGAAACCCAAAATCGCATTTCCAATGTTAATTACAGCAGCGATTCTTGGAGCATTAGCTGGTATGTTAAATATTCAAGGAACACCTTATAGTGCTGGCTTCGGTTTATCTGGTTTAGTTGGACCGTTAAATTATATCAATTTAGCTGAGGGCGGTTGGACATCTAAAAATGTTACGATTATGCTTAGCACATTCTTTATTCTGCCGATTGTGTTGAATCTCGGTCTGATTTATTTATTCGCTAGAAAATTAAAAATGATTAAAGCGGAAGATTATAAACTATATTTTGAGTAATTACTCAAAATAAACACCTTGAACAGATATTAGCTGTTTAAGGTGTTTTTAATTGGGAGAATGTAAAGTGAACGGAATAAATATGAACGAATTATTTCAACCCCTTTCAATCATTCTATTATCCGCTCGATACTATCAGTAAGCACCTGTTCTAAAAATAGTAATCATTCTTATAAATCAATAATTTAAAAAAATTACTAGAAGAAAGGTGTCGAAATATGTATAATAAACATTTAATAATGCAATTGTGAATCTAGATTCAATATAAAGATAAGTAGATGATCCAAGTACTAAAATGGAGGATGTAATAAAAGCGTTTGATCCTTTCGTTATGGGAAGGCTGTACATACATTTACACTATTTTGCTATTAATGCTTGATAATTTCAATAAGATATACCGAAAAAGGTGGGATTATAAACATTTTTTTAAAATTATTTATGGTAGCGATTACATCGTTTTGGAGGAAATTATGTTTAAATTTAGCAAAAGTAAAGAACTTACTCAGGGGAACTGTTCCGAAAATCAATTGATTGTTGAATTAGAAAGAATTTACGAAATGAATGCAAATTATGAATTATCTGGTGATGCATATTTACAAGGGGATAATGAAGTAGAAATCATGATTAATAAAATACTTGAATTAAAGAATTCTCAAGTTAGAGAACAGTTTTTGCTCAATAGTGAATTGATAGAATTTGTTACTCAAATGGACTATGTGAAAGATATGGTAGACCATATATCTATTCAAAAAGAATCCGTGGAAGAAGTAGCGGCTAGTAGTGAAGAGATGAGCCATGCGATTGAAGAAGTAGCAAACCATGTTCAAACATCATTAATCACAACTAAAGAAGCGGTTTCAATATCAACAAATTCTCTTGAAACGATTCATGAATCATTTACATATATTAATCAATCATTCGAACAAATTAATGAAGTTCAGGATAAAATGCAACAAGTAGTAGAAGACACAAAAGAGATTGATACAGTAGTTAATATAATTAACGAAGTAGCAGAACGAACGAATCTATTATCTTTAAACGCAAGTATAGAAGCGGCTAGGTCAGGAGACGCAGGTAGGGGTTTTGCAGTAGTTGCAAATGAAATCAAAAAATTAGCGGAGAGTACGAAAAGTTCTGCAAACTATATAAAAGATATGGTAAAGAAGTTAAGAACTGAAATTGGTGTTTCAGAACAAGCGATATCTGAAGCCGTAAATGTGTTTTCAAAAGGAAAAGAACATATCAATCAAGCAGTAGAATCAATGGATAAAATGGAAGTGTCTTTAGAGGGAATTAATTCAGTCTTTGAAAATATTACAGCCAATGTAGAAGAACAATCTGCGACTACGCAAGAAGTCACAGCTAGATTAATTGAAATTAATCATCAGACTCAAATGCTAAGTGACATATGTATGAGAACAGGACAGGGTATTTATACGATAAGTACGATGGCAGAAAATCTGAGAAATACTGCACTTCCTTATTTTAAGGATTTTAAAGGAAATCAACAATTCAAACCAGTTGCTGCAGAACATCTCTTATGGAAATGGAAAGCTTATAATGCAGTATGTGGTTTTGTAAAACTTGGTGAAAATAGTATAGGGGATCATACTTCGTGTACACTTGGAAAACATTTGGAGAATGTAAAGCGATCTAATCCGACCGATGATATGGTCGTAAAAATCTATGAACCACATAAAAAAGTACACTCTCTTTCAAAAGAAGTCATTCGTTCAGTAAATAGTGGGAATAGAACTAATATTGCAAGTTATTTAAGAGAGCTGGATGAGGCTACAGTAGAATTAATGAAAGGTCTAAAATAATATAGATTCAAGTGGTATAATATGTACAGCAGAAGGAGGACGAATATGCAAAATAATGAAAAAGAATATGAAATATTAGTTGAAAAAGCCATTGAGTTTACCCCAATTTGGTTAAAACAAGATATTGAAAGTATCATGCAAAAGACGGGTGAGACAGATAGAATAAGTTATGTCATTAGCGAGCTTTATAAAAAATATACGTTTAATGCTACGCATATTTTAGCGGCTATGGGTCAAAATCCAGAATGGACAATTGTTTCCCGTGAAAGATTGAATTTTATTGATAACAATATAGATTTGATACAGGTAATGTTAAAGAGAAGTTGGTAAATAACGAGTGATGAACTAAAGAGGGTGTCCAAAAAAGGGTATTTCATACTCTATCTATCGTTTATCGTGTCAGGTGCACGCCATATAAACGATAGATAGTAGAGGTGAGGTCTGACTCTTCGTTTTGGACACCTTTTTTAATTTTATCCCGGTTTAACAGGCTGCAATACCGCTACTGATGGAGGTTTCACTTTATCTTTGTTTCAGAGCTAACCGATTACTTGGGTTTATATTACATTCTGGGAAGTCTTTTTGCATTTTCAATATTATTAAATATTTCTTCAGCTTTTCCATTGCCGTATACGCCCCAGGATTCTGCACCTTACATCAAAGGAGGATAAAAAACTCTTTTTCAAACCTAGGTTTGAATTTTTTGTGATGATCAAAACTGATATAAATAGTAGAAGGAATAAAATCTAGGTAAAATTATTATAGAACCAAGTTGTTTTGGAATAATAGTTGAGAAAGGTATAAATTAGGATGCAAAGCGAGGGAGTTTTATGAAAAAAATTACAGTGATTTACTTGTGTCTGCTGATCTTATTTTTTCCATCACAAATATTTGCAGAGCGGAAAGTTCCTATCTTAATTTATCATTCAATCGATGAGTATAAAGGTAACGGTACGAAAGATTTATATGTAACCCCGGAGAATTTCGAAAAACAAATGATGTATTTACGAGATCAAGGCTACACATTATTAACCTTTGATCGGTGGCAAGATATTTCTCAAGTAAATAAACCCATTTTTATTACCTTCGATGACGGATATAAAAATAATCTTAATGCATTTGAAGTATTCCTTAAACTGGAAAACGAAAAATTTAAACCTACTGGCACCATTTTTGTTATTTCCGACTTCATCGGTCGGCCTCATCGATTAACGAAATCGGATTTAAAAATGTTGACTGATTCAGGTATAATCTCAATTCAATCACATACTGCTACTCATCCTGATTTGACGAAAATAAAAAATTATGAATTTGAGCTGAAAGGGTCCAGAGATAAAATTCAACAAATAACAGGAAAGCCAGTTATTGCTCTTGCGTATCCGTATGGAAATTTTAATGATAAGGTCGTATCAGAAACGAAAAAGTACTATTCGTTTGGTCTTACGACAACTCCTACATCATATACTGAGATTGGTTTAAAAGACGAACTTTTTCTTTTACCCCGAATCTATGTGAAGTATTCAACGACTATTAATGAATTTGCCGAGTTAGTTGACGAATAATGAAAGTGGTTGCTGTATTGCTTAAACGCTTTTCTATTGCATTAAGGCCATAAGTTTATAGTGTTGGAAATGTTAAGTGGTAAAAGAAAGAGAAAATTATTAGGTAGATGTTAACAGGAGCACTACAGCAGAACATAGTGGCTAAGTGATAATTGATGGAAGGAATAGATATGGATTTGAGCTAGTAAAGTTGAATTTAGAAGTGATGCGTAACAGCTAAGACAAAACCATTTACTAAAAAAATAACCAACAATATTCGCTTAAAAGCCAAGTAAAAAACAAACAAAATATATCGTGAGTCTAAAAAGGATCTGAGTAGATGAAATGGAATCGAATATTTAATTTTAGCACGATGGAGAGGTAAAGGGGCTACTAATATGTTTAGAGAGAAATAAGCAAATAGGGAAGAGGACAGCGACCACCCGATCATTACACTCGGTGGTCGCTTATTTTGTTAAATTGATTCTCTATCTTAATTTTCACAAGTAATTCTTTGCAACCGTCCGTGATGAGGTCATATGTTTCCTGAAAGTCACCTGTATAATATGGGTCTGGGACATCCATTATATGATTTGTTAAGTCGAGAAGACGGATAATCTTCGGATGATTAGGTTGTCCTGTCATTTCATATATGTTTTTTATATTGCTATTATCCATGCCTACAATGTAGTCAAACTTCTCAAAGTCTTCTTTTATCAACTGACGTCCTGCAAGACCTTTTGATGAGATTTTGTATTTTTCTAAAATGGAAAGTGTGCCTTTATGCGGTGGGGCACCAATATGCCATGAACTTGTCGCAGCGGAATCCACAGTAACTTTTTCGAGCAGTTTCTCTTTTTCAAGTAAATCACGGAATAATGCTTCAGCCATCGGTGAACGACAAATGTTACCTAGACAAACGAATAAGACATTAATCATATATATGACTCCTTTTTTAATTTAGTAAAAATGGGAATGGTTTTTAAGAAGAATTTCTCTTACTAAATACTTATTTTGTTCACAATATTATACCACAATTTGAAAAAATAAGAAGTTAAGCGATATCTAACTAAAAAAGTATTCACCTCCAGAAGGTTTTCCTGTATTTCACATCCTTGATGGTGCTCATTATTTTTATATTGCGAGAGATGTAATCAGACTACAAAGTAAAAATACTCTTAAAACAAAAGTTTCTCAAGCCATTATTGTAGGTATAGGTCATCAAGAACAAGATACAATAAAGCGGCATTTTTATGATTTTACTGCACCTGCTGACGAATATAACTATCCGGTTCGACTACAAGGCAAAGATATGGGTCCACATGGAGGAGATGATTTCTTAAACTTTTTAAAAGTAGAATTACTTCCATATATCAACAAAGAATATCGAGTTAATCGCGAGAAACAAGTCCTTTATGGACATTCACTAGCTGGGTATTTCACATTATATACTTTAATTAAAGAACCTAACTTATTTAGTTGCTTTCTCGCGATAAGTCCATCTATTTGGTGGAATAATTATGAAATATTCCAGTATTTGAAGGATGGTATTCCAAATAACTTAATGAATATAGCTGAGAACTTATTTATCGCAGTAGGAGAGTTAGAAACATTTATGGTGGATGATGCAAACGATTTACAACAACGATTAACGGCTATTAATACATGTCCAGAATTATATATAGCATTAGATGAAAACCATGCATCTGTAGTACCAACGACGATGAGTCGAGCTATCCGAGCTTGTTATTACTTGAAGAGTAATAACTAAATATATGTATCTAAAAAGAGTTGTTTAAGAAGCTATTATAGTTCATCATGCTTATATTGAATTATTGATAGTTAGATAGAATCCTAGCGTCGATAGAGAGGGGATAAATTACGGGATTGACACCTGTTGGATCTTATAGAAATTGTAGGCGTAGGGGAGAAGAGGGATTAAAACTAAAAACAATTCTTCTACGGCAGGAATAAATGAAATTGCTGTACTGAAAGGGATCCCTTTTAAACTAAAAGGTGAGCAAGTACCAAAGTAACTTGCTCACCAATTCGTGGAATAGAATATTCTAAATTCAATTAATTTCAAATTGATTTTGAATGATTAATAGACTTTATCGCCGTTAAATATTGAATTCTTAACTACGACATAATCGACATTGCGGATTGCTTCTAACTTATTTCCACCAGCATAAGAAATAGAGGATTGAAGATCTTGTTCCATTTCATTTAGCGTATCTTCTAAAGCACCTTTATGCTCCATTAACATTTTTTTGCCTTCTACATTTTTCTTTTCACCTTTTTGAAACTCTGAAGCTGAGCCAAAGTATTCTTTATAAAGCTTGCCATTTTTCTCAATTGTTTGTCCTGGTGATTCTTCATGTCCAGCAAATAATGAGCCAATCATGACCATCGATGCACCAAATCTAATTGATTTAGCAATATCACCATGTGTACGAATTCCTCCGTCAGCAATAATCGGCTTGCTTGCTGCCTTTGCACACCAACGTAGTGCCGCTAATTGCCAGCCACCAGTTCCAAAGCCAGTTTTAATTTTAGTGATACATACTTTACCAGGTCCAATTCCCACTTTTGTCGCATCTGCACCAGCATTTTCTAATTCTCTTACTGCTTCTGGAGTTCCAACATTTCCAGCAATAACAAAACTTTGTGGTAAGTGTTTCTTAATATGTTGAATCATCTCAATCACCGCATTGGAATGACCATGTGCGATATCAATCGTAATATATTCCGGTGAAAGCTGTTCATCGGATAGTTGTTGGATGAAATCGTATTCTTCATCTTTAATACCAACACTTATAGATGCGAATAATCCACGTGATTTCATATCTTTAATAAAAGAGCGTCGTTTCTCTGGTTCAAAACGATGCATAACATAGAAGTAACCATTTTCCGCTAAGTAAATTGCAATGTTTTCATCTATAATAGTTTGCATATTTGCAGGTACAACCGGCAACTTAAATGTATGTCCACCTAATGTTACAGTTGTATCACATTCAGATCGGCTATTCACTATACATTTCGCAGGAATTAATTGAATATCTTCATAATCAAACACATTTTCCATGGTTTACACCCCTAAATACGAATATTGAAGTTTATATAAAATAAAATTGTTCGTCCAAATGGTAATTTACCTTATTTTCATCAGTATGTCAAATGTTTTATACCATATTATGTACATGGCATACAGAAATTAATAATTTATATGAAAAAAGTATTTTTTGAGATCTAGAGTAAAAATTTTAGAGAAGGTATAAGTGGGGGAAATATGGAATCGGAAAATACATCTATCAAACAGAGGAAAAAGAGGATATAAAAAATCATCTACACGTATATTTAGAAACTCTTTCTAAATGCAAAATTAGAATATTGTACATAAATATCAAATAGTCCTGATTTTGTAAGGAATACTTCAACAACAAAATGTTAATAGAATTCACCGTTTATCATGTCCACATGTAGGCATAGATAGTAACTACTCAGACCCCTTGTAATTTTTAAAAAATAATCCTGCCTTCACGTTTGATTTCTTGATAACTAGTGAACACTTGAAATATTAAATCAAAGGAGGTGAAGGGTATGAACTACAAACAGTTTTTAGACATTTATCATCAAGGACCTGAGGAAGTCTATCGTTTACTCAAAACGTATGAAAAAAGAATCGAATCTTTAGGTGGACAACTTCAAGTGATTTCTAATCGTGTTTCTACTCTTGAACTTCAGTCTAAAAAAACTCTACAAATAGCCATAAGCCACCTTCATTCGACAGACTTCATAAGCCGAAAACAAAGAGTTTACGCTGAAAAAGCAAAAAAAGAACCTGTTTGAATCCATTAAACAAGTGATAAAAACAGGAGAAATAGAATTGTTTGAAATATAGTTTACGAGGTAATTCGTGAAAAATTACCTCTATTTGTATTGTTTTGGATAGGGATCTGAGTAGTTACATATATTTTTAAAAATTATACATATTCCCCTTTTACAAAATGTTTTTTGTATTGCATAGGTGTAAGTCCAGTGACTTTTTTAAAAGTTTTTGAGAAATGTTTCACATCAGAAAAGCCAACGTTTATAGCAATATTACTAACTAGCTCATTACTTGTTTCGATCAACTCCTTTGCTTTTTGAATACGATAGGTAATTAAATATTTTCTAGGGCTAATCCCCATTTCTTTCGTAAATATTTGGCTCAAGTATGAGTGATTCATATTTAAGTATTCTGCAATTAGGTTCATCGAAATATCTTCGTGATAATGGTCATGAATAAAGTCTATTGCTTGAAGGACAAGCTGATTTTTAATCAAATAACGATTTGAAATTTCACCTCGTAATAGATGAATTGATTCAATGAAATTTGTATATTTTTGTTCAATTGATGAATATAGCAGCTCTTGGGGTGAATGGTTTTCCAACTGGCGATTTTTATATAAACCACCGAATTTTTCTAGCAATGCTGCAGAAATCGTTGTATGACAATAATAGTATAAATCATAGCTTAAGCTTGGTTTAATCATATTCAAAAAAAGGTCTTCAAGCAATAGCTCTAATCCAGGGTCAGTTAAATTGTGGTTAATCAATTCTTTTATCTGCTGCAAGTGATCATCTATTTCATTGTAGTCAATTTGATACCGTGATGACTTAATGAGTTCAGGCGTTAGAAATTCTGCTTCTCTGTAAAAGAAGGTGTATTTTTTTAACCGATGGTACGATTCATATGCAAGTCGGACATCTTCAATCTTTTTGATAGATGAACTTCGATAACGAAACGCTGTTTTACAGTTTAAAACAGCATTTAAATTCTTCATCAATTCTCCCATTTTTTGAATACGGTTTGCTTCACTATAAGAGGGTATATCGTTAATAATCAAACATAGAAGAGTCGGATTGATATAAAAGACTTCACCACCATTATAACGATCTAAAACAGTTTGACATTCTTCACAAAGCTTTTCACCTACGTAATAATAGATGTTTTTGTTTAAGTCATGGTCAATATATTCAATGTCCATTAAATTCCATAAACACAAAAAGAAACCGCTGTCATTTAGTTTGAAAGAAATTTTTCTTTTGTAATACATAAACTCTTGTTTCGTAACTCCTCGCAAAATTTCATTCATGTATTCTGTTTTTTCCAGTTTTTCTAAACGTGAGCTCATAATTGAATTGGCTGTAGCGCTTTCTCCAATGTAATAAAACTGACAATCATAATATTTTTGAAGAGCTGTTGTGAAAAAAAATTTTAGTTTTTCAAGCAAAACCGTATCAGGATGAGTCGTGGTAGAATAGGCAATTTCATTATCTGATATCGATGTGAATGCAAATAAGATGGGTGATACATTTGCTTCTGCTAAATCGGCAAAAAAGTTTTGGACATGGTAAATTGGCGTAGTAAGCTGAAAAATGACAACGTCAGCCCTTAATTCGATGATTTTGTCAACTAACATTTCATAAGAAGAACTGTAAGTGATTTCGAAAATGTTGTTGTGAAGCTGGGCAAATTCACATAACAATTCATTAAACTTTTCCTCTGTGTATATCACAATACTTGCAGTCAACGTATACCAGCTCCTAGTAGTAATGAAAAATCCAATACCTTCATTCATTATAAGATTGTCTGTTGGGTTTATCAAATTATTTAGAAAAGTAAAAAAACAACACTTATATCTAAAATAAACACGTTTTTTATGAAAACGTATTCATTATAATTCATATTAAGGTAGATGCTTCAACAAACAAAGGGGGGAGACAATGAACCAAAATGCTACTGCTCAAAAACAAGAAGAAACATTAACAGATTCAAGGGGGTATATTAAAACAAGTCCTAAACCAGGTTTTTACAAGTTAGAAAGAAAAGAAGTTTTTGGTTATTCTTTAGTTGATTTTGCAATGAATCTCATGTTTCAAGCAGTACTTATGTTTATTACTTTTTACTATACAGATGTATATGGACTAACAGCTGTCGAAGTATCATTGATGTTCCTATTATCAAGGTTTTGGGATATGATCAACGATCCTATGATGGGGGCGGTTGCAGAGAGATTAAAGCCTAAAAAAGGAAAATATAAACCCTATATTTTATGGGGGGCTGCACCTTACGCATTATTGGCAGTTTTAACATTTACAGTGCCAGATATGGGTCACGCTGGGAAATTAATTTGGGCGTATGCCACTTATAATTTACTAAACATGTTGTACACGTTCATCATTCAGCCTTACATTTCATTAACAACTGTCATGACAGCAGATCCACAGGAAAGAACGAAATTGAACTCGTTTCGTATGGTGTTTGCACAAAGTGGTGGTGTTGTAGTTGCAGTGTTTATTCCGTTTTTATCGGCTTACTTTGGGCAAGGGGATCAGGCAAAAGGGTATCAATTAACCGTTATGCTCTTATCGGTTATAACTGTAGCTCTTTTGATTTACGGTTTTACAACAATTAAAGAACGAATTGAATCGACATCACATCTTGATCCTGTCAAGGTAAAAGACATATTTATTCAGTTAATGACAAATCGTCCAAGTATTGTTTTGTTCCTATTATTCCTCGGTGTGTATGGGTTTAATACAGTTGCTTCAGCTTCAGGTATTTACTATATGACGTACAACGCAGACCGTACAGATCTTATCGGTTGGTTTTCGTTATTAAATGTATTGCCATCAGTAATTGCAGTTCCATTTGTGCCAATGCTTGTACGCAAAATAAAAAAGAAAAACACAGTCGCATTAGGTTTGATTATTGCAGGACTCGGCTCTTTAGCACTTTATTTCATCCCTGTTTCAGCAGTAGCACTAATGATGGTGGCCAAAGGAGTCGCATCATTCGGTTACGGGTTATTGATGGGGATCTTATGGTCGATTATTCCCGATGCTGTAGAGTATGCAGAATATAATACAGGCAAGCGCTATCCTGCAATTGTCTACACTACAATTGGTCTCGGATTAAAAGCATCGATGACTATCGGTGGTGTTATTCCAACCTGGGTATTGGCAAGCGTAGGTTATGTACCTAACACTGCACAATCCACAGAAGCACTGGGAGGTATTTTATTCCTTGTTGCTGGATTGCCGGCCATCATTTGTCTTGTTACACTCGTCATCTTTATGGCGTTCTACAACTTAACAGAAGAGCGTGTCGAAGAAATAATGAACGAGCTAGCCGTTCGTAACGCAGCAAAAAAACAATAGAATCGGAGGTTGTTAGTTTTGGAAAATAATTTGAATAATTTTTCTCTGAATGCATTTTCTCTAAAGGGAAAAATCGCAATCGTCACAGGCGCAAATCAAGGGCTCGGCATGGCATATGCCGTAGCTTTTGCAAAAGCTGGTGCCGATTTATATATTCCGCATTTTACAGATGATGTGTCAGAAGTGAAGGAATTAATCGAAGCAACAGGTCAAAAAGTAGCATTTATCCAAGGGGATTTGACAGATAAATCTTACGTTCAAAGAGTTGTAGAAGGTTGTATAAATGAATACGGGAAAATTGATATTCTCGTGAATAATGCTGGTGTTGGGATTTTTGCCGACTTTATGGATTATCCAGACAATGCATGGGAAAAAGTGATGGATATTAACTTAAATGCCGTGTACTACTTGAGCCATCTTGTTGTGAAAGAAATGGCAAAACAGAAATCTGGAAAAATTATCAACATTTCTTCGGCACTTGCTTTTACTGCTGATAAAAATTGTCCGCCTTATACAACAAGCAAGCATGCAATTGTCGGTTTGACGAAAGTATTCTCAAATGAAACCGGCAAATATAATATTCAAACAAATGCGATTGCACCAGGATTTTTGGAAACAGAAATGACAAAAGGCTTAAAAGAAGATGAAGGCTTTTACAATAAAATAGTTGATCGCGTTCCTGCTGGACGTTGGGGAGTAGCAGCCGATTTAATGGGTACGGCAGTTTTTTTAGCCAGCAGTGCTTCTAATTATATCAACGGCTGGACAATTAATGTAGATGGCGGATTTACAACTACACTTTAGGAGGGCAAATATAGTGAAAACTATTGCAGCTGTAAAGATTGGCAAATTAAATGATCCTAATGAAGAAACAAGAGGCCGAGTCGATGTCATTGATCTTCCGGAACAGATTCTTGGTGACGAAGATGTCAAAATTCAAATAGCGTTTTGCTCAATTTGTGGGTCTGACCCGCATCTAGTGGAAGGAGCATTCGGTTGGGTTCCTCCATTCGGTCTAGGTCATGAAGTATCCGGCGTTATTGTAGAGCTTGGGCCAAAAGCAACGAAAAAAGGACTTAAAGTGGGTGACAGGGTAGCTGGAAACTTTCTGAAGTTTTGTGGAACATGCTACTACTGCTTAGACGGCCAAGAACAATTTTGTGAAAATGTACATGATTATAATCGACCAGGCATGTCTGAATATATCGTCTGGCATGAATCACAAGTTTGGAAAGTTCCTGACAATGTGCCACTTGAACAAGCGTGTTTACTTGAACCCGTTTCAATTGCTGTTCGAATTGTTGACAAAGCGAACATGAGAGTAGGACAGCGTGTTGCGATTTCTGGAGGTGGTCCAATCGGTTTGCTGACGCTTCAAATGCTAAAAAGATTTGGCGCTACTTCGTTAACGCTGATTGAACCAATAGAAGACAGACGCAATTTAGCGAAATCATTCGGAGCAGAGCATGTCATCAATCCGATTGCAGAGGATGTTAAAGAAACAGCGAATGCGATCACAGAGGGTCGTGGATTTGATGTCGTCATCGAAGCATCGGGATCTCCGCGTGCAGCGAATGTAGCAGTCGATATTGCATCGCGCGGGGGGACTGTTTTATACATTGCAATGTTCCCGAAAGAGTATGTAATGCCGCTTAATCTTTATGAAAAATGTTATATGCAAGAATTAACGATTTCAGGTATTTTTGTTGCACCGTATTCATTCCCACGGGCAATCCAAATGTTACCTGAACTTGATTTGGAGCCTTTTACACAACAAATTTTCCCGCTAGAGCGAGGCGTAGAGGCTTTTGATGCCCATATGAGTGGAAAATATCCGAAAGTGCTCATTAAGTGTAACTAATAACTAACGAGGAGAGGTTAAGATGAACAGTACCGTAAAAGAATTAACGATCCAAGAGCTAGAAGATAAAGTAATTGATATTCGCAAAAATTTATGTACCTATATTTATCGAATTGGGATTGCAGGACATTTAGGTGGTGAATTGTCTGTCGCTGATATGGCGGTCGCTCTTTACTATAAATATATGAATTATGATCCGAAAAATACTGAAATGCCAGATCGTGATCGTTTTATATTAAGTAAAGGTCATTGTGCAGAAATACTTTATACCATTTATCAGGATATGGGTATGTACACAATGGACTATATGGTTGATCATTTTGAATCACTTGATACAGCTGTATTCAGTATGCACCCAAACCGAAAATATATTGATGCTATTGAAGCATCTACTGGTTCACTCGGGCATGGTATGCCACTTGCAACAGGATTAGCTCTTGGTGCGAGAATGTCGAATGAAAAATGGCGGACATTTTGCATAATCGGTGATGGTGAGCTTCAAGAAGGTACCAACTGGGAAGCATTTATGACAGCTGGACATAATCAGCTTGGGAATCTTGTGGCGATTATTGACAAAAATGATTTACAAATGTCTGGACCAACAAGTCAAACGAATTCGATCAATCCACTTGATGATAAAATGAAAGCATTTGGCTGGGAAGTCATTGAGATTAATGGAAATGACATGAGTGAAGTTTGCATGGCACTTGAATCACTTCCACCATCTGATCCACAAATTCGCAGAAAGCCAATTTGTATTATTTCAAATACAACAAAGGGTAAAGGCGTATCGTTTATGGAAAATGTCGTAGGTTGGCATGCAGGTTCTTTGAACAAAGCAGATTTGGAAAAAGCACTTGAATCTATCGAAAACACAAGAAAGGTGAGATAAATTATGGCTGTAGAAGTGAGCTTGAACTTTGATCAAATGTTGTCATCTGCACGAGAGGTATACGGAACTGAATTGAGAAAAATGGCAGACGAAGGAATGGAATTTGCGTTTGTTTGTTCAGACAACGTAGCTCCATCTTCTGAAGTCGGTAAACTGATGAAAGAGTACCCAGAACGCTGTGTGAATGTTGGAATTGCTGAAGCAAATCAAGTAGGTGTATCTGCGGGTCTTGCTTTATCAGGAAAAGTCGTATTTGCCCAAGTATTTGGGCCGTTTTTACCACTTCGTGCAGCAGATCAAATCCACGCTGATATTGCTTATAATGATGTACCAGTTCGATTAATCGGTACTCATGCAGGCGTAACATCAGGTGGAGGACCGACACATAATGCAATTGCCGATTTATCTTTTTACCGTGCCGTACCAAACCTAACAGTTGTTTGCCCAGCTGATGCAAATCAATGTGCTAAGGTTGTTAGACAATCAATGGACTATCCTGGTCCAATGATTATCCGGATTGCACGCGGTGCTGAGCCAGACGTTTATGCAGATAATAATTACGAATTTGAATTTGGTAAATCTATTACGATAAAAGAAGGAACAGATTTGACTTTAATCGGTACTGGAAGCAGTGTGTATTGGTCATTAAAAGCAGCGCAAAAATTAGAAGAGTACGGTATTCATGCTAGAGTAATAGACATGCATACAATTAAACCCTTTGATGAAGCAGCCGTTCTAAAAGCAGCAACTGAAACAGGATGCGTCATTACTGTTGAAGATCAAAGTATAAATGGTGGACTTGGAGGTGCTGTAGCGGAAATCATTGCAGAATCAAATATCCCAACGAAGTTTAAACGCATTGGCTTACCAGACGAATTTGCCGTATTAGGAGAGCCAAATGAAGTATATAAATATTATGGAATGGATCCAGAGGGTATAGCGAAAACAGTTCGTGAATTTTTTACAAGTAAAGAAAATAAATTTTAAAAGGACTGAAACGATGACTCAACTCGTTTGTCAACAATGTGAGCAGACGATGGAATTTATACCAGGGGAGAAAGTTAGCATCTTATATGGACAATGTACAAGTTGTGGTCAAGAAAAGAGAGATACTGAAGAAGAATAGAAGGAAAATAAAAGTGGTAAATAGCCGACAAGATAAAACTGTTTGGTCTTGTCGGCTTTCGATCCATTTAACTTTTGGATTTGAGTAATTAAATATCAAGCAATTGATTGTAGCTACTGATTATTTAGATCTAAATAGATTACAAATTAACCAATGTATTAATGGTTACACTTACATTCTGTGGTTGAAAGGGGAATGAGTATGCAGCGGTTTGAAACATTAACTAAAAGCTATATTAACGGCGAATGGGTAAGTGGTAACAGCGGCCGTATATATAAAGACTTAAATCCGTATGACAATTCGGTTATTGCAGAAGTGAATATTGCATCAAAAGTGCAAATGGAACAAGCATTTGAAACTGCTGCTGTCGCGCAAAAAGAATGGGCAAAATCATCTGTAGAAGAGCGGAAAGTAGTTATTGAAAAAACTGCTGAGTACTTAAAAGAAAATCGTGAAGAAATTGTTCATCTCATCAGTCTAGAAACAGGCGGAACGATATTAAAAGCGAATATCGAACTTCATCTCACACTTGAGGTACTCGAAGAAGCGCTAAATTATGCTGATGAAATTGGTGTTGTTCGTGAAGTCACAACTGGTATAGAAGGAAAAGTGAATCGTATTTATCGTCTTCCTTTGGGCGTCATTTCGTCTATTTCTCCATTTAATTTCCCTATGAATTTATCCATGCGTACAATCGCACCAGCAATTGCGCTGGGAAATGCAGTGGTTCATAAACCGGATATTCAGGTCGGACTCGTCGGGGGTGTTGTACTCGCGAAAGCATTTGAACACGCAGGGCTTCCCGCAGGAGTTTTCAATTTACTATTAACAGATGTTGAAGAGATTGGTGAAGATATGTTGACACATCGAATTCCACGTTTAATCAGCTTTACGGGTTCAACAGCTGTCGGGCGTCGGATTGGTGAAATAGCTGGCCGCAATTTAAAGAGGGTTGCGCTTGAACTTGGAGGTAATAGTCCGTTTGTTGTGTTATCTGATGCAGACATTGAGCAAGCCGTAGACGCAGCAATATTTGGTAAATATATTCATCAGGGACAAATTTGTATGATTATTAACCGGATCATTGTGCATAAAGATTTGTATAGAGTATTCGTCCAAAAATTTGTTGGACGTACAAAGAAATTGACTACTGGTAATCCACAGGATCCAAATACTATAATTGGACCACTTATTAACGAACACCAGATTGAAAAAGCGCTCGGTTTTGTAGAAGAGGCGAAAAATGAAGGTGTTACCGTCGCACTTGAAGGAAAACGTGAAGGAAATGTACTGACACCTTTCATTTTTATAGATGTAAAAAATGATGGAATAATTGCTCAAAAAGAATTGTTTGCACCAATTGCGCTCATCATTAAAGCAGACAACGATCATGAAGCCATGGCAATGGCAAATGATACGCAGGCGGGTTTAAGCTCGGCTATTTTCACAAACGATCTTGAAAAAGGGGAGCAATATGCCCTAAAGCTGGATACAGGAATGACACATATCAACGATCAAACAGTCAATGATGCTCCAAATATTCCATTCGGTGGTAACAAATCAAGTGGGATGGGCCGGTTCGGAAACCCTTGGGTCGTCGACGAATTTACAACGATGAAATGGATATCTGTGCAGACTAAAGCTAGACAATTTGCTTTTTAAGATATAAATCATCACAAAAAACTGCAAAATGAATTATAAAAAAAATCCTACAATTGTTGTAGGATTTTTTTCCTTTAGTTAGCGAAGTGGTTTTATTAAAAATCGAACACACCTGAATTGATAAAGTATGGTCTTCATACTTTTCAATCAAAATATCAAGTGCTTTACCACAAATCTTGGGTAAGTCCCTAATAAAATGAAATTCACTCTATTACATACGTGAATGAACTTTTTCGCCTTGTACCCAGACTTCACGAATGTTCTCAGGTCGAACAAGATACATGATCTTTTGGAAGACATCATGTAAATCTTCAGTTGCATGAAAAATAGGTAGTTTTGCAGAATCTAATGTAGTGTCGATGATTTGTACATCCCAAGCATAGTTTTCTGTCAAGCGACCGATTGGCAAGCTTAAACTTTCACCACCACCAGCAGTTGCGAAATAAAACGCTTCATTAATGGTGATACGTGAATCTGGTACACCTCGTTCATTGGTAGGAAGAACTGTATTAACACCGTCTTCTAACATTCTTGATGACATTACAGCCTGTCTAGCATTATCGAAAAGACTAGGTGAAAAACCTCCAGAAATATCGGATCCTAAACCAATTTCCACACCTTTTGAATGTAAATGGGCGATTGGAATAACGCTATTAGCAAAGTATGCATTTGAGATTGGACAATGGCAAACAGCAGTGCCTGTTTCAACAAATAAATCTGCATCGTCATCATCTAAGAAATTACAATGTGCCATGACAGACTTATCGCGTAATAGACCGAAATCATGTAGAGAAAATGCATCATTCTTCTTGAAGCGATCTTGTACATAACCATGCTCCCAATCACTTTCACTGCAGTGCGATTGGACGTAAGTGTCATACTTAGCCGCTAATTCCCCTAAACCTTTTAACGCACTGTCAGTACAACTCGGAATAAAGCGTGGCGTAACTACTGGGTAAACACCTTGTTTCGATGATTTCGCTAATTCTTTGACAGCTAAAATAAATTCCTCTGTATCCGCTAATGCCGTTTGCGTATCAATGTCACGATAATATTCCGGGTTTTGTTCGGGATTATCCATAACAACTTTCCCAACTAAACCGCGTTGTCCTTTTTCAGCGCATATTTCGGCAAGTAATAAACTTGCTTCTTTATGAACAGTTGCAAAATAAAGTGCCGTAGTTGTCCCGTTTGCTAGTAGGGTGCGAACTACATCTTGGTAGACATCTTTTGCAAAATTTACATCCGAAAATTTAGACTCAAGCGGGAAAGTATAAGTGTTTAACCAATCATAAAGTGGAATGTCTAAAGCGGTTCCTGCTTGGGCCCATTGAGGCGCGTGAACATGAAGATCGACAAAGCCAGGTAAGAAGTACTGACCTTCTTCTAAACAATGGAAGTTTTCTTCTCCTTGATAAGTATCTAATAAGATTTGATAGTCGACATTTTCTGGAGCAACGACTTTTTCAATCATTCCTTTATCATTAATACAAAAGAGATAATCTTTTAAAATTTGTACTTCTTTTGGTGAATTGCTGGAAAAAGCAGTCCCTTGGAAAATTTTTGTATATTTTTTCATTTTTTACACCTTATTATTCGTATTTTGGAAACATAATTGCTATTATAGGGCATTTAAAATACGAAGTCTATTAAAAAAGAAACAAGAAGACAGGCTAGTTTTCGTATCCATTAGTATGTATCGCAACAATGATATGTACAGTAGGGGATAAAGAATTTTGGAAGCGATAAAACATAGACATTATTTAATTTCCACGGAAATTGCGGAGGAATTAGCTAATAAGAGTTATCTGGAAGTTGTCAAAATTGAAAACTGGAAAGAACTAAATCCTTTTTTAGACAGTTTAATTAAAGTGAAAATAGAAAAAAAGTAGGATTCAGGTAGAAAAAATATTTATGAAGAGGATACATATATAGATGAAAATGAATTTAAAGACTTTATAGAGGTGTTATTGAAAGAGGAACTGAGTGATTTTAGGCTAGAGGCTATATTTAGTTATTCCATTAAAGGGCGCGATTCTTCAATAAAGAAGATCGCTTTTTTCCGTTATAGGGCCAGATTGTTGAACAAGAAAATGGAGATTGTGAAGAACTGTACTCAAACTAACGGAGCAGGATAGTTGAACAAGAAATTGTTATAACTGAATAGGAAGAAGTAGTCCAAGACTCTAATGATTTAATTGAAGGGCTAGAGAACAAGAAAAATTAAACGAAAGCTCATTGAACCAAAGGGGGCTATTGTTCAATAGAGTAGTCGCTTTTTCATGAGTTCATAGTTTGCAATACCAAACATGTTATCTCCTTCTTTTCTGTAGTAAAAGACATTTTTAGTATATCTAAAGTCTAATGTATGCTTAACGCCAGTAAGTCACAATAGTAAGTAGGGAATTAATATGCTTAGCACCGCCAGCATGTGACGGTGCTAAAAGTAATAAAATTATTTTTCCTTAAACACGCTAAATGGCTGTTTTAACTCCAAATCCGATTAACATTACGCCAGTAGACTTTTGGTAGATTGTTAGGAATTTAGGTTTATTCAACCACTTCTTCAGATGATCTATTAGATAAACCAAAATCATAAACCACCCCACGGCTATTATAGTGAGTATTAAACTTAAAACGATCAATTGTTGATTTGTATTTCCATTAAGATCAATGAATTGTGGCATAAACGTTATATAGACCAAAATCGTCTTTGGGTTAAGAATATTACTAATGGCTCCTTGTAAATAGGGTTCTTTATTATGATGGTGGGCTGACTTGTCATCAGAATGCTGGCTGTCTACTTGAACAGCTTCTAATGAAAGAGTCCTTTTTGTAAAAAATGCTCTTATACCTAAGTAAAGTAAATAGGCAGCTCCCATATACTTGATGGCATTGAAAAGAAATAGAGACTGCGCAATGACAACTGACAAACCGAAAACTGCAATAATGGTCCAAAAAGTAAGACCCGTTGCCATGCCGAGTATCGTATAGCGTCCTGCTTTTGATCCATGGCTAAGCGTATTCTTCATAATAAGTACCGTATCTGTACCGGGCAACATAGACATCATAAGGGCCATTAAGATATATGCTAATAAGTTGTCCATCATGAACCTCCTTCATTTTCAAAAATTCTCATATATTGTTTTGGTGTTAACCCAACTTGTCTTTTAAAGAATTTAGTCAAATGACTTTGATCACTAAATCCTGTTAAGAAAGTTACTTCAATGGGCTTTATCCCTTTTTCCAAAAGCTTTTTGGCATGATTTACTCGAATTGTTTCCAAGTAGCTGTTAGGGGAGATGCCCATTTTTTTTGTAAAAGTTCTTAGTAAGTGGTATTTGCTCCATCCTGAAATAGCACTTAAATCATTAAGTGTAATCGTCTTCGTATAATTCCCCTCTAAATAGGCACACACTGCTTTAATTTCAAGAGTGTTTTCAGAAGCTGGTGAAAGGGTTGCCAGGTCCGAATATTTCTGAATAAGCTCTTCCAATAAGCATAAAAAGAGTTCTTCCTTTTTAAGCTCACTCCCACCCTGCGAGATTTTTAAATGTAGTTCTCTTAAATTGTCTACAAGCTCACTATGATATAAAACATTTTGGTTGAAATACGGGAGGCATTCGTTGCCATTGATTTCTAAAACCATCTTTTTCATGATTTCTGGTGTCACATTGATGCACCGATAATCAAGTGTTTTGCCATCTATCTGCTCGCAACTGTGAGTATCATAAGGATTAAATAATAATAAGTCTCCGGGATTAATTATGTATTCTTTACCTTTACAAACTAAAGAACGTTGACCTTCTTCAATAAATCCAATCACATAATATTCATGAAAATGAGAAGGGAACTTTTGCATGATTCCTTTAAATTGATACGCTTCGATGTTTAGATCAGAATCTAGATAAACCGTTCGAATTTCATTTAACATTCCGATCCCCCTCGTAAAGACAATTTTAGGATAACATTTCTGATAAAGCTTTTCTTGTATGATATTGCGCTTATGCACCCTTGATTTGTCTCGCCTCTTTAAAGCCATTGTATGAAGTTAGCTCCTGGTATAGCCAAAAATAAGCCATCTCTATTCAATTTTTGTGAAAATACAGATAGTACGATTGTGAATTAAAAAAAGTGAGATCGGATGCCTGAGTTAATGATTACTTAAGTTAAGGATACCTGCATATAAATCATGGTAGCATATTTTAAAGATTACTTGTTGATTGGAGTGGAGGTTGGACGCCCCCCGGAAAGCGCCCACCCGGAACGGAAATCGACCTATCGTTTTTATAGTAATGGTGAATTTAGTGAATAAACGAGCCTGGGAATTTATTTAAATATATGTGGCAAACAATATAAGTTTGGCTTCAATAATAAAGCAGATGAAACTTTACATAGACTGGTTTAATAACTGTGAAACTCTACTGAAGCAATCGTAGCTTTGTAAAAAAGGTTGATCGTTTATAATAAAGATTGATAATTTGTAATAAATTTTGATAAAAATCACTTCTTTTAAAAGCTCTTCTAATTCAGAACTAGTAGTACTTCTATATCCAAAAATTTGATATATCCCCGTCCCTTGAACATTATTAATTTGCTCTAATTTGAATGAATCAAAAACGTCCGTAAATTGATATTTTCCGTTTGTACGAGGTTCTTCCACAGCACTATTCCTTATAAGTTTAATAAAAAAGTCACGTATGAAACTGACTCTCTTTGAACATAATAGAATCTAGATTAATGGATTTAAATAGTAGGAGAGTGAAAGAGGAGTCATGTTATTATCAGAAGCGTGGAAAAAGTATCAACAAGATAATAAAATTGAGGGATATTCACCACTTACATTAAAAACATATTGTTTTCAATATAATCTCTTGTTACGATTTTTTGGTGATATTTACATGAGTGAAATTACTACTGAGAAACTAAAAGAATATCTAATACAGGTAGGAGATCACCTAAAGCCATCTAGTTTAGGGCACAGGGTTCGTTGCATTATATCACTATTCAAATGGACACATGAAGAAGGCTATGTTCCTAAAAATCCTGCTGCTAAATTAAAAGAGCCGAAATTAGGTAAAAGAATTCCAAAGTTCCTTTCAGAACTAGAGATAGAACATCTAAGAGAGGCTTGTCATACAACGATGGAGAAAGCGCTGTTTGAGTTTATGTATTCGACCCGCTACCGTATTGGGGAAGTTGTAAAATTAAATCGTGATGATATTAATTTCTCTACGAATTCAGTCATTGTACATGGGAAAGGTGTTAAAGAAAGGGAAGTGTACTTTAATACTCGTTGCTCCATTTGGCTAAAAAGGTATTTAGATGAACGAGATGATGAAGAGCCTTGTTTATTCATTACGGAAAGAAGGCCAAACAGGCGTATGAGTATTTTATAAAGATTGGAAAATAGAAACCTTAGCACCTCTTCCAAAATCACCACATCCAGAAGCTTATTATGCAATGGCCAAACATTATTGCGGAGAGGAAATAGCTAATAATTTTTGGTTTGTGGAAGTACTACTTCCACAATATTTACCAGCATATGATGCGTCACATAGACAAATTTTTTGTAACTAAAAACAAACAGGATCAATGGTTTGCTTGGTTTAGATTTCATTAACCTTTATTGCCGATAAGCATGATTATGTTAACTCTTCTTGAAATTTTAAAAATAGAGCCCTTTTGGTAAAAAAGATTATAAGCTTTGCGAAAATCGCAGTAAATATCCATTCGGATCTTGAACTAAGAATTCTTTTTGAGTAAATCCACTGTATGTATTAGTCATTACATCCCTAAAGAGTAGAATATTATATTGCTTCAAATTTTGAAGAAGAACATCTACATTCTCCACTTTAATTTGAAAATTAATTCCTCGTCCAAATGGATCTTCGAGTTTTCCTGTTTTCCAATAGCCATTATATTGTTCTAACATAAGCTGTGCACCATTTAATGAAATAAATGCAAATTGTTCTTCTATACGTTCATATTCAAGTTGAAATCCAAGTATATTTAAATAAAATTCTTTTGATTCTCGAATATCTTTAACCGATAATTCAGGTATTAAGCTATTAAATTTCATATCGATTCTCCTTTATTCTTCTCATTTATTGAATATCCGATTACCGAAGTTCCTATATATTTATATCAAAAAAGCCAACATTACGTTTTCTAGTATCGGCTACAGTTTTAAACAACTTTATTGTCACTCGACAATAAGAGGAGTTCTTTAATCTAGCTTATTAAGCTAATGGGTGACATCGGTTCAAGAAGAAGACCCTTACTAATGGTATTTATTATTTCCTATTTTGAAGGAAAGTTGAATCCATAAACCAAAAAATTACACTACTTGATAAAATCATAAAGTGGAATATTGTAGTTAAATAGAATTGCTCAATGTCACTAACTATTATGAAAGAGATGCTATTTACGATAGTCCCTACTATAAGATATATAAGGAAGTAAATAATACTGAATTTACCTGGTCTTTTGTTTAATAAGTACTGTATTGGAGCTCCAGTGAAAAGATAAATAACAGCAAATATCACCCAATAAAAGATAATGTAAACAAATGAAAATAGATCATAACTCGTAAAAAATAACACCACAAGACTAAGAAAGAGCCCCGATAGTATAGAACAAAATAGTATTCTAACAATAATATCATCGACTAATTTACTATAAGACATATCTAATTCTCCTTTTACAAAACCAGACAATTTTTACTATATATTGATAAAATGCGATTTATTATTATTGATTATACCATTACTTAAATATTTAGAGATTATTTGTATGGAAGAATTAAACTATTACCCTGGTACAATGACACTTCCTCCTGACAGTACCTATGAAAACTGGGAAGATGAAATTGACATTTATGAAGTCGCATTCGAACCACCACCAAGTTATCGAGGGGAAATTGTTTTGTATTTGTGATTCAAGAACAAAATGAAACTATTTTTATAAAAATAAGGGATTTAGATGTAATGTAACAGAGTCCGCCAATTGGCGGTCTTTTTAATGTACGAAAATAACGAATATCATACATTCGAAAAAACCTTCTTCAACTAACAGGGCAGGATAGTTGAACAAGAGAATCAAATAAGGTAATGGTAATGAATAATGTAAAAAAGGTGGGCTTCTTTTGAGAAAAACCAAAATACTTGCTTGGACCGATGACTGGGGAAAATCATACAGTCAAGAAGAGAAAATATTGAAAGAAGTATTTAGAGATGAATTAGTTGATATTTTTCATATTGGAAGTACCTCTATACCAACAATAGGTTACGCAAAGCCGATAATAGATATTTTAGTTGTTGTAAAGGATATTGAAAACGTTGATTTATACAACAATGAAATGTTGGAATTGGGGTATGAACCGAAAGGTGAAAATGGGATTGCTGGAAGAAGATATTATCCAAAAGGAAAGGATAATCGAACACATCATCTACATATCTATCAAGTCGAAAGTGAACAAATAAAAATCCATTTAGATTTTAAAGAATACTTGATAAAGAACCCCGCGGAGGCTAAAAAATATGGAGCATTGAAAATCAACTTAGCAAATCAGTTTCCTAACGAACATCACAAGTATCAAGATGGAAAGCAGCAGTTCGTTAATGAATTAGTCGATAAAGCGAAAGAATGGGCGTCACAGAGAAGATTTTCTTATTAAAGTAACGGATGCGTTTTTATAATAAGTGGAGACATTTTTTCACGAACGATGCAGGTAATCCATGAAAAAGAAGACCAATACAATTTGGTCTTCTTTTTCATTATTCAGCAGTAAATATAAATCTTTCTTTTAATGGTCTACCTTCGCTTCCTTTTTGAGTCCAAATAATTTCTACTTCTAATTCAGTCGCTTTTTCAGCCAAAGGGAAATTGTCAAATTGATAAGGTATTCCATCATTCAATTGTTTAGCTAAAGAAATCGCTCTTTCATAGTCGTCTTTATTACAATCGATTTCACCAGGACAACCAAAAAGTGCGAACTTTGTCGTAGAATTAGGTTCATTTCTAAACATATGGATTTCCGCAGATAATATATCTGTGCCAATGTTATCAACCTTTAAAGAGTAAGTGTGAAGTTTTTCTTTTTCGGGTTTTACTAACGTCTTACCTTGTTCAGCTTCTCCTACTTGAACTGACCATTGTTTTGTTGTTTGTTTGGTCGGCAATTTATCAAATGTTAAAGCTTTTGTTTCTAAAGTTGTTGAGGATATAAATAAAAGAGATAGTAGGCATATTACTAATATTTTTTTCATGGTCACGGTTACTCCCTATTTTTAGATTCTTATATTTTGCTCAAATTAGAATAAAGTATTCCGTTCTTAATTGATGGTTAAAGTAGAGAGCTTATTGAGCTAACGGGTGCTTTAATTCAACAGCGCGACCACCAATTAGGTGGTTTTTTCAATGTACGAAAATATATGAAATCATACATTCAAAAATCCTTGTTCAGCTAACTGGCAGGTTAGCTGAACAAGGATTATAAATTTTCAAATGGACAAAATACCTGTAATGTACTATCAGAAAGTAGGAGATACCTTGAAAAAGGTCTTTTTATTAACCTGTTTCATTACATTAATTACTATATCTATATCTCCTGCCAAAGCAGAGACTGATAATTCACATTACGATATGATGCTTGAAGATATAGTTTATACATTCTTAACCCCGTTGCAATCAAAAGCAATTAAAGATTATTTTGGAGAGATGTACCTATCTGATTTTTGTAAGTTTGTAGAGGTTAAGACTAAACCTGACCAAGCATACAGATATGAAATAACTTATCAATTCGTAACCTATGAAAGAGCGATAATGCCTCCATATCATCTGTTTACTTTGAAGGTCGAGAACAAGTCTCTTACAGACTGGATTATAAAGGATGTAAAGGTAAGAAAATTAGCCGAGAATGAAGATTACACAAAAATATGTAGAAAACCAATGATTATACGGTGAATAGAAAAAGTGATATGTGAAGAAATGTACTTAAGCTAACGGATGCGTTAGCGCCATAAAAGGGCTGCCAAATGACGGCCTTTTTCGAATGTATGATTCTATCTAAAATCATACATTCAAAAATACCTTGTTCAACTAACTGGCAGGAGAGTTTAGTAATCCATTGGGTTAATATGGTAAAATTATGTTAAAGAGTGGAGGTAATTATTTTATGGAAATAGTTACACTAGAAGATAATATCGCGAAGTTGAAAAATATATACAAAATGTCAGACGATTTAATAAATAAGCTTTTATACACGACTGAAACAACATATATCTATCATCCAATAGAAATGAGTGCCTTATTAACGCATGTTAATATTGATGAAGAACAAAGATTATGCACAATTATTGAAGGAATGCATAGAAACATAGGAATAAGTTATGAGACGGTGGCTGCTTATTGTGATATAGATACGGAAGAGTTAGAAGAGTTTTTGAGGAATCCAGAATCTTTAACCGAAAAGAAAAAATTTATATTAGCTGTTAGAGTAATGTTTCTGCATAATATTTTGAAAGAAAAATATACTGTTGAGACTAATATAGAAGATTAAACATTGCTGCTCTTATAGGAGAAGTTGAAGTTATTATTGAACTACCATGAAAATAAACTTCTGCAACTAACGGGGCAGTTTAGTTCAACAAGACAACTCTGTACTATTTATATAAAATTAGAATAAAAACGAATCGAGGATAACGACTTGGAACTTGAATATTTTAGATTTTATGAAAGACCAATTAAAGCAATCGAACTTATGAAACTTTATAATGATGCAGGTTGGTGGGAGGAAAGGAAAGAACAAGATATTGAAGAAATGTTAAATAGGGAAATTTCAATTGGTGTATGGAAAGACGGTATTCTTATTGGGTTTGCAAGAGCTGTTTCAGACGGTAAATTTAGAGCATACATTGAAGATGTTGTTATACATAAAGCATATCAAAAGTCAGGTATTGGAAAGAATCTTGTATCAAAATTGTTAGATGAACTATCTCATATTGATGTTATTAGCTTGTTTTGTGAAGAACATTTAATTCCTTTTTACAAAAAAAACAACTTTAAATACAGTAAATCACAATTTGTATTACATAGAAAATGATAACATCTTATAAAGCTAATGGAGTGCTTTAATGAAAGACGAATTTGTATAAAATCATGTATAAACGAGTAAAATGGACCATTCGGAATCCCTTGAGAACCAAGGTGTTTTATCTTTCGGAAGTTCCGAAAATTGACTTTATGTTAACTAGTTTTGTATAGAGTATTCATGTGATACCTTAAGGCCTTGTTTAATTAAAGGGCCAATTAGTGGAATAAGAGCTTAACCAAACAGGGAGAATAATTTTGAAGTGAATGATATTATGAAAAAGTTGTCTACTACAAAAAACACCATTCAAAATGATAGCGATACTTCTTTTAATTATTTGACTCATAAAAAATTATGTGTTAATTTGTATATGCAAATGAGAGGTGAAATCAATTGAAAATAGATGATTCTATTTTATCTCTGTGTTTATTTTTTACATCGAATCGTTTTTCTCGCTATATGACGAAGATTGCAGAAGATGCTTTTGCAGAGACTAATCTATCTCCTTCTTACATTTATCTCTTAATAGTGGTGTATCAATATCCTGGAATCACGCAAAAAGAACTTTGTGATAAATTGTCAATTGCACCTTCCACAAGTACAAGATTTATTAATAAACTCGAAAAACTCAACTTAGTTTATCGACGTTCAGAATGGAAAGAAACGCATATACATTTATCAGAAAAAGGTGTAGAGCTTTGTGAGAAAATGGACGAATGCTTTAATGAGCTTCACAAACGGTATACTTCTATTTTGGGAGAAGAAAAAAGTCATGAGCTTGCAAAAATCCTTTACGAATCAAGTGAAATAATAAAAAAAGAGAAATTCTAACTCTTTTTTTCACTTATCATTTGTACATACAAGTGATTGCGATTATATCATGAAGAGAGGATATGATTAAGAAAATGAATACTTTTCAAGCAATGGTGCTCGATAAAATTGGTGATCAAACTAAGCTAGAAATGAAACAATTGAGCATGGATGATTTACCAGACGGGGAAGTAACAATTCGCGTAGCTTATTCTAGTGTGAATTTTAAAGATGGTATAGTGTCCATCCGAAATCAGTTTGTAGAGTCCTATCCTTTAGTGCCAGGAATAGATTTAGCTGGAACGATTATTCATTCAACAGATGAACGATTTAAAACAGGTGATGAAGTCATTGTGACTAGCTATAAATTAGGAACAGGACATTTTGGCGGATTTAGTGAAATGGCACGTGTACCTGCAGAGTGGGGTGTTCCTCTTCCAAAAGGATTATCTTTAAAAGAAGCCATGATCCTTGGAACAGCTGGGTTTACCGCAGCATTATCCGTTCAAAGGCTTGAAGATAATGAATTAGAACCTGGTCAAGGACCAGTTTTGGTAGCAGGTGCTACAGGTGGAGTGGGTAGTATTGCAGTAAATATCTTAGCTAAAAGAGGTTATGAAGTTGTAGCTAGTACAGGTAAATCTAATGAAGAGGCCTATTTAAAAAGATTAGGGGCTAAACAAATTATTAATCGTAATGAAATAATAGATACAGATCAAACACCAATTCGTGAAGAAAAATGGGCTGGCGCTATCGATCCTGTGGGTGGGAAAACTCTTCAGTATATATTAAGTACCTTGAAATATGGAGGGTCTGTAGCTACGTGTGGTTTAACAGGTGGGATAGGAGTCTCCACAACAGTTCTTCCTTATATTTCAAGAGGTGTCAATTGGCTTGGTATTGACTCGGTTGAATGTCCAATGAATAAGCGATTAAAAGTTTGGAATCGTTTGGGGAATGATTTAAAACCAACAACGTTAAATGAAGACGTGGTAAATGAAATCTCATTAAAAGAGCTTCCAGGAGTATTAGCTGATATTTTAGAAGGAAAAGTACGTGGAAGAACTCTTGTTAAACTATAAAAAGCTTAGTTCGAAGCACAACAAAGAGATACAAAGTTTGAATTGAACATTTATGTAATAATTTTGCTAACTTGAATCTAATCTGGAATTGTAATTTTCTTTAGTTGTTAATTATTATTTAAAAAATGTCTAATACTATAATATTTGATGAAACTTGATAGCCAAATAAAAAATTATAAAATACTCGGAGGTTATTTGAAATGAAACATCTTATTGTTTATGCACATCCAAACGCTGACAGCTTAAATCACTCTATCATGGAAACAACAGTGAAGACATTAAAGAAAAATGGTCACGAAGTTGTTGTCCGTGATTTATATGCACTCGATTTTCAACCTGTACTGAAACCAGCAGATACAGCAGCTATGAAAGCAGGAAAAACTCCTGATGATATTAAAACGGAACAAGAATTTGTTGCTGAAGCAGACGTAATAACATTTATTTACCCTATTTGGTGGACAGGTCTTCCAGCTATTCTTAAAGGATATGTAGACCGAGTATTTGCATTTGGGTTTGCTTACTCTGCTGGACCAGAAGGCGTAATTAAGTTATTGGAAGGTAAAAAAGGTTTTATCATCAATACACATGGTACTCCTAATGAGGTTTACGATGAAATCGGTATGACAGCGGGTTTGAAAGTCACTTCTGACATTGGAATATGGGATTTTACTGGAATTGATCCTGTGGACCATTTACTATTTGGAAGTATTGGATACCTTGATGAAGAAGCATATAAAGGTATGTTAAAGAAAGTTGAAGATACAATTAATTCCCATTTCTCATAAACATATACAATATTGAAAAGGACTGCTCAATTGGGTAGTTTTTTTTAATTTGGAAAGAATCTTAATTTCTGAATATTGTTAAACGATCTTCCATTAAAGGGCGCTTTAATTCAATAAGCAGCTAAAAGGATCCTCCAGTCGAAGATTCTTTTTTTATACCCATAAGGGTGATTATGTTAACTATAAATGTATAGCATATGCATATAGGCCCCTATAAATTTACGGTAAAGGTATTACTACTAGCTTATAGAATTCCTTTTGTTGTAAAGAAGAGGAAAATTTTTTAATCCCAAACAAGTAAATTCAACTTTGGAGCATCGGCTATTTCAGAATGATGAAAATCAATTGCTAACACAGGAAGTAATGAAACTACCAATATTGGTCCAGGCGAAGTAGGAGCATACGCAAGAAAAGAATACTGGTGGCTATGTGAGAATGGTCATGAGTGGAAAAAAGCACCTAATAGCAGAAGAAGTGCTAGGTGTAGATACTGCAAAAAGTAATCAATTTTCTTTCAATAATGGGTGCACATTTAGTTTTGGAAATCCCCTGTTACAACTGACTAAAGAGCAGGAAATAAAGGTGCGAAATTGTTCGGTTGAAGTTGTTCAATAAAGATATCATTCCAACGTTCGTAAAAATACGCCTTTAAGAACGCTTTTAATTTGATAATTATATAGATTAGAATATTCTGATAACAATAGTAACACAATCTACATTTTGTTACGTAAGACTAAAAAACCGTTGATATTACTGATTGAATTTTTGACCTAGGGCCTGCTCGCTTTTATGACCTTAAACGCAATAGGTTTAGTTTGCTTAAGCCAATCTTATACTAATTTTACGATGCTCCTAGCAGGTGCATTAATTGCACTTGGTTTCGGTAATATGATTTCTTGTAGCCAAGCAATTGTTGTGAATAAATCTCCTCGACATCGCATTGACCTTGCCACTTCAACATTTTATATCGCTATGGATGCAGGTATTGGAATAGGACCTTTAATTATCGGGATTATTGTTCCTATCTTCGGTTTCTGTGGTATGTATATGTCTATGGCTTTAATCGTATTTTTAACTATCGTTATTTACTATTTTGTACACGGTAAGAAGACAGAATTTATAAAACAACATTCTCTTGAAAATTAATGGATTGAAAAATTGGATCCGATA
This sequence comes from Peribacillus sp. JNUCC 23, assembly GCF_053653995.1. Next base: position 2,318,011 of record NZ_CM132202.1, read on the forward strand.
GCATTATTGCTATTGGTTTATTTGCTTTAGATAGGTCTTTTCAATCTACCAAAAAACTATAATCATACATACTTTCTTCTTCAATGAATAGGTACTAATTGTTCAACACCCTTTGATCTTCCACATTCGGGCTCTTTAATAGAATAAGGATCACAGAAATGCTCAAACCTTTTTATAAAGGAATGCTTCAATTGAATATATTAAAAGCTTGTTTTGTCTTTGCCTCTGGACAAGCCGTTTTCGGTTTAATGTATCAAAGACTCCAATTTGTCTAAAATACGTCCAACTTTTCGCCCTTATTATATATAATATTGTCATTATCAACACAGAATATAAAATACAGAAAAGAAAGTCATTTATAGAATTTGTGTCCAACTCACAAAAATAACTAAAACTAGCTTGTATCGTTCACTTTTTGCAGTTTTTTCAAGGGAGAGAGCTAAAGTTTATAATGTTGTACAAAAACTCCACTTTTCATATATGGTTCATGCTGTGGACCGGAAATCACTATTGGATTCACTTGAAATAACGAGCGAGATTTTCAAAATGAAAAGAAGATATTCTCAGTACACACAATACAATGACATCAAACTGCTTGCTATGCTGATTGAAGAGCATGAGATGAATCTTGTTTTCGAAGAGACGGCCTGGGGGAATTCAAAAAAAATGAACGAGGACTATTGTGTTGTGGATTGGGTAAGTTTCGAACTAGTAAAATCGCAAGGCTTAGCAACCTATATTCATTTATATCAAGAAGATCTTCATCTCTATAAGAGGCTCGTGGCCGACCAAAGCGATCAAATTGCTTAATAAAAGACGAAGTTAATTAATCATAAAAAAACAGCGTAATGGAATGGGGAATTATAGGAATTAGTCTTGTTATCTAAATGGCTGATTCTTTTTTGCTTTCTGTCCATACAATATTGTGAAAAATAAAGAAGTTTTAGAGGATCAGTAACCTGAGGCGATAACGAAAAATTGAAGACTTTCCTTGGAGGAGGAGAAGACTTTCCTAACTGATATTCTTAAAAAGCGGGATTCAAATATCAAAACGTTCATTGTTGGGTGAGCAGTAGAGGGGGATGTTCCCTTATCTAAAAGAATACTTCGATGAAACTTTTTAGAGTTACATATTCACTCACCAAAAATGTGAGAGGAGGAGGTGTAAACCTCCGTCCCTCATTTTCTAACTATCTATTAGTTTATTTCCGATTAAATTCAGCACCCCTGATATCACCTTGACGTACTGTTCCATGAAATTTAGGCTCCTTTAATTTACTGGGCTCATCAATAATTTCACCTGATGGACCATTTTGATGATTGGTTGAATGCGATTGATTTAACCCGATTCCAATGTCATTGTTTTCTTCGATAAGGACCAAAATTTTTCCGGATTTTACATTAATCGAATAATCAGCTGCATCGCAATCAGTTAAACCCAAAGTAACAAGTTGCTCAGTGAGCGAATCATCTTCTCCTATAAAGAAATTCTTTACTTTTACCATCAATGATTCATCTCGATGCTCGTCCGCCACAACATTCACATTTGTTGTCAGATTGTTGGTGACAAAGTCCAATTGATCTTCCTTATCTGCCACAACCAGAATGTCGTTTCCAGCATACCCTTTTGACTTCAGTTCATTAATTGCCTTTACTACTTCTCCATCCGAATTAAAAATCCCATATACTTTTCTTCTCATTTTTATCCTCCTCCAATCATCTGTTTATACTGTTAATACCATTCTCTATGCTTTTTAAAACCAGAAAAATCAAAAAAAGTGACATGAAGATGCGTTTTAGTCGAAGAGAAAATGGTAAAAGCACATTGATGGAAGCCGCAATATCAATTTTATAAGGTGAATGGATCAATGTTGATTATGTATAAAATTCTGTTAAACTTTGCTCAACTTATCTAAATATCAGGGCAAGTAATTGAGCAAGGAATGTCGAAAAGACTTTATCTTAAAAGGAATATTTATATATGTCACGAATTAATAAATAAACGTTATAGTGGAGTGAATATATGATGCTTGTTGATGCGGATTTAACTAATATTAAGTTTTCTGATCGCTCATTAAGAATAATTAAATTTGCAGAACTAGAAGCGAAAAAAACAAACAATATTGTCTATCCAATTCATTGGTTAATAGGTACATCACTTGAGAGGACAGGAGTTTGCGCAGAACTATTTATTAATTACCCATATCTTTTTGATATTTTAATTGAACGAGCAAAAAAATGAATTTTGACTTTGATGAACAAGGTATGCGATTTCATCTTTTTAGCATGAATATTTCTCTATCAACTAAACAGGTATTGAGGAATGCATATAAACGGATGAAACGATTCAATCAGGTTTATATAAATGAAGGAATATTAATAAAAGCTCTTTTTGATTTAAAAGATCCTGCGACAAGTTCAGTTATAGAGGGATTGGATGATTCAAAGATTCTTGACATCATAACTTCCCAGCGGTATATGATTGTTTTGTTGGAAAATCATACCTTTCCTGAATTTACTCCCAGTGAAATAATTTTTAGAAAAGCAGAACAAGATGATGCAGCAGCATTAGGACTTTTTGTGAAAAAAGAATTTGGAAATGGATGGTTAGCATCTATTGAAAATGGATTTCAAGAAGAAAATATACCAATTTATGTTGCTGCCGTAAATGGAATTATTGTTGGGTTTGCTTGCTTTGATGTTGTCTGAAGAAAAAAAGGATTATTTAGTCTAATGGGTACATCCGTATCAAAGCGTATTCATGGAATAGGTTATACTTTGCTTCACTATTGTTTAAGTGAGATGAAAGAAAAAGGCTATGAGTATTCAGTTATAGGTGAAGCTGGACCTCTTGAATTTTACGAAAAATCCTGTAATGCGATTGTTATTTCTAAATTTTCAGGTAATCTTAGATGGAATCACTAAAAGTTCGACATTATTTTGTCAACAGTAAAATGGTACCCGCTAATTGAAAAGGGGCCTTTCTTCATTTATTGGATTGGGGAGTGATGGTATAAAATGAGTTATTTAATGGGAATAGATTTGGGAACATCCAGTGTAAAAACGGTCATAATCGATATCGATGGAAATATGAAAAGCTCTGCTCAAGCATACTATGAAATTTCTATACCAAATACAGGATATGCGGAACAAGATCCAAAAAGATGGTGGAGGTCAACTGTACAGACGATAAAGGAGGCTTTGAGCAATGCCCATATTCAATCGCAGGAGTTAAAGGGAATAGGCTTCTCTGGGCAAATGCACGGTATGGTACTTATCGATAAACAGTTACAAGTAATTCGCCCAGCCATTATATGGTCAGATCAAAGAACGCAGCGGGAAGTAGACTCGATTTACGAGTTGTTAGGGAAAAATAATGTAGGGGAAATTACTTTAAATCCACTATCTACTGGATTCCAAACTCCTTCCTTACTATGGATTAAGCAAAACGAACCTGAGACGTATGAAAAAATTTATAAAGTGCTGTTGCCAAAAGACTATATTCGACTAATGATGACTGGGGAAATTGGAACAGATGTGACTGATGCATCTGCAACGCTGGCGTTTAATACAAAGAATTTGGTTTGGTCGGACGAACTAATTTCAGCAATAGGGTTGAATCGTGATTTCTATCCAAATGTGAACAATCCATATGATATTGCTGGTGAAGTAACAGAAGAAACCGCCAAAGAAACAGGATTATACAAAGGAACACCAGTCGTTTATGGGGGAGGGGATCAACCGATGCAATCGGTCGGAAATGGCATTGTAGAAGCAGGTCAAGTTTCTTTAACAATTGGTACCGGTGGGCAAGTTTTTTCAGTGATCGCAGAACCTAAATATGATAAACAGATGAGAACCCATACCTTCTGTAATGCCGTCCCTGGGACCTGGAACATTATGGGGGCAAGTTTGGCTGCTGGTTTATCTTTAAGCTGGTTAAATGAAAAAATACTATCGAATATGCCTTATCAGGAAATAAATGAGTTAGCGAAAAGCGTCAATCCGGGAAGTGAAGGGTTGTTATTTTTGCCATATTTGACAGGTGAACGTACTCCACATATGGATTCTTCTGCGCGTGGAACATTTTTAGGGCTAGTATTAAATCATTCTCAAGCACATCTTATCCGTGCAGTGATGGAAGGAGTAGTATTTGCTCTAAGAGATTCGGTTGAAATTATCAAAAGTCTCGATACAAAAATGGATACCTTCATTGCATCTGGTGGTGGGGCACGTAGTGATGTTTGGATGCAAATACAAGCTAATATTTTAAATCAAGAAATTTACAAAGTAAGTCAAGAAGAACAAGCCTGTGTAGGTGCAGCAATCATTGCAGGAGTTGGTGTTCAAGCTTATCCATCTATTCAAGAAGCGTGCCAAGCGATTATCAAATTTAGTGATGAACCAGTTGTCCCACATCCAGAAGATGTTCGTATGTACAACAACATGTATCAATACTACAAATTGGCTTACCAACAGAATAAAGAGCTATTTCATCGCCTTTCGGATTTTTCTTAAACATTTTTTTGGGAATCCGCGACTTGTTTTGTTTCAAATTAGGGAAAGATTAACCAACTTCGAAGCTGGTTAATATGTTCTATAATAGAAATTATCAAAAATAGGGGAGAGCATAATTGAATATCAACAAAAAGGCTCTTGATTTTTTTGAGAAAAATGAATATGAAGAAGCTTTAAGCTTTTTTCAAAAGGCAGTAAAAGAATCGAGAAATATACAATCCCTAAATAATCTTGCCTGGATGTACAGCTATGAAGAAGAGGATGATGAAAAGGCCCTTGAATTAATCAAAGAAGTCATTCATATGAATCCGCTCTCTTATTTTCCTTATAACGTATTAGGGGAGATTTATAGTAAACAAAAAAAGTGGCAACTTGCCTCAGACACATTCCTGAAGTCCATATCGATTCAGCCATCTAATGAAGCTTATCATAATTTAGCTATAGCAAGATATCATCTTAGGGACGTGAAGGAAGCTTCAGACTATTTCCTACGAATTGCTGGTAATTCTGATTCAGCCATCTACAGTCATGTCAAATGTTTAATTGAGCTTGGAAAGAAAACAGAAGCGAGAGAGAAGCTAGATGCGTTCATGGTAGAAGCGGATGAATTTGTAGGAGAAATTGAGAATGCCGACTTGTATGTTGAGTTGGATTGTTTCAAAGAAGCGATATATTGGTTTGAAAAAGGGTGGAAAGATTACTGGAAAGCCCCTTATTGGATTAGTCGATTTATTTATTCCCTCTTCCACACAAGAAATATCACCCGTACTTATGAAGTCGTAAATGAAGCCATTAAACAAAAAGACGAAGAAATTAAAGATGCTCATGAAGAAGAATGTGAAGAAAATTGGACAAAAAACGATAAAGAAGCACACATTACACAATTACTTGAAGAGAAAAACAAATACGAAAATATGGTTGAACTCATTTCATCTGGACATATCCCTTTGATCGAATTTGAAACTTCAATAACTGGGGCTTGCTATTGGTTTGGATGTAAGCGACATAACCATCCAGAATACCAAGAATAAACAAAAGAGCAAGACAACTATAGTAAGTATTTTAGCACATTCTAAAAATTTGCGACCCTACAATATTGCAATGAATCAGGGCCTCTTTTACATAAAGAAAACCTCTTTAGATATGCTAAAAGGCAAGAGGGCTGTTTATGTGTTTAATTTGACAGAAGAGAAAGAAATAACAGAGTATTTTAAGAGAATTGGGTAATTTTTATTAGTAAATTTACTGAATAAGACCAGTGTTTCTATAGGAATATACATAAGAGGAGAGAAGGTCAGAAGTAAGTCTCTCCTCATCAATAACATTTTATATCAGTTAAATATTAGCGGTTATATCCACCAAGTTGTTGTTCAGCCATTTGTACTAAACGTTTTGTAATTTCTCCACCTACAGATCCATTGGCGCGTGAGGTTGTTTCAGCTCCTAATGTAACTCCGAATTCTTGCGCAATTTCATATTTCATTTGATCTAATGCTTGTTGTACTCCTGGAACAACTAAATTATTACTGTTGTTACTTGTCATGATGTACATCTCCTTAGAATTTTAGAATATGGTGTTGCAAGAATAGTTTGTGTTAGTAGGAGAGTTTTATACAAAAAAAAGAATGAAATTAATCATTCTGTTTTGGTCCATTTATATAGATCTTCCATCGTGCAGCCGATTTCTTTTGAGATCGTCATTGCTGTATTAATATTCATCACTGTCTTGTTGTTAAAGTCTGATAACTTCTCAATAGAGATACCTGTATTTTCAGAAAGTGTTTTAAAATCTATATCACTTTTGTTTAAAAGGGCCGTAAGATTGCTTTTTCTTGCTTTATAAATAGCCAATAATAACACCTCGCTTTAATCAAGTTTAACAGAGTGAAGGTAGAAAAGATAGGAAACCAAGTATTTTAGAAGGTATGAAGATGATATTACTTAATAAACAGGAGTGAATGTTTGTTTAATGAATTGTAGTTAACTTTGAACAGATTCATATCAAACAGGAAAAGAAAACTTGCTTGTTTCATTTAACGTATATTCGTAATAAAAATTGAATATCGTTTTTTAAAAAGGAAAGGAGCGGACAAAATTCGTTCTTTTTTTATTTCGTCTTGTCAGCCAGCATCTAAGAATATTCTTTTTGAGCAAGATAATATTACATATTTTACAATTAACCTTGATAGAATAAGTAAATTGCACTTAAGCAACAAATATAATAGAAATCGTAGTATGTATCATTTAAGTATAGTTTGGTGGTTATTCTGGGTACTTGTTATTGGCGTCATGTCATTAAACAAGAAAGTTTTGAAGATCAGGAAGTCTCTGATCTATTAAATGAAAGATTTATTTCAATCAAAGTGGATCGTGAGGAGCGGCCGGATATTGGTGCGGTGCATATGGCTGATTTGTCAGGTGATAGCAGGACATGGTGGTTTGGCCGCTGTATGTATTTTTGACGCTTGTTTGACTTCACAAATGAGTATGAAGGAAGTTGTGATTTTAACAGAAGATAAAGAAGCAGCTTTTCTAAAAAACTACAACAGGACTTTTACCCAGAAGTCATATATTTGGCAGGGGATTCAAGCGATAAATTGAGTGAATTTGCACCTATTGCTGAAGGGTACGAGATAGAAGGTATTTATATTTGTGAGAATTTTAGCTGAGATCAACCTGTCACAGAGTTTGATGAGGCCGTTCAATGATTAACTCTGTGATTTTCACCGGGCTTTTTGTTGCTTTTTATAGAGGAAAAGGCATATGATAAGGAGGGATTGCCTGAGCGGCAACTGAAATAAGATTTTAAATGAAAGAGGATTGTCATGATTACATTAAAAAGTGAACGCGAAATAGAAAAAATGCATGAAGCTGGTAAGTTATTAGCAGCTACTCATAAAGAAATTGCAAAAATGATTAAACCCGGCATTACACCTATGGATATTGAAAAATTTGTTGAAAAATTCCTAACTGATAATGGGGCTACACCTGAACAAAAAGGCTACCAAGGGTACCCGTATGCAACATGTGCTTCCGTAAATGATGAAGTCTGCCACGGTTTCCCTACAGATAAGCCATTAGAGAACGGGGATATCGTTACGATTGATATGGTTGTACGATTGAACGGTGGATTAGCTGACTCTGCTTGGACTTATCCAGTTGGTGAAGTAACTGAAGAAACACAGAAATTATTAGATGTGACAAAAACGGCTTTATATAAGGGTATTGAAGCGGCTGTAGTCGGCAACAGATTAGGGGATATCGGTCACGCTATTCAATCGTATGCTGAAGGTGAAAAGTTCTCTGTCGTACGCGATTTTACCGGTCATGGTATCGGAAAAACAATGCATGAAGAGCCGACTGTACTTCATTACGGGAAACCAGGTAAAGGAACTCGTTTAAAGGAAGGTATGACAATTACGATAGAACCAATGCTGAATGCTGGAACATGGCATTGTAAAATGGATAGCAACGGCTGGACAGCAAGAACAGCTGATGGTAAGCTATCCGCTCAATATGAACACACGATTGTCATTACAAAAGAAGGTCCATTTATTTTTACAAACCAAGATTAATGTGAAAAACGCGAAGAGATTATGACTTCGCGTTTTTATTTTTTGGGTGGATGTGTCCATTAGGTTATTTATGTTAATTACGTTTAACGAATCCATCTTGTCAGAGCTTAGGTTTCATCTAAGGTTTTTACTCTAATCAGCTGATTTATGTCCATGTCTGATCGATTTATTTTGAAGATTATGATGATTGTCCAATCCGATATGATAAGGAAACATATTTTAGTAGAGGTGTTATTAGTGCCGAATACTTCAGATTATAGAGTTGGACAAGTTGTCGTGGTGTTTATGCCTCAGTAAGCCTATCTACACGTAGGAATAAAAGAATAATTGGGCTTCTAAAATTGGCTATACAGCTCTAAGAAACACCTGTGATGTATCTGATCAAATTACTAAATGGCTGCCTGTTATTTATTAGCCAATAAGTCTAAGGCATATATGATGAGGTTCTGCCAATTAGCAAAAGGAGGGCTGATCCATGTATATGCTATATACAACGAGTAAGAGTCACGTCGATCCTGTGCTGGAATATCTAGGGATGGGAATACTTGTATATTCCAATTTCTTTGTATATCTAAAGGAACTTGATGATTATTCAGAAAGCGATTTTCCATATGATGCAATAATTAAGAGCTGAATGTAAGCAAAACATATCACTAATCCTGCAGTAGAACTAAAGAAAAAGGTTCTGAAGTTAATCATGTAAATAATGTGTATCGAACAATCGCATATAGAAAGAAATGGTTGTCCTAAAATCAATAAGTCAGACTATTAAGCTCTAATAAATAGTTTTCATTCAAGTGTATGTAACACAATTTACTATTTATTAAGAGCAAGGTCAGATTTGTGTTTGGGACAGCCTCTATTCATGTTTATTTTTAAAAGATGATTGATGAATCTCGATGTGAAATGGCACAAAATGAAATGAGTGCATGCTGCAAGTATTGAATATCTGACAGGTAATAAGCAGACTTATCAATTAAACGGCTGTCCATTTATGGCAGCCGTTTAATTGATAAGGGATAAAAAATGTTAGCTGACTGTTACTAAGTACAAGTATATTTAAGGAGATAGATGTTTCTACTTTTAAAAATCAATAGAGGAACTTGGAGGCGTTTCAATTTGATTTTCTTTCTTCTACTATCATTCGCAATCCACGCCTTGGCCTGAGTGTAATAGTAGGGAAAGGGATTACTTCATGATGGTCTGGCGCAAGCTTTATTCGGTATCGTTGGGCAATGCATACTAGGACAAGTACCGCTTCCATTAAGGCAAAATGATTCCCAATACAAACTCGCGGACCTCCTCCAAAGGGAAAGTAGGCGTATGACGGGATTGTTTTTAAAAAGTTGTTTTCAAATCGCTCAGGAATAAAAGAATCTGGATTATCAAAATACTCTGGTTTGCGGTGCATCACATACTGACTTACCATAACCATATCACCTTTTTTAAAATGATAACCTCCTATCACTACATCCTCGTCTACTTCTCGTTCGATAATAAAGGAAGGTGGGTAAACACGTAGAGATTCCCAGATAATATTTTGTGCATATGTTAATTTTTTAAAATCGTCAGGTGTTGGGGGGCGGTTGCCGATCACGGTATCTATTTCATCAAAGAGTTTCTTTTCCACTTCAGGATGTTGAGAAAGTAAATATAAGGTCCAGGATAGCGCGTTTGCAGTCGTTTCATGACCAGCAAGGAAGGTGGTCATTAATTCATCACGTACTTGCTTGTTTGTCATACCTAATCTATTTTCATCATCTTTGGCATCTAAAAGAATATTGAGCATATCATCATGGCTCTCGGAATCTTCCCTGCGATTTTCTATCATGTTATAAATTACTTCGTCGAGTTGTTGAATCACTTTTTTATATTGACGGTTATTTTTCGTTGGAAACCATAATGGTAGTTGAAAAATTGGCCTCATCCTTTTGACGGCCATTTTGATTACTGTTTCAACTGATTTACCAAGAAGTTCATATCCTTGTTTAAAATTCATACTGAACATCGTCTTACAAATGATTCCGAGAGTGATGCTCATCATATCCTGCGTAATCATTCGTTCTTCCCCATTTTTCCAAGTTGAAAGATAGTCTGTCGTAATATCAATCATATTTTGGCCATAATTAGTAATATGTGACTTTCTAAAAGCGGGTTGAATAAGTTTTCTTTGACTCATATGAAATTCTTTTTCACTCGTGAAAAGGCCCTTGCCCAAAATGTCTTCTAAAGAATGCATGGCCTTTGATTTTATGAAGAATTTTTGTTTTGTTACAAGTGCTTCCTTTATTAAATCCGGATTGGATATCAGATATGCATTCTGAAAAGGTCCGAACCGAAATTTTGCAACGTCTCCATATTCGTTTGCTAAATGAGTAAAATAGGCAAGCGGGTCAGCTTGGAAATCCTTTGTATGACCAGTAAATAGTCTTCCTTTTGGTCCTTGTGGAATATTAGGTGAAACATTTGAATCAGCCAATTGAGTGTTTCCTCCTTTTGTGAAATACTCCTATTATGCTATGACAATTATGTATATAAGCTTGGACTAAGTTTGAAAATAGAGATCAAATTAAATAAAATGGCTATTTCCTCAAGTAAATAATAAAAAGGATGCCTAATAGAGACAAAGTCTGAACAAGGCATCCTTTTTTCATTTTATTTATTCTAAAAAAATGAAGAAGTGTCAAAGGTATTGTAAAGAGTTGAAGGGTAGGAGCAGATGAAACCAAATACCTCATTTTATAGGTTTTGAAAATGCTGTTGAATATAAAAGTTTACTTCATCAGGAACTTCGATTTGGATGAAATGCCCTACATGTTGAATAATATAAACGTTTGCATGTGGTAGACCTTCATTCTGAAGTTTGTAGGCAAACTCATTAGGGATATACGGATCATTTTCTCCCCAAATGATGGTGACTGGTATTTTGATATGATTGAGTTTTTCATTGTACGTTTTTACTTTGTCTAAATTTCCCGAACGGTATAAATCTAAGATTACTCTGCTTGATTCAGGTGTTCGAAAAACACGATAGAAGTCTTCCACAGTTTCGTCTGGTATGTTCGGAATGGTCTTTTTCATTTCATTTTGAAAATGTAAACGATTAGCCATCAGTTCCATTACTTTTTCTCCGGTCCTAGGTGTTCGCCAAATCTGTGCAAGCGAGTGCCATTTATACTCCTCTGATAATGTAGTATTGGAAACAAACAGACTTAGAATATTCTCTGGATGATCACATGCCCATTTCAAACCAATTAGACCTCCCCAATCATGTACAATTAAATGGAATTTGTCCAAATTTAATTTAGTTGTGAAATCCGAAACAAACTGCTCAAACCGCTCCCATGTTGAGGGTTCATCAAATGGGTCACTGTCACCGAATCCTGGGAGATCCGGTGCAATGGTTCTATATCCACAAGACACAATACATGGGAACATTTCCCTCCATACTAGGCTTGATTCAGGCACCCCATGCAATAGAAGAACAGGTGGGTCATTAACGTTCCCCCTCTCAATATACGATACTTTTTTGCCATGTAAAAATAGACTTTGCTTATCCAACCTTCATCCCTCCAAAAATACTGTATTGTATTAGTTCTATAGGTGATAAAATAGGTTCACAAACAGTAAATAACTTCAAAATCAACAAATTATAAATCTCCCTGATTGAAAGTGAATACTATCGAGCTCCTACTTTTATTTTTATGTTAAAATGCAATTAACTGCTTGTAGTATTTAATAAATTTTTAATAGGAAAGTATTGAAAAGCACATATCTTGATACATATTGATTTTGAAACGTATTAGGCATATGCGAGGTAAGAAAACCCTATTTACGTGCTATTTACCAGTAAATGTAGGATAATAGATTACAAGAACCGAACGAGTATTCCAATAAATTAAGGGGGCTTTGCCATGAAAAAAAGTGATACTACTACTGTAACACTGGAAACAGTTGGTTTAAGTCAACGTGAGTTTTTAACGATGTATTTGCTGCAAACGCTATCCAACCATTCAAATTACCCACGTGCGATTCATCAGGAACTGCAAAAGCTATTTACAGGTAAAATTCATAGCTATGATTATTTATGTAAAACATGCAAACAACTTGTAGGTTCCGGTCATTTAAAGTTTCACACAGTAAAAGGAAGGCATTATTATCAAAATACGGAAAAGGGTAATGAGCTTTATAAATGGTATCAAGATAATTTCTCAGAACGATTTCGTGAAGTGAAGCATGTGATTGATCGTTTCATGTTTGATTTGAAGGGGTCAGGGGAAAACCCACCTGTGATCCATGAACTTCCTGAAGAGTATCGCTCTTATTTTTCAAAAATCATTTCCGTCAAGGATTTGGTTCGCTATGTTACTTTAAAAGCGGCTTTTACAAAAAGACCGATTTATATGGGCGAGATCGGTGATTTATTGAAAATCAAATACGGCTGGATTGCTAGTAATGGCTATTTGTACGATCTTTCTCATGAAATGGAGGAAGGCGGACTAATGGTTGGTCGATGGGAAAGCGAAAAGCGGACAAAGCGTTATTTGAGAATAACAGATGAGGGACAGCATCACTACAAACAAATTGCTGATTCTGCTGCTTATCAAGTTCAAGAAGTTCAGAAATATTTAGGAAGTGTTCTCTCTTTTTTAGAACGAGAAAGTACGAATATGAGAGGCTAATCAAGTGAAAATCAAATATGAAAATTTAGATGGCGTTATGAATACGAAATCTGTTAAAGAATTGCTTCAATGGAGTAAAGAACGACGTGCAAAGAAAAAGGATTTGAACACATTAATTCCTCAAGCAATTAACAAACAAGTAACAGAGCTTAAAAGTAATCGAAGTAAACCTAGTATCACTTGGATTGGACATTCAACGTTTCTGCTTCAATTAGGTGGGGTGAATATCTTAACAGATCCTGTTTGGGCAAAATGGCAAGGTACACAGAAGCGAATGACAGAGCCTGGCCTTTCTTTTGACCAGTTACCGGACATTGATATCGTGATTATTTCACATAGTCATTATGATCATCTTTATTTCGGAACAATTCGTCGATTGCCAGGAAATCCGATTTATTACGTTCCCCATGGTCTGAAGCAGCTTTTTTTGAAAAAAGGGTATAAGAATATCATTGAGGCAAATTGGTGGGACTCGTTCCAGTACCAAAATCTGAAACTTAGTTTCGTTCCTGCGCAGCATTGGACACGTCGCAGTCTATTCGATACAAATTCATCACATTGGGGAGGGTGGATTATTGAAGCAATCGAAGCGGATCATTCTATCTATTTTGTAGGAGATACTGGTTATTTTCGTGGATTTAATGAAATCGCTAAACGATTTAATCTCAAGCATATATTAATGCCAATCGGGGCATACGAGCCTGAATGGTTTATGAAAGATTCTCATATTAATCCGGAAGAGGCAGTGAAAGCTTTTCAGGAACTGGGAGGAACTACCTTTATTCCGATGCACTATGGTACTTACCGTCTTGCTGATGATACAGGTCCAGAAGCTTTGGATCGTTTACAGCGGGAATGGAGAAAACAAGAGCTACCGGAAAAACAATTACAAGTATTGGATATTGGTGGAACACTTTGGTTGGAAGATTAATCAAAATGCACGGATTTTACTTAGGTGGATGGAAAAAACATCAATACAATGCAATGCGCTAACGTGAGGCAAAGTATAATAAAGGAGAGGGAATACCGTTGTCATTTTTTCAAACTGAAGAACAAAAAACATATATTGAACAGTTAGGCTCAGCGATTTCGGACTTTGCTTCGCGTGCAGGAACGTTAGATGAAACGAGAGGATTTCCTTTTGAAAATATCCAGAAATTAAAAGATTTTGGTTACACCAAGCTAACATTAGGGAAAGAATATGGAGGTCTTGGAGGATCGCTATACGATTTTATTTTGGCACAGGAGCGGATCGCGACGGAATGTGGACCTACTGCGCTTTCTATTGGCTGGCATGTTGGAACGGTTCTTAGCTTAATGGAAAAAAAGTCTTGGAATGAAGTCGTAATGGATGAATTTTTAAAAGAAATTGGTAATGGAGCATTGGTAAATACCGCAGCAACTGAACCAAAAACGGGAAGCCCAACGCGAGGAGGGAGACCTGAAACAACCGCTGTAAAAGATGGGGATAGCTGGATTATTACGGGGAGAAAAACGTTTACGACATTATCACCTGTACTTGATATTTTTCTCGTTACCGCTTGGGTTCCTTCAGAGGAATGTGTGGGAACGTTTCTCATCCAGCGAAATCTTACAGGTGTTCGAATTGAAGAGACATGGGATATGATTTCCATGCAAGGAACCGGTAGCCATGATTTAATCCTTGAACATGTGAAAATTCCTGACCGTTATTTTGTTGAACATAAGCAAACAGCCAATAAACCTGGAACCGGTTGGATGTTACATATTCCAGCATGTTACATAGGCATTGCAGCTGCGGCAAGAAACTATGCAGTACAATTTGCCAAAACTTATGCTCCTAATAGTATAAGTGGACCAATCAGAGACTTACCCAACGTACAGCGCACGATCGGTGAAATTGAATTGGAATTAACAGAAGCTCGTCATTTTCTTTACTCAGTAACGAATAAATGGCAAACACAACCGGAAAATAGAGAAACGCTAGCAACTGACTTAGCAGCTGTAAAAGTATCTGTAACTAACAAAGCAATTCGAATTGTCGATCTAGCCATGCGTGTTGTAGGGGCACGCAGCTTACAAAGAACGAATCCGCTGCAACGCTATTATCGCGACGTTCGGGCCGGTCTGCATAACCCGCCAATGGAAGATATGGCAATAATCACATTAGCCAAACAGGCATTGTTTGATAAATAAAGTTAAAAAGTCTGTATAAGAGAAATAATTCCTTTATGCAGACTTTTTTTGATAAATGCTTTTTTAGTGGGTTATGGATAATAAATCGTATTAATTACGTTTTACGTAAAAAATACATGTAGTAGTTACTTAAGCAGACTCAAAGATATGTATCATTGAACGAACATGAAATTTCGATAATGTAATTCAAATTCTGATTTAATGATCGGGAATTATGAACAATATATAAATTGATTCAAATTTAATCACAAAGTATTATGATCAATAAGAAAGAATTATATTAAATAAGAGTTCAACTTTTTTTCAATTGTACGGTTAATTTATTTTGCAATTGTATTAAATGACTTCGATTCATTAGTAATAAAAATGACGCAATACAAAAAAGTAATTAATAATCTTAATGAGGAATAATTTAAAACAAATTCATTGTAACTTATAGTAAAAATTCTTCTTTCGTCTCATTTCATTAAGTATTCTTAGTATATGAGACGAAATACAAAAAAATAAAATGACTTCCTATAATATATATTATGTAAACTAGAATAAAACATAATAGTATTAAGTGGTCGCAGTCTCAAGTTCCCATAAGATTCATTATAGTCCCCTAACTAGGCTCAAGTTGACTATAATATTCAAAGCTGATTCTGATAACACTTAGGATTCTTCCTATAATTCGGTTTGTTCTCATAATAAATGGTTTCGAGCATAATTTCTTGGGTTGGACCGAATAATTCCCAAGAGGTTTGATAATTATGGATTACGTTCAAGCTTCGGATGATTATCTTATGTATTTACAAGTTGATAAAAATTATTCTGTGAACACCTTAACCAGTTACGCGTTCGATTTAAAGCTCTACGGTGACTTTTTAACTGCTAACGACCGATCATTGGACTTAGATGAACTCACATCGTCTAGTGTGCGTCGGTTTGTGCAAGATCAGGTCCATTTATCATAATATTAAGCCAAGGACGCTACAACGCCGTATTTCGTGTTTAAAATCATTTAGTAAATATTGTTTGAAGGAAAACTACATGAAGTCTGATTTCACAGCAGGAATCTAAGCACCTAAAGCTGATAAGAAATTACCTAAATATATGATCTTACAGGAGCTTCACAAATTATTTACTTATTTAGAACATGACCTGCGACCGCAGAGAATTAGAAATGAATTAATGATTAAATTATTAGCAACGACACTGGTATGAGACATCAAGAATTAGTGGATTTAACATGGGAGCAAATTAATTTAAATAACCAAACAATTTTAGTTCGAGGAAAAGGAAAAAAAACGTCTCCTTCCCCTCCATCCAATAGTTTTACCGTTATTTCATATTTATAAGGAAACTCTTTTAGAACAGCAAAAACATTATAGTGAACCGATCTTTTATAATCAAAAAAATAAGCCTTTAAATCCTAGTGGTTTGCACAAAATATTTAAAGAGATATTAGATCGAGCTGGTCTACCCGCTCACCGATTTACTCTGCATCATTTGAGGCATACGTTTGCTACCTTACTGTTACAAGAAAATAAAGGTAAAGTGGATATGAGAACCTTACAAGAGTTATTAAGAGATGAAAGCCTTGCTACAACTAGTATATATACTCATATCGATTTTGAACAAAAGAAAAAAGCGATAAATAGTTTTTTAATAAGTTAATTTTAAAATTAGAATAAGAAAAGCGGCAGAAATTAATCTCCGCTTTTAAAACGATTGGTTAATGGTAACCAATCTCTTCTGTTTTATTAATAAATGTAGTCGGTAATCAATTAATTGCCAAAAGCTTAATTTACCAAACTATCTCTAAAAAATGAGAGATTAGGAATCAAATTGTATTGGGGCTAGGTTTTGTCCTTGCCTTAGTAAAATTATTTATGGGATACATTATTTATGGGTAAAGGTAAAATTTGTATTCTACCGATATTTATTTTGGAATATTCAGAATTAAAAGATATGATTTTTGTTTAGTTGCTTTATATCTAATAACATTTACAACGTTCGTGTTTTTCCTGAATTATGTTGTGTTCCGCTGGTGGAGGAATCGCATTTTTGATATATAAATACGAATATTATTATTATATATTGTGAGTTTAATTCGTTATTTTTCTTTTGGAGCTATGTTAAACAATCAAATAAAATCATTCATTTCAAGCAAACTTAACAATATTAATATTAATTAGGGAAACCTGGTTGTAATCACACAGTAATTTAACTATATTCTAAAATCTATTCATAAAAAATCAGTGATTTACTGCTATTTCTTATGACGCTAACATTCCTCGTTTCAAATTAAGATTTAACTACTTGAATTCACGGAAAAGACAAAAAGGAACGGTTATTGCCGCTCCATTCGAACTTTGTACCAATTTTGAAAGTTTACAGAGATTCTTTTTTAGCCAGTTTAAGTCCCTTATGTAATTCGTTTTGTAGAAGTAATAACCTATAATACAGTTATTGAATTTGAACATTTCACACCAATATCTAGATTTATGTTTCTGGAAAGTTGCTTAGGACCAATTTTTCTCTATGTAATACGGTTACTTCGAGAGTAATCGTAGCCAATGCTCATTTTCATTTGGACAGTGAATGTGATATTACTTGCAACGCAAGGGCGTTTATTTGGACTTCTTGGTTGTGATGGTTTTTGATTTATTTTCATTGATAAGAATACATCTTTTCGCTTTGTTGGTATAGCTTCTTCTTCATCCTTTTGGCAGCTAGATCTATAAGGACAGCTGCCCTTTAATTTGAGAACAATACTTTACCATAGGTCGTGTAGAAGAATTACCTTCAATTATTCTCCTTTTCCTTGAGCAGTATAATTACAATGAACCAATTTTTGTCGTCGCAATTGCACCTATGTTATTGGCAAAATGAACATATTCCTTTAATTGGCTATCGTCCACTGGTACTCCCTCTTTGTGAAAACGAGATAAAATAGCTGCAAAAAAAGCGTCTCCCGCACCAGTTGTATCTACAGCCTTAACTTTGATTCCTGGAACATCCATTATGTTTCCATCATGTAAAACACATGCTCCCGCTTCCCCCATTGTAATGAACAGAAACGGAATGTTCAGGCTAGACATGTTAACTAGACCTTCCTCCATTGTGTTTGCTTTTGTCAGAAACAGCAATTCATCTTCCGTCACCTTCACAAGATCAGCTCGTTTCATAAAAGAAGAGACCCGCTCCCTGCATTCTTCTTCACTTTCCCAACGCTTTAAGCGAATGTTTGCATCAAACGCCACCAGCATGTGATATTCCTCTGCATATGCTAACGCCTGTTCTGTCGTTTTTCGTGCTTTATCATTGAAAAGTGTCCCAGAGCTAAAATAAAAGATTTTCCCAGCATGAAAAAGTTCTTGCTCTAATTCATCAACGTTTAACCATTGATCCGGAGTCTCGTTCACATATTTATGAAAATATCTGTCACCATCCTCATTAAGATGTATGTACACACTACATACCTTTTTCTCAAGGGAAGAAACACAATAGTCAATATTGATGCTTTCCTTTTTCAGTGCCTTTGCGACAAACAAGCTGTTTGCATCTGTCCCTAATTTACATAAATAATAAGAAGGAATGCCAAATCTACTTGCCCTCACTGCAACATTCACTGTTGCCCCACCTAAAAACTGTTGATACCTTGTATTTGTCTGATCAGCGGAAATAAGATCAACAAATGCCTCACCTAAAGAAATGATTCCTTCTTTGCTCAAACTACTAGTCCCACCTTTTAAACATTCTATAAATTCGATGATTATCATTCTACCAGCATTTTTAAAATTCTTCATTATAATTCTGTATCAATATCGGCACACCTATTGTAAGCGAATTTTACTGACCTATAAAACGAGTGTCTATGAAAGGGTCATAGGCATTCTTCAGAGTTATAAATGCACCCTCACTATAGTAGCAAATAGTATAAAATAAAAAAAGCTATTCACACGTATCAGGTGAGTAGCTAAATTCTTTTTCTAAAACATTCATTGATCATAGATGTTCTAGATAATTTTTCAATCGCAGGAATATCTGCCGTTGCCCAATCCAATGATTTCAACTCATCTGGTGACAACCATTTACTACATGGGCAAAAAGCTTTCTCCAGCTGTTCCATTACGCCAACGGTAAACCAAATAATAAACCCTAATAAAATTGAATGAATCGGTTATAGACAGCTCGCGCTTTTTTTGCTTCATTCGTACTATGAATAATCGCACGGCCATCCTTAAAGAAAACGATTCGATAATCCTCAAATTTACATGATAGCAAATAACGGTTTAATACAGGATTAGTAACGTGATTTTCCAACCTCTCCAACAAGTGAGGAAGGGAATAAGTTTTCGGCTTCAGTCCTGGTCGAAGCTGGACGGCATCTCTTCCACATAATACCTCTGTTTTCATTTGGTTTTCAAACAGTAAAAAAGGATAGGATGGATGTTCTCCACATGTTGGACAAAGTTTATTTTTTAACTGAGTCACATTGATCTCCGCTTTTTCATTTTTCCAAATATCCATTGATTGAAGCATCGGAGAAAGTGTTTCACCTGAAAGAATCTGTAAAACTTGTGTAACTTGTAATGCCGCAGTAATTTGAACGATCGGACTTATCACGCCAACGGTATCACATGTCATCCCATCCATTGGCAAATGATTTAACAAACAGTGTAAACAAGGAGTTTCTCCCGGAATAATTGGATATGTAAGTCCATAACTTCCAACACATGCTCCAAATAGAAATGGAATTCCATGTTTCACAGCTGCATCATTCACAATTAAACTAGTTTCAAAATTATCAGTAGCGTCCACAATCACTGAATGATCTTTAATCAATTCTTCAATATTCAGTCCGTTTACATCCTCTATGAAACTATTAATAATATTTTCGCTGTTGATTTGTTCAAGTCTTGTTTTGGCAGCAACGGCTTTTGGTAATTGATTTCTTACGTCTTCTTCCGTATATAATTGCTGCCTTTGTAGATTGCTCAGCTCGACATAATCTCGATCGACTATCGTCAGACGCCCGATTCCAGCTCTTACTAACATTTCAGCACTTGCAGATCCAAGAGCTCCAGCACCAATGATGATTACACTCGCCTCTTTTATTTTGGCTTGTGCCTTACTACCTAAAAATAACTCCTGTCTTGAATACCGATTCGTCAAGATGTCACCATCCCAGTTGTTGGACTGCTCGCTACCGCATACTCTTTTTCTTCTATTCTTCCAGCTTCGAATCCTAATCTACCAGCTTCTATTGCCAGCTTCATTGCCTGAGCCATTTTAACAGGATCTTTCGCACCTGAAACAGCTGTATTTAGTAACACTCCATCCGCACCAAGCTCCATCGCAAATGCTACATCTTTAGGAGAACCAATACCCGCATCTATGATCACTGGAACCTGCGACTGTTCAATAATAAACTTTAAGTTAAGTGGGTTGATAATTCCCTTACCAGAACCAATCGGTGATGCACCTGGCATAACAGCGTGTACCCCAAGTTCTTCAAGACGTCTTGCTAACACAACATCATCGGATGTATAAGGCAAAACAATAAATCCTTCTGCCAATAACATTTCAGAGGCTTTTAATGTTTCAACAGGATCTGGTAAAAGTGTTCGATCATCTCCAATTACTTCTACTTTAATCATGTCGCATAATCCAGAAGCTTTTGCCAGCTTCGCAATCCGCACCGCCTCTTCAGCTGTTTTCGCACCAGCCGTATTAGGAAGAAGCGTATATTTAGACAAATCTAGTTGTTCAAGAAAATTGGGTTGCTCCTCTGAAAAAATATTCATTCTTCTAACAGCGAAGGTTAAAATTTCTGCTTCCGATACTTCTACCGCCTTTTTTTGAATATCAAATGATGGGTATTTACCAGTTCCTAATAATAGGCTTGATTGAAACGTACGATCGGCAATTTTTAACATGTTTCATCCTCCTCCTACAAAATGAATAATTTCAACGACATCCCCATGTGAGAGACTCATTGTTTTATAATTTTCTTTCATGACAATTTCCTTGTTGACCTCAACTACTACAATGCGGTTTTCTAAATGATAGTTAGAAAGTAATTGTTCAACCGTATTGACTCCCTCTTGCAGGTCAACGCTCTTTCCATTTAATGTAATGGACATTTTTTCCACCTACTTAACAGCAATGGCTGGCGGCGATCGATTTTAAAGGCCTCCACCCATTCGTTTTTTATTTGTCTTTTAAGTATCAAATCACGAATCATTTGTCCCGTTGCAGGAGCAAGTAGAATTCCATTTCGATAATGCCCTGTAGCAAATAAAATCCCTTCTTCTTCAGGATGATGCCCGATGAATGGCTTTTGATCAAATGTTTGCGGACGCAATCCAGCCCAACAAGAATCCATTTTCATATCTGCAACAGTCGGAAGCATCGTTTTTGCCTTCGCAATTAAAGTGTCAATCCCACTGAGACTAACTCTTTCATTCCAGTCATTCTCAATCATAGTAGCTCCAATCACAAGCCTTCCGTTATTTCTCGGCACAATATAATAGTGATCATGAAAGATTGTATATTTTAAAGTCGCTTTTTCATCTATTACAGAAAGGCATTCCCCTTTTACAGGAGTCAATTGATGGTCTAACCCAAGCTGTTTAAAAAATGTTGTACTCCAAACCCCGCTGGCAACCACAACATGCTTAGCTTCCACATGACTTGTTGCCGTTTGAATCAAGAAGCTATTATCTTTCTTTTGGATATCTAGTACAGGGGAAAATTCGAACAGAGAAGCCCCAAGTATTTGGGCACTTTTGGCAAATGCCTGACAAACAGCGATTGGCATAACATTGACATCGTCTTCCATGTAGGCTGCTCCTAATAGATTGGAAGAAACATCAGGTTCCCTCTCCTGTACAGACTCTTTATCGAGCCATTTTACAGTCGGTTGAGATAAGATGGACCGAAGCCCATTTCTATCAGATTCATTGTAAGCAAGCTTTAAAATCCCTCCTTTTCTGTACCCTATATCGAAACCGCTCAAATGATTTAATTCTTCTTTAAGTTGGGAATAGGCATGCTGACTGCTTCTTGCAAAAGGGAAAAATACTTCAAAATCCCCGTCACATTCAGAGTGAGCTCCAAGCATACCACCCGCAGCACTTGTCGATTTCGAACCTATTTGATTGCCTTCAAACAATGCAACATTCATCTTTTCCTTTGCTAAATAATAAGCAATTGAGCAACCAATTATTCCGCCGCCAATTATGGCTACTTCAAATTTTTGATTCATGATTTATCGCCTCATAATACTGTTTTGTTGAAGAGACTGTTTTTTCTGCGGAAAAAATCCCTGACATCACCGCTATGCCATCTACTTTCACTTGTTGTAAAGTATCTATTTTATTCAATGTAATACCACCAATAGCATAAACAGGGATCCTTAGCTCCTCTTTCATTTCGAGAATAGGCTGAATGCCATTTGGAGTCTTTCCTTTTTTACTATTGGTCTCAAAACAATGACCATATAAAACATAGTCCGCGCCATCTCTTTCCGCTTTCTTTGCTCCCTCATAAGAATGAACAGAGCGTCCAACCCTTATATGAGGAAAATTTTGTTTAACCATTTTTACAGGAAGACCTTTTTCTGGTAAATGAACACTTGGGATACCCATTAACAAAGCAATATCCAAACGGTCATTTAGGATGATTTTATCTTTTTCAACACCACCATCCTCTATATATTGGAGCAAGGTAATGATTTCTTGAGCTGTTTTTGTTTTTTCCCGTATTTGGACCATATCGATCTTATCCTTTATCCCAATGATCTTAGATGCCAGATCACGAACTGATTGCATATCATCTGTTACAACCATTAGCTTCACCTTTATCTCTCCTTAAATCCAATTAAAAAGCCGTTAGAACACCTTCTTCTAAAATCATATGGTATCAATCCTATTCAGCATTTTTTGTTCATAAAAAAACCACTCTTCTAAATAGAAAAGTGGTTTGGTTTGAAATTTGTTCACATGCAAACAAGTACAAACATTCGCTACTTTCCTACGCAGGTTCTAACCTGTTCAGGTTTTGAGGGTTTAAAAAGTAACTACTTTCTTCTCAGCCCTTATCAAGGGATCCCCTAGCAATTTAACAATTTGATTTATTTGATTATTCTGATTCTAAATGTAATTCTAATACAATAATTAGAATGTTTCAAGTGAATTTCATTCTATTTTAATCCAGTTTTAAATAATAATGAATTTTTTGCATTATTTCCTCCCTCCCGCTTTTCGTTACATCATTTGCGTCATACCTTTGCGACGCTGATGTTGCAAGAAAATAAAAAGAACGTTGATTTACAAACGCTTCAAGAGCTACTAGGACATGAAAGGATTACATCAATGGAATCAATAAAGAAAAGCGAATCAAAGTAACATGCTCTAGTTCTGCCCCATTGTATTTGACTTTGTGCTCTAAATAATAAAAAGACCCCCAACCAAATTGGTTGAGAGCAAAATAGAGCGTACCCTTGTCTCTCCTAGCTAAGCAAAATCCCTTTTAACCAGGTACGGGGACGGTATGGACCTACCGGGATTTGAATCAAGCTGGTTTTTCCTTTCGGTTCGATTTCATAAAGTTCATCACATTGCTCCGCTTCAAATCCTAATAGTGGATGGCCTCCCATCCCTAAAGCACACGACATCAAGAGCAGTCGTTGTACGAGAATACCCACTTCCATCTGTTGAATGCGATATCCTCTATATCCCAATTTCTCTTTGAGGTGATTCTTGTCTCCAACGACATGCATACAGAGCGGAACTTGATACAGATTTACATTAGGCATTGTTAATCCTAATTGTAAAAACTCTCGGTAATCTCCTTGGTTTATTTCTCGAAGTGCATGAGTGTTAATGTCATAAGAGTATGCACCATTTGGAACTCCCTCTACATTATATAAACTGCCATACAAAGAAACACGAGCACAGACATTCCCTTGTGTGTCGTCTAGGTCATTCTGATACGTGAAGGAACATGTCTCTTTTAACAAAGTGGCTAGTTGTGTTTGACTTACTTTTCCCATCATAAAATCGCTATCAGGAGAATATCGCTTCCTGCAAATCGTTGCGAGATCGTACGAAAAGTATTCCATAACTGGTAGTAAAATCATCTCCGTATCTAAGGAAGGTTTCACACTATTATTTTTCTTTATCTTTACAAATGACTGCGTTGTTTCAAACATGGATGCTTCGTTAAGTTTTTTCAGCATCGGATAATCGACAGTCTTCTTTGAACGGTTATAAGAAACATGCTTCAACAATGGCACTTCCCGGCACAATTCTGTAGCAGAAACAATTTCTTCTCTATTATGATTGTTGCCAATACCATGGATGGATGGATTAATAGATAATGGGATAACCGCATATACACTTTCATCCTGTTCGGATAGCCCAAGCAAATGATTAATAGACCGATCAAGAAATTGGTAGCAGACCTTTGAAGAGAAACCCATCTGATTGGCTACTTCTAACGATTGCCCAATTAACACACCTGCATCTAACCCTTGCAGCCTGTAGGAAAAATTATTGTATTTATAGAAATTTTTCCAAAAAATTGTTGAGACAAAAACGGTGCAGAAACAGTCAGAAATAGGATAGCTATTTCCAAGACTTTTGGATAAGTAGACATCGTAATTTCCTTCTCGCACTAAAACGAGGCGATGATGTGCCACATCGTAATGGTAAATTCCTGTTGGAGATTCCGCAAGCTTTATATAAACATATAATTCATTGGGATATAACGCCCCTCCAGAAGGAACAAATCTCCGTACTGACTGGGCAAAGCTCACAGCTTTTTCCTTGCTTCCCTCGTTTAAAGCGAATTGAGAGTACTGAGTAAGACCGTAAACATACCATAAGAAATGACCAAGCTCCACCAAACTGGGTTTTAGATCAGCTTCTCTTCTTTGAAGTGCTAACGGTACATCTGCGTTAAGAGGAATCTCTGGTAAGCCGCGGTACAGTTTATAGGGAAGTGGTGCGTCTTCCCAGTCCACCTGCCAATCAGGTGGAGTGATTTTATCCGTGTCAAAATGTAGATGATGTAGAAATGTTTCTAGCTCCAAATCTTTTGTCCTCCTACGCTTCAATTATGGGAACGGATGGGGATATGGATTTAACTGTTCAAACGATAATGGCATCTTCCTAAATCCTAGTTGCATCGGTACATTGAGTACTCTCTTCAGCCCTTTCACACGGGTAAGGTGGTGTCCAAATGTCATTGGTAACATGCCGGGAATCAAGACCTTTACACAGAATAAGCCATTGCGTTTGATTATAGGTGTTGTTTGGTCAACCACAATGACTTCGAGGTTTAAGCGGTGGAACCTATTAAGAATATCTAAAAGATCATCCTTTAAATCAGGATTTACTGGCGGCTGCTTGAATTCCTCAGCAAACGTACGTAATGGACGATGATCATCCAATAAAAAATTCAGTCGTTCTTCTGCCTTTTTAAGACCAAATAACATGCCATGGTCCTCCATGGTCTGTACTGCGAACGGATTTTTTAGCATTCTTTCATATTTCTGCCGGTTTTTCTCCAATTTTTCATCATCCCTAAACATCATTCCTGCCAACTCATAAATTGCACTTTTTACAGCCCGCACTGGATCTGGGTTAGCACCAGCTGCACAAATGAGGTTTACACCTTTAGATTTTTTATTTTTTGCCACTGCCCAAACGCTTGGAATTTCATGTTCCATCGTAGAATTATAAAAATGAAGGTCATATCCCGCCACTTCACGGATACGGTCGGCCATTAGCTGTAATTCTTTATCGTTAGCAGAACTAAGATCAAGACGTGGAAGTGGGAGTCTGGCATACCAGGTTAATAAGAATGAATCTCGCTCAACAACCTCCATAATGGCATGGAAAATGGCTTCCTCTAAACTCCCCCCTAATGCACAGCCATTGGAGGTTTCATAAACAAAGCCCTCTCCATAGCCTAAACTGTAATAGGCAAGTAACTCTGGAACTAAAATAGGGCGTTCTTGTAAGAACGAATAGCCCCAGACCCAATTCATTGGATCATCAGGATGAAACGGTTTAAACGGAAAATGAGGCTTTTCATATTGATCCTTTTCATGTAATCCGACTGTTGCAGGATTTAGTGCTTGATTTTCTAAATTATGATAACTATCCCGGACTACCTTTCTTTTGCCTCGAGGCTCAATTCCACAATATCGTTCCAAACCTTCCAAAATAGCCGTTAACTCACTCATTTCATAAGAATTAGACCTTCCTGCTACTCCCTCATCCGCTTCAAACAATGGCATATTCATTAAAACATCAGCAAAGGGCAGCGTGAAATCTTGCATTTTTCCATTTAGGATTCCAGTACGATAATCAAGATAATCTTTGACAAGCACTGTTTTTAAATCATCCATTGAACGGCAGCGATAATCATCACCATTCAATTTAGGGCTAGATGCTAAGCTAATTTGAGCTAGTTCCGGTGAATCATCAGGTATTGAACTGCACACCGGGCACAATGGATCAGGCAAAAAAAGGTGACTTGAGTTCTTAAACGTTTTCAGGTTAGTAATGAACACTCTTTCTTCAAAGGTGCTGGGTTCTCCTTGAAGAAACTGCTGTACTTCTTTACATATCAAAGTTGCCATTTGCGACATTCCCATATGTGATGACCATGCATCTCGCTCTATACCTTCTCCTGATCCTAAACTCATCTGAAACTGCCACATTTCTTGGCGATCAGGACTAGCTAAAATGCGCCGTATGTCAGCACAGCGAGAGCATCCCATCTTATCGGGATGTACGAATGGGCCAATGATTCCTTCGCCAAATGAAACAAAACCTCGAAGCCACGGGATACCTGTGCTCCTTAATTTTTCTTCCGCTTGTTGATGAACCGAAGGATGCCAGGCATCGTGCAGCACCAAAACTAATTCTGTTTCTTTTGGAACCTCTTCTAAAATGCTTTGACGTGTTACGAGATAGTTGCCGGACAATTGATCAGAGACATAATCCGCCAATAAACCATGTCCGTCAATTAGAATATGGGCGGTCATCAGAATTCCTCCTCTCGTACTTGCACACCAAACACTCCTGCCAGTTTCTCTTTTAAAAAAGGTTCAAATGCAAGATCATAGACAAAGAGCCTTTTGTTGTTTCTGTTCAGAATTTGAACAGTGGATTGTAATAGTTCCAATTGTGATATTTCTTCACAAGAAGGGATTTCGAGTTTAACTTCCTTTTCTGTCAGAAAAACAGCCGACTCCACTTCCCGATTTGTTGAATTCACCTCGTTTTGAGTATCCATAAGTGCTTGTTGCAATGCACTCCGTAAGGCCAACGTTGTATTTAAACCAGCGCTAGTGTACCATCGGCTCTTAGACCTTACCCATATCACTGGGAAACCTAGCCCTAGCCTTTCATTATCCAAACCGATTGTTGGTGCACCATTTAAGGTAGTCAGGGCATTTAAATAAAACCTACAGCGAGGATCTTCTATCTTTTCGAGTTGTACATGAAAAATCGTATGCTGCTTATCAACCGTTCTGTTTTTCAATTTCTCCTCTAAATAGGCTTGTAGGCCACGACAAACTGCCTCCGCAATTGTTTCTCCTGCACCGATACCGATAAATCCTTTTACTATGTTCCCATCATCTTTATCTTCCTGATCGCCCAATCCCTTGATCATTTGTGAAACATACATTTCAATACCGGTCAGTCCGGCTTCCCTTTTTACCTCCTCATGTGTAAAACCCGAACAGACAACCTCTGTCAGAAGGTCTGCCGGTCCGTCTGACACTGGATTAACTGCTTGAACATAGCATTGCGAAAGAGGAAGTTGTTTCAAGTTTCGTTCCTCCCAAGTATGGAAAATCCCTATTTCTTCTGAAGTTAATTGACTGAAGTATCCCAAGAGATTTCCAGACGTTTCCTTTTTATCCCGTTCTTTCTTGAGCAATAGATCAAGATCTTCAACCAATCTAGGCGAAATACGTTCATTCTTATACATTGGATGTGTGATGAATGAAATCCAATCTCCTTTTTGCGTTTCAAGATCAAGCAGGTAAATTTGATTACTCTGCCCTGTTATTCCTGTAGTATTCTTGAAAAATTCGAATACAATAATATTTGCCAAAATTGCTCCCGATGTTGAAGAGTAGGCTTGATTCTTTCGATCTTCTTGCAATGCAGATTGATGGATGCGGCGCCATGCGGACTCCCAGCATCCATCCGATTCCGGATGCACCAAAGGACCCGCAAGCCCCACTTGGTCTAAACAGATAGCGGGTAGAAATCCCTTACTCTGTTCTTTGCAAACCATATTTAGATTCATAAGTTCTTTTACATTTCCATCCTGAGAAACATATAAAATCCAATCATATGGCTGCACAGCTTCCTGCAAAAAGCCTCTGCCTTCTCTTTGTTCAAATGGTACCTGTTCTACCTCTATCTCAGAGTCAGCCTTGTTGGCATTATGTACCAACTCATTAATCCTCACCAAATTTGTTGATTCTGAATCCGTCACCATGAAATGGAATTTGGGAAGTCCCGATTCAATTAATGCAGAGACCAATGAAACCAGAAAGGGACCAGATCCGACAGCAAGTACTTTAGCTTGACGGTATTCTTGAAAACGATATCCACCTGAATCTACAAAATTCTCAATAAATTCAATTTGTGAAGCATACTTTTCGAGAACTTTTGCTTTTAATCGATGTGGACGATCTTGACTTGTATCACGAACAAAGCCATTCTTGTACAATGTTTCTACAATCTCATATACCCTGCTCTGATACGGGGCTGTTAATCCCTCTGTTAATTCTCCCAATGTATGCTCCCCGTTGAACATCGGTACCAGCTTTTCAATCCACTGATAGATTGTACCGCCTTCCATACGGAATGAGCTTTCGTTATTCCGAAAATACACACCACCTTGTGGATCAGGTAGATAAAATGTATCCCTTTTTACCTTGGGACGTGAGTATGAGTTCAGTTTCTTCATTCAGCTCCTCCTTATTGCTAATCTCTTCTGTTTATGCACTACCATTTTATGTTCTGTAATTTGTCCATTATGATTAACTAAAAAAAGAAGTGTCCCTGCGGCATGCAGGGGCACTTTCCCTTTCATAAAATAACCTGAATTTTTTTGAAGAACTACCACCAATCTCCAAACTGCTAAATAAAGAAGCCAAAACAGCTGAAACCAAAACAACCGCCACAACGAAAACCGCCACAACCGCCACAACGAAAACCGCCACAACCACCGCAGCGACCACAACCGCCACAACCACAACGACGGATATCGTTAAACTGGAACGGATCTTGGCGATAATCTACAGGCATTACCTCACCAACTTGATAATTACCCATATCCAACATTTGTAGATCATTTTGAAAATTATACATTTTATTCTCTCCTTTATATTTAATAATCAGGCTAAGTACCTGAATAGAAAGCTAAACAAAGATAAATTGTGTTTTTTATATTTGAGACCATCAGATACTACGTGTGCTCTCTTCAACAAATTATGATTTTTTTAGGTTGTTGTTACTGAATTATGCGCCTATTTCTCGTTGAAAGTAACTTAGTAGGTTGCGTCCTTTAATTTATATTTGTAACAGATACGATAAATGAGCAAGCTACACAAAATCTCAAAGGTACATTGAGTTGTACTATGTAGTCAGATGTGGTCATAGTATTTTTCAGGCAATAAACAAACTCCCAGCCAAAATGGTTGAGAGCCTTGAAAGGTAGATATTAACGTGTTAAGAACTAAGGAGCACGGCGTACACCTATAAGTCTGTATTTTTTTACGTTCTTTTATAAACGTTGTTTTATCTTATTTCATATTTAACGTTTACATAGAAGCCGCTGAAAAATTTCAATATCAAATACAACAACGACGATATACTACTAGATGTAGCGTATCGTCGTTGTTAGCTTATCTATATTTTGTGTTTCGAAAGTAACATTTAGACTTCTTCAGTGCTCTCACCTTTATGTAGCAAGGCTCTTTTAAAGAGCTTTAATTTTTCATTTTGGTATACCCACTGTTGAAGAGGTCGTTGGTAATGCTTCATCATCCATCCTAAGATATTTCCGATGAAATATGCGGAAACTAGTGTTCCAATTCCGATTGAGCCAAATGATTCAATGAAAATTAAACAAACTACCCCAGACACACAAACATTAATTAAATCACTTGTAATTTTCGCTTTACTAAATTTTAGCTTAAATCGTTCGCTAACTACATACGTTAATGCATCGTAAGGCATTAATGGAAGTTTTGCTGTAAAATAATCGAGTAAACCAACTGATACAACGAATAAACTAATAATTACATATACACACCGAACAATGATTGTTTCAGGTGTTGGGAGAAGTTGCACAATGAATAGTGTAGCATTCATAAAGAATCCAAATAAAGATGCGATAATTAATTGAAGCACAAATTTTCTTAAATTGATGTTGCATTGCTTTTACGTACGAACAATAGTGAACAATTATCGAGTGTAAAGATATAACGATGATTGTAGCACTTGTCAGTAGAGAATTAGGCTTATCCGTTATTCCAAGAATGGATTATACATCGCCTTTATTAGAACGTACTACGCTTTTTGAACTGAAAAAATTTGATTCTAGTGTAGAGTCCGTCATCGTAAAAATAAAAGACGAACGAATTTCAAAATCAGCATCTCAGTTTTGGGAAATTGTTAATTAGATTAAGAAACGTTTTGATAACTAAGGAGTTCTACGTGCGCCTTTAAGACCGTGTTTTTTACGTTCTTTAATATGTGCATATAAGAAATATGAAATAAAATAATCATTTCAAAAACGAGGTCCTATTTTCACTAAAATCCACCACAACCACAAGCTTACCTGACATACTTTCACTCCTTATTGTATACCTTTGAGGGGTTTAAATATCTTTATGCCATTCTCGGATGAACATCTTATTTGTATTTTCATATTTTATAAAAATAAGAATTGAAGAAGGTGATTCTAATTGGTAGGTCAATATATTTAGATTTTTTGTCCAAATTTGGTGTTGGAGGGGCACACCCTGGTGGCATTGGTCTAACCAAGGAAATACTTAAGACTGAAGAAATTAATAAAACTTCTCGTATTTTAGATGTAGGGTGTGGTACTGGCCAAACAGCTGCCTATCTAGCTGAACAATACGGAGCAAAAGTAACGGGGATGGATATTAACCCTATAATGGTGGAAAAAGCAAAAAACAGAATGAGGAAATACCAATTACCGGTGGAAATTATTCAAGGCTCAATAGAGAAATTTCCAGTAAAGGATGGGAAGTTTGATTTTATTATTTCCGAATCTGTTCTCTCTTTTGTAAATAAGCCAACAGCTCTTAAAGAAATATTTCGATTATTAAAAAGCGGTGGTCGTTTTATTGCAAATGAACTTACCACTAATAAACGGCTTTCCCCAACTATTGAGGAAGAAGTTAAACAATTTTATGGATTAGATTCCGTCCTTATGGAAAAGGATTGGATCACTTTACTTGAACAGACTGATTTTAAAAATATAAACATTCGTATGCAAAAACAATCTATGCTCCAATACAATACAAATCCAGAATTCCAGTACTCAGAGTATATTGAACCTGAACTTTACGCGGTAATGTATGAACATTTTGATATAATAGTAAAGTATGAGGACGTTTTGGGCTATAGAATATTTTCATGTACTAAATAGTTTTTTTAGAGATTTAAACAGAAACTGCTAAATCTTTTATTCATTTTAATATCACTTTATAACCTTCATAAAACCGGAATTGCTGCTGATTAACATATATAATATCGCATCCATATTCTTAAATCATGCTTCTTTTTGAAAGTTTCAAATATAGTATAAAAAAGAGTGCGATAATGGCTAACTTCTAAGTGTTCAGATAATGTGGAGAAAACACAACATAATTTACTAAATCGCAACATAATTTGAACAGCAATTAAAAATATATATTAATTCACTAGCGTTGCATTAATTTTTCTCTAACCGGGCCTTAAATTCTTCCTTTTTACATGATCACCTTGAAAAGAGGGACGGTCTTCGTACGATTGCAAATGATGCCTGCAGGAGGAATTCCTTAAACCAGAGGAAAATAAAGGGCCAATAAAACGCAAAAAACGTACGCTAAGCAAATTATAACATGAATAAAGCCGATTTTCCTACACTAAGGAATCATCGGCTTAAATTTTAAATTGGATTAAATTAACATGATTAGGACAAGCTTGTTCCATCTGTTCTTTGCTGAAAGGACACTTCACCCGTTTGAGCTAGATTATCTAATAGTATTGTGTCTTTTTTAGGCCACCAACGAAACTCAAAGGTTCATTTTTATTTTTTGGTTTGCTGCTCTAACTGTTGCTCATTCCTCACCTCTTTACTACAGCCGCTCAGCGCTATGAATCCAACTAAACTACCTAATAATAAACCTATCGTAGCCGATTTACGCAAACTTATATTCTCCTACTTAAATATCTCTTTAAGAGTGCGATTGGATCGATCCTTTATATCTTCGTTTTTAGATTGACTTTTTCAATATATTAAGGAAATTTAATAATAAAACCTTAAATTTATAACTTCGGTCTAAATTTAAGGTTTACCCAATATTTTATAAAAGGGTGATGAATACTTTTACAAAAAAGTATCTTGGCCTCTCTATTGTGAATAAATTCTAATAATAAGGAGAGTACAAAAGATGGTTACCATTCATTTTTTTGAAAATAATTCTATAGTATTAAGTCAGCTGCTAAAACATATTCCTTCTGTGGATGAGGATATAAAAATTAAAGGTCGCAAAGGAAAAGTTTTAAGTGTTAAGAAAATTGAAGAAAACATAGTTCATGTACATGTAATTTTTGAACAAGTTAAGAAAAATCAACCAATATCAAAAGATACTAAAAAGAAAAAACGATAATTTATCAAAATCCCTCTTATCTTTGTAGAATAAATATAAAAAGCCCCACCTTACAGAAATGTAAAGTGGGCACAGCAACGAGAAAGTTGTGATATTTTCACATTGCCGTTTTCATATTCATTTTGCTTCTGTTTCATATGTTCGAAAAATAAATATTCTTCCATTTTTATAAATACGATCAATTTAATTTTTAACGATTTCATATAGCAATTAGGACCCGATTTTTCAAAAAAACCACATAGCACGTCATTCTAAGTCAAAAAAGGTATGAGAAAAATCTCTCTTTTATTTAAAAGTTACAAGCCAATTGAGTGTTTTGTCACCAAAGTCTGTTAGCGTATAAACTAAGTTTTGTTTTTGCCATTTTGCAAAGCTACCTTGATGTTCTGCATCAATGTGCAAATGCCCATATTGCTTTGGAATTGGCATCCTATGCGTTTCCAAAAATTCTACAGTTTCTTTCGCTGTCGCTAAGCTTGCTTCTGATTTTTCTGTTGTTGAACGTGCGATGATGGCCCAGCGTCCTTCATTCCAACTTGTAAATAATGAGCCCGCTCCTGCATCTTGATACCCAGTTATGCCATGGCCTAAATTAACAGTTTCACCATCAGTGAAAATGCTTTTATCTATTTCTTCACTGGCAGCTTCTGCCGTTGCATATTTAGTAATTACTAAATGTCCAATTAATTGCCCAGTTTTTTTTATATTCGGATCGTTTAAAGCTAGTTCTTTATCTGTTTCATAAAATTCAAAAGTTACTACATTTCGTTGTAAAGATGCAATAGCAGTTAAATATTTTCCTTGTGTGACAGAAAAATCTGCAGGTAACGTAATGTCCCATTCACTCGGAATAATGCTTTGGAAACTTATTGGTTCTGAATCGCTTTCACTTGTTACATCTTTATTTGTTTCAACGTGTTCTTCATTTTTTGTCCCTTGTTCTTCCGTCTGACCATGATCTGCTTCAACATCGTCTACTAGTTGTTCTTGATTTTGTGTTTGCAACTTTGTTTCGTCTTCATTTCCACAAGCAGTCATTACCACAATAATAAAAGTTAGTATTATTAGCTTTTTCATCGCATATCCTCTTTTCTTTTTTATTCTTCCCTTTCGTTATTTTTAGAAAGCTTATTATCACTCTTACTACAATCATATCTTTAACTACTGAGAAGTTCTCCTTAAAATCGATAAAACTTTCTGGATCTGCACTTAAGTTCGTGCAATAAGTATTTCTTCACAAGTTGGTATAAAAATTAGCGATTATACAATAACTCACTTTTAAAATATTCATAAAGCATTAGAAACATACTGCCAAAACATACATCAATTAAATGCTAGTAACAGTAATTGGACAATGAAGCATTGAGAAATATTCCGTTATTATATTAGTCTCAATTGTGTTTAGTAGTACTTGACTAGTAAAAAGATTCCAGCAACCTTTGGGGCATATACAGTACAAATAAATGGTAAGCATCAGAATATAGAATTGTTTATTTTCAACGGTATACTAGATTTTCAGAAGAATTTTTTCGTAGTAAATTCGCATTGAAACTATTTTCATCTGGTCAAAACAGTTCTAGAAAAGGTTACGGAAAATATATATAAATGATTAAATTATTATATCAATATATTTAAATATAGATAAAATACCAAAAATTACGGATTATTACTGACAATAGATTATATCAATATACTTTTGGGTTAATTGGATTACATTTTCTGTTGAATCCGTTATGATAATAAATGTTGTGCATACATAAATGACAGTTTTTGTTTTTTTATTTGCCATTTGAAAATTCTTCAATAGTCCCTGATCAGACATCTGTATTTCTTTGTTACTCACTCCTATTTGAAAGCTATCTTCGTATGTCCACATGAATATACTTCATAACCATTAACTATTAATTAATCAAGGCTAACATAAACCTTTCAAAAAAAGAAGTTCATTCACTCTTCCTCGCTATCAAGCGGAAACTTTTTGGAAGAATTTATAAAAATACTAAGAGCCGCTGTAATGAAATGAATGACCAATGGTATTAAAAAAGAAAACTAATTTCGTCTGAGAGTGAATCTCAGACATTATAAAAATAGATATTTTTGTGAAAGAATCCCTATATAGAACGAATATTCTATGTTAAAATAGAAGTAAAGATAAGTATGTCTTATCTTTACTATACATAATAAAATTATGATAAATCTAATACATATAGGAGACTAACTAATGAATGATTTAACCCTTCTTGATCATTTGACGAGTGAGCACTATTTAACGCAGTTGCAAAATAAATTAGAACATCGACACTTACTTGATGAACATCGAAACCTTTCTCTTTCGGATAGTTCTGAGCAAGATTTTTTGGAATTATTTTTTTCAGAAAAAATATTTACTCCAGATAAGTCGCTATCCCCACACACGATAAGAGCTTACCGTTCGGATGCTAAAACGTTACTACAATTTTTAATGGAGCATTCCCTGACTTTTCGAAATATAGGTTTTCCAGAAGTAAAAGCTTACAATAAATATATTAAAGAAAAGTATGCCTCTAAATCTGCTATAAGAAAACTAGAGTTTTTTCGAAGACTATTAGACTTTGGATACGAAACGCAATTTTACAAAGCACTTCTTTCCACTTGGATCTCCAAGCCAACATCTAAAAAAGGACACTATATAATAGAAGAAACTCGTTCAGCAGCAGAGCAAACTCGGGTCCAAGTCAGAGAATTGAATCAGAAAGATGCGGAATATCTGATTTCCTGCTTCCCTAAAATTGTAAAAGCAAATACGAATCGTGAACAGTTGGAAAAACGTAATTTATTGATTGGCTATCTTCTCTATACCACGGGTCTTCGTGCCAGTGAGCTAGTAAGTTTGAATTGGGGCAGTTTTCGTTACAATCGTCAAGGTCATTTATATGCGGATGTGATTGGTAAAGGGAAAAAACCGCGATCCATTCCCGTCAAAGAAGAGACTATAGAACTGCTATTCGATTATCGCAAAAGTCTTGGAGAATCTGTTGAGATAAATCCAGAGGATGTCAGCCCGCTATTTTTCGCTTTATATAATAAGAAAGAACCATGTAAACATAAAAAACGGTTAACCTATCCAAGCCTTTATAAGATTGTCAAGGAAGCCGTTCATTTGGCAGGAAAAAATTCTAAAGTCTCACCTCACTGGTTTCGACATACCTTTGTCACGATGTTACTTGAAAATGATGTTCCGCTTGCTGTGGTTAAGGATTGGGCCGGTCATTCTGATATTTCTACCACAAATATATACTTGGAACGTGTGAATCAGGATAATACGTATATTCATTTAAATAAAGTGAATGTGTTTAAGTGACTGATTAATAAATTCCCCGCAAACCTTACAATGTGGGGAATTTGCATTGACTTTGAAGTCTATGGATATAAGTCTGGTACATAGGTCATAATGCACGAGATTATACAAAATAGGAAGATACTTTTCACAATATTCACGTCTAGAACAAAATTAATGAAGAGTAGTATGCAAAATTAAATTTAATTTCGTCTGAGAGCGAATCTAAAGCATACTAACTCGCTGTTTTCTTGGTCTACACTACGTTTTAATAGAATTCCAGCATATTACTGACCACAATCGCTTAATAATTTTAAATGGTGTGTTAACGTTGCATTCGCTTGAATATCTAACTTATTAGTCATTACTGCACAAGCTATTTCTCGTTCAGAAGCTAATTCTTTTAAAAGTTGTAGACGGGCTTGCTCACCTTTCGTTGTTATTTATCAAATATTAAAAACCAGATCAATTTTAAAGTCATTTCAAAAATATCTACTTATTCAATAATATGGCTTGATTGTGGAAAATCAAAGGGGGTTGAATCAGTTCGTTAAAGAAAGGGGGGATGTATGATTATAATTATTTCCGAACATTGGACCACCAATTTGGTGGTCCAATGTTGAATTAAAGTACCTTGTTAGCCATTCATGTAGCCCTGCTTCATCACAGATTATGTAAGAAAATATCGTTCTTACATGGTAGAAGAAAACATGCAGTTTAAACCCGCTCCTGTGTAATCACTAAATTTTTGAAAGTTTTCATATATAAGTTCTAATGCTTCTTCCGTTACTCTTTGAGAATACAATTCTGTTGTTTCATTTTAGGTAATATTGTTTTTAGCTCGATTAGATCAGCTATTACTAAATCAGCCTGAGCGAGTTCATCTTCCTGTGCAAAATCAAAATTACATCCAATTGCAATTAAACCATTATCTTTGGCCGCATTAATATCAGATAGACGGTCTCCGACTACAGCTGCTTTTTTTATATCATATTTTTTTATAATTGTTTTAACTAAATCTCCTTTATCGAGCGTTTGAATTTGTTGAATACTAAATGTTTCAGTAACCCAATTATCCAAATTATAATAACTCACAATTGCTTTTAAATATTCCGTTAAACCATTACTAGCTATGTAAATGGCACAATTATTCTCTTTTAAATAACTGAAAACTTCCTTTACATGAGGATATAAGGCACCTTTCCCACTTCTTATGTTTTCAACTAAACTTTCCAGAAAATAAGCATCCGTTTGTTCTCTTACTTCATTGGAATGGTTAGGTAACAAAGTTTCCCATACTTGTGGTAAAGGTACACCCATAATTTCACGGTATTTATCAATAGGGGTTACTGTATTCCATATATGTAGTGACCGTAAATGGTTAAAAGTATCATCAAGTGATAATTCTAAAATTTTATCTGTTTGAAATAGAGTTCCATCCATATCAAAAATCAATGATTGTAACATTGCTTTCTCTCCCTTTTTCCCAATGCTAAATAACTTCTAATAAATTGTAACATATAGGCAGAATAATTTAACCATTTGCTTAGGTTTGTCCCCTCCACTTCCAGTTGCTCTAGCTATCGTCAATCTACCTTTCGTTCTTTCGCTTAATGATATCGTGTTTTAATTCAGTTATGCTGGCCAGCGAACTGAAGAAGGATTTCCCTTTAGCCATTGATATGCCTGATTGAAGATTTATAAACATTTACCAATAAAACATCATTTGGTCTCAACCCTAACTCTTCCGTACAAATAACCCAAAATAATAAACTTTTAATATTGAATAGTTTACAATATTATTAGATAGAAAGCATTTCGATATAATAAAAAATATCCATGATCACCTACACGCAACCCAACGTTGAAAAAAGTTTAGGTTCTCCAATTATATCACCTTATAAAGGTGGCGGTGCGGAGCTGGTTTTGCGAAGTCCCGCCCCTTTTTCACAGAAAAGAGGAAAGGAAGAATTATGCCTTACATGAATAATAAAAATGCGGAAAGAAGATCATTTTTTCAATGGATTCATTTTTTAATCCCTTATTTATACACTACGGGAATTGTTCTGATTTTAATATGGATGACGGTGGCCTCCCTTCTAATTGGCATTAAGACTATCAATGAGAATCCAGAGAAACTCTTTTTACAGTCAGAAAAGAGCGTATCCTCTGTACATACGCCTTCTAACGCACCGTCTTTAAAAAGCGATGAAACAAATTCGGACGTTATAGCAGTTGAAAATTCTTTAAGCAGCAATACTCAAGAGAAGGAAACGTGGTTAAATATTTTAGTTAAACCTATTGTAGAATCAAACTTTAATAAAATTATCTTTCGAGGCCTCTTTTTACTTTTAATTTGGATGCTTTTATTTTTGATCATTCCTGTTGCCTTTAAGCGTCTAAAACGATTTAAGTTTTTCAATATGGAATTTGAGGTAGATGATATTGAGCAAGCAGCAATTGAAACAGTTGAAATCAGCGGAACTAAAGCTAAACTAATGGCCTATTTAGCTAGTGATCATGCAGCTGGAAGAACACTAGACTATTTAAATGATTCAATGATTGATTTTAAAGAGGTATTAGACTATTTTTTAGCAGAGATTCAAGCGGGATACAAAAACCACCCACTACATGCTACGTTTTCATATAGTGTATACAATGGATCTGTACCTGAGGAGTTAAATGAATTAGTCGAAGAAACTAAAGAAACAGGGGAATCTGCAATTTTCAACAAAAATGATCAAGATAACTTATTTAAAAAGAATTATCTTGTTTTCTATTTTTGTTACGGCGTAGATGAATATGTTACTGTTATTAGCAGTTATACGTATCCTTTTGACATTTTAGATAGATACCTTTTCGAACTATTACATAATACGATCAGTAAGAATATTGAAAATATCGAGTATATGGTAGCTTTGACAAGCAATGATAGTAACGTTGGAAACGGAACATGAGTCTAGTCTTGACGAATGAAAGGTTATTCATATATCATTGAATAAAGGAGTGATCTATATGGAAAGCGCTAAAACTCCAATTAGAACACAAGATATTAGAGATCGGGCAAAAAGAAAATTGGGTGAAACAAGTACTAATCGGAATGCTAATCAAACTAATCAAGTAAAAATAACTGGTAGTATAGTTAGACCTATTCATGTTAGTAAAACGGATCCATTAGTAATAAGAATGACGCAATACAAAAAAATCAACTAATATTATTATCCCCCGTTTGCACAATTGAGCGGGGGGTTTATTTATTATTTAAATGTTTTGAATGTTTTTTTGCAAGTTCTTGCATAATTGGTGAACGCCCCACTAAATCAGCTGGTCGTTTTATAGGTAAATATCCAAGATTAATGTCACGCATACTCTTAAATTTCTCCCCTTTTAAATACCTTTTATATATCTCAAATATCTTCATAATTTTCCACTCCCACCCTTAGTAAGCATGATCAAATTTACTATCTTATTATATTCAACCCAATTCCCTTTCTATTCACATTAACAAAGAAAAAGTGGTCAGTTTCCAATGACATATCTTGAAGCTTCTGAACCCTTTTTTTGGAGGAGAACGAAAATCATCTTCCCCTTCTCTTTTTATCGCCGTACTCTCCGAACTTGAATGCTATAGAGCGGATTTAGGTTAAGGAATATAATAAAAATATATTGAAATATTAAATTTATATGGTTATAATACAATACGGTCTTATATATTTGCTTGTACGTAATTATTAGAAAAATTAATATTTTTTCTAAATAGTAAATTTTAGATATTTCATGGAGGTCTTAATTTGTCTGATAAAGTACCATTTTCATTTATAGTGGTTATTGGTTTAATGTTATTTGCTTTATTCTTTGGGGCAGGAAATTTAATTTTCCCACCAATGCTTGGTCAATCAGCAGGAATAAATATTTGGTCAGCTAATGCAGGGTTTTTAATAACTGGAGTTGGATTACCATTACTTGGTGTATTAGCACTTGGTTTTTCGGGGAAAGATGATTTACAATCGTTAGCAAGTCGTGTACATCCTGTGTTTGGGATAGTATTTACAACTATTCTTTATTTAGCAATTGGTCCTTTATTCGCTATACCGAGAACAGGAAACGTTTCTTTTGAGGTAGGTGTCAAACCTTTTTTGTCCGAAAATTCAGGTCCTATACCTTTACTTATTTTTACCATCGTATTTTTTAGCATTACGTGTCTTTTTTCGCTTAATCCTGCGAAAATTGTCGAAATTGTTGGGAAGGTATTAACACCAATCAAGTTAACGTTTATTGGAGTCTTAGTAGTAGTTGCTTTAATTCATCCAATTGGTGACTTCCAAGCACCTGTTAAGGATTACTCAGTTCAACCATTTTTTAATGGGTTTAGAGAAGGCTATTTAACAATGGATACTCTTGCATCTTTTGTTTTTGGTATCATGATCATTAATGCTATTAAAGACAAAGGTGCAAAAACAAAAAAACAAATTATGATTGTTTGTGGAAAAGCAACTGGAGTTGCTGCCATTATCCTAGCAACCTTTTATACTTCTCTATCTTATATGGGTGCCTCAAGTGTAGAAAAACTTGGACATTTAGATAATGGAGGTATAATCTTAGCAAAAGTCTCGGAGTACTATTTTGGTTCCTATGGTGGGATATTGTTAGGATTAATGATAACAGTAGCTTGTTTAACAACGAGCGTAGGACTAGTTTCATCATGTTCTACATATTTCCATAAGCTATTTCCTAAGATATCTTACAAAACACTCGCTATTAGTTTATCCATTTTTAGTGCAATAGTTGCTAATATTGGGTTAACACAATTAATTGCTATTTCTGTACCTGTATTAACAGCTATTTATCCTTTAGCTATCGTATTAATATTCTTAACATTTTTTCATTCTTTATTTAAAGGGAAAGCAGAAGTTTATCAAGGAAGCTTACTTTTAACATTTATAATTAGTTTATTTGATGGATTAAATGGAGTTGGCATACACTTTACGTCCATTGATCATTTCTTTAATGCAATTCTTCCTATGTATGACGTAGGACTAGGGTGGATTATTCCTGCGATTGTTGGAGGATTCATTGGTTATGGCAGTAGCATATTACGAGAGAAATTCGGACTTAATCACCAACTAGATTAATTAACTAAATAATCTAGTCTTAAAAGCGGTCTAGTGATTGAACTGTAACCTATTTTTTACACAGTTAAAAAAGACCTTTAAAAGTACCCTATAGATTAGACGTTTAAAAAAGTCTATCTTTAGGGTACTTTTTTTGTATTCTTACAAAGAAGATGTGCGTTGCAGTAGGCTTTTGTTAAAGGTCAAATCTACTTTTCCCTTATTATTTAACACACACATAACCCTTTATGCTATAAGTAAAAAAACAATATGTGGTTACTTTTACCCCTAACCTAACCTATTTTACTTCAAGAAAAGACTCGTTGTTGTAATACTTCCCTACCCGAATGAAATTAAGCAAGATTCATCTAATTGTTGTAGTGGTAATGAACAACTGACAATAGAGACAAGAATCTTCCTTCAGGAAAGAATATGGCATACAGAGTTCACGGGATGAATGGTCAAATTCAAAAAGGAAGAAGACTTTAAGAAGTGCGACCTAAAATGAAAATGAACGCTAATCTATGTTACAGGAAAATATCATTTTAGCTGAATAACTATGTTCCTATACTGTTATCAACATCGGTGCTATAATACCCAGTTTCAACTGACTTAACCTTTTTAAAAATCATATTCCGCATCTTTTGCTTGGCGAACGTTCGAGTATGCTTGAACAAATAAAACTGTGTCTTCCACTAAACGCTCCATACGGAAAAGGATATCATCATTGACTATTTCTTTTCGTTGGAAATCCTTTTCTTCGATAAATACGTAGGTTTGGACAATATGTGCCTTCATATAAGCTAAAATTGGTTTTAACTGTTGTTCCACCATTAAATAATGCTTAGCAGTTCCAGCTGTAACAAGCATACTCACTACTTTATCTCGGAAAGCGTTGATTGGTAATAAATCAAAAATATTTTTTAATGTCGCTGGAATAGATGCTTGAAATACGGGTGTACCGATAATAATCGCATCTGCTGCCATTATAGTTTCTGTTACATACTTAGTATCCCCTTCATACTCCCAATAATTTCGTCCATCGCTAAACACCATTTCATATTCTGCAAGATCTAATAATGTGATTTCTGCATCGGGATATTTCTCATTTGCTAATTTTAACGTATAATCCATTGCTGTTCGTGTCTTAGAGCCTACATTAGAACCCGAGATTCCTACAATTTTCATCCGAATCACTCCTTATTTTTTAGCTGTATGCTTCTTAATTGCTGGCATAATTTCTGTTGCAATCAGTTCAATATTTTTTGCAATCTTATCGAATGGCACGCCACCAAAATCGATCTGTGCCATAAAGCGTTGTTGACCAAATAGTTCGTATTGGTAGAGCATCTTTTCAATAATTTGTTGCGGACTACCAATCATTAATGCATCACGATAATCTGTAGATTGCGCAAATTGTTGTTTTGGATAGCCGCCTCCACGTAATGCTTGCATACCAGAATTAGCATGTGGATAGTACTCACGAAGTGCATCCTGTGAATTTTCTGCTGTATAAAATAAACTCGTTGTTGCGATTGGTAATGTTGCTGGATCAAAACCACTACGCTCCGCTGCCTCACGATACGCTTCAACTGAGACCTTGAAGTTAATAGCAGGACCACCAAGTGTTGTTAGCATCATCGGTACACCTGCATATCCAGCCTTGATCGCACTAGCAGGTGGGCCGCCTACTGCACGCCAAATTGGCAGATGACCATTTTGAGGTTGTGGTAAAATGGATGCATTGTTCAACGGTGCGCGGTATTGACCTTTCCATGTTACTTTCTCCTCGTTATTTAACTTCATCAGAAGTTCCATTTTTTCTTCAAATAATTCTTCATAATCACGTACATCAAACCCTAGTAAACTATATGCCCCAACACGTGAACCACGACCTGCAACAATTTCTGCTCGACCTTTTGAGATCAAATCAAGTGTGGCAAAATCTTCATATACTCGTACAGGATCGGATGTACTTAACACCGTTGCTGAGCTGGCAATTTTAATATTTGTTGTAGCTTGAGCGATAGCCCCTAAAATGACCGTGTGCGCTTGTGTTGTAAAAAACGTTTGATGGCTTTCGCCAACAGCAAATACGTCAAGTCCTGCTTGATCAGCTAGCTTACTTGCCTCAATTAATTCCTGAATCCGCTGTTGTGCACTAATCAGTGAGCCTGTATGTGGATTAGGTAAATGATCCCCAATTGAATATAAACCGAATTCAAGTCCTTTTTCTGTATCAATACGATATTGCTTCATGTTTGCTCTCTCCTTTTAATCAAGTGGTGTTAATTTTGCTTCAATTTCAGCACGTCGTTCTTCTAAAAATGGTGGTAAATCTAAAGTTTTACCAAGTTCTTCGACCGTCGAATCGGCGGTAAATCCAGGACCATCTGTCGCAATTTCAAATAAAATCCCGTTTGCTTCACGGAAATAGAGACTTTGGAAATAGAAACGATCCACAACCCCAGTTGATTGGAAACCACGTTCTTTAACAATCTCATCCCAATAGCGCAACTCTTCTTCATCTTTCACACGAATGGCTAAATGATGAATACTTCCTCGTCCTGGTTTCTCACTTGGCCCAACTTTTTGTTTGACGACAATCTCTCCGAATGACTGTCCAGCAACAGATTGATAAATGGCTTCTGTGTTAGACCGAGTCACTTCTACATAACCAAACATGTCCTTTAATGTTTTCGCTAAACGATCTAAGTAACGCACTGTGATTTCAATTGTTCCGATTCCTAAAATGCGATTGTTTCGTTTGATGATGGAACCTTCCCATTCTGACCATTGCTCAGGAACCTTCTCACCGTTATTATTTAACAAAACCATTCGTAAGCCTTCTGAATCTTCAAAATGTAAAGCATCTCGACCGGCATATGTCGTTAATTCACCATGCTTTACATCTAATGACTCGAACCGTTTTTTCCAAAATATAAGACTGTCAAATGACGGAACTAGTAAACCAATTTGTGTAATTGCGTTTGTGCCGCGAACTGTTCTTCCTGCAATCGGCATTTCAAAAAACGACAGCTCTGTTCCCGCACTACCTGTTAAATCTCCATAAAATAAGTGATACATAGTAGGGTTATCTTGGTTCACCGTTTTTTTCACTCGGCGTAGCCCTAATACATTTTGATAAA
This sequence comes from Peribacillus sp. JNUCC 23, assembly GCF_053653995.1. The sequence goes on from NZ_CM132202.1 coordinate 2,362,475, forward strand.
AATCATGATTCATTTGTGCATTTTTTGTAAGCATTGATACATGATGATGTCCAGAAATTGTATACATGTTTATTCCTCCTTTTTTAACTTGACTAATCAAATGATACTATAAAAAAATTACTCAGGCGGTAATTCTCTTTTTTGGCTATATTTATGGACACGTGTCATTAAAGTATATAGTGTTTGTTGTTCTTCTTCGTTTAATATATCGTCAAAAAATGAAGATTGAAAGGCAAGTTGTTCAGGCATTGCTTGTTCTAAAATAGTTTCCGCTTTATCTGTGAGGCTAATCGTTTTCGTTTTCCAGTCTTGCTTACGTACAATATAATCTTCTTTTTCAAGACGTACGAGCATACGCGAAATACCACCTTGAGTTACTGTCACCTTCTCAGCTAACTCCATTTGCGTGAGTGGCTGATAAATGCGAATTTGCATGAGAACATCAAATTGAGCAGTCGTTAGATCAAATCGTTTTAAGAAGTCATTCGACATTTGGTTACTTTGATTCGTAAACCGCATTAAACGTAACCAAATTAATGAACCTAGCGTATTATTCCGCATTTTATTTCCCTCCTCTTCGTTAATCTTATTATCACTTTACTACTCAAATGATAAGAAAGCAAGCAAAACATCTCAAAAAGAGTAACGTAAGGAACATGAAAAATGTTGGCTAAGAGAAATATAATACTATCTTATGGACATGGATGTTGAAGTTCTAATAAGGGATAATAGATCAGTAATGACACTTTACCTATGGAGGGTTAATTTTTGTTGATCGACCTGCTATACTACTAAATAGTAGTAATACATATTTAGATATTAAATTTTAATTATTAACATGAGTACTATTAAAATTAGCTTATGATATGGTTGAAGTACTCGTACATTATTTAAGAATGAGGGAATTTAATGACAACAAAAACAAAAACAAAATCATCGAGAAAAATTGCTAGGTATTCACTAATTATTATGGGGGTAGGATTTATTGCAACTGCCCCATTTCAAGGTTCATTTTGGGTAGAATTATTACATGGAGGATTTGAAGCTGGACTTGTTGGTGGATTAGCCGATTGGTTTGCTGTTACTGCACTATTTCGCCATCCGCTTGGAATACCAATCCCACATACTGCACTGCTACCCAATAATCGAAAAAGAATGACAAATGGGCTTGTTTCGATGTTGAAAAATGACTGGCTTTCCAAGGAAAGTATTCAGGAAAAAATAAAACAAATTCCTTTAACAGAAAAGCTGATCGCCATTTTGGGTAAGCAGATACACACAGATAAGTTTAGAGAAGGGATTATTAAGCTGATCACGAAATTGATTGGATATATAGAAATTGAAAAGATTACTCCTTTCGTTAAAAGACAAATCATATCGACTCTTTCTAAGATGGAAATAAGCAAATTACTTCAACTTGTAAGTTCATATCTACTTAACGAACAGCTGGATAAAAAAGCTTTGGATCATATTTTGAAAAAAGCTGAGAATTGGTTAAGACAAGAACAAACTAGTCACCGATTAGGAACAGTTTCCATGAATGTACTCAGCAAAATTGAAGCAGATGGTATGCTTCAATTTGCACTTAAATCCATTCAAAGCCTGCTTACCGAGGAGAAACTCGGCAATATCGTGCAAAATCTTTTATTAAGTGTAATAAAGAGTTTGCAAAATGAGAAAGAGCCGAATCGAGAAGCTTTAATCTTATATATCCGAAACGAGATACAAGGTATTAACGATAATAAGGACGTATTAGTAAGTATTGAAAAATGGAAGGGTCAACTTCTAGATAAATGGGAACCTGATCAAACAATAACCGATAGTCTTCAACAAATTCAAAAAAATGTAATAGATCTCGTAGAAGATCATGATTTTATTGATATGCATCTTATTCCATTAATGAATCGCATACTAGATAATATGAAAGATAATAGCGCGGACATTGATAATTGGATACAAAAACAAATAATAGTTCTCGTTGAAAATAATCATGAACAAATTGGCAATCTTGTGCAAGAGAATTTAGATAAGTTAGACAATGATACACTGATTGATATGATGGAAAACAATATCGGAAAAGATTTACAGTGGATTCGCGTGAACGGAGCAGTTTGTGGTTTTATAATAGGGATTTTACTAACAGGTGTACAAGCTTTGTTTAGGCTAGCATAATTTCTATTAAAACCAAATGAGAGTACTGATTTGTTCCTCTCGCTTTATCATTTGAATTATATTGATTTGGAACAACAAAACGGCTACATCGGAGTAGCCGTTTTGTTATTGTTGAATTTACATCAATGATAAAAATCGCATTCTTAAAGGGACTATTTTTAAGAACCCAACTTTTCTGTTCGAATAATTCGTAATCTTTCTTTTTCGGATTTATCTTTGAAAAACGATAAATATAGAACCATAAATAGTATAAGGCTAGCGCCTAAAAATTGATAAGTTCCGAATGGGATGTGTAGCCATAAAACTGAAGTGATTATGGCTGTTAAAGGTTCTAAACTACCTAATAAAGTCGTTTCTTGCGGTTTTAAGTATTTAAGACTTTCAATGTAAAACCAAAAAGCAATCATCGTTCCAAAGAAAATGACAAACCCTAAATATAAATATGTCTCAAGTGCCCAATTACTAGTGTCAACTGACCAAGGAGGCTGTATGCTACTCATTCCAATTCCACCTATAATCATTGCCCAGCCAATAACGTTCAGTGAACCCCACTTTTTCAATAACACCCCTGCATATAAAGTATAGAAGGCAAGAGCAATACCTGATAGTATTCCCCATATGACAGAAGATACAGGCACTGAAAGACTAGCTAATGATCCATTCGTTAACAATAAAAATGTACCTGATAAAGCTAAAACTACCGCAAATAGATCTCTAGCCTTCAATTTGCTTACTTTAGCCAAAACTAGATAAAGAATAATAAAAACAGGAGCTAAATATTGTAATAATGTTGCGACAGCTGCATTCCCTAACTGAATGGAAGCCATATATGTGTATTGAACGGCAAGCATCCCTAATAAGCCGAATATCACGATTTGTATCCTTGCTGTTTTATCAGACCATATCTTTAAAACTTGCTTTCGATCTCTTATGAATGATAAAACAAGCAGTAGAATTCCTGCTATTAATAAGCGAATGGATACAAGCCATTCAACTGTTATACTTTCTTCTTGAAATAAGCGCTGTGCTACTGTACCTCCAATTCCCCAAAAACTCGCGCCGAGTATGACAAATATAAACCCGGGCCATCGCAGTTGATTATCCATAAACCATCCCCCTCAATCTTCTTCATACGTTATAAACTGTTCTTCTGGTTATTTTGTATGGATTATTTTGATATGCATAGATATCTACTCTTTTTTCTTGTATAGATTTTGATTGTTTTATTCGATAAGTGGTCAATCTTCAGAATAACATAATAAGAGTTGGTAGTTACCCAATTTGTAAGGATACTTAAAATTCGACCTTATCAAAGTAGAAAAGTTAAAGCTTTCATGATCAATTAGATAGTCGTAGAGATTACCTGACCAGCGACTTGTTAACAATATGTGGAATAGCTTTCTAACTGTCGCTAATATCTCTATTTACACCTCTTTTTAATTATATTAATATATTAAATTTTGACTAATGTGTTAAAAATCACGGGTTATTACTTTGAATATATTATATTAAAATAATATATTCGCCTTATCTACTGTATAAGAAACCATCAATTCAGATTCTTCAGGACCGCCACAGTTAAGAGAATCAATCATTTAATACATGCCTCCGGCTAGCAAAAACATCACTATTCCTACTGTAAAAATAAACTTTTTCATATTTATCTATCTCCTTCTAATTTGTTTACACTAATCAAGTTGTTTTGTTTTACGATTTGTTCACACTGTTACATTTCTTTCTTAAATAAAATGGCCTCAATTCCTAAAAGGAATTGAGGCTTCACTAAAATTAATTCAATTGATCATCAAAGATGTCTTCATGCTTCCTTCTTGTTCAATTAAAGTATGTTTAAATAACACGGATTGTAACAATACCGTCGATTTGCTTGATTTTTTCCTCCAAATTAGGAATGACATCGCCGCTTGCTTTATTGTCAATATCAATCATTGTATACGCATATTCCCCACGGCTTCTGTTAACCATGTCAGCAATGTTTAAATCATGGCTTGATATTGCTTGTGTAATCTGCCCAACCATGTTTGGAACGTTTTGGTGGAAAGCTGCTACACGTTGTTTTCCTGTATAAGGAAGGGTGGTATTTGGAAAATTCACTGAGTTTTTGATATTTCCTGTTTCTAGAAACTCCTTCACTTGGCGAGCTGCCATAATGGCGCAGTTTTCTTCTGATTCTTGGGTAGAAGCACCAAGATGTGGGATTGGAATTGTATTTTTCATTTTCAATACATTTTCATTTGGGAAGTCTGTAATATATCTTCCGACTTTCCCGCTTTCAAGTGCAACTTCCATATCTGTTTCATTCACAAGCTCACCGCGTGAGAAATTCAAAATATGAACTCCTGGCTTCATGATGCTAAATATTTCTTCGTTAAACATTCCTGCAGTGTCATCTGTTAACGGAACGTGTACAGTAATATAATCAGAGTTAGCGAACAATTGTTCAATCGTCATAGCGCGCTGTACATTGCGAGACAAATTCCAAGCTGTATCGACAGAGATGAATGGATCAAAGCCAATCACATCCATGTCTAAATCAAGCGCATCATTCGCTACAAGTGCACCAATCGCGCCTAAACCAATTACACCTAGAGTTTTCCCTTTAATTTCTTTTCCAACAAATTGTTTCTTTCCTGCTTCTACAAGCTTTGGAACTTTTTCGCCTTCACCTTCTAATGTTTTTGTCCAAGCCACACCGGCAAAAAGGTTACGAGATGAAGCCATTAATGTTGTTAATACCATTTCTTTTACAGCATTAGCATTAGCACCTGGCGTATTAAAAACAACAATACCTTGCTCTGTACATTTGTCAACTGGAATATTATTAACACCAGCTCCTGCACGTGCGATTGCTTTTAATTGATTGCCGAATTCGATTGTATGCATATTAAAACTACGAACAACAATTGCATCAGGGTTTTCAGTATCATTGTCGATAGTATAGGTATCGTTATTAAATACATTTAGCCCACTTTCTGTAATATTATTTAAAGTTTTGATTGTTTTCACTTTGTCTAAAATTAATGTGCTCATATTATTTACTCCCCTTTTTATGTATGCTAGTTTTCAAATTCCCCATAAAGAAACTTGTCACTATTCAAATTTTATGAAAAGCTGCATTGTCTATAATAATAGCATTTAAAAGAAGTATCTACTTCAATATTTTCTCCTAATATACAGAAAGAGGCAAGGGGAATTTCCCTTACCTCTGCCCAGGCGAACGGCTACGACACTATATGCTCCCTCACGGTTATCCGCGTTTCGCCAGTTACATATAGTCTTTTCATTTATTATATTTTATCAAATTATTCAGCAATCTTCAACTATCATTTTAAGATTAATCCACTTTAGTTCTTTTGAATGAATTGTTTGGTACAATTTTCTCTTACACTTGATATGGTTTAACTCAATTTATGATAAACAACCATGTAACAGAATTCACTTCAATCCAATTCTAATGCCCTTCCAATACAACTTGGTTGTTAGCAACTAAAATATGAATCACACATACTGTAGAAAACTATATCTCTTGATATTAAAGCGTTCTCAGACACTTTAGGTAATGTAACTTTACTTCCGATTCTCTCATGTAAAGATATCTTTATTCGTCAAATCAAAATACACAAGTTTTTAATTATTCTCAAATTAATATGCAGGTATTCATTTTAAACAGTTTGTTTTAAATCAAGTAAAGAAAGGATTTCAGCCTTCCTAGTAGTTAATTTATAATCGCCGCGATCTCGCGGTTTAGGTTCCGAAATTATTATCGTCTCATACAATTCACCAGGTTGGCCTCTAAGGATGAATATCTTGTCACATAGAAATAATGCTTCATCAATATCATGAGTAACAAGCAACATGGTTGTATTCTGTTGTTTCCAGATGGAAAGCAAAAGCTTCTGTAGCTGCATTTTTGTAAAAGCATCAACAGCACTGAATGGTTCATCGAGTAATATAACCTTGGGCTCAGTTACAAGTGCCCGTGCTAGTGCTGTCCGTTGGGCCATCCCCCCTGAAAGATCCTTAGGATAAAGCTTTTCAAATCCCGCTAATCCTACTAGCTTGAGCAGCTTTTGAATAGTAGAGTTGCTATCACCCTTCATTCCAAAACCGACATTTTGTTCCACTGTTAGCCACGGCATTAAACGGGGCTCCTGAAACATCATCCCGACCTGCTCCTTTTCCCATGTGAACTTGCCCGTATAGTCCTTGTCAAGCCCTGCTAGAACTCGAAGCAATGTACTTTTCCCGCAGCCGCTCGTGCCTAGGATACCGATGACTTCCCCTTCCTTGACGGTGAACGAAACATCTGTAAAACCAACCTGTTTATTATTAAATGTTCGCGAAACTTGCTCTACGGACAACATTCTAAGTCCCTCCTAACGTTGATTTGCATAACTATCTTGCCATCTTAGTGAGCGTTCTTCAATAAATTTTAAAAGCCAATCAGTGAATTTCCCAAGAATGGCGAATAAGATAATACTTCCGATAATAACATCAGGAGAATACGTATTCTGTCCCACTATTAGCAAGTATCCGAGTCCTTTTGAGGCTCCCATGATTTCAGCAGCGACAACAAACATCCAACCAAGTCCGAGTCCACTTCGGATTCCTGTTAATAATGAAGGAAGCGATGCGGGAAGAATAATTTTGCTTACAATTTCAAAGGACGTATATCCATAGATTTTACCGACTTCAATCAGTTTTCTGTCTACACCCCGTATCCCAGCAACCATATTCAGATAAACTGGGAAAAACACTCCGACTGCGATCAATATTACCTTAGAGGATTCCCCGATGCCCATCCATAAGATAAATAATGGAACCCAAGCAAGAGATGGGATGGAGCGAAAGGCTTGAATAATTGGATCTATTAATTCTTCGAAAATCTTCATATAGCCGACCAGTGATCCGATTATAACTGCTGTGAATGTTCCGATAAGAAAACCGGCAAATACCCTAATTAAAGTTGTTCCAATATGCCCCCAAAGTGTTCCTTCCAATGCCATCTGATACAGCCCTTCTACTATTACTGAAGGTATAGGAAGAAGGTGTGATTCGATTATCCCCATCCTGCCGGAAGCTTCCCAGATAATCAACAGTGTCAACGGCAGGATGCTGCCAAGCAATACTTTACGATTTGTCTTCGGTTTTGTATATCGTGATTGTTTTGTTTTATTCGTCTTAGTTAATACTGCATGCTCACTATGCTCCAACATTCTTTTCTCAATCCCTTCTGATCCATCATTTGAGTACTTTTACGGCAAATTTAGAATTAAGAAGTTTATCAGTCAGCTTCTCAACATCTGTTGAACTTTTTAATAAACCATTTTCTTTTAGAACTTCACCTGACCCTATAATGATAGCCTTTTGTTCATTACTTGGAATCGGTTCTGAAAAGTCATTTCGTTCCAATTCCTTTTTTGCTACTTCTAATGAAATGCTAGCTTCTTTAGCAAGTATTTCTGTCGTTTCATCTGGATGGGCAATTGTCCACTGACGTGCTTCTTCATATGCCTCAAGGACTTTCTCAACATAAACGGGGTATTTCTCAGCGAATTCCTCGCGAACATCAAGTGTGCTAAAGCTATTGAAATCTGGGTTACGATAAAAGATTTGAATGTCTGACTCCAATTCGACCTTTGCCATATGAGGGTCAAGACCAGCCCAGGCATCAACATCACCCGATTGTACGGCTAGGGCACCGTCACTATGCTGTAAGTTGACAATTTCGACATCTTTTGAGGAAAGACCAGCTTCCTTCAGGGCTCTCAACAGAAAAATATAGGGGTCAGTACCAAGTGTAGCTGCAATACGTTTGCCTTTTAAATCAGATACAGAATTGATTGTACCTTTTTTCGCCATAAGTGCTGTCCACTCTGGTTTGGAAGAAATATAAACGGTTTGGATTGGTGTACCTTTTTCTTTGGCTAATAGTGCAGCCGCACCGGCAGCGGAACCGAAATCAACACTCTCTGAGCTAAGGAATTCTAACGCTTTATTTGATCCTTGACTAAGTACAAATTCAACTTCAATGCCTTCATCTTTGAATTTTTTTTCAGCAATGCCCTGATCCTTTAATACCAAACTGACCGGTGAATAATACGCATAATCGAGGATAATTTTCTTTGGTTTAGCATCTGTCCCAGTACCACTTACATCATTCGAGCAACCAGAAAGCAATATTAATCCAATTAGTACCAGTGTACTTCTAAGCCTATTCTTCATTTTAATACCTCCACTTTCCCCTATTTTTTCTTCTACCCATAAATTAAATAGTCCCCATTTGTTTACTTGGTTTAATAATCATTAAAAAACCCTCTTTCTAGTAAGAAGAGGGTTTTAATAAAAAAACCTCCCTCATCTTTCAGATCACATGATCTGCAGGATTTAGCACCTTTTTAAGCATTCACTTAATGGTTGCCGGGCTTCACAGGGCCTATTCCCTCCGCCGCTCTCGATAAGAGTGTATTTATTATTTAATTAGGGTGTTCATCTGTTTTGAAGTATAAATCACCTGAAAATGAATGTCAATAATTTTCTGAATTTTCAATTCGATTTTCAGGCAATATTTTGGCTATATAAAAAAGGTTGATAAATTTAGAATCTTAATCTAAAAATGCGTCCTTATCCTACAAATAGGAGGCCATGATATTCTCATCAAATTAAATTTTCACTTACCTTAAATGGAAGAAGTGAAACAACTTGTTTATATTTCAAGTTATCAAATCAAACTAAATTAATCTTTTTTTGAACTCAATCGTTCTAACTTTTCTTTATTAATAATAAAATATTTTCTTCCTTTCTTTTCTAATAATCCGTCTTCATGGAATTGGTTAAGTGTGTATAATAAATGTCGATAGCTTACCCCCACGTATTCTGCTGTTTCGGTATGCTTCTCTTGAAAGCATCCATCGTTTTCTATTTGAAGAATATATTTCGCCAATCGGTTTTTGAATTCATAATCTTGCATCTCTGTGTAATGATCTGTTCTTTTTAGTAATTTATCACCTAAATATTTTGATAAATTATGTAGAAAAAGATTGTCATTTAACAGATGTTCTTTCGATGAAGCCAACGGAACCGCCAAGCAAGTGCAGTCATTTATAGCCACAACATCTTTTAAATTCTTTTCCACCTCAATCAAGGATAATTCACCAATAAAATCATCTTTCTTTAGAAACTGAATCAGCGCACGTTTTCCATTTTCGTGTACTATATATATTTTTGCCCGCCCATCCAATAATAAAAATAAGTACTGAATATCTTCATCAAAACGCACTATATATTCATTAGAAGAAAACTTACAAATAAAAGCCTGATGTAAAACTGCTTTCGGAAAAGTTTCTTGAATATCATTATATATATCTACAAAATTTTCAGCGTAATCCTTCAAATTGATTTTTTTCATTTTATCACCTCAATATGAGATATCTCCTATTATTATATTCTTCCTTTCGATATATTACTACCAAGAGGTGGATAGGAATGAACAAATACAAACATATTATTTTTGACTTAGATGATACGATACTTGATTTTCAAGATTCAGAAGAAAAGGCTTTAAAACAAATGATTACGCAATACGAGTTGCCCGATAACAAACAAACCATTGCATGTTATAAGCGCATTAATGATGAATTATGGCATCAATTAGAGGAAGGCTTGATTTCTCGTGAAGACGTGCTGACAACGCGTTTTTCACTTTTTTTGAAGGAATTTCATATAGATGAAAACGGAACAAAAGTTGAAGCCATGTACCGTGAGCATTTAAACCAAGGACATAAGACCGTTACCCATGCACATGAATTATTAAATGCTTTAATTAAGCAAGATTATAAATTATATATTGGAACAAACGGTGTAGGAAAGACTCAAAGAAAAAGATTAGGAGATGCCAAGCTACAAGGATATTTTGAACAACTTTTTATCTCCGAAGAAATTGGTTATGAAAAACCGAATCCCCATTTCTTTTACTATATTTTTGATGCCCTGCATATAAATCGTAAAGAAGAATTTTTAATGATAGGTGATCGTTTAACATCGGATATTCAGGGAGCTATCAATGTCGGAATTGATTGCGTATGGTTTAATCCTAAGAGAATCATGCCTAAATCAGGTTCACCTAAGAGCACATATACGATACCAAATTTAATGCAAATAATAGACTTATTAGAGGAATATTCATGAAAAAAGTAATTCAATCGATTCTCCTTTATATAGTAAGTGCTATTGGCATTAGTCTTACATTAAAAGCAGATGTTGGAGTAAGCAGTTTTAATGCGATGAATTTATCCGTATCTGAATGTACTTCCATCAAAGTTGGCACAATTACATTCATTGCAAATCTCATTTTTCTAATCGGTTATATCTGCCTATGCGAAAAAAAGGATTTTAGAAAATTTACTTTGATGTTCTTTTCCATCTTGTTCTTTGGAATGGTTATTAATTTTTTCCTCTATACTATTTTCGGTATGATTCACATAGAGAATTATTTAGTAAGAATGGGACTATTTATATTCGGTGCGATACTAGCCGGTGGAACAATAGGCATTATTTTATCATTAGATATTATTCCTTTTCCTATTGAAAGTTTATGTTTACGAATAGCCGAATTAACAAAACTCACTTTCTCTCAATACAGATATTGTGTCGATTTATTCTCCATTCTTCTATCAATAACAATATCACTACTATACAATTTACCAATCAATATTCGAGAAGGAACGATTATCAGCTTCTTCTTATTGTCCGGCATTATTTCTTATACACGATTGAAATTTGAAAACTATCAGCTGAAACCAAAAACTCAATAAAAAGCATGACTAAAAAATAACCTTTGTAAATTATCAAGACCTAAAATATAAAAAGTCATAAAAAATAAAAAGTGGTCCATATTAGTCATCATGTATAATATGGACCACTCTTTTACTTCTGGCATCATAAATGGTGTAAATATCTCAATAAGTTCCCATTGAAAAAACTGGAGGAATATTATGAATAAACTACTTACAATCGATAACCATAAGATAACTTTTTTAATTTCAGCTCAGCCCTTATTTATATATTCTAGCCTCTCTATAATTTAACATAAATATCCAATTTATTAAGTGTTATTCCGAAAAATGACCCGATTGTTGAACAAGCAGGGATGGAGAGCACCGTTCTCACCATAATAAACCTCTGCATAAGCAAACTTTAATTGCTCTCTAAGTTGTTTATTATCATCTTCTAATTTCTTAATCTTTCGTTTCAATGATTCAATAAGGGCATCCTTGTTGCTCCCATTTATTTCTCGCTTAACTTTTTTTGGTGTAGGTACTTGTGATTGTTGCTGCCTTAACGCTTCAATCCGTTTGTGAATATCGACATGGTAGAGCTAGTATAGTTAAATTCTAAATGATCAAACCTTTTTGTAAAGCTACAAATATAAATTATTATGAGTATTTTTTGACCAGTAAGAACTGTTTCATCAAATTGTGGTTAAAATAACAAAACATAACTATTATTTTGGATATTCATTTGGAGTTACCATAGTGAAATAGAAAACAGTTTAAAAATATCTATTCAATTTATAGTAAGATAATAAAAGGGTATTTTTTCAGAAAAAGAAGATGGCCTCGAGTTTTTATACTCGAAGCCATCTAACTATCTATCATCAATAACCATTCATAATTTCTTCACATACGTCCTTGCTGTAAATAGACAAAATAGCGCCAAGGCAGTTATTCCAAATATCGAAATATATGGAGCTAATTCAAAGCCCCAAAACTCGCTCATTTCAGGCATATAATCCACTCCTTAGTTAGTTAAATGATTCCTGTATCACGCATCCTGGCTTCACCGAAGCTTGTAAGAGAATATTTAAATAATAACTTACCCTTACTAAAGTGCTCACCCTTGTCTAACTTTTCATCAATGGTTTCTATAAGCGCTCCTGAAAACAAATCAGTTAATGTTACTCGGACATTCCCTAAGGCATATGCTCCAGCCAACCCGTATTCTTTCAGAATTTGCTTGGCAATATCATAATCCCATATTCCTTTGTCTGGTCTTTCCATCGTATGCTCACGTATGATTTGTAGAATCCTTCCTTTAATGTGGATTTTCGGCATTTATATCGCCTCCTCTTTTTCTTTCTTGTCTGAAGGTACGGTACGGATGACTTCTAGTACATCCCGTTTTTCAGTAAACATGACAAACCCGCCTATAATAACAACTAGCGCCCCTAAAACGAAATTCCATTCTGGCGGGGTAAGTGTGAAGATACTGATAAAAATGATGGCAAAGATTCCATATAAGTCTCCGATTGCTTGGCCTCTTCCAACGCCAATTAATGGGAAGGACTTGTACCATGATACGTAGCAAAAACCAAATGTAATGCCGGCTAAAAGCAGCCAAGTTATCGGTAACAATGTCATCGTTTTTGCGATCATTGGCACAATGGGCACATCACCAAATAGGATAAACAGCGGAAAGATTACTGCTACCCACCAGAAAACTTCACCCGTAAATCTAAGTGTTAAGCCAATATCAGGATCTGTAACATCCAGTGCTCGTCCAGCAATGGCGCCTTCAATTCCCCAGCCAACGGCAGCCATTAATCCGCCCAAGTATCCTAACCAAGCGCCTGAGCTATCTTTCAGCTCACCTAAAATACCAGGCGCAAATACGACGATCCCGCCGATAATAATCATGGCGATCCCGATAGCAGCCCTTCGAGTTATTTTTTCCCCGTACCATTTGTACGCTAGTATAGAACCTACAATGGGATACATTAATGCTGCTACTGCCGCAAAAACACCGCCAATAAAGCCGATCGCTAAAAAACTTCCGAAAATAGCCATCGGTCCGCCGAAAATTGCGGCTACAAAATACCATTTCGTCACTTTTTTAAACTGAACAATCGTCCGTCCGTAATCTTTCCATTTACCTAAAACGCCTGTCCACACAAACATAAACAATAAAACAGCGATTGCATTTAAACCGGCTATTACGGCTGCCGCTGTCACATATTCAGAATTTGTTTGAAATGGCATGGAAACGAAAGGAAACTCATACCAAATTGCTGATCCAGGTACATACCATGCTCCCCACAATATGGCTGCCCATAAAGCCCACATAAAGCCCAAACGTACTGTCTTCTCTTTGTGTTTAGTTCTAGCAATATCCACTAAACTCATAAATGCTCCTCCTAATGAAATGATTTCAGCTTCATTTACATATCCTAATGTTCGCTGAAATTCATTACCGTTATCATCTAAGAAACTATACGTATATTCAACAACTTCCATAGGCTAAGTTCAGTCGAGAAGAATTGCACATTTAACACTTTAATAATCAAGAAAATCATTGTTTCGGCTATACCTAAATAGTTAATGTTTCTAAAAAGAAAAACTCTCTTTTCCCTAGTTGAATACTTAGAAAAAAGAGGTTATTCTACACGTTGTTCATTCTTTTTTTCATTAATGATTCGTTTAATGTTTGATCACCTCAACTTGCCATTCAATTATATTGAATAGCACTCTTTGAAGCTTTTAGTGCTTTCTGCATAAGGACGATTTCTTCACTTAAAGCGGTCACACGTTCTAATACTTCTTTATCAACTAGTTCATTTTGAGGACTAAAATGGTCATTATGAGCATAAACAAATCCTGGTGCAACAAATGCACGGAAATATCCGGCAATTGGCTTCAATTGATTTTCAATGACTAAATAATGTTGATATGTTCCCCCTGTAGCAATAAAGCCCATTACTTTATTGCGAAAATCTTTCGGATGGATTAAGTCGAATAAGTTTTTAAGAGCGCCAGTAATAGAACCTTGGAAAATTGGAGTACCAATAATATAAAAATCTGCTGTGGAAACAATATCGATCACTTTCTTCGTATCTCCCGTATACGATGACGGATTACGGCCATCACAGAACTGAATATTATAATCCTTCAAATCAAGCAATTCTACTTCAATTTCCGGGTTGTTTCGCTTTACTTCGTCTAATACTTGTTGAACGACAACTCGTGGTTTCGATCCAGTAATTGTTCCTGATATCCCTAGTAACTTCATGCTAAATATCCTCCCTATACTAATATAATCCTGTTGGCATATGCCGAGTTAGCGGAAACAAGGATTTACTTGTACCATCTTTCGACTTTCATAACTAACTGGTCTTGATATTTTTTGGTTATTCAAAAGCTAAAATTACAAAATATTCAGAAAATTTTTCCGGAAGTATTTGACTCATAATAACAAATAAACGAAAAACTTACGGAATCCCAGTGCCATTTTTACCGAGAAGATGTCAATTGTTTTAGGATGAAATGGGCCATACCCTTTCAAAAGAGGTATATACCAGAACCAAACCACTTCGTTTCGGTCCTGGTATATAAATAGAAATTTAATTTCGTCTATAATTTACTCAAACCATGGAACATCGATTAATGTATTGCCAATCCACTCACGTAAAATTTCATTTGTAGGTCCCATTATTGCACCAGCGCGACCATCACGTAAATATTTCTCTACTTGACCTGTCAAATAGCCTCTTCCTCCTGAAACTTGTAGCGCTTGGTTCGTTACTTGAATAACGATATCAGCTGCATGAGTTTTTAATTGCCAAATTGGGAATAGGCATTCTCCTAGTGGCGTCCCATTTGCAATAGCTTTGTCCAGACCTTCGGCTGTTCGATAAAGCATACTTCTTGCACTGTCCACCATGATTTGAGCTTTCGCCAATTCATGACGGATGACTTGATAACTAGCTACTGATTTTCCGGTATCAGCATGAACCTTTTTCTTCGCACCATTAATCGCTGCATTAAGAGCACCTTGTGCAATACCAGTCCAACAAGCAGCTGTTCCTAATAAAAACAGTGGATCGATTGTATTATCATTGTGATAATTCATCCCGCCTTCACTGCCGAGACGGTTTTCAGCCGGGACATATACATCTCTAAATTTCATTGGTCCACTAGAATTTCCGCGAAGTCCCATTGCAGAGAATGGAAATTGCGTAATCCCCTCTTGCCCATTTTCTACAAGTAAGAACATTAATTTATCAGAATTTGTACTTTCTGGATACGTTGTCGCCACGACATACCAATCAGCTTCTCCAGCACTTGTAACAAATGATTTATCGGCATTCAATGAGTAGCCATTACCAAGACGCGGGGCTTCACTAACTACATTCCAAAAGTGACTTCCAGTTGCTGGTTCACTAAAAGCTAACCCGCCGATTTTTCCTCGAAGAACATCAGGAATAAAACGCTGACGCTGCTCTTCGTTACCAGCTGAAAATAGTGTTTGAACAGCAGCTGTATGCATAACCCAACACATCGTTGAAGATGCACAATATTGTGCGAAACTTTCAGATAATACGGCAAAACCAGTAAGTCCAGCTCCAAGTCCACCATACTCTTTCGGAAGGGTAACAGCGCCAAATCCTGCTTCAGCAATTTTACTTATACTTTCACGAGGATAGCGGCTTTCCTGATCAGAAATTGCAGCTCTTTCTAGCAATTCACTTTTTCCAAGTGCGTGTGCCTTCGCTTGTAATTCTTCATAACCTGGAGGGCAAGTCCACCAGCTTGGAATTTGCATAATACCTTCATTTAATACTGTGTTAGAAACTGACATGATTCTTCACTCCTCAGCAATTTTTATTTAAATTAATAGGATATCCGTATGATTTAATATGGATGTAGATTAATACAGGTATAGATTCAATTAAATGACTTTGTCTTTCGAAATCTCATCTTCCATTTCAAGCATTTTAAAATAGCTTCGTGTAGTAGGACCCGGTTCAGTATTTTGAGTAAGCATGTTCAAAGCATTGGATACTTCGATGCGGCGATATGTTTCAGTTACACGCCCATTCGTTTTAAGAGAGTTCCGTCGTTCTAGTAATAGAGCCATTTCTTCATTCGAAAGGTCTTCTGAAATTTTGATAGTGTCAAGTACATTTTTTTCTGCAGCTTCACAACTGGTGATCTGGATATCGCTATTTTCAACACGACCTGTCGGAGAATAGGCCAATGCACTAACAATTCGATGTTTCGCACTATTTAATGTTTCTTTTAAAAAAATAGGTTGGATAGGCGTAATGTCTTCCACGAGCAACCGTGTAATGCCGCGATCATTAATCGCTTCTAAAATTTGTTCAGGATCATCCTCAACGACAATTTCTTTATGTGGCGGCCAAATATCCATCCAATAATGGGTCATATGCAGCTTCCCTACATGGAAGATAAAAAACTCGGGATAAATAAACTGTTGCCCAGGCTCAACACCAAGATTAGGTCGAAAAAAATCATAAAATCTTGTAAGTGCCGACATTAGTAAACTACTCGCACCAGTTCCGCCACCTGTTTCTCTTACGACCACTCCAACGCGGTCATATTCATTGAAATTCGGGAAAATATCTTCTAACAGTACTTTCTGACCTTCTAATTCAAAGTCAAAGTCCTGATAGCTCATGGCATTGACTGTATGCATCGCTGGATCCCCCCTTTTTTCATTTAAGGTAAATTAGAATATTTAAACGTTATTCAGTTGGGGTCATACTGTTTTTTATTTATGTTCCAGCATGTTTTACAAAAATGATGGTTCAGGTATACGATGGGCTGTATAGAAAGCTTCTCCATCGCTCTCAGCATCAAAAATCACCGGTACATTAGGCGTGAAGATGACGACATCTCCTGCTTTTGCTACATATTTTTTCCCTTGTTCATCACGTAAGATAAATTGCCCTTTGATGACGAATTTCACCTCTAAAAATTCATATACAAATTCAAATTCTTCACCTGGTTGCATATCGAAGTATCCCATTGTAATGGCATTTTCTTTTGATGTAACAGGAACATCAATAATTTGGCTTTTTAGTGCTGGGATTCCTAGCAGTCCATTTAATTCTTTCTTTTGGTAAGTGCCTGCTTTAATAATTTGGAAACCAGGTGCTTTGCTCAAATAATCATAGTTTTTTGCTTCTGTTGTTTGTTGGGACATATATATCCACTCCTATCAGTTTTTTTATTATCATATATTCAAATTCTATTACTCACTATTTTTATTACTTAGATAAACGAGGGTTCAGGCAGACGATGTGCGGTATAAAAAGCGTCTCCATCGCTTTCACCGTCGAATATAACGGTTGTAGTTGGGCTGAAAACGAATACATCTCCTTCTTCAGCGATATACTTTTTCCCTTGCTCGTCACGAACAATTATTTTCCCTCTATAGACGATTTTTATTTCTAAAAATGTGTACGTGAATTCGAAATCTTCTGAATTTTGCATAGAGAAGTAACCCATTTGTAAACCATGCTTATCTGTGCAAACCGGAACATCAATAATTTGGCTTTCAAGATTTGGAACACCAAGAATTTTATTTAACTCCTTCTTTTTATATGTCCCTGCTTTAATGACCTTCACACCTGGCTTATCGTTTAAATACGTCAATTCATCTAACCATGTAGTTTCTGTGCTCATTTTTGTACCTCCATTATTTTTTATTTTTATTTTATAATAGCCCGGAAGTAATAACCGGTTTATTCATCAAATTATGTTTAGGCTGTTGCTCCAAAAACGTGAACGATCCAGGAGACAAACGTTTTAGCCAGCTTATATGAATTTCTTCCTGGTTCTCTAATATTCGTTTACTATGAGCAGGAGAAATTATTTTAGTAGCATCTTGGGTGACTAAGACGACTTGTTTGTCTGTTTCATCCCCTTTTGAAACAATTACTTCATATACTCCAGGGGGAGGAAGTAGATAATAAGGACTCGGTACTATTTCAACACTTTTTTTATTTGAAAAAACCTGCCCTTTGATTTGATAATGCTCCCCTAAGTAACGGTGAACGATGTCCATTTTTCCCGTAGAAATTAACTTTCTTATTAAAGTAGAACTTATCTTTTCACCATTAATTGCCACTTTCTTTACTTTTATTCCTTCAATGATGTGGTTAGAGTCCGCTTTTATTCGATCCATATTCCCTTCTCCAAATTGACCATAAGTAAAGTCAAATCCAGCAACTGCATACTTTACTCCAAAGTCAAGGAGATATTTTTGTACAAATTGCTCTGGTGTTAATGAAGCAAAATCTTGATCGAATTCCACGATGTAAAACTTTTGCACACCTAACTTTTTCAAAATCCGTTGTTTGGCAATCATCGGCATTAAATATTGAATTTTTTTCTTATCTCGTTTAAGCACTTCTTTGGGGTGGGGGAAAAAGCTCATACATGCAAGTTGTAGTTGCTTTTCATCAGCGATTTTTATAGCTTCGTTGATAACTTGTTGATGACCTAGATGAACCCCATCAAAAAATCCTAAAGCAATTGCACTTGGTTCAGATTCTGCTAGACACAAATGCCTGTTGCTTTCATTTACATAAATGACTTCCACATATCCGCCTCCTAACAGTTCATTTATAGAATTGAAGGTTTAAGTCAGTCGATTTGCTAACAATAAGCAACTCCAGTGCTTTCACCGTCAAATATAACTTTATAGTTGGTCTTTAACACGAATTGATCAACTGCTCCGGCATTATGTTTATCTCTTGTTTGTTAGCGACAATCATTTCTTCCCTGCATACAAAATGTATTTCTAATTGTTCTAGAATGAATGATGATTATACGTGATAGCGTTTACATAACGAACGGTCAAACAATCTGAATTACGATAGTAGCGTTCGTTTCATTCAAACTGTGCATCTCTTCTTGGCTGTAACTTTTTTCTATACATGTATCATAATATTTATTTATAAAGTTATCCTAAAGTCAATCTAAACTAACGATAAATTTTCAATAAATTCCAAAAAATATAAAATTCCTCATGAATTTTCGCTATTTTACAGGATTCATGTCGACGGATGAAATGATATCGAACACTTAAACAAAAAAATAGGGTGTCCCAAAAAGCCTGTCCTCACACTCTATAAACCGTTTAGTATGCTATCACGCGTTAAATAAACGATATATAGGAAATGTGAATCTAACCTTTTTATTTGGGCACCCTTAATTCGTCAATTGTAAACAAGAAATCTAGTTTGTTAAATGTTTCAACGTTTGTTGTCGGAATAAAAACTTAATGTTGTTCTAAAGTCACATTTTGTATTAATGTAATGGGCATTTCCCTCCATTTGCTAAATAGTTACTTATATTGCTTAAAAGTCTGATAGCTCTACTAATGGCAGCACAATCGTAATCGTCGTTCCTACACTTACTTTACTTTCTACTAAAATATGTCCATCGTGTAGGGTAATAATTTTTTGAACGATAGGCAAACCTAATCCATTTCCTTGAATTTTTTCGGTACTTGTTCTTTTCTCTCTAAAAAATGGAAGAAATATTTTTTCTTTATTATTTTCCGATATACCAATTCCGTAATCTTTGAACTTAATAATCAAGTTTTCATTTTGTTGGTAGGCAAAAATGTCTATTTTAATTTTCTTACCACTTTTTGATTTTGAATACTTAATGGCATTTTCTAAAATGTTAATAAAGGCGCGATTCATTTTCTTAGGATCAACAAAAATGAACAATGAACCTACTTCATAGTTTTTAGTAATTTCAATATCGGACCCTTCTGATCGGATCGCAATCATGTTTAACGATTGCTCTATCAAGAAATCAAACGGAATGACTTCTTTTACGTAATCTCCATCATCATCCGTGTTCATATCAAATAAGTCATTAATTAATTGGATAATATGATTACTGCGTAGTAGTATGGAATTCATAATTTCTTTTTTCTGGATTTCAGGAAGTAGCTGATGATTAACTAAGATTTCCGTGTATTCTCTTACGGACGTTAATGGCGTTTTTAAATCGTGAGAAATCTGTGACATAAATTCTTTTCGCCGTTTCTCAGATTCTTGAAGTTGTTGGTTTGTGTTAATTAACCGTTCATTAGCATTTTCCAACTCTTTCGTTCGCTCTAACACTTTGTCTTCCAGTTGATGAGCTTTTAAGTTTAATTCCCCAATTAATTCTTGGATTTTTCGGTTCATAAAATTAAACGCTACCGCCAAGTTACCAATTTCATCTTCTTGCTCAATATGAAGTTCTTTCACAAAATTGCCGTCTGCACTTTCTCTTAGCGCAGTAGTTAATTGATCAATTGGTTGGGTGATTGTTCGTGAAAAACGGTAGGTCATATATAAAAGAATAATGATTCCGAAAAGTAAAAATACTAAAAGATGAGATAAAAAAAGCAGCATATGCTTATTCGTTTGTGCCTCTGTACTTTTGACAATTGGTTCGACAATATCAGATTCTGAAATGATAAAATTGAGACGCCATCCGTTATTTAATGATGAAGATAAAAGATACGCTTCTGAATTGGAATAGGTTATTGGCAAGATGCCTTCTTTATTTTTTATAGCGCTATTCATAAGGGGTACGTTCTCCTCGATCCCCTCTGCTTTCGTTTGTCCCGAAATAAAATTACCTTTATCATCAATTAAAAAGGCAAAGGCGTTTGGTTCACTGAATTTGACGTCCATTAATTTGTTTGTAATGTTTTCAATGGGTACATCTAGACCTACCATTCCTTTAAATTCGACGGAATTCAAATAAACGGGTGCCCCGACTGATATTAGCCAATCCTCTTTCGTTACATCCCCCATAGGTTTAGCCGACCATATATAAGGTTTCGTCCATTTTACTTTCCGTTGTGGATTTAAAGCAACTGTATAAAATTCATAATCTTGAAAACGCAGATTAGGTGCAAATTTTTTTGAAGAAATGGCAGCCTCAACGTCTAAAAACGGATAATATAACCAAGAAGAACTAGGTAACGCTAAGTATACGGCATTGATCATCGTTTCATTTTCCATCGTTTGAACGAACAATGGTTCAAGTTGCTTTGCTATTTTCAGTTCATTTGTTACTGTATCAACCAAATCGCTTGATCTCGAACTAATAAAAACATTTGTTTTTTCATATTTATCGTCAAATGTTTCCCACAAGTAACCCTCTTTTCCCTTCGTTACATGTAATTCATTTGAAAGAGCTAGATTAGGCCGACTATAAATAGTTTCAGCTTGTTTTTGAATTAATCTTAATGTATTTTCGAGATTGTGCAAATCTGTATTCAAATTTTGAGTTTCTTTTTGTAAATACAAGAGTTTTTGTGATAAAACTTCTTTTTTGGTATTGGCTATTTGATCTTTCATAATTTGATTTGATAGATTGCTTCCTTGATACATACTGTATGCAGCGATCATAACAAAGGGAATAAAAGAGATCATTGTTGTAAATGCTAATATTTTAAAATAGTGGGATTTTTTTAACTTAAATGGACGTTTGAACAAACTTGTAGCCGACCCCCCTCATTGTAATAATGTAGGCTGGGTTTACTGGATAATCCTCAATCTTTTTCCTCAAGTTTGAAATATGAACGATAATCGTACTTTTCTCACTAAACGAATCATATCCCCAAATTTGATTTAAAAGCTGTTCCGCTGAAAATACTTGATTTGGATGCTGGGCAAAAAAAGTAAGCAATTCAAATTCCTTTGCTGTTAATTCAATCACTTGTCCATTTCGCTTTACTTCCCGAGCTGATAGATCGATGACGATATCATCAAAAGTGATTTGCTTTTTCAACGTATTTTGATTGTGATTAATTGAATTTCGTCTTAAGTGGGCTTTAATGCGGGCGATTAGAACTCTTGAGTTGAAGGGTTTTTCAATATAATCATCGCCCCCCATTGCAAAAGCAAGAATTTTTTCCTTATCTTCATTATTACAGGTTACATACAGGATGGGTACGGCTGTCATTTCTCTCAGTTGCTGACATAAATCAATTCCATTCATATCGGGTAATTGTATATCTAAAAGAATAAGATCTGGTGTTTTTTCCCGAACTTTTTTAATAGCATCCATTCCAGTTGAAGCAATCGTATAGGCAAACCCTTCAAGTGATAAATTCATTGATAAAATCTTCTGAATATCTGCATCGTCTTCAACAATTAAAATTTCATCCAAGTATGATGACCTCCAGCTATTAAATTTTAAATATTATCTGAATTTTCACTCTATGTATGTTTAATAAAGATTATCAAAAAATAAAAGCGCTTTCAATCTTTTTGAAAGAATATCTGACATTTTATATGATTAATCTAAACACCTTTATATGTAGTACACAAATATCAGTTAAAAAATAGGATCTCTACCCTTTTCCTTTATTTATATATTTTAACACAAGACACCAATTATTTTTTACACTAAAAATAATTTTAGAGGCTTTATTAGGTGAAAAACGCAGAATTTCTGTAATAAAGAGATTCTGCTTTTCTAAAGAGTCCATTATTTTTTATTAATCTAATCAAATGGCAAAACAGCTGGATAGTTGGCATAATTAAATCCCCAATACAGCAGCAAAAATTAGTTCAAGATGAGCATTATCTTCTTATTTCAAACTACGGTTTAAGAAGGCTTTAGTTCGGTCGAACTGAGGATTCGTAAACAAATCGGCTGGATGTCCTGATTCGATAATTTCCCCGTTATCTATAAAAATGGTCCGGTTTGCTACTTCCTTAGCGAACTCCATCTCATGGATATCTACAATTATAGTCATGGGTTCTGCAGCCAAGTGCTTCATTACTTGCAGGACTTCTCCGATAGATTCCGGATCCAAGGCAGAAGTGGCTCAGCAAACAGTAGAATATCGGGGTTCATTATAAGAGCTTGGGCAATGGCTATCCTTTGTTTTTGGCCGCTCGAAAGATTTGCTGGGTAAGCCGTTGCCCGATTAAAGAGCCCAACTTTCTCCAGAAGCTCAGCACTTCGTTGTTAGATTATACTGGATGGCTCTTTTTTCAACACTCTGGGGGCGACCTCCAGATTATCTTTGACTGTCATGTTTGGGGATATCTAATGTATTAGCAAACTATAGTATTTGTTTGTTATTGGATTCTATTAATATTATATGATTTTAATTCCTTCAATGATTGGTTATTCATTGAAGGAGTTGGATCTTGCCACAACCTTGCTTTTTTATTTAGCGCGTTTTTTGTGTCTTCTCTAATGTCAAACTACTTTAGGACATTCAACTTATCCAATACTTGTTTCGCGTTCTCCCGCGCTTTTTTTGTGCTATTTGCAGTAGCTAGAGCAACTGCAACCCTGCGACCAACCTTTGTTACTGGTTTTCCAAATACTCGAACTTCTGTATTAGGTACAGCTAACGCCTCATCTAACCCACCAATTTTGTAAGTATTTAATTCTTCTGCTGCTTTTAACGGACGGCTGGCACCAGGTGTAACCTGATTAATTGTAGGGATTGGGTATCCTAAAATCGCTCGAACGTGCAGGGAAAATTCCGATAGATTTTGGGTAACAAGAGTGACTAAACCGGTATCATGCGGACGCGGAGATACCTCACTGAAATAAACATGATCCCCCGAAAGGAAAAGTTCTACCCCAAATATTCCATATCCCCCAAGCTCATCCGTAATGGTTTTGGCAATCTTTTTAGCTTCTTGGATTTGTTGTTCCGTCATATCATGTGGCTGCCAGGACTCTATATAGTCACCATCTTTCTGAATATGGCCAATCGGTGCACAAAACATTGTCCCATTTGCAGCACGTATAGTCAGAAGTGTAATCTCCGAATCAAAATGAATGAACTCTTCAATAATCACCCTTCCGTTTTGTACCCTGCCTCCATTCTGCGCGACCTTCCAGCATCCTTCTAATTCTATTTCAGAGCGGCAAACACTTTGCCCTTTCCCTGAAGAACTCATAAGAGGCTTTATCACGCAGGGAAAACCGATTTCTTGTGCCCCTTGTACAAATTCTTCATACGTGTCGGCAAATTCATATTTAGCAGTAGGAAGATTAAGAGTTTCAGCAGCTAAGCGACGAATACCTTCGCGATCCATCGTTAGCATGGTCGCTCGTGCTGTAGGAATTACACGAAAGCCTTCATCTTCCAATTTAATAAGTTCAGATGTAGCAATGGCTTCTATTTCCGGTACAATCAAATCTGGTTTTTCAGTTTCGACAATCTTTCGAACTTGCTGTGGGTCTAACATATCAATCACATAACTTCGATCAGCCACTTGCATAGCAGGTGCATGTTCATATCGGTCAACAGCAATCGTCTCAACGCCAAGCCTTTGCGCTTCAATGATGACTTCTTTTCCTAATTCACCTGATCCTAATAAAAGGATTTTTTTTGATTGATACAAATGAATTTCCCCCTCTGTCTAGTTTAAATCATTATAAACGAATTTTTTTATAAAAAAAAGGGAATTCGTTCGGTTTTTATCCTAGTACCCAAGAAAATTCATTCATTTACTGTAGATAAATCTGGAGTTTCCGTATAATCAAACGAATCTATTCGTCTGAA
Source organism: Peribacillus sp. JNUCC 23 (assembly GCF_053653995.1). The sequence goes on from NZ_CM132202.1 coordinate 2,387,021, forward strand.
TCCCTATAACTCAATGATAACCAATAGTTCAACATCACTATATGCTTAGCTATCACTAGCGTAATATATTTCTATAGCTAATGTTAGTTCCCCGCGAGTTCATCATAAAAAAGCATTTGTTCTTGTTTGCTTTAAATCCCGCTCTGTAAGCTATTTCATTAAATTTTCATCATGAATTTCTAATGACCTTAATAGAATGATCATATAACAATTAGTGGATATTCCGGTTTTCAAGGGCTAATTCCACGATCTATCGGGAGAATGCCAGCCCTCAGGTTACTACTATATCCATTCCTTACCTTTAAACATTCCACATTAGCTATATATTCATAGATGTTCGAGTGAATTTGCCCAAGGAGGTAATGATCATTTGGAATAAGATCATGAATCAGAAAAAAGTAATACTCCCTGAACCTCTTATGGAACTAAAGAAAGAATTGAAGAATAAAAGCAAAAAATCCTTCAAAGATGAAAATCTTTCACCGAAAGAAACAGCTCTTGTCCAGAAAATCAAAGCTCAAACATGTATTCTGAATAAAAATAATGTCACAAGGACGAAAGCCTATCTTGACTTTTATAATGTGCATCCGGAAATCCATTGGGCTTTTTTAGGACATATGGTTTCTCGAAATGGCGGATGGAATATGACGGATTTAAAAGGTGGATTACTACCAAGACTATTGACAAAAAATGAGGTGGATTCATTTTTCACATTTTTAGAACGAGGAAATTGGCTGATTTTTCAAGATGCGTTCCCGCAATTTTTGGTATACGAAGAAAGTAAAAAAAACGGACAGAACTTATTTTATCTGTTAAAGCATTTACACGTGTCAACTTTTATGGAAACGATTTGGCATCATTTTTGGCGTGAACATGATCCATATATATTAACTGTTAGTCTTATCATTAATGAACAAAGCTATCTAGAATCAAGAGTGCTTGAAAATCCTACTTTTAAAAAAGAAGTTTTCAGCAAATTAGAATTTAAATTACAGGATTTCCTTTCCTTGAATCATATTCTATTTCCTTATGTAGTGGATGGGACGGTGAAGGTAGCTGGCCAAACGCTACATCATTTTGAGAATTTACATAAGCGGATCATACTAGGGAAACAATTGTATGCCATTTTGTTTAGTGATGACCAGCGCTTAAAAATGACAGAAAAATGGGCGAATTCAACTCCTCATACTGGTTCTAGAATGGATTATTGGCCCCATATATTTAATCACGTAGATGAAGAAACTCCAAGTAGACTATTGAAAACAAGGATAAAATCATGCCAACTGTTACCAGGTTCAACGAGATTCTATAGTCCTAAACTAATATTTGTATGGAAGAATCGAATGCATATACGTGCAGGAATTGCTGACTGGTACAAAGATTGGAGGATAATCTATTACTTAATCAATTCTAAAGAAAATATAGTTGGAGAGATTAAACATGAATATTGTAAAACACTCGAAAGACTTGAGTTCGCGGCAATCACAAAAAAGGCGATTTCCCTTTTGGATTAATAATAGTTCAAATTTCCTACCATCAGTCCTGCTTGGCTCATTATTAGGAACGTACCTCGATCTATATTTTATAGGAAAAGGCTTCTATTCCTTTCCTATTAGGCCCATGTCAACGGTCTTTTCAATCAATATAGTGTTTACTTTGATTGGCCTCCCCTTGTTAATTAGTGTCTTTCTTTATGCCTGTAATAAAGTGAACGCATGGAAAAAAGCAGGGCTCATTATCATTTTTAGTATGTTAATGTCTGTTGGTGAAAAACAAGCGGAAGTCTATGGTCTTTTTGTTCATAGCGTTTCATGGAAGCATATTTATTCATTGATCGGATATACCCTCTATTTAACTCTAATCTATTCTTTTTATAGTTGGTCAAAACGTGGCTGACCCCATTTGCTAATCGAAAAACAGAGGGCCACTTTTTTATTTTTGGTGTGACGAATGTTTATTCCATTCCTCATTCTCCTGCATTATTATGAAAAATGTTTCTTAATATTCCCCTTCTTAAACGATCATCTGCTTAAATCAGGTGGTCGTTTAAGTGGTGGTCAATTATGTCAAATTTATTATGTCTGATGAATTGATTGGTTATAAATGTTTTCTAATCTGGGCCCTTTTGATGAAAATAAGCGGCGAATTTCGCATTAAATCAACGCTTTTTGTTGAATCTGCCCTTCTTTTGAAAGCTTTTGTCATGTAGCAGGAAAAAGAGAACCACAATAAAGAATATAACTTAAATTAGCCCAAATTAAGTTGCAAAATAGAAAGGAATGGAGATATGAACAATAGTCAGATTTTAAGAGCCTATTCGATTAATGAGGTTTCGAAGCAAATAAATATTCCAACAGGGACAATTAGACAGTGGGAAAGAGATTTACAAGGTCTTCTTATTATTCCTCGTACGAAGCAAGGTGCTAGATATTATACAGAGAAAGAGATCACACTGCTTAATAAAATAAAAGAGATGCGTGAACAAGATGTAAGTAAAGGGATGATTCGTTCATTATTAAAAAAACATATGAAAAACGATTCGGAACCTACTTCCGAATCGTTCGAAATGACGATTCAGCCAGCAGAAGAGACATCCATTCAGACATCACAGAGTCGTCAGACAGACAATATGCTGGAGTTTAATACTGCTTTGGAAACATTTAAGGAGAATCTATTATCAGAAATCAAAAATGAGATGGTGGTAAGCCGTAATGTACTCATTGAAGAGATCAAAAATGAGTTTATAAACGCCTCCTTTCAAACTGTTGAAGATATTTCTAAATCAATTCAGAGATCTGATGATAAGAGAAAAGTGGAAGTTCATGCAATTTCGGAAATGGTTATGAAAGCTTCGGAACGTACTTCTGAAACATTCGCAACCCTTTCTGGTGACATTGTGAAGGATTCGAAAGCTACTTTCGAAAAGCTTTCAAAGCGAATGGATCTGACTGTAAAAGTTGCTGAAATAGAGAATCAGAATGTACTAGAAAAAGTTTCTCAAACAGTTAATGAAGCAAAGGATGATATAAGACATATCACGCAATCATTCGATACTAGACAGGATGATTTAATTGAATCTCTTAACGAACTAAAACAATCGACAGGTGAAATACAAAAAATTGAAGAGGTCTTTAAAGTGATGATATCAACCTATCGTGATGCCGCAGCAACTAAAGAAAAGAAGAAAAAATGGTGGCAGCTAAAATCTTAAGAAAAAGGCTAGGACTCCTGTTTAATTTGATCGAGCTTATTTATTTTTAGGCTATGTTTATAATGTTTTTGATTTTGGTCTCATTCTTCTGAAACTGCGGTTTCAGAAGAATGAGACCAAAATCGTTTTATTAACAATATTGTTTAACATAGCCTAATTTTAAAATCTAGGCGAAATCCCCTTATTAGTAGTACCGTGTTGTTTAGTTGTTGGAAACACTCTTTTCTATAGCAGATACACCAAATTGAGCGCAACCCATTAATGAGTTCTAAGAAGGTATAGACAATCTTAGATACAATGTTATTGTCCATTTCTATTTATCATTGTTCAACACTAGAAACACCTAAATATTTAGGATAATGAGTATCTGAATCTGCAGCATATACTCCGTGGGCGGATGCTTTGCTTAAATAACGTGCAAGATTAAAAACGAATTTTATTATATTGTATAATTCATTTCATTTTTTCCTATTCGCTTACACTCCTTCTATTACTCTAAAAATATGTTATGTTTGATTTTACCATCCCCTACTTATCGACTTTCTTGATACAATTCTTATGTTGAATAAGTATGGGGAGGTATACATCTATGAATAATCTTAAATTCCTTCTTGCTCTAGTATTGGTCATAGCCTTCACAGGAGGATTTTTTGCAGGTATATTATTTTCTACTAACAATCAGCAAGAAAACTTGAAAATGAAACAAGCAACCGAATCAGCAATAAAGCCGGAACCTAAGCAAATGCCCAGGTTAGACATGGAACAAGCAAAAGTGTTAATTGGCTATGTTCAGGATTTTCGAGATCCAAATGCGGTTGATTACGACAATTTGACACATATTATATTCTCCTTCGCCCATCCGACAAAGGACGGTGGTCTTTTGCTTAATGGAGAAGTGGCTTTGAATAACCTACGGATAATGGCGACAAAAGCGCATGAGCATGATACAAAAATTATGCTAGCCGTAGGCGGATGGTTTCACATCCAGGGTGGAGAATCCTATGAGTATTTTAAGACGGCGATTGCTAACCCGACATCGCGATATAAACTTGTCAATGAGCTTGTGAGTATAACGGTCCAGGAAAAGTTAGATGGCATAGATATCGATTTTGAACACCCACGTTCTTTGGAAGATGCTCAACATCTAGCTAGTTTCATCAAAGAACTAAGTGATAAACTTCATCATAAAAATAAAGAACTGTCCACTGCAGTTCAAGCTAAAGTGAACAGTGTTACTGGTGCTGAAATCAATAGTGTCCTGTATGAACCATCAATGTTCGAATATGTCGACCATGTAAATATTATGGCTTATGACGGTCAGTGGGATGGTGGGTATGACGCTGCCAACTTGTCTCCTTACCCGTTTAATGAGAATATCGTAAACTATTGGACTAGCCTGTTCGATACTCATAATCTTTCAAAAGAAAAACTTGTATTGGGCGTTCCCTTTTATGCTCAGCCAGAAGATCCTTCCGTTAAGCAGATCACCTATGCGGCAATCATCAAAAATAATCCAGATAATGCTGAACACGATACCGTGAATATGAATGGAACGACATACCATTATAATGGTGCCAAGACCGTGCAAAAGAAAATAAAGTTAGCACTTGATCATGGTTTCGGTGGAATGATGCTATGGGAGGCCGGACATGATGCAGAGGGATCACACAGTTTGACGAGTGCTATTTCAAAAGCACTGGGAGCTGAAGATATTTATGTATTTAAACAAAATACAAACTAAGAGGAATAGATTAATCCTTCCCTTTTGTACCGTATCAATGTTCCTCTAAATATTTGAAAAGACCAAGTGAGGATGACCCAAAGAGACTGACCCTTTTGGGACATCCTCACTCAACTAAAAGAACTGTTGAATCAACTGTCTATCACATGTTTTCGCAAATACGAGCAAAAGAAGAATTCGTGTTTTTTAGGAGATAAGATTCAACGATTAGATATCCCATTTAAAAATATTTTTCAGTAATACAAATAATTCCTACTACTTTACTTATATGACTGAAACATAAGGCTTTTCTTCTTCTTTTTCACATACCTTTTCAATTTTATCAACAAACATCTGAAATACTTTTTTCTTTTCTTCCAGTTCTTTTATGGATTCTTTCAATTGGCTTACTTTTTGTTCAAAGGGCTTATGATAGAGATCGCGTATGTCTCGAATAATTTCATCATTAATAGTAGATTGTACTACTTGTTTAGTAATATTGAATTTATAAGAATAAACTTGAAGTTCACGTTTAACTTCTTCATATTCTTTTTCAATCACATTTAATAATTCACTAATTTCTTTTTTCCACTCGCTTAAAGCATTTTTTATGTGTGACTCCATCTTTCTCCCCCTCGAATATTCACAATATATCCCATAAAAAAACCACTTCTTAAAATATTACCAATGATTTTTTTCAGTTTTATTTCTAGGAAGTTACATAACAAATAAGTTTTATTAAAAAGGGATAACAACTTAATTGAAACTTAAAAAGGATAAGGTATTATTGATATAGACCAAAAATACAAAAAAACTGATCCGAAAAAATATTACTTTTCGAAACAGCTACTTTCTTAATTAATATTTACTATTTGATCTTCAAATTATTGTCAATTTTTCATGATTGGTGTTACGCGAGTATTCACTTATCATGATTTAGTTCCAAAGAATGATTTTGCTTTTTGAATATATTCACTTTCTTCTTCAGGTACATCATCTTCATAAAATATAGCCTTTACAGGGCAAACTGATTCACAAGCACCACAATCAATACATATATCTGGATCAATAAAATATTGATTATCACCTTTTGAAATACAATCTACTGGACATACATCTACACATTCCGCTGCAAGCTCTTTTATGCATGGTGAAGTTATTACAAATGTCATTTTACATTACCTCCAAGATTGAGTATTTGGTTCCGTAAATATGTCTTTGTATCGGAAAATATCGCTTGTACATCAATATAATGTGCTAACATAAATAATTCTAAATTTTTTTCACGGTATCGCGCCATTTAATCTTTAAACCCTTCAATATTATTATTATATAAATCTTACATATATACCCAATACATGCTGTACACCTTTTAATATTTTGGAAGTCCATTATTAAAATTCACAAAGATATATCTCATCGTATAATCAAGATTCTTTGATTGTACGACATATAGTTTTTAAAAAAATAAACAGTAAGTATCATAATGGAATGATGAGGTTATGAAAGGGAATGTATGGTTGAATTAGAGCAGGATCATGGGAGGACTATTTTTGTTCGTTTCACCTCAAAAACGAATTACGTTATAAAGATTTTATAACAGCTTAAATCCTTTGAATTATTAAATTATGAGTGATTTTTATGGGAATTATTATGTAGAAGTGAGTGATATGAACTTGTGGTATTCAAGAGAGAGAAAGCATTTTGAAATCTCCCTGAAGTAACAGTTATGCTTTATTTATGAAATACGACCTTATATTAGTGATAAAGACATAAAAAGAATCTATTGAGTTAATTAAATATGAAATAGATAACGAAATTCTGCCATTTATGCAGAAAACCTTGGTCCGAAGTGCAGGCCAAGGTTTTTAGATAATTATATACCTTTGTGATATGGCTAATCAAAAGCAAATGGGCCAACTCTCACATTGCAATCAAGTATATGAAGGTTGTTTATCAATTCTTAGCTAGATAATTTTGCGAGTGTCCTCTCATCTTATTTAGAGTTCTTTGTATTCACACAAATGGGTTCGGTTACTATCTTCCTTAATTGGTGCCTTAGTTGGTTATTTTAAAGGTGATTGAGTAATCTGAGAAAGCTTGTCATTAATTTCAAAAATTTTCATATTCGCATGTGTGATTCCGAAACCACTCAATCTTTTTGTATGTTTATCTACATATTTTTCAGCATCTTCTTTAGTCTCAAAAATATAAATTCCGCCTGCTTCATTCGAGTGCTGATTCTCTGTCCATATTTTCCAAAGAAAACCTGGTTCTTCATTGATACTTTTAGCTAAATCAGAATAAACATCTGCCATTTCATCCCCATAAGGTCCTTCATGTTTAAAATCAACTTGTAATAAATATGCCATTTTCCAATCTCCTTTTTATATGAAAGTCACTAAAAATACTCATTTCCAAAAATGGGCTTTCCAATTTAAGCAAAGGTTAAATGATGTATTATTAAACCATCAAAATCCCCATTAATGTTAATTTTTGAAAACATCATGTTTATATACTTAGTATACTACGTATAAAAAATATATCAAATATAATATATTGTTCGAAATTACTTATTTCTCATTCAATTACAAAAGCAAATCTTCTGTTACTAGGAATATTCAAAAGGAGATTTTACTCTTGCACACCAATGCCTATCCTCTCAATGTCATTGATCTTTGTAAATTCTAAAGCATTAATTAATAATGGTTTACTAACTATCTGAAGGAACAATATAAAGTGAAGCTTCAATCGGTTGGTGTTTTACTACACGTTAATGCAAGATGCACTGCGTGAACGTGCATTCTGGTGCTTCTGTTATTGTAGTTGTTATAATGGTATTATGCAGGGAAAAATGTACAGGTGAAGGTGCTATTTTTCCAGGAAGTCTAACTTTGGGAATTGAATTTACTTTTAAAAGCAAAAAGCATTAGTGTTTTTAAGATGACGCTGGTGTAAAAGATTCGTTATTGAACGAATACGTAAAAATTCAAAAATAAGGAGCGGTCATTATGAAACAGATAACGCCATATCTTAACTTTAGCGGAAATGCTAGAGAAGCATTAGATTATTATAAAGAGATTTTTGAGGGTGAAATCTTAGGTATTCAAACCTATGCTGAAGCAGACTTCCCAACGCCACCAGAAGCTGATGATCGCATTATTCATGCTCAATTTAAAAAAGATGATTTATTTTTCATGGTTTCGGATACATTTCCCGGTAATTCAGTTGAAATCGGAAATCACATTTCATTGACAATTGAGTTAGAGAATGAAGCAGAAATTCAAAAAATTTATGAACGACTAATACAAAAAGGTACTGTCATTATGGAGCTACAAGACACTTTCTGGGGAGCGAAATTTGCAAAAGTAAAAGACTCATTCGGTATGATTTGGGATCTTAATTATACCCAATCTTAAGTAAAGTTTACTTCCACGAAAGTGTTGTCTAGGATAGTCCACTGTTGATTTGAAAGTGAGTTCACATAAAAAACATTTAAATATCTAGCCCCTATGCAAGAAATACAAACTCATATTTACATGAGTTTGTATTTCTTGTTCTACCCATTATGGGACATCCTTTACAATCAAAAATCAATTCGAATGAAGAACTAAATCCATATTTTACGGATTTAGCAACAAAGTTCTATTGATCCGTAACTTCCACATTAATCTAATCAAATATTTTCATTTCCTTTACAAAACCTACTTGTCCCTTCATATTTCCTTAAAAAAGCCATGTTATTCTAAAAAAAACAAGAGGGGGTTTTAGTTTTGCGACATCCTTCCGCTTTGATCCTTACAGCCCATTATGGGAATGGCCATCTTCAGGCTGCTAATGTCATTGCAAGAGAACTTAAACAAAAAGGATTCGATCCTATTGTATCTGATTTATTCGGTGAGTCTTATCCTGCATTCTCTACATTTACTCAATCCTTACTTGTCAAAAGTGTTTCTTATAGACCCTCTTTTTACAAATGGTTTTATTATGGGACGAAAAAAGTAAATTCTAAAGGACTCTCTCAATTTTCTCGATATTTAGGTCGAAAAAGGTTGCAAGAACTTATTAACGAACATCGTCCCTATTTTATTATTACTACTTTCCCTCTTCATGCGGCACCTTTTCTTAGCAAAAGAGCTGGATTTCTCATTCCAACTTACACGATCATAACGGACTATTGCATTCATCCTTATTGGATAAATCCATTAATTGATCATTACTTTGTAGCTTCCGAATCGGTTAAAAGCACTTTATTAAATCAAAACATTCAGGAAAAATGTATTACAGTAAGCGGGATACCCATTCGTCCAGAATTTGAAATGTTTTTTGATAAGAGAGTTTTCTACCAAAAATACCATCTCAACCAGAATAAAAAAGTAATTACGGTGCTTGCAGGAGCCCTAGGCGTTTTAAAAAACGTAAAAGAACTTTGCCAGCTTCTAGTGTGTAATCCTTCCTATCATATTGTGGCAATTTGCGGAAAGAACAAGAGTTTGTACGAAAAGCTTCTGCCGCTTGCTCTTCGGTTTCCCGAGTCTTTTCGTTTATTCGGATATGAAGAAAAGGTCCATGAGCTTATGGCAATATCTGATTGCCTTATTACAAAACCAGGAGGTATAACCCTTACTGAAGCCACAGCATTGCAAATTCCTTTAATTCTTTATAATCCTGTGCCCGGACAAGAAGGGGAAAACGCTCGGCATTTTGAGGAAAATGGTGCGGCTCTTGTTTCCCATACTATATTGGAAACGGTTAAGCAAGTACATGAGTTATCAAGTAATGAAGAATTGGCGAGAGGGATGAAAAAGGCACTACATATAATTCATAAGTCACAATCTTCCACACTTATCACCGATTTTGCTATCAATCAGATCGAACAGCAAAATTTAATACTTCGCTGAGGAGGTATGAAAATGGATACAACTTCACATATTATCATTGGCTTAGGCTTAGGAGCTCTCTCACATATTGATCCAATGGTGGCTGACAATCCAACGTTATCATACGCAATTCTTATTGGTACAGTGATCGGTTCAAACGCGCCTGATTTTGATTATGTTTATAAATTAAAAGGAAATAGCAGCTATTATCGCCATCATAGAGGGTGGTCGCATTCACTACTAGCACTACCACTTTGGGGACTCGCCGTTTCTGGATCTATATATTTCTTTTTTTCAGAAGTATCCTTTTCACATTTGTTTTTATGGACGTTTCTCTCTGTGATTTTACATGTCTTTTTAGATTTATTTAATGTGTATGGAACTCAAGCTATCCGTCCGTTTTCCATAAAATGGATTTCTTTTGATTCGATACCGTTAGTAGATCCGTATATTTTATACCTTCATATTACTGGATTTTTACTTCTTCCTTTTTATGAAGCAGGAAGAGTTTTTATCATCATATACATGCTGATGTTTTTATATCTATTTCTTCGCACGGTCTATGCCAGCTGCACCAAAAGATATTTGCAAGATCACTTTCAAAATGCAATTCGCATTAAACTCATGCCAAGAGCAAGGATCCTTTATTGGGACTTGTTAATAGAAACAGAGGATGATTTTTTATTCGGTGAATATTCCAGAAAAAGTCTTGTTATTGAACATACACTACAGAAAAAACAGATAGACTCTGAATTGATTTTGGAAAGCATGAATGACAGTCTCGTATCAGATTTTCTTTCGAGCACGAATTTCGCCTATCCCTTTATCCAGAAAAAGAAAAACGGAACCTTTGTTTATTGGAAAGATCTCCGTTTTCGCAACAATAAATTTTTTCCTTATCTAGCTGTTGTGTTTATTTCCACTGAATTAAAATGCAAGGATTCCTATACGGGGTGGGTTTATTCTTTGAAAAAATATAAAAAGGTTTTGAGGAAATTAGAGAGTGCTTCAACTTCTTCTTGTGATGGAAAAAAGAAATCCTACTTAGAGGGGTGACTGCTGAATAAGTGACTTTTTAGAAAAACTAAAGATGTGTAGAAGGAAAAATGAACCTTAGAAACGATTCTAAAGGCTCATTTTTTTAGTTTATATGTCATTTTTAGAGATCATTTAGGGTGTCATCTATTGACAGCCGGTCTCTTCAAGTTATGAAAGTTAAGTAAAGCTGCTTGATGCTTCCCTCCTATAAGCGGATATCATGTACTTGCTAAAAAGCAGTACTGTTGAAAAAATTCATTGTTATAATAATAGTTTTTTATAAAGACCAGCAATAGTGTTCAAAATGAATTCTGGGATTTTCTTTGGAAAATAACGTTTTTTGTAAAAGCGGTGGAACGCTCTTTTTAAGTCTCCCCACTGCCTGCATGTTTTATTTTGTCTAAATCGAGCTACGTCGATTATTTTGATTTCTTTATCCGATGTGAGAAAGATGTTTCGCAAATGTATATCAGATGGATTCAACCCTTCTTGTCTAGCTAATCGCAAAGCAAGGTCAACTTCTTTTACATGATCTTCAGAAATGGATATACCCTTTGTTAAACATTCAAAAAACGTTTCCCCTTCTATATAATCAATGACTAAGTAATTGGAACCAGCTTCAGTTAAAGATGGAAAGTAAGGAATATGTTGAATTTTTCTGTATATATTGGCCTCTTCCATAGCGATGTGTACGTAATTAGGATAAAATATCTTTATTGCTTTATTTGATTGTTGTATTCTGAATACGTATGCACTTTTCCCCTTTCCAATTAACGTTAATGTTTGATCATAATCGAGGAGTACTTGCATCTTTTTAGCAGATTTTATTTGAACACTGGCGGCAAGTTCATTATATTGAATAAAAGACAGCTCCTTTCCATCGCTAGTTTCTAAGAATATTCAAAAAGACGCTATAACCGATTACCTAGTTACAACGTCCGAAAAATTCGGTAAGGTCTCTCAGCAACTCATGTAAGCTATCAATAAATTCGGGATTAAAATCCTTTATTGCAACCACTACTCCCCTTATTTATATGGAAGTAAAATAGACTTTGTATTATTTTCTTATCGTAATATCTTCTATTTGCTACGTCAAATAGAACGTTCTTTTTAGCATATCTATTTATTTTTTACAGAGAATAATAAACGAGGCTGCCAAAATATATTTTGGACAGCCTCGTTTTTCTACTTGTAGATGTTGTTCAAAGATCCGGAAAACATTCCTCAAAAAGAAGAATTTTTTTATAACAGCCATTATTACCCCAATCGGATTTAGTGTGACCATTTAACTAATTGTTTACAAGTCAAAAACGGAATGTAATACTAAAGCAGGACTGTCTATTGTTTGATGATGAAATTTATCATTTTTAGAATGTATTCGATAGCTGATTTGTAACAATTCCTTATTATCAATACTAGGTGGGTGAATCCATGATGCAGCATTTGATGTATCTTCTAGGACATTTTGGGTACTTGGGTATCATAATAGCTTTAATGGGAGGGATAATAGGACTTCCAATACCAGATGAGGTTCTTTTAACATATATAGGTTATTTAGTTTTTAACGATCAATTGTCTTACATTGCTACTTTGGTAAGTGCAGTTACAGGTGCAATCGGTGGGATTTCGATTAGTTATCTATTAGGGATTAAATTGGGTTTGCCGTTTTTAAGAAGATACGGACCTAAATTTCATTTTACAGAAAAAAGGATTAATAAAACGAAGTTATTATTTTTGAAATACGGACCTTTTCTCCTATTTATCGGCTATTTTATTCCCGGAGTCCGTCACGTTACCGCTTATCTGGCTGGTATAAACGGCCTTTCCTACAAAAAATTTGCTGTGTATGCCTATACTGGAGCCATTGTATGGTGTTTTACCTTTATTACTTTAGGGACAAAGCTCGGAAAGGAATGGAAAAAGGTTGAATTCTTTCTAGCAAAATATAGCATTTACGTTATTATACTTATTGTCGTTCTTAGTTTAATTCTTACATATGCATATCGGAAGAAGTACAAAAATAATGAAAAAGTTGTATAATCGCAATTAAATTACTTGAAATCTTGTATTTTGCTTGTGCTTTATAAGGGGATACCCTAAAAAGTGTAGTAAAGTAAAGGTTTGATAATTAAATGAGTAAATGAAGCTGTTTGTTACAAACAGCTTCATTTGAAAGTTGTACTTTATTAACAAGATTTCTTGGAGTTATATCCTCGTTCTCCATACGGTTGAAGATGTTCTAACCATTTATTCTCTAATTCTAACAATGCTTCTTTTTCGTTAAAATATGGGTCGTCTTTCTTTTTGAGTGTTTCTAATATGTCAATACTGAAAGCGGAGTTTCCAAATTGCGTCCATTCTTCTTGAAGCACTTTGTTATTATGTGTACCTGTTTCCAGAGTGAATTTTACCCCATTTAACGTTTTAAAATTTCTAGTACTTCCGATAAAAATCTTTTCATTTTTACTATTTTTAATTTGATAAATGCCAGCTTCGATTGGTGTTTCTTTATATAGCTGCTTTAGTTCCTTTTTACGATCCATTTGTATTCACTCGCATTCTTTCGTTATTTTTTTAGCCAATATTGGCTTCCATCTGACTTTCGATCTAAAAAGCCGTATTCGATTAAATATCTTCTGATGATGACATAATCATCATAAATTTCATTTAAAAGCTGATTCATTTCTTTTTCAGTATAGATCACATTACTTTCGAATCGTTTTGTGATTTCCCGAAGAACAATCAGTCGTTGTTTTTCTTTCGGCGGAAATTTCTTTAAACGTCCACTTATCCCTTCAGGTAAAAACTTCTTAATGGTTTCTTGTTGTTCCTTTTCCGTAACAGCGTATCGATCATCGACCATTTTGGCTGTTTTATGTGGTGGGATAAAGGCAGGAGCACATTGATCTTTTTCTTTTAGTAATTCCATGATTGCTAAAAAGGTCTTTGCTTGACGTTCCTTCTCTTTCAACGCAAAACGGTGATGCCTAATCGTAGAGGTACTTCCAATACCCATCTCACCTTGAACCTCTTTATCACTTTTTCCCTGATAAAATAGATGAAGGAGATGATTCTGATGGTCTGTAAGACCTGTCAGTTTCTTATCGAGCCCGGTTAAGTATTTAAATACTGATTGGTGGGTACTTTCGATATGAATACGCATATACCTTTTTGCTTCATAAAGAATACCCTCGTGAGGGTAAATAATCCCTTTTTCAATATTCTCACCGCATAACAGGCATATGTAAGAATCAGACTCTTGAATATACCCCCGTTTAAGTTCTTCTAATGACGCGTTCCAAAAATAATCTGAAATATCCATGATTTAAACACACCCAATCGAATTTCGGTTATTTGTAAACATATTTAAAATATGTTTACCCTTCAACAAACATAATAATATAAAGTTTGCGTAGAATCAATAAGTTTTTCTCGGATAGGATTATTATCACTCTTTATTGGTAAAAACATATTTTATAGAGAATTAGAAAAAAGGAGGCCCTTTATGAATACTGAATTAATAAATCATATGGATGCAAATGACTTGAGAAGACCGTTTGGGTTTGGAGGTTTTGGACACGGGTTTGGAGGTTTTGGACACGGATTTGGTGGATTTGGAAGATTTAGAAGGCCGTTTGGGTTTGGATTCGGTAGACCTTTCGGCTTTGGATTCGGAGCTCCTTTTCTCGGAGGATTGGTTGCTGGTTCCTTATTAAGCGGCCCTTATTACGGTGGGTACGGCTATCCGTATGATGGTGGGTACGGCTATCCGTATGATGGTGGGTACGGCTATCCGTATGATGGTGGGTATCAATACTATGGCAATCCGAACTACCCATATTATTAATCAAATGAGAGCTGTAAGATATGTATCCAATGATCATTAGAAAATACTGATTGTTTGACTATATTTAAATAATAAAGAGGCTGACTCACGAATCAGCCTCTTATGTTTGCAATGAAATCCGGGATCACACGGTTCAACATTAGGTTATCAAATTAGTAAATGCGCAGATTTGTCAATTGATTAGAACAGTATCTTACATAAGAATAACGATTAAGGAACAGGTCGGTGATTTACTATTAAAAATGTTTGTTATACGATTTTATCATAAGCTCGATATGCGACGATTACCATAATTATAGTACCTATAAGGTATAATACAGTACCTCCCAATGTAAAAAGCCTTCCGATCAATGTTTCTTTTGCTTTTAAAAATTGGCCATTATTCATCATGGCGATCCCTGTTGATGCCTATCTCCAATCTATGCAGCATAGAAAATTAGGTTCTATAATTATTTTTTAAGAATGTATGATGAAAAAACGTCGTTCGCTTATTTTTACTTTATAGAAGCTTCTCACCAAATAACGAACCCATCAATGCTACAGCAGTAACCGCAGTTTTATTCTTCTCATCTAAAATTGGATTGACTTCGACGAATTCTGCTGACGTTATGATGCTTGCTTCCGCCAACATTTCCATAGCTAAATGGCTTTCCCTATAAGAAATGCCTCCCATAACTGGTGTTCCGACTCCAGGGGCATCGGTTGGGTCAAGACCATCTAAATCTAGTGAAAGATGAACATGATTTGTTCGACCTCTAAAGTGTTCAATTGTTTCTTCAATCACTTTTGTCATGCCGATTCGATCTATCTCATGCATCGTATACACCTTGATCCCCTTTTCTGTTATTAACTCTTTTTCCCCTTCATCCAATGCGCGAGCACCGATAATCACAACGTTTTCAGGCTTGATTTTAGGCGCGTACCCTCCAAGATGTGTTAGTGCAGGATGTCCAAATCCTAGACTCGCAGCTAGCGGCATTCCGTGAATATTACCTGAAGGTGATGTTTCGGCCGTATTCAAGTCGCCATGTGCGTCATACCAGATGACGCCAAGATTTTCATAATGTTTAGAGACACCAGCAAGCGTTCCAATTGCAATACTATGATCGCCGCCAAATACTAATGGAAAAGATCCATTTTCAATTGCTTTATGTACCTCTTTGGCTAAAAGTTCATTCTTTTCGGCTATTAATTCTAGGTTTCGTAGTTTTGAATCTTGATCAATGCTCATTTCAGGTCGGCCGATATGAATATCTCCAGTATCATGGACTTCGTAATTCAAACCACTAAGCCTCTCTACCACGCCAGCATAACGAATGGCACTTGGCCCCATATCTACTCCCCGTCTCATTTGTCCCAAATCCATCGGCATCCCAATAATCGTAATTTTTTTATTCATCTTAATTCTCCTTATCAAACAAGCTTAGTCATAAAGACCATCATAATCGTTCGTAATAGAAAGAAATGGGGGAGAAATTAATATATGCATTCTCCCCCATTTCTTTAGGGTTATATTGAATGGGAATGGTACTTCATTGATTAGTAAATTATTCGATTTTACTCTAGTTTAATCCTTCTTGAAAACCAATTATTTTGAAAGAACACTTTGGATTTTGGCAATAGCCCAATCAAGCTCTTCTTGTGAAATCACTAAAGGAGGAGCAAATCGTATAACTGTATCATGTGTTTCTTTGCATAATAGTCCCGATTCCATCAACTTTTCACAAAAAGGACGTGCAGATTCCGTTAACTCAAGTCCAATGAATAAACCTTTACCGCGCACTTCGTTAATGATTGGATTTTCAATTTCTTGGAGTTTTTCTTTAAAATATATTCCTAACTCCAATGAACGCTCAGATAGTTTTTCTTCTTCTAAGACTTCAAGTGAAGCTATTGAAACAGCGCATGCAAGTGGATTTCCTCCAAATGTTGAACCGTGTGATCCCGGATTGAATACGCCGAGAATATTTTTATTTGCCGCTACACATGAAATCGGGCATACGCCTCCTCCTAGTGCTTTTCCTAAAATATACATATCGGGGGTAACATTTTCCCAATCACACGCAAACATCTTCCCAGTCCGGCCAAGACCAGATTGGATTTCATCTGCGACAAATAATACCTCATTTCTATTACAAACTTTGCCAACTTCCTGTAAATAACCATCTGGTGGGATGATAATACCCGCTTCACCTTGGATTGGTTCAACGATAAAAGCTGCTGTTTGCGGGGTGATTGCTGCCTTTAGTGCCTCGATATCTCCGTATGGAATCAGTTTAATTCCCTGTAGTAAAGGGCCGAATCCTCTTTTGTATTCTGACTCTGAAGAAAGCGAAACAGCTGTCATTGTCCTTCCATGGAAATTTCCGATACAAGCAATAATTTCTGCTTGGTTTTCTGCAACTCCCTTCACATCATAAGCCCAGCGTCTTGCTGCTTTAATTGCTGTTTCCACTGCCTCAGCACCCGTGTTCATTGGTAAAATCATATCTTTTCCAGTTAATTTTGCGACTTTTTCATAAAACGGTGCAAGCTGATCATTATGAAAGGCTCGTGATGTTAAAGTTAATTTATCTGCTTGTTTTTTTAGCGCTTGAATAATCTTAGGATGTCTGTGCCCTTGATTCACCGCCGAATAAGCACTCAACATATCCATGTAACGCTTACCTTCTGGATCATTTACCCATACTCCTTGTGCATATGAAATCACAATTGGCAGCGGATAATAATTATTGGCACCATATTCAGAAGTTTTTTGAATTATTTCTTCTGATTTCGAATTCATTTCTTCATTCCCCCTTATAAAATTGCTTCTAGTTAATGTTTATACAAGATATTGGCTCAACTTTAGCACTTTCTTTATTTTTTATTTGCTGAAAACTGTCACATGTCATGTCTTATTTATATAGTAATTAACATAGGAAATTTCATTACGAAAAGGTGAAAAAATGACATTTATATTTATGTACGTAGCGATAAATATTAGCGGATTGGAATAATGTTCTTAAATATAAAATTATTTATTTTTTTCTATTTAGGGATTAAGGATATAGAATATATTCTATCGAGTTAGTTATTGAAATATATCATTTCTTAGAATAAGTTAAAATCCGTATTAATGAAGGGTTTCTCCTCTTTGTTCCTTCTTAATCTGATTTACAAAAAAAAGAGTCAGACCACGTTCTCCATACACAGCGCTTGTGGTACTAACTCCCAATTTGAGCTGTATATTTTGATTGCGGGTCTGACTCTTACCTTATTAGATATTTTGATCTTTTTATTTTAATTCTTCTATAGAATTAATATCGACATATTTTGGTACAACTAAGCCCGTCTTCGTTCCTTTAAGGTTGGGTCCTAGGTCAACGAAATTATTTTTATAAGTATTATAATATTCGAGATGGGTACTTGGTAGCCACGCACTAACCGTTGCATCGGCACTGCCATTGGCAATACCAGCAAACATTGGTCCCACTTCAACTTGACTTAGTGTAACCTTGTAGCCATTTTGCTCAAGAACTTTGCCAATCACATTTGTACTGGCTATTTCTGTGTCCCAGGCAACATAGACAAGTTTGATACTTTCACTATTTCCTGTTTGAGCACCTTTTGTCCATTCAGCTACTTTATCTTGATTCGCATTGATCCATTTTTCAGCAGCTTTAGATGGGTCCATACCTCCAGTAACATCAACCATCACCTCTTCCATATCACTTGTTTTCCAAACGAATTGATCGAGAATGGTATAAGCGCCCGGTGCATCTTGTTGGAGTCCTTTTCTAACGATTGTATTAATGTTTTCGGCCCCACCATAAGAATTATTGGGGTCTTCGAGATATTTCAAATCGTATGTTGAGAACATCCAATGTGGTGACCATCCAGTAACAATGATTGGTTCTTTCTTATTATAGGCTTTCTTCAATTCTGCAACCATTGCCGCCGATGACCCTTCAACAAGTTGCCAATCATCCAATCCGTATTTTTCTATTGCATCCCTAGACTGATTCATTATTCCAGCCCCAGGTTCAATACCAATAATTTTATAATTCGTTTGCCCACCAATACTGTTTGGATCTCCTTTTACAGCATTTTCCTTTGTAAAGGTGCCAAATAATGCTGCGATTACCACAAGTACAGCTAAAATTAATATGACAATTTTTCGGCTAATAATATGCTCAAACGCTGGTTTACGCAAGTTCTGCGTAATACGATCGAGAATAATTGCAATGAAGACTATGGATAATCCAGCTTCAAAACCTTGCCCTACATTTATTTGACTTACAGCTCTGTAAACATCTGCTCCAAGTCCAGGTGCTCCAACTAATGAAGCAGTAACAACCATTGATAGAGCAAGCATGATACTTTGGTTAACCCCTGCTAAAATCGTTGGAGTTGCCAATGGTAATTGGACCTTAAATAATTTTTGACTACTAGTCGAACCAAATGCATCCGATGCTTCTATTAGATCTTTAGGCACTTCTTGAATTCCAAGATTGGTCATGCGGATTGTCGGTGCAATCGCGAAAATGAACGAAGCGATAATCCCGGGCACGACGCCAATTCCAAAAAATAAGATGGATGGAATTAAATAAACAAATGCAGGCATTGTTTGCATAAAATCTAAAATGGGTGTAATAATTTTTCTCACTGTATTACTTTGCGCACACCATATTCCGATTGGTATCCCAATCAGTATGGTGAGAAATCCTGATAATATTACGATTGCAAGTGTTTGAATACTTGATTCCCAATAACCAAGGTTATCAATCAATAGTAAGCTAATTAACGTAAAGATTCCTAAAGGCCATCTACTTGTATATGCAACCAAAAGGGTAAAGACAATAATTAATACGATAGAAGGTCCTACACTCATTACATTCACTAGGAAATTTAATAGCCCCTCAATCGCACTGGTTATAAGAGAAAATAATCCAGCAAATGCAATCGTTATCCAATCCACTAGAGAATCTACCCAAGCTCCTAGGGGAATTTTCGGCATATTCATTTAATCAATCACTCTCCATCTCGTTCAAAGAATCTTTATTACCCGCTAAAGCACCTATTACAGCTCCACGAATAATAATCCCTTTAATTCTATTCTCTGCATCTATGACCGATATCGGTAGACTTGAGGTTGCCATCACGTCCATAAGATCTACAAGTAATGAATCTTCTGTAACGGTTGGGATATCAGTTGTCATCACTTCAGAAATGGATTGATTCTGATCAATTGCCTGACGTGCTTCTTCGGCAGTCAACGCCCCTAATAGCTTCTGCTTACGGTCCACAACAAATATGCTGGAATATCCTTGTTTTCGCATAATTTCCAGTGCAACCCTTGGTCCGCGGTCTACACCGATTTTCTCTGGACGTTTCATAACATGTGATGCCGTTAATACTTTGGATAAGTCCACATCTTCAACAAATTTTTCAACAAATTCATTTGCAGGATTCATCATTATTTGTTCAGGTGTACCGAGTTGAATGACACTGCCATCTTTCATCAAGGCAATTCTGTCACCTATTCTTAACGCTTCATCAAGGTCATGAGTAATAAATATAATCGTTTTTTTGTATTGTTCTTGTATTTCGAGTAATTCATCTTGCATGTCTTTACGAATTAATGGATCGAGTGCACTAAAAGCTTCATCCATCAATAAAACATCTGTGTCACTAGCTAGTGCCCGTGCAAGACCTACCCTTTGTTGCATTCCACCACTAAGCTGTGATGGAAGCTGATTTTCATACCCTTTTAAGCCAACGACTTCAAGCGCATTCATCGCCTTTTCTTTACGAACATTGGGATCTACTTTTTGAATTTCGAGCCCATATTCGGTGTTTTCCAAAATCGTTTTATGAGGAAATAGTGCAAAATTTTGAAAGACCATGCTTATTTTCTTTTGCCTTACTTCTCTTAATCGATTTGCATTCATCTTCACAATATCTTCATTTTCAATCAAGATTTCTCCAATTGTTGGATCAATCAATCGATTAAACATGCGAATTAGAGTGGATTTCCCACTTCCTGATAACCCCATAATAACGAAAATTTCACCGGGGTAAATTTCGAAATTAATATTATTAACCCCGACAGTTTGACCTGTTTCTTTCAAAATTTCCTTTTTTGATTTGCCTTGCTTCAATAAATCAATGGCTGCTTTTGGAGATTTGCCGAATATTTTCGAGACATTCCTGACTTCTACATACGGATTCATCAAGTCACCTCATTCTAATAGTTGCCCATATCGTATTCAGTTTTGCCGAATTTTTCTCGTTTTATGATGATTAATCATAAAACGTGCAAGCGCCTATATGAAACTTCGACTAGGAATTGCTACATCCATTCAGACGTCGAAGTCAGCACACTCGAGATAATAGAAGAAGCGCTAAGTGCCACCTCCTTATGTCTCCTTCGTTCTGACCCACATGCTTCGATTAATATTTCGACTAAGGAATACCGCGTCTTTGAGAATGACGAACTCAGGTGATCCTGTGCTTGCCGTCAAGGCTTTGCTTGACGCGACTCGAGAGGTCAGCTGCTTGCGCTAGACACCAAAATTGAAAAAAAGATTCCCGTAAGCAATTTTTGCTTTAAGTAAGTTTGTGATTAAATGAGCATTTCGAGTAGGGAAAAGAGGTACAATCACAATTGAGGAAACTAGCAGATACAGCATACATCAACTGATATATAATGGTTATTTTTACTCCCTAGGTTTGAGTTAGTCCATAATTTACTAATTGTGTAACCCGGAAGTACTTGTTTACCTTAACAAAAAGTGAATAAAGATTCAAACGAAGAGGGTCGGAAATTAAAAAATACTTATATTTTTGTATAAAACAAGACCGAAAACCAATCAAAAAGACTTCTGCAAAAGAAAAAACAACACCTTAAATGTGCTGTTTCTAAATTTTTCATATTCAATAGATTATATATAGTTATTTATCTCGCATTAACGGGCAGTATTTCCCTAACCTCAAGGCTTAGAGGAATCAAGGAAGTGTAAACTGCCCGTTAAAGCCCGATTGCATTTTCACTTTATATTTTTTTATACACTACATTTATACACTACCTATGTAGTTTTTTATTAAATATCTTTAAAGTGAATCCCAAAGAGCTGCAACTTTTGTTTGTTTTTGTTCTTTTTTCAGCGCTTCAATTGTTTTTATTTTTTCTTGTGCTGACCTTATCAGCGTTTGGTATTCAATAAAAATAGTTTTCATGTCTTGGGGGATAACTATTGCATACGGGAATATCGGTTTCTCATCCAGATATTTATTTCCACTTTCAATCCACGCTTTATATTTATGCTGTCCGATAGCAGATGAAACATTTATAAATCCATCTTTGGAAAGAACAACTCCTAATTGCCCAAATATATATTTAATTGCTTTTTCAATATCATCAGGGATTCTGTTATTTTCATAATATGATCTATCCTGCTGATCATTTAAATGCCACCAAATAGAATTATTGTCAAGATGTACATCAACTATACTAACAGCACTTTCAATTAAAGCGTTAACTTCAGACTTTAATTCTTTTAGTCTTTTTTCTCCAATTTTTTCTGCTAATTCTGCATTTTCTTTAATTTCATTTCTCGCTGTATGTCCCATCCACTCCTTTACGTAAGGAACAGCGGCTCTCTTAAATCTTATTCTAACTTCTTCCATTTTGTTAACGATCTCACTGAGAACGCTTTCATAATTAAGAATTGACGTTTCATAGTTTTCAGTCATTTAAACTTCCTCCTTTATTTATATTTACCAATATTGTAACATAATTCTGAAAATATAGATAATATATTTTTCAAATCTTATTGTTAATAATCTAATTCAAATTTAAAAATGGAAGTCTATTATTGCTGTTCAGTTTCGTACTATTTTTTCATAAAAAGAGACCTCTCATCATGGTAAAATGAAGGTCCTTTCTGGAAAATTTCACTTAAGCAAACCATGTTTTTTCAAATATTCCTTTGCTATTTGTTGAGGGGTGATGCCATTTACATTTACTTTATAATTCATTTCTCTCATTTCGTCATCCGTGATTTTCCCTGCGAGCTTATTTAACGATTTGACAACTTCTGGATGCTCTTGCATGGTTTCTTTTCTTAATAATGGCGCACCTTGATAAGGTGGAAATAAATGTTGGTCATCCTCTAAAACCATAAGGCTATATTCTTTTAATTCGCTATCTGTTGAATAGGCATCTACAAGGTTAATATTCCCTTTTTTAATCGCGCTGTATCTAAGTTTTGGCTCCATTGTAACTACGTTTTCAAATGTGATATTATACAACTTTTGGATACCAAGATAGCCATCTTCGCGATCTGCAAATTCTAGAGTGAAACCTGCATTGATTTTCTGCTGAACATCTTTCAAGTCAGATATGGTGGCAAGCTTATATGTATCTGCCGTTTTCTTAGGCACAGCCAGAGTATAGGTGTTGTTATAGCTCATCGGTTTTAACAATTCCATATCGAATGATTCACTCATTCCTTTTTTCGCCTGATTGTATACTTCAGCTTTATCCGTACTCACGGTCGTTTCTTTTAAAAACTCAGAAATGGCTGTTCCAGTAAACTCCGGATAAATGTCAATGCTACCTGATTTTAAGGCATTGAAGACAAAAGATGTTTTCCCTAGGCCAGGCTGTAGTTCTACATGTAAATCTGTGCCACTTTCGATTAGTAACTTATACATATTAATTAAAATCTCTGGCTCAGCACCTAGTTTCCCGGCAATCACGATTGTTTTCGTATGTTCTTTTTCTTGAAATGCTAAAGGTACAATAGTTAATAAAAAAAACGCAGCCACAATCGCTCCAACTACTGTAACTGTTTTTTTGAAAGTTAGATTTTCAACCTTACGTAGAAGAACATCAAAAAAAATCGCCAGTAGTGCTGCTGGGACAGCGCCCAATATAATGAGAAACATATTATTTCGATCAATCCCAAGCAAGATAATTTCACCAAGACCACCTGCTCCAATGAGTGCTGCAAGTGTAGCTGTCCCAATTATTAATACCATTGCTGTTCGGATTCCTGCCATAATAACAGGCATTGCCAGTGGAAGCTCCACTTTAATTAACCGTTTTCTTCTATTCATTCCCATTCCACTTGCTGCTTCAAGTAATGTTAAGTCAACCTCTTTAATTCCTGTATATGTATTTCTGATAATTGGAAGCAATGCATAAACAACAAGTGCGATAATCGCTGGTACTTTGCCGATTCCGAACAGTGGAATTAACAGGCCAAGTAAAGCGAGTGATGGTATCGTTTGAAGAACGGCTGATATACCTATAATCGCTTCAGCTTGTTTTTGTTTTTTTGTCAAGTAAATTCCAAGAGGTATAGCGATGATGGAGGAGAAAAAGAGTGCAATAAACGAAATTTGCATATGTTCAATCAAAGAGTGTAATAGCTGTCCCTTCCTTTCAATAAAAACATCAATAAATCTATTCATTTCCTTGACCTCTTTCTCCCAATTTATCTGCCAAATATTCAATGATGATTTTCCTGTTTATCATACCAATTATCTCGCCATCCTTCTCTATAGATAGCTGTTCATTGGCAGTTAAGCGTTCGAGTATATCTTGTAAAGAATGAATTGCGGGTATGGCATCTTCTAAGTTTGTAAAAAAATCATCAAATAGGGGGACAGCGATTTTTTCAAGATTGATACTGTCGTTTTTTTGTTCATTTTTCGTTCCAACGAATTCCCTTACAAAATTATTGATAGGATTGTTGATAAGTTCTTTTGGTGTTCCAATTTGAATCACTTTCCCTTCTTTCATCACACATATCCGGTCACCAAGCTTAAGTGCTTCATTCATATCATGTGTTACAAAAATGATGGTTTTCTTTATCTTTCTTTGAAGATTTATCATATCATCCTGAAGCTTTTCTCTACTTATCGGATCTAGTGCACTAAATGGCTCATCCATAAGTATGATAGTTGGATCTGCGGCCAATGCCCGGGCAACACCGATCCGCTGCTGTTGCCCGCCTGATAATTCCATAGGTTTACGATCTCGATATACTTTAGGATCTAATCCTACCATGTTTAATAATTCATTCACACGATTTTGAATTTTTACTTTATTCCACTTTTTTAATTCTGGTACAATGGCAATATTTTCTCCATTAGTCAAATGTGGAAATAGGGCAATCTGTTGTAGAACATATCCAATATTCCAACGAAGTTCATTCACATCATACTTCGTAATGTTCTTGTTTCCAATCGTAATCGTTCCGCTCGTACAATCAATTAGTCGATTCATCATTTTCAATGTCGTAGTTTTACCGCAGCCGCTTGGTCCAATTAATACCCAAAACTCCCCCTTCTTAATGTTAAGATTAAGATTATCGACCGCACATGTTCCGTCTGGAAATTTCTTTGTTACATTTAAAAATTGAATCATCATATGGCTCCTTTTTAGGTTGCTTGTCCTGATTTGTTTAAAATTCAAACTTTCTTATTCTTTTATCCCGCATTAACGGGCAGTAAAACCCCCACTGATTGAAGTTTTACTTTATTACATTCCCTTCAACAGGTATCGGGTGTTCTTTTAGCAAGTTAGCAAAATGATAAAGATTATAAGCCATGATTTTCGCATGCTGTTTGGTAAATTCATTTTGATTTCCTTTAGCTTCGATAAATGATGGTCCTGGGCCCGCTTCCCCAACCCAGTAAGTGTCTACATTTGGTGGAATTGTAAAACCTATATGGGAAAGCGCGTAAATAATCGATCTGGAAACTTGCTTAGCACCATCTTCATTCCCAGTTACAATTACTCCGCCTACTTTATTATAATAAAGATACTGTCCCTTTTCGTTAGTTAAACTGCTTCCCCCATATAATCTTTCAATTGCTACAGTTGCAATACTACTTTGCTCCCCCAGCCATATTGGAGACGCAATAATTAAGATATCCGTTTCCTTCACTTTTTCGAAAATTTCTGGCCATTGGTCATCGGCATCAACCGCTTCATGTGTAATTCCATAGCCGATCTTAAAATCAGCAAGTCTTAAGATTTCCGTTTCAATATCTTACCATTGAAATAGGTAGTCACTTCTTTAACCAATGCGAGTGTATTTGACTTTTTAGAGCTTTTTTTCAATGTACAATTGAGTATAAGTACTTTAAGTGTCATGAACATTCCAACCCCTTAAGTATGTGTTACTTCCCTATTTCCCCAACGTATTCTAAGGTAAAGACTTTCGGCAATTCACATTTTATCTAGGTATATATTGTTACAAGATTTCATCTTAAAGAAAGAGTATTAAGCACTAAGTGTGATTTATCAATAGTGGAATTAGCTTGGTTAATTTTTAAATTAATTCAATTATTTATATAATTCAAATATTAGTTCGTGAATCTCTTGTTCTTTTCCTTCTGATGTTTTAAAGTAAATAGATATATATACAAGTTAGAGGTGAGATAATGGGTTTGCGGCTTTTCCGCTATTTCATTTTTTTTCTGGGCTTAACGTTATTTGGATTGGGGAATGCGATTGCAGTCAATGTCAAATTTCTCGGCTTGCACCCGTGGGAAGTACTTAATGTTGCCATGTTTCAACGGTTCGGCTTGACGATTGGAACGTGGAATGTAATTTGTGGTCTTATGCTAGTACTTGTTGTTTTTCTTGTTGATAGAAGATATATTAGTGTCGGTACATTTTTTAATGCATTACTTATTGGACCAATCATGGATTTCTTCTTATGGCTTGATATACTTCCCCATGCAACTGAGTATTTGTGGTTGAATCTGCTAATTCTAGTGTCTGGTGTTACAATCACCGGAATTGGTGGCGGGATGTATGTAGCTTGCAGGTTTGGAGCAGGTCCGCGGGATGGATTTATGCTTTCGGTGTCTGATAAAACTGGCTTATCGGTAAGTCGTGCAAGGATTGTTGTAGAAACTTTAGTTTTGATTATTGGGTTTATTCTAGGTGGACCAGTGTTTGTGATGACATTTATTTATACGTTTATTCAAAGCCCTGTATTTCAATATTCAATGAAAACTATCCGCACATTTATTGATTCCTTAGATAGCAAACAGAAAGAACAGGTTGACCTACCTTTTTAAATATGAAAAAAACAGCCTTAAATGAGGCTGTTTTTTTCATATTTAATGGGGATAGAAAACAAAAATTGTATCAACAAATCCCTCTTTTTCCATATAGCCAATCTTTCTTTTACTTTGCCATTTCGACTTCTTCTACTAATGTAAATAAGAAATGGTATATAAGTTGAAGTGCTTTCTCAATAGATAGTGACTCTTTAAAACCAGATAGATGATTTAATGAAAAATTCAGATCCCACATACCTTCACCTTGGTTGAATAGTAAATCAAAAGACGTTGAATCACCAAGATGGTTCCCCAATAAATCCTTAATTACTGGACCCATTTTTTTCTGTTGCTTTAAACCAAGCATCACATCGTATGTACCAAAAACATCATCAAGTTCAAGTGAAACGGATTCAACCCCAATGAAATCGAACGAAGCGGACTCAACATACATAAATTCATTCCGATTTATTTTCAGATAATCAATAGTTTGAGTTAAAAAAGAATGGTTTTCTTCTGCAATGAGATCTTCTGTTTCTTTATCGCTTCTTTCAATATAAACGTCAATAAAACGCAAATCAGCATTCTTCTCTTCTACTTGAATTATATTTGGATCAATTAATTGATGTGTTTTAGCATACTCTTTTTCTTCCTTGTATAATTCAATCTTCTTTGTATCACCCTTGCTTAATTCTGCCGCTATATATTGTTCTAATTTGTTTTTTATCAAAATGGTAATCCTCCTCGTGTCGCTGTAACCTTGCAACTGATTATACAATACTTTACACGAGAAACGGAATGATTTTCGAATCAAACTGCAGGATTCCAACTAATAGGTATATAATAATATTGAATTTGTAAGAAAAGGATGGTTTATATGCAAAGATTTATTATTGTTGGAGCTGGAATTCTAGGTGCATCGACCGCTTATCAACTGGTAAAAATGGGTGCGGAAGTAATCATTGTCGATCGCAAAGATCGTGGTCAAGCAACAGATGCGGCTGCAGGAATTGTTTGTCCTTGGCTATCTCAACGGCGCAATCAAGCATGGTATCAGCTCGCGAAGTCAGGAGCGCGTTTCTATCCTGAATTAATTGACGACCTAACAAAAGACGGTGAAACAGAAACCGGTTATGCACGCGTTGGAGCTATTAGTATACATAAGGATGAAGAAAAAATTAATGCCATGGAAAAACGTGCATTAACAAGAAAAGAGGATGCACCAGAAATCGGCGAAGTCATTAAACTGTCTGAAACTGAAACAAATCATCGTTTTCCTCCACTATCTGAGGAATATGCTTCTCTACATGTCAGTGGAGCGGCTCGAGTAGATGGACGTTCACTTCGAGATTCATTACTTCGGGCGGCAAAAAAAAATGGAGCGCAACTTATTTCTGGAGATGCTGTTCTTCAATTTGAAGGAAAGCAAGTTATTGGAGTTCAAGTAAATGGTGAGAATATGGTAGCAAATAAAGTGATTGTCTGTGCTGGTGCATGGGCCAATCACTTGTTAGAGCCTCTAGGGATTCACTTTCAAGTAAGCTTCCAAAAAGCTCAAATTGTTCATCTAGAACTGCTAGAAGCAGATACAAGTAGATGGCCAGTCGTTATGCCGCCAAATGACCAATATATGCTTGCTTTTGATCATCACAAAATTGTGGTAGGTGCTACACATGAAAACATGGAGATGTATGATTCACGCTTGACAGCAGGAGGGGTGCAGGAAGTTATCGGTAAAGCATTGGATATAGCGCCTGGTTTATCGGATAGTACATTTTTGGAAGCACGGGTTGGTTTCCGTCCGTTTACACCTGGATTCCTTCCAATTATCGGCCCTTTTCCAGGCTGGGATGGTTTGGTCATCGCAAATGGCCTGGGAGCTTCAGGACTGACAATGGGACCTTATATTGGGTATCAATTGGCAAAACTTGCACTCGAGTTGCCATTGGATATTGATTTAGAGCTGTATGATGTTAGAAGTGCGATAAAAGACTAATTTTTTGCATCAAAAAACGAGGATACCGCAAAAGTGGCTTGACCTCACTCTCTATATTCCGCTTATTTTGGCATTTACATGTCTTATAATCGATATATAGGAGGTGTGGGGTCTGCCCTTTCATTATGGGACATCCTCGTTCATTGTTTATTTTTCCACAATTTTTATTTTGTTATTTTCTACAATTGCCTTAAAGCTTTTTACTTCAGGTTGTTCAAATATAAAATCTGCAATGCCATCTTCCAGTTGTTCTTGAATCATTCTGCGAAGAGGGCGTGCTCCATAAGCTGGATGATATCCGAGATCAACAATTTTGTCTTTTGCTTCTTCTGTCACTTCTATTGAAAGACCTTGTGCTTCAATTGTTTCATACAGCTCTTGTAACAATATGTCAACAATTTGCAATAGGTCATCTTTTTTCAGTGCAGCGAATTCAATGATGTTGTCGAAACGGTTTAAGAATTCAGGTTTAAAGAAGCTGCCGAGTGATTGCAGAATACTTGCTTCCTCAAGAGTAGTGCCAGTTCCAAAGCCCATGACATTTCGCGTTTCACTAACACCCGCGTTACTTGTCATGATTATGACTGTATCTTTAAAGTTAACGGTTCGCCCTTGACTATCCGTTAGGCGTCCATCTTCTAAGATCTGTAAAAACATATGCATCACATCAGGATGAGCTTTTTCAATTTCATCAAGAAGAATGATGCTATACGGTTTACGACGAACACTCTCGGTCAATTGTCCTGCCTCTTCATGCCCTACATAACCTGGTGGAGAACCAATTAGTTTTGATACACTATGTTTTTCCATGAATTCGCTCATGTCTAGTCGTATCATCGCATCTTTAGAACCGAATAACTCGCTTGCTAGTGATTTTGAAAGTTCGGTTTTCCCAACGCCAGTAGGCCCTACAAAAAGGAAGGAACCAATCGGACGTGTTTTTGATTTCAATCCAGCACGGCTTCTTCGGATTGCTTTGGCTACTTTTTTCACAGCTTCTTCCTGACCAATGACTTTCTTCGCTAGTTCTTCTTGCAAATGTAACATTTTCTGCTGTTCATCTTCCTGTAATTTGCCGACAGGAATGCCGGTTTTTTGCTCAATAATGGCTTGAATGTCCTCTACTGTGACAATTGGTCTTTCCGGATTTTCTTTTTGTAGGAGCTTGCCTAGTTTTTCTTCCTCGTCTCGTAATTTAGCAGCATCTTCATAATTTTCCTCTTTAAGTGCTTGTTCTTTTTCTTGGAAAATTTGCGCCAAACGGGATTGAATATTCTCTTGATCCCTTGCCTCTATCTTTAAGTTCAATTTTGAACCTGCTTCATCCATTAAATCGATCGCCTTATCTGGAAGAAAACGATCTTGAATATAACGATGTGATAGCGTAACCGCTGCTTTAAGCGCTGCCTCACTGTATTCAACTCCATGATAGTTTTCATAGTTTGATTTTAGTCCTTGTAAAATCGTTATCGCATCAGCAATACTTGGTTCGTTAACAGTTATCGGTTGGAAACGACGTTCAAGAGCTCCATCTTTCTCAATTTTTCGATACTCTGATAGAGTTGTCGCACCGACAAGCTGAAGCTCGCCACGTGCTAAAGCGGGTTTTAGTATATTACCAGCATCCATGGAGCCTTCTGCAGAACCCGCACCAACAATTTGATGAATTTCGTCAATAAATAAGATGACATTTTTTCTATCCTGCAATTCAGAAATTAGCTGTTTCATGCGTTCTTCAAATTGTCCACGTATTCCCGTGTTGGATACAAGCGAAGCAACATCAAGTGTATACACTTCTTTCGTTCGTAATTTTACCGGAACATCCCCAACTACAATTTCCAAGGCCAATCCTTCAGCAATCGCCGTTTTACCAACTCCTGGCTCTCCGATCAATACAGGGTTGTTCTTATTCCGGCGGTTTAATATTTCAATAACACGTTTCACTTCTTCTTTCCTACCGATGACTGGATCAATAAGACCAGCTTTTGCTGCATCCGTTAAGTTTCGGCCATATTCGTCCAGTAATCCTCCACCTTTATATTCCGTTTGTTTCGTAGCTTGATTATGGCTATTTATATGATTTGCGTGTTGATTGAATGCTTTAAAGAAATCTGGATTGAATGGAGGCATTTCCCCATTCATCGCTGATAATTTACTTGATTCTTTTTTATAACAAGTGGAGCACAATTTCACATCATGCTGCTGACCGTTGACAACCATATGAACTTGAATATTAGCTTGTTTATCTTGACAAATTTCACAGTACATTTTGTACTCCTCCTTAGGATATCAATTATTGACTTTGACTATCTTTGACCTTATTATACCTTGACCTTCTTTGACATTCAAGTTTTTTGCTTAAATGAAGGATTGGTGTTTTTTAGAAGAGCTTAATCAAATAGCTTGAGGTACAATTGTTTAGTTTAAAGATGTAAGCGAGAATGGGATTTTGAAAAAAAACTAACGAGGATTTCTATCACACTTTCAATTCCGCTTCTAAAGCATACTACATGCATCCATTTTAGTTCTAACTTAAACTTTGTCATAAAAAACCGCACCTCCAATTGTTAGATTGTGTCTAACAATTGGAGGTGCGGTTCACGACTAGTCTGCTTTTTCTCATCCCCATTAATCTAAAAATCGCTCCCTAATTTCTGGAGAAGGAATTACACATTGATCTTTTTGGCCGAACCATTTATATCTATTTTTCGCGATCATCCCATATAACCAATTTCGAAGTGGTACAGGAACAAGAATTAAAGGGTAAAGAAATTTCCAGCACCATCTTAAATTTTTGGTGATTCTAAGTGCAGCTGTGGACTTTTCATAGGCTTTATTATGTTCTATAAGGACAAAGCTGTCCATGTTTGAATCAAGATTGTACTTTTTTAAAAGATCTTGCCCTAATGTACTTTCGAGTGATGCGAAATTATAATACCCTTTTGGATCACGTTTGATGATAAACTGCACACTTTTATCACAAAAATTACATTCCCCATCAAATAAAACGATCCCCTTCATCTTCTCACCTTCAATCGTCGACATGATTTGGTTTTGGATCTAAAAGTTTCTAATATTTTTCATCTGAAATTGTCTGTGCAACACTGATGTATATTTGGCTTCTACGTTCTTTAACATTAGCCTTTCACTACACATATTGCAATAGTTGTGTATCTATCTTTAAGAGCGTAATGTCATCTACTGCCTTTGCATCAAGTTTTTTTCACATATTTCCAGATAAAAAATTGGCGGGGGTTAAATGGTTATTTATACACACACTTAGGGGTGTGCTTGTCTATACTATTAAGAAATGCAAAGGATTGGAGGTTTATAGATGAATCGATTCGATTTAACTGGAAAATCAGCTATTATTACAGGGGGAGGACGCGGTCTTGGGTTACAGATTGCGAGTGCCTTAGCTGAAGCTGGTGCCAATATCGTAATTGCCTCTCGCGACATTACAGCATGTGAGGAAGCCAAAGAAGAACTTAGTAAAATCGGTGTTAAAGTGCTTGCTTTTCAATGTGATATTACAAAAAAAGCTGATATTGATCATGTAGTAAGTGAAACTGTTGCAGAGTTTGGTTCAATCGATATTTTAGTAAACAATAGCGGTACATCCTGGGTATCTCCTGTGCTTGATCTTAAAGAACATCAATGGAAAAAAGTAATGGACGTTAACGTAACCGGTACTTTCTTATTTTCTCAAGCAGTCGCAGCAGTCATGATCAAACAGCAATCTGGAAAAATTATCAATATAGCCTCTGTGAATGGATTTGGAGGTACTGCCCCTGAATTATTAGACACTATTGCTTATAACACAAGTAAAGGAGCAGTGATTACCTTTACTAAAGACTTAGGCGTCAAACTTGCAAGACATGGGATACAAGTAAATGCGATTGCCCCTGGTTTCTTCCCTACAAAAATCACACAAAAAATTATCCAGCAAACAAATTTTGATATTCTTGGAAATATGCCAGCAGGACGTTTCGGTAATCAAGAGGATCTAAAAGGTGCTGCCATATTCCTTGCATCAAAAGCATCTGATTATATGATTGGACATATATTGGTTGTCGATGGTGGAATTTCAGCACTCGTGTAAATTAAAGGAAAGGAAGATCATAATGGCTAAAAAAAGGGATGCTTATTATGAATTGAAGAAACATGGAACCAATGCAGAACGAAGGATTAATAAGAAAATTCAAGATTCATTGAATAAAAAAGAAATTATTGAACTCGCAAGTTTATACTCTAATCAAATTGCCCCTCAAATTAAAAAAAACCAAGACAATATAGAAATGTTGTCCGTCGCTCTTAATTTCCCAACAAAAAGAGATATTGCCAATATTGCTAAAATGACCGTTCAACTTGAAGAAAAACTCGATAAATTAGATGAAACGCTGGCTTCCCTTTTTCAAAATAACCCTCAAATTAACATGGCTAATCACACAACATCTGCAGAGGAAAGAAGAAAACGACTAAAAAAGATTTTACTAACTTCCCTCTTTTCTGGAGATAATGCAAATGAGATGGGGAATTTAATTGGAAAAGCGAAAATCTAATCCGAAAAAAGCATCGAGATTGCAAAGTTTCTTAGACATCAAAAATCAAGACATGCCACAAATAGGGATGACTCCAAGAGTAGCCGTCTGGAAAAAAAATAAGGCTACATTATGGCATTATCCAGCTAAGAAAAAACGATATAATGTACCAATTCTTATCATTTATTCATTAATAAATCGTCCTTATATCTTTGATTTGGGTCCTGGTAATAGTTTAATAGAAGCTTTTGGTAAAGAAGGATATGACATCTATTTACTAGACTTCGGAATTCCTGGATATGAAGATGGAAATATTTCTTTAGATGAGTATATATTGGATTATATTCAAAAAGGGGTACAGCGAGTTCTTAGACATTCCGGTGCAACAGAAATTACCTTGCTTGGATCTTGTATAGGCGGTACATTGGCTGCCATCTATACTGCAATTGCAGAGGAGCCAATAAAAAATTTAATCTTAACAGTTGCTCCAATCGATTTCGAATCAGTACCCCAGTTTGATCAATGGACTGAAGCACTGCGTGAAGGAAAAGTTTCATTTGATGAAATATTGGATGTACTTCAAATTTTACCAGCTAAAGCTGTTAAGTCCGGTTTGCGACTGATGACTTCCCCCGTTTATGTGTCTCCTTTATTTTCCTTATTATATCGGGCGGATGATCAAGAATATGTGAAAAGATGGCGGCGTTTTAATGCATGGACAAAAGATCATATTCCACTAACGGCAGGAACAGTAAAGCAGATGACGCATGATCTCATAATTGGCAACAAATTAATTAAAGGAACACTTAAAATTCGAGAAAAAAAAGCAAAACTAAATAAAATAAAAGCGAATTTATTAGTCATTGCAAGTCAAAATGACCGCCTCGTGCCTAATACAATGATATCACCGATTATGGGTGCCGTTTCAAGTCATGATAAAACATTACATCTATTAGATAGTGGCCATGCCCAGATGCATTCCGATGATACACTTCCCACTTATTATAAAGAATGGCTACCGGAGCGATCAGGCCCGATTGGTCAGTAAAAAAAGAGAAGCCAGACTTTTTCTGGCTTCTTTACGCTTTTAGCATCCATTCACACGTCATAAATAATTGATTCCCTTTCAATTCTGCAGAAAGCTTTCCGTTCATATTATTCATAAGGCTTTTAGCGATTGAAAGACCTAAATCGGTCCCATTCCCTGACCGTGGTTGATCTGCTGTATAAAATCTGTTGAATAATAGACCTACATCCTCTTCATCTAAATGATTTGCTTCATTACTGATTGTCAATTATTTTCCTCTCATTTTTATTAGTTCATTTTGCAATTTTATTCATAAAAAATTTAATATCTGCTTCTGCAGCATAGAGTCTATATCCCTCTTTGATCAAAAGAGGCCCATTTCCACTTTCGAAATGAGCCCTTTCTTACTTATCCTACTTCTTTTTCAGAGAACTGACTGTTGTAAAGATCTGCGTAAAAACCATTGCCCTCTAATAGTTCTACATGAGTCCCTTGCTCAATCACTTTCCCTTGATCCATCACTAGAATCAAATTAGCCTCCCTAATTGTTGATAGTCGATGGGCGATAACAAAACTAGTCCGTCCCTCCATCAAATGGTTCATTGCTTGTTGAATAAAGACTTCGGTTCGCGTATCTACGCTCGATGTTGCTTCATCTAGAATCATAATTGGTGGATCTGCAAGGATGGCTCTTGCGATTGTCAAAAGCTGCTTTTGTCCTTGTGAGATGTTCGAAGCTTCTTCATTTAAGATTGTCTCGTATCCATCGGGCAGTGTCCGGATAAAGTGATCCGCATGGGACGAACGAGCGGCTGCGAAAATTTCTTCGTCTGTTGCACCACTTTTTCCGTAAGCAATATTATCTTTAATCGTTCCATTAAAAAGCCAAGTGTCTTGAAGCACCATGCCAAA
Organism: Peribacillus sp. JNUCC 23; assembly: GCF_053653995.1. The sequence continues at coordinate 2,422,262 of NZ_CM132202.1, forward strand.
GGTTTTTCGAAGATCGTTCCGAGACATATTTGTTATATCAAGACCATCAATCGTAATCTTTCCGCCATTTAGCTCATAAAAGCGCATCAAAAGATTAATCATGGTCGTTTTGCCAGCGCCAGTCGGTCCGACGATCGCGACCGTTTGTCCAGGTAAAACATTAATGTTCATATCTTTAATTAATAGGTCTTCGGCATATCCGAAGTCCACATGTTCAAAAGTGACAGCACCTTGCGCTCTCGTTAAATGAGCTGTCGTTCTTTCTTCGATTTCTTCTTTTTCATCGAGTAATTCAAATACTCGTTCAGCAGCTGCGACCGTTGACTGAATAACGTTTGCGATATTAGCTGTTTGTGTGATGGGCTGTGTGAACTGACGAGAATAGGTGATAAATGCTTGAATATCACCTATTGAAATCGCACGTTGCGTCACTAAAATCCCACCGACAACACTAATTAAGACATAACTCAGATTCCCGATGAACATCATCATTGGCATGATAATACCAGATATGAACTGAGCTTTCCGTCCCGCTTCATACAATTCTTCATTAACTGTATTAAATTGGGCACCAGCCTTTTTCTCGTGCCCAAATGCTTTAACGACTTGATGACCAGTATACATTTCTTCAATATGCCCATTTAATTGCCCAAGTGTTCGCTGTTGAGTAGCAAAATATTTTTGAGATCTTTTTAATATAGGTCGAATTGCAAAAATGGAAATCGGTAAACTAACAATCGCTATTAAAGTTAAAACAGGACTAATTGACAGCATCATAATGATAATCCCAATAATCGTAACAATTGATGTGATAAACTGCGTCAAACTTTGTTGAAGCGTGCTTCCGACTGTATCAATGTCATTTGTCACGCGGCTGAGCGTTTCTCCATTCGAACGTCCGTCAAAATATTTGAGCGGAAGTTTCTCAAGCTTTTTATTGACATCTTCTCTGAGATCATACACTGTCTTTTGCGCAACACTAGACATAATGTACTGCTGTATATAGTTGAACAGGCTACTTATGACATACAGCCCCGCCAATAGTAGAAGAATATGACCAATTTTATCAAAGTTAATGGATGCTCCTGGTACTCCTTGAAACTTTCTATATGCCCCTTCAAACAATTCTGTAATTGCTGTCCCCATGATTTTCGGGCCAACAATCATAAAGATTGTACTTAAGATTGCAAAGAAGAATACAGCGATTAATTGATTGCGACGCGGTTTTAAATACATTAAGAGACGTCTGAGCGTTCCTTTAAAATCTTTTGCTTTTTGTCCCATCATCATCATATTGCCGCCGCCTGGACCATGTCCCATCGGTCCGCCACCTTGAGGTTTTTTATGTTTACTCATGCAATCTCCTCCTCTGAAAGCTGTGACTCGACGATTTCTCGATATACATCATTTGTTTGAAGCAACTCTTTATGTGTGCCTATACCTGCAATGTGCCCATTATCTAAAACGATAATTTGATCTGCGTCAACGACCGTACTAACACGTTGAGCAACGAGTAACACCGTTGCGTCTTTTGTTTCATCTTTAAGCGCCGCACGAAGATTAGCATCAGTCTTATAATCTAGTGCAGAAAAGCTATCGTCAAAAATATAAAGATCAGGTTTTCTAACAAGGGCTCTCGCAATCGCCAGACGTTGTTTTTGGCCACCTGATACGTTCGAACCGCCTTGCTCGATATTTGATTGATAGCCGTCTTTCATTTGCCCAATAAAATCTGCCGCTTGTGCAACCTGAGCTGCGTGTTCCATTTCATCCTGTCTTGCATTTTCTTTTCCAAAGCGAATATTATCCGCAATCGTACCTGTAAAAAGGACTGCCTTTTGTGGCACGTAACCAATTTTCGAACGAACTTCTTCATGTGATAGCTCGCGTATATCAACACCATTGACACGAATTGTTCCACTCGTTATGTCATAAAAACGCGGAATCAAATTAACGAGCGTTGTTTTTCCTGAACCTGTTCCACCGATAATTGCAGTAATTTCACCAGGGCCTGCGGTAAAGCTGATGTTCGATAACGCAGGTTCTTCTGCTCCTGGGTAACTAAATGTTACTTGATCAAATTCAAGAGTACCTTGTTCAAGATCCGCCCTTTTTGTCCCTTCATCTAAGATGACTGGTTTCATGTTAAGTACTTCGTTAATTCGTTTTGCTGATACTGCAGCACGTGGAACCATAATAAACATCATAGATGCCATAAGTAATGCGAACATAATTTGCATGACATATTGAATATATGCCATCAAATCTCCAATCATCATGCCGCCGTTATCTATACGAATCCCACCAAACCAAATAATAGCAACAACAGTCAAGTTCATAACGAGCATCATCACAGGCATCATAAACGCCATGATTTTATTTACTTTAATCGAGACATCAGTCAAGTCTTTATTCGCTTTATTTAGACGTACTTTCTCTTCTGTTTCACGATTAAAGGCACGAATGACACGAATCCCAGTTAGATTTTCTCGTACAACAAGATTCAACCGATCCAATCGTTTTTGCACCATTTGAAACAGTGGCATCCCTTTATAGAGAATAAGTAGTACCGAACCAATCAATACAGGCATTGTAACAACCATAACAAGTGATAATTTAGCATCCTTCGATACAGCCATAATGATTCCACCGACTAACATAATCGGTGCACTAACAACCATACGAAGCATCATAATAACCACTTGTTGGACTTGTGTAATGTCATTAGTTGTCCGTGTTATTAATGACGCCGTTCCTATTTCATCAAATTCCTGTAGTGAAAATTGTTCAACTTTATTAAAGACGTTCCGACGAAGATCGCGCCCAAGCCCCATTGCAGCTTTTGCTGAATAGTAGCTTGCAAAAACAGAGGCAATAGCCCCTAGAGCTGCTACGAGCATCATAAACCCACCAATTTTCCAAATATAAGGCGTGTCTCCTACTACGACCCCTTTATCGATAATATCTGCCATTAGCGTAGGTAAAAAGAGGTCAGACATTGATTGAACAAAGATTAGACCGAAAACCGCTAATACAATCCACTTATAAAAAGCTAGATTTTTCAGAATTTTAATCATTTCGTGCACTCTCCTTGTTCTTTTGCCTGCGCTTCTAAATAAGTTGTAATTTGAAGATGCGTTTTAAGTAATTCTTCAACCTGCTTTTCAGTTAGCGTTTCAGTAGCAGCTTGGAAAACTTGGTGAATACCACCTTCTTGCCGATGGATCGTTTTTAAAAAGGTTTCTCCTTTATCACTAAGCGTTAATTGCATCTCCCTCCGATTGCCTTCTACTTGTTTTCGACCTAGCCAGCCTGCTTGAACGAGTCCATCAACTGCCTGACTAAGTGTACTTTTTGGTAGAAATGTTTGCTCTCCAAGTTTCTTTTGCGTCATTTCCTTATAAGGTGCAATACACATCAAAACCGCATATTGTGGAACAGATAGCCCATTCTCTACTGCTGTCTTTTGAACAAATCGCATCATGTTTTTCTGCACGTTCCAAAATGAACGCATGAGTAGTACTGAACGCATGTTTTGTTGATTTTCACTTTCCATTTTCACGTCACCAATCTTCTATTTATGAATAGTTCATTTCTGAACTATTAAAACTTACTCCTTTTTTTCTGTTAAGTCAATCAGTTTGTTTAATCTAGAATTGAATAATTAATTCAGTAATATTTATAGCTAAATAATAGGAAAAGAGCTGTCCCCTAGTCAGGTTATTTCCCAACTACAGGTACAGCCCTTGTTTTTCTATTAATAAGCAAACTAGTCTTGGGAGATTAGTTTCTCCGGTTTTACTTCCGTTTTCTGATTGTATAATGGCAAAATGAAAAACATGCCGATGATAAACAAAACTGCCGCTAGTTCAAAAGCAGCAACCAAGGAAAATTGTTCTTTTACTATACCAGCCATACTCATCGTTAAAACCATCGAACCAGTAAACAGCGGCATTAAGATTCCGTTGACCCTACCAATATAAGCCCCTTCTGTTCTTTTCAAAATCATCGTATTAATACCAATCTGAATACAAGGTAACATTAACCCATTTACAAATTCGGCTGTTAATGTTAGCCATAGATTTGTTGATAATCCCATGACCGCTAGACCAATCGCATTTACAAGCATTCCGAAGGTGATTAGTCTCTGAGGAGCGACTGTTTTGGCAAAAATCATGACAACTGCTCCGCCTAATATCATTCCAATCCCATTGACCATAAACAACCATTGAAGGTTTTCCTTCGGTAAGCCTAATTGTTCAGTTACAAGGAAAATCGAAAGAGGCTGAATAAATCCTAACCCAAGACCTGTAGCTAGAAAACATAAACCTAACAAGCTTAATTCCTTCTTATTCAAAACATATTTAACGCCACTTTTCATTTCTTGCCATAATGTTGATTCTCTTTCTTTCTCTTCCAATTTGTAATCCTTTGGTAGAAATGCGAGTGCACCAGCTGAAAGTAAAAAGGCTATGCCTGTCATCATAATTGATATCTCTATTCCAAAGGATTGAAAGGTAAACGTCCCAATAACAGGGCCTAATACCATAAATACAGCAAAAATCGTTTGATAGACCGACATTCCAGCCTGAACTTGTTCTTCTGGCAAATGCAATTTAAATAATTTCATTCCGGAAGGCTGCGAAAATTGGGATAGAATCGCCGAGATTAACGTTACAAAAAATACCACTTGCCAAGTTCCGAATAAAAGCGTTAAGAGTACGGCAAATATAGAAATAGCACTTAAAATATCACACCAAACCATTGTTTTTTTCGGATTCCAACGGTCAGCAAACGTCCCGCCAATAAATGAAAAAATAAAAATAGGAGCGAATTCCGCTACAGAAATCATGGATACCGCAAATGGATCACCATTTGTCTGTTCCATGACAAATAAGAGTACCGCAAAATTCCTTACCCAAATTCCTATTTGTAAAAACAACCCCGAAACGATAATAGCCTGAAAAACCCGATTACTAAATAATTTAGGTGACGCGCCCGATGAAATATTATTTTCCAAAATAAAAACCTCCTGTTAAATATCTGGACAGGAGGCAGTACAATACAATGTCAAAATGGCATAATATCCCTAACAGAAGGAACACAATGATCTTATTGGCTTGTATGAAAAATGTACAAACTAATCCTATCCAGAAAAAAAGATCGTATTTCTAACGAATTTTTCTTAAAAATAGGATTAATTGATCATTGTTTCATCGTCACCCTTCCGTTTTTTGTTACTTTTATAGTAATTGCTTCACATCGATAAATCAAGACTTAATCAAAAAAATTTTAGTAAAGAATGTAAATAATGTTACCTTTATCTCCAAATTCTTAAATAGATTTTTTAAAAACATTTTATGGATAAATAATTAACTTTCATAGCTACTTTATGTTCATTCGTTCAAATAAATAATATTATTCTCCAATAGACCCTGGCTCAATCCCATTCATGTCTAAACCATATTATATTAAGAACGAAACCTCACACGATTATCTAGGAGGACATGATGGAACAAATCTCATTAGTTTATAAGTTGGGAACCGCTTTTTTAGGTGGCTTGATAAGTTATTTATTCGGCTCGATGACTCCACTTTTGCATATGCTCGTTCTTTTTGTGATTTTAGACTATATATCTGGCGTGCTTGCATCAGCTTATGAAGGGAATCTTTCAAGCTCATTCGGCTTTAAAGGCATACTCAAAAAAATATTCATTTTTCTTATCATTGCAATTGCTCATAATGCGGAATTTTTGATTATTTCTACTAATCACCCTTATGTCAAATACCTTTCCACCTTTACATACTCGTCGATTAAGTTCGTTCTTCTTTTAACAGATTGATAAATACTTCTAAAGCTTTTGTTTTAAATGATGTTCGCAATACAATTGAGAATTCCCTTTTAAAAGGGGTACCTTTTACTTGAACGATTTTTAATAGGCCCATTGATAATTCTTTTCGAATAGCTAAATGGGACAGGAGGGTAATACCTAGTCCTGATTCAACTGATTCTTTTATCAACTGGGTGCTACCGAATTCCATGATGTCTTTTGGGTCAATTGACATGGAGTGAAAGACTTTTTCTGTTGCCTCCCTCGTTCCTGATCCTATTTCGCGGACGATCCACCTTTCTTTTTCTAGTTCATAAATTTCCGCTTCACTATCTTTTTGAACTAAACGGTGATGAGAAGAAGCAACTACAAACATCCTATCTTCCGTAAATGCATCAATGGTAAGTTGTGTATTCTTAAAATCTCCTTCGATAATTCCAACATCCAGTTGGTTTCTAAGTACCAATTCTGCTATCTCCTTCGTATTTCCAATCGTAATACTAGGCTTTATAAGAGGATATTGATCGTGTAATCTGGCAACAAAATGTGGAAGAACATATTCCCCAAAAGTATAGCTTGCACCAATTGATAGCTGACCGCTTGCTCGATTGGATAAATCATCAATTAAATCTTGCATTTTCGAATATAGTCCTAATATTTCCTTAGCATGGTAATAAACAATTTCTCCCGCTTTATTTAGCCGAACATATTTATTACTCCGATCGAGTAGCTTTACACCATAAGAACGCTCTAATAATTGGATGTACTGACTTACCGCTGGTTGCGTCATATGTAACTTCTCTGCAGCACGTGAAAAGTTTCCATTTTCCACTACTGTTACAAATACGAGTAAATGTTGATCCATACTCCCCCTCCTTCTATAAGAATTACTTATTATTAATATCATAGATAATTATTTTTCTTATCATCAATTATGATTTATCTTATCAATGAGGTACATTTTTGGGAGGTGATGATTTGGAAACAGAAAGAGTAAAAGCACATGAACCTATGGAACCAACACGGAAATTTACAGCCTTACTCTGGATTGGCGGAATTGCATTCACCTTTTTTATCGCTTTTCTTGGCTTCTTGTTAGCTAAAGTGCCAGGGTTTAATCATGTTGGTCTACTAGCATCTGCGATTGTTATTGCGGTAGTATACCGGCAAGTGTTTAGTTATCCAGAGGTGATCCGACCTGGAATTGCGTTCTCGTCAAAGAGGCTACTACGCTTAGCCATTATTTTGTATGGTTTGAAATTAAATATCAATACGGTTATACAAGACGGGATTGGGCTGCTAATTCGTGACGCTTGCGTCATTATTTTTGCAATTCTCTTAACCATTTGGCTTGCCAAAGTATTTAAGGCCGATAAAAACATTTCTTTGCTTTTAGGAGTTGGGACCGGCGTTTGCGGTGCTGCCGCCATCGCTGCGATTGCTCCGATTGTCAAAACAAAGGATGAAGATACGGCCATTGGAGTCGGAATTATTGCACTAGTTGGGACAATTTTTGCAATTGTTTACACCATTCTCCGTCCTATTTTACCATTATCAGCTATCGATTACGGGATTTGGTCGGGTATTAGCTTACACGAAATCGCCCACGTTGCCTTAGCTACCGCACCTGGTGGAGAAGATGCGCTTGCAATCGGCTTACTAGCAAAATTAGGCCGTGTGTTCCTGCTCGTTCCGCTATGCTTTATTTTCATGTACTTTATGAAGCGGAAAAATCCTGATCAGAATTCACAAGAGGACAGAATTGAATTCCCATGGTTCTTAATCGGATTCATCCTTATGAGTTTTTTCGGGAGCTATGCGCTTGGAAGTTATATCCCAGTTACTGAAGGAGTTCTGAGTGGTATCTCTAATCTAACTACTTGGTGTTTAACCGCGGCCATGGTAGGTCTAGGCCTAAATGTGAGTCTTCGTGATCTTCGCACAAAAGCGTTAAAACCATTGATTGCAATGTTGATAACCTCAATTTGTCTTAGTGTTTTATCATATTTTCTCGTATGACAACACTTTATTATTAATAATGAACCCTAATTAGTTGCAAAGATTACTAAACTAAAGGCTAGGAGCCATTTTGTTTTCTCGCAGCATTACATTCATCTAAATAATGATTTCACGGGAATTCTTACACACAATCAAGATGAACTTCTCATTTGAGATGACCTCACACTCTATTCTATTTACATTGTCATGTTTAGAGTGTGAGGGTCACCCTTTCTTTATCAGGCAGCCAACAACTAATTAAACTGGAAGTAAGTTTTCAACAACAATACTGTTTACGACATTAATATAAGCTAAAGCACTTGCTTTGATTACATCTGTATCTGTTGCTTTAGCGATGTATTTTTCTCCTTTATACTCCACTTGTAGCTTAACTTTACCTAACGCCTCTTTCCCTCTTGATACACTGCTAATTTTATATTCTAATAATTTAATATCTAAATCAATGATTTCTTTAATGGAAGAATATAGTGCATCAATTGGTCCAGATCCTACAGTACTACTCTTAAATATTTGATTTCCCTTCTTAATTTTCACACTTGCAGAAGGAAAAATGGGATTACTAATTACTTGAAGGTCGATTAGTTCATAGAAATTGTCGCTATAATATTTGATATCCTCATTATTCATATCATGTCTTGAGTAATAATTTTCGACGATGACATATAAATCATGGTTATATACTTCTTTTTTCACATCTGCTAACTCAAGAAAATGAGCAAATATATCTTCAAATTGTGGATCTGTTAACTGATTAAACCCTAATTTTTCAAGAGCATTTTTCACTGCATGACGACCAGAACGAGCAGTTAAAACGAGCTCCATATCGCTTAAACCGACTTCTGTTGGGCTAATAATCTCATAAGCATCTCTTGATTTCAACAACCCATCTTGATGGATACCAGAAGAATGTGCAAAGGCATTATCCCCTGTAATTGCTTTATTCACTTGTACATCAAGCCCCATTAAACTACTGACAAGTTTTGAGGTATTTATTATTTCTTTTGTATTAATGTTTGTGTGAACATTATAGAATGCTTGACGCGTATTAAGAGCCATGACAACTTCTTCTAGCGCAGCATTACCTGCACGTTCACCAATACCATTGATCGTACATTCGACTTTATCAGCACCATTTTTAATAGCTGCCAACGTGTTTGAAGTTGCCATTCCAAGATCATTATGACAATGTACACTTAAAAGTACCTTATCATTTAGATTTTTCAAGCGGTCATTTAATTTGAAAATTAACTCACCAAACTCTTCAGGAACGGCATAACCAACTGTGTCAGGTACATTAATAATCGTAGCTCCCGCTTTCACAACAGCTTCAATTGTTGTCCATAAGTACTCAAAATCTGATCGAGACGCATCTTCTGTTGAATATTGCACATCGGGGAGTAGTGTTTTCGCATATTTCACTGCTTCCACACCAATGTCTAAAATTTGATTTTTAGATTTGCCAAATTTCTTCTCGACATGAATATCTGAAGTTCCAAGAACCATATGAATTAATGGTTTTTCAGCATATTTCACACTGTTATAAACAGAATCAATATCTGCTTTTACTGCCCGTGCTAACGCTGTGATTATGATATCATCTGTATTTCCCACTTTCGTTGCAATTTCTTTAACAGCATTAAAATCGCCAACTGAAGATGCGGGGAAACCAGCCTCAATAATATCAACTTGCAGTTTCTTTAATTGCTGTGCTACTTCGAGTTTTTCATACAGATTAAGTTTAGCACCAGGAACTTGCTCTCCATCCCGTAAAGTTGTATCAAACACCCAAATTTTTCTTGACATTATAAAATCACTCCTTTTCAATAATTGGATATAAAAAAAGCCCCGCCTCTATAGAAACTATAGAGACGAGGCTTTGCTCGCGGTACCACTCTAATTGATTAATTCGCATAATTAATCCACTTAATTCGGTGGCTGTTACCACCTACCCTTATAACGGTCGAAAACCGACATCCCCTACTATTAGTTCACGGAGTAGCTTATGGACGAGTTCAAAGGCAAACAACTACCGATTTTCACCATCCATCGGCTCTCTTTAAGATTATTTAACCTTTTACTATTTCCAATCATCGCTTATTCATTATTAAGTTTAATATAATTCTAACTTGATAAAATTGGGAGGTCAAGTTTATTTTTCTGAAAATAAATAGTATTCGTAACTTTAATTAATAAGGATAACATTAATGGTATAAAGACGAATTCGGTATCTTTATAAGATGAGTTGAGAATTCTTGATTTTTCTAACAAAAAATTAAATAACTCGGAAATTATTTTGAATGAATTTACTTAATACAGGGTAACGTAAAAATATAAAGAAGGAATGAAAAGGAAAGAATATATGTTTGCATGAATGTCAACCGTTTTATCTATGGGCTTCTTATACGGCTGTAATGGTGTGGACGAAGATGAGCCAGATCCAACAGAGGAACCTTCAGAGCAAAAGGAAGATACTTCTCAATAAAGGTGAAACTCCCATTAGTGGACTTTTCTCATCCTCACTACAAAAGGTAGTCTGTCTCGTTCTAGTGTCTCTAAATCGTAAGCTCACAGTTTTTAGAGCAACAGCCGAGTCGACTGTTAACCAAGATAAATAAGCGGGGGAAAGTCTTTCTGTAGATCTTCCCCCGCTTATTTATCAAAATTATTTAGTTACTATATACTTAGCTAAAATCAGCTGTATTGCCAATAAAATGGTTTCTAAAACTTAATTCTAAATCGTTTCTCCTCACTATTTCTTTCGTCTGATATGAGTATAAATGGAGTTTCCCTTTATAAACTAATTGAAGACTATTTAGAGCCAATAAATTTTGCGGCGTTACCATATTTGGTGATTTATCAATTATATGTTTTTTTTCATTCAAAATCGTTGCCACAAATTGAGAGCAAAAAAAGGCATTTTTTCTCTTTAAATTTATATTTAGTAGAATAGCAAATAGGCCTAGTAAATTATATTTGTAAAGGTCTTTTTCAGCCTCAATTTGTTTCACTTTACATATCATTCGCTCATAATCCAATTCTGAAACTTTAAAACTATATATTTCACATCTAGCTTTTTTAAATAATCCTACTGCTATTTTTTCCCTTACAAAGCCACCGATAAAAGGATTATCAGGTTTTTTACGGCCAAAACTGAAAATTTCTCTTAATTCATTATCAAATGAGATCGAAACATGGTTAAATGGTTGCTTCGTAAATAGTTTTATTAGCTTCGTAAAATACGTTCCTGTATCAGTAAATAGGAGATATACTTTTCTCTCTTTCATTTATAAGTACCACCATTTTCTATAGTTTCGGATTACTCTTCTACTCTCCTATTATACACAAAATAATACATACTTAGCGGCCACCAGAGCACACAAAAAATCGGATAGACCGCCCAAATCGTATGAGGTGAGGAAATAATATTTACACATATAAAAAATGTAATGAGTAATATACTTGCATGGATTGAGAATTTATAGTATGTCTTTTTCCATGCATGAAATACAGATAGTGGCCACCATAACACTACGAAAGTCGGATAGATAAACCATAAATATCCGGGAGAATGGAAGGCGTTTAAGATCGAATAGTATAGGATCATGCTCAAACTTCCAATTAATGCGACTCGTATCGTTTTCGCCTTCTTGCCTAAAAAGACAAGAATCGGCCACCAAAGGATCGGATAAACTGCATATAATGACCATGCATAGTTAGGTGAATAAAATATATTTTCAGCAATAATAAGAACGATAATAAACAGACTATAAATAATAGAAAGTAGTTTGTAATTCCCGTTTTTTCTAGAGTACAAGCCAATAGGCCATAACAGTAATAAGATAGACGGATAAATAAACCAAGGATATTGAGAGCTTGTTAAATAATTGACAAGCATGAAAAAGATCATACTCATTACACTTCCTGCCACAGCAAAGCCAACATCGTATTTCTTCATTTTCTAATCCCCCCCTATTTTGAACGTTGCCAATGAAAATACATCGTTAAAGGCCACCATAAAACGGCGAAGGTTGGATAGACGAACCAAATCGTGTCAGGGGAATATGAAACATTGATAAAAATAAAAAGGGCAATGATTAAAAGACTCCCCCATATGGAATATCCTAAATTTAATTTAGTCATGTTTTTCTTTGTTGGTCGCTTTACTCCCAGTTCCTTTTTGATCTCTTCAATATCCCCAAAATCGACAATTGCTTTATTAATGGCATCTTCTTCTTCTTTCCCTTGTTCCATTAAATCCCACACTTTTTCTTCAAGGTTTTCCAAAACTTCTTGTTTGATTGCCTTTTTTTGCTCACTTTCTGGAATATCTTTAAATAATTCTTCAACATGATTTTTCAGTTTCTTCATTTTAAGCCCTCCATAAATAAATCAATTATTTCCTTAACCTCGTTCCATTCTTCAACCAATTCTTTTAAGTAGGCTTTTCCAAGTAACGTAATTCTGTAATATTTCCTTTTTCCACCTTGAGAAACACTACCTATATAGGCTTCAATTAATTCCTTTTTTTCTAGCCGTTGAAACACAGCATATAAGGTTGCCTCTTTTATGTGAAATCGATTGTCTGTACGTAGGCTAATTTCCTTCGATATTTCATACCCATACCTGTCTTCTTCTAAGATCAAACGTAAGATAATCGAATCCAAATGCCCACGAATAATATCACTTCTTATCATTTTTTCACTTCCTTGTACCTTAACTATTCTATCTGATAGAGTAATTTTACCTTTAATTGCTCTATCTGTCAAAGTAATTTTTTAGTTTTTAAACTATTAAAAAATTTGAATATGCTGGGTATACAAGGAAAAAAGGTGACAGAACAATAGTTCTAATGCCTATTAATTGCTTTTTCGTGTAATTTCTAGAGGCACTATTTAAAACTTCTTCTTTCTTACTATCAATCATGGGCCATTGTTTTAGGAAAAATATTGTAAAGTGAAGTGGAATTGATAAAACAATTGCACGGTATTTTTTTCCACCGATAAAACAAGCCAGCAAGGTCAAGCTATATAGGTATTCAATTTAAAAAGGAGAGGATTCGTATGAGCCCAAATAATCAACCAATTGATGTTAATCAGCTAAACCAAGCTAAAGCAAATGTTACACTGACTCAAACATTATTAAGCCAAGCAATCGAAAAATCTGCTTCAGATCCAACGTTAGCTGAGGAAGCAATCAAACAAGCCGCCAATGAAATTGCACAAGCCCAAACAGCAGTTAGTCAAGTCCAAAGTGCAATAATCGTCCAACAATCTGAATAAAAGAACTTTCGTTACTGTCCCAAGAACGTTGGGGTCAGACCCTTTTAGAAAAACTTCATTCCGTTTTTTAAACGAGTCAAAAATGGTACTATAATGGAATAATGGGTTCTCATTTATGAGGACCCATTATTTAAAATGATGATTTATTATTAAAGCGATTTTTATAAAGCTCTTATTCTGGCTGATTCAACGTATCTCGACCAATTGAAAATGGTGAACTAACTCCTTCATAGGATAAATGCATAGTCATTCCCACAGCTGCGTGATCGAGATTGTGACAATGTTCCATCCACACGCCTGGATTGTTCGCTAGAAAAGCGACCTCATAGGTTTCCCCAGGTACAACGTTCAGAGTATCTGTCCACCATGGACTACCCGTTACCAGCTTCCATTCTTACTTAAGACAAGCATACGATGGCCATGTAAATGCATCGGATGATCCATGAAACTCTTATTCACAAATGTTATTTTTACCCAATCTCCTTCCTTTACCATCATTGTCGGGGTGTTCGGAAATATTTCCCCATTAATTGTCCATAAATAGTTTGGTTTCCCATCGTAAAAACCGAATCGTTGCCCAAGAACCATTGTGAATTTTCGATCAAAATCGCTTGAAAGATCAAAAGGTATTTGTAGACTTCCCCATATTCTTCAGGTTTAAAACTTTGCATTTCAGCAGAAATAAGTGGAACGCTATTGACCATCTTGACTCAATAAGAGCTGCGCATCTGTTTTTCCTTGTTGTGAGTATCCACTTGTCTTTATTAACACAGGTTTATCTGGCATCGTAAATATAACATCATACCTTCCGCTTGCACCAAGTTCTAATTTCGTATTTTTTAGATCCTGTGGTTTATGGATGGATTGCCCATCAATCGCCGCTACTTTAAACTCTGAACCTTCAATAAAATATGTTTTTGTGTAATTCGTCGTATTAATTAAGCGCAAACGGACATCCGAACCTGTTGACATCCTTTTTTTCACAAACCCTTGGTCATGCCCATCAGAAACGATCGCTTCATTTCCACCAAAAAGCCAATTGTCCCCGATGGAGGTAATTTCGTTCGTTTTGCCGTCTTCATCACCTGACAAAACAACAAATGATCCGAATAGTCCTCTCTTCACCTGTTCAGAGGATTGTTGATGTGAGTGATACCAGTATGTCCCTTCGTCATTCGCTTTGAAACGATACGTAAATTGCTCTCCCACTTGAACGGCATCCTGGGTCATTCCAGCAACTCCATCCATCGCATTTGGTACGTTATAACCGTGCCAATGAATCGTCACTCCTGCCTCAATGTCTTTATTAATTAAAGTCACTTCCACCAATTCGTCCTTTTGAATTCTTAGTTGAGGACCAGGATATTGTCCATTAAATATCCAAGCATCAAATGTCTCCCCATCACTTAATTCGATGGTCTTTTTCTGGGATACAAGGGTATAGGTCCGGTCTGGTTTGGCTGAACTGCTGTCGACAAGTTCCGTTACACTTACGTCATGCCCCCGCTATGATGACTATGGTTATGATGGATCATTGAACCACCGCCTAATTCAACGTTGTCATGATTCACCATACTAATTTCGGCTGGCAATGTACTTCTTTCCATTCCCATAGTGATCCAGCTGATGCCGCCGATGATAAAAACAGCGATGATAGCCAATCGTTTAATTAACCGTATCATCCACTTAGGCTTTTGAAAATCTTCTTTTGTAACCTTTTCATGTATTCTTTTTTGAAGTAAAAATAAAAAACATACTAATAATCCAAATACAACAAAAAAGAGTAATAAATCAATTCCCTCTGGTAACACACCTGACCCAAAAATCGATAAACCTAATATCAAGACTGCACCTAGCTGCATGGTCTTAATTGGGAATGAAAAACGTGGGGAAGCGGCTATTTTCCTACATAAGGATACAACCTCTTTATCTCCTTCCTCAATCGCTTTTATTTGGCTAAATATCGGCATCGTCCAAATCATCACCATGATTGATGGAAAAAGAATTAATGGAAGAAACACAAATACTTTATCTTCTATAAATAGCCAACCTAACATCGCACCCATTGTTATTATTGAACTGATCCAAGCGAAATTGAGCACCAACCCTGAGCGAATACTAAAGAGGATGACTCCTTTCCAAATCCTTTGTCCCTTCTTTGTTGAAGCATATATAAGGCCATTCGTTGAATAAATAGCTAGTCCCCATATAACAACAAGTAAGATGGAAATAAACTGGCCTACTGAATAAATAAATTCAAACATAAATACATAGCACTCCCTTTCAGATAACACCATTAACGATACATGAAAGGGGATATTCTAAACATGGACTTAAAAAGTACATTTTAATAAGCCTTGAGTCTTATTTTTCATTGACCTGATAGGTATACATTGATTGTCAAGAAACAAAAAATCAAAAAACATCTCTCGAATTTTCGAGAGATGTTTTTTGATTTATTCAAATTGGTATCATAATTAGCTATTAGTACGTGTTCAAAAAGGATAATTAGAGCCAAGAAGTTCGATAGCTACTTTAACGAGCACTAGGGGATTAAGCCCCCACTGATTGAAACTTCACTTTATTTCAGTCTTGTTATTACACTTTCAATAACAACTCGCCACATGTCAGGATCTGTTGTAACCTTTTCTTTGAACTGACCAAAAACTTCTTTCTGCTTGTCTTTGAAGTCAGCAGCATCTTTGTCTGGGAGATTAACCAACAATGTTTGTAGAAACTCCTGCACTTTTTCTGCTCGGGGTCCCCATACCCTTTGCTCATTTCCAGCTTCATCAATAAAGATAAAAATTGGAATAGAACGCGCTGTTCCATTCGTTAGATATTGATCCATTAATTCTAAATTTTCATCGCGGATCAAAAACTTCAATTCCAGATTACTTTTTTCTGCGATTCGTTGAATAATTGGGACGCAGAATGAAGCATCTCCACACCAATCAGCAGTAAGTACGATACCTCTCCATTTCTTGTTAGCTAAATTGCTGAAGAATTGAAAGTCTTCTTCAGTAAAATCCACTTTTTCGTAAACACGAGAAAGTTCATCACGATTTACTTCCATGCTCTTTCTGTATTCTTCAAACGACATTCCTTTTTCAAACCACGTATTCAATGACAACATCATCACTACTTTCATTTTATAATGGTACTATTTCCATATTAAAAGATTTGCGATAATTTTGGAAGAAATTGAACTTGCTTTTTAATGGTATGTTGCACTTGTCTCCTTGACTAATAAATTTATCCTATTAGCGTTCTGGATGTAAGGAATTATGAAGGGTATTTCCTATGAAAAAGATAGATTGGAAAACAAGTCCTGTGAACACAATCCGTGAATACGTGGTATGAAACAACCACTTCCCTCTAATGAGAAATGTATAGGACAACACCTTTTTTTGAAACCTATTCGAGCTTTTATATTTAGAAAGAATGCAGAATTAATAGTAGCCGTTCCATGTTTTCATTTTTCCTTCATATTTCTCCCAAAAAAGATTTCATCCATTTCTCGCTTTAATCTTCTTGTGATTTCTTTCTCTTCATTCTGTGAAATTTTATCTTTTGTATATCCGAATAAGTAATTATTTAAGTCAAATTCTCTTAATTTACATTTTGTGTGGAAAATATTTTCTTGGTACACATTAACATCAATCATGTCATATTGATCTTTTACATTTTCAGGAATATAATTTTGAATCGAATTAATGTCCTGATCTATGAAGAGTTTATGACCATTTTTGTCTCTTGTAAATCCTCGAACACGAAAATCCATCGTCATGATGTCGGTATCAAACGAATGGATCAAATAATTCAATGCTTTAAGCGGAGAAATCTCTCCACAAGTGGAAACATCAATGTCTGCCCGAAATGTACTAATTCCTTCATCTGGATGATATTCGGGGTATGTATGCACCGTAATATGACTTTTATCAAGATGCACGACTAGTGCTTCTGGCAAGGGACCTGGCGACTTCTCTAACGATTCTGAAGGTGCAATAATTGGACCTTCTGACACCAGCATTGTAACACTTGCCCCTTGTGGATAGTAATCTTGCCTCGCCACATTTAATACATGTGCACCAATCATATCTGACACCGTTTCTAAAATGGCCGTTAATCTTTCAGCATTATATTGCTCATCGATATATTCTAGATACGCTTCACGCTCTTCTTTCGTTTTTGTGTAACAAATATCATACATATTAAAGCTAAGTGATTTCGTTAAATTATTAAACCCATGCAACTCAATACGCTGCTCTGGTGTAAGTTTCATGAATAATTCCCTCCATTTTATCCCGCATTAACGGAAAGTCAAGACCCCCACCTTCAAGGCTTAGAGGATACGAAGGAACGTAAAGGTGGAGGTTAACTGCCCGTAAAAGCCCGATTGGTTCAACTAACAATCCAGTGGGGGATGAAGAAAATACCTACTGATTGAAGTTTTACTTTATTGAAAAGGCCGTTATGTATTATCATTACCCAATCCCATCGATAAAAAACGAAAAGTTAAAGCAGGCAAACAGAGTGAAATAACAGTTCATAAGTGAATTTAATATTTTTAAAATTAAAGGATATAAGAGTAATCGTTTAAAAAAATAAACCAGGATAACCTCTTTATTAAGAGGTTATCCTGGTTTTTACTTAATTAGCTTCCATTGATGCTGTCTTTCTACTGATTTTTCTGTTCCTTTATGCTCTAACTTAATCGTATAGGACTTTAATTCAGGTAACTCAGTTCCTTCTTTTGCTTCAATCGTTTGTGCTCTTTTGATTTTCCCTCCGCCTTGCCCAACTTCTACATAATTCCCCGAAAACGGTGCAGTTTGATTAGATTTTACAAATGTACTCATCATATACCTCCTTGTATTTGGTAAATATAGTTCAATCATACATAATACCTATAGATAAATGCAAGTTCTGGTATATTGAATTTTCTGTTAATATTTAAACACTTATTACTGAACGTAGACAGTGCTTCTATGTATTAAAGCGGACTTTTATTTCATATTTATAGATTCTTTTCTTTTTTATGGCTCATATGATGGGCAAAAGATGTCTTAAGATCACTTTGTCTTCACCATTTTTCTTGGCAACCTGTGGCTATTATTGCAAATTAATCTACCAATCAGGATATGATACCAACATATTATCTCGTTTGATTTTAGTTGCGTATAAACTTTTCTTTTTAGAAAATGTGAGAGACCTACATCAATACATAGCTTTTATACAATAAGATGGTTTATACTAGATGTATACGACATACCTGATCAGGAGGATTTTTTACATGACAGACAATAATCAAGTTACTTCAGAAGAAACACCCAAGAAGAAAATAAGCCTTCAAGATGCAATTAAGCAGCAGCTTGAAGCGAAAAAAAATCAAGGCTCTAAAGGAAAAACAAATACGAATGGGCTACAGACAGGTCAAAAGATGAAGAGCCAGCAAACGAAAAAAGTCAGCAATACCCGCAGAAAAATGGGTGTATGATGAACGGGCAAACTAGAAAAGATATCACACCTGGAGCTGCCGTTGAAATCGTTCTTAAAGCAGACCAACGCACAGGAAAATTAACTAGTGGAATTGTGAAGGATCTCTTAACAAAATCAAGTTCCCACCCTCATGGCATTAAAGTAAGGCTAACCGACGGACAGGTTGGAAGAGTGAAAAACATCCGTTCAACTTAATATCTAGAAAAAGCATCGAGAAGAATTCTCTGATGCTTTTTTACTTCCTCTCAAACCCTGACAGAAAGATACCCTCTGACACTTCAACGGTTTTTACTTTTATAAAGCCCAATGACAGGTATAGATTTTTTGCTGGGTAGTTTTTCTCGCCAGTCATGACGGTTAGTTTTTTATGACCATTTATTGTATGTAAAATATATTGAACAAGTTTTTTTGCTACTCCTTTCCTGAAAAAATTAGGATGAACGACCATGCGGCAAATATCGATTTCTGTCTCTGTTTCTTCGAAGGATATAAACCCAGTAAGCTGATTTTCTATATAATAGCCGAAGAATTGTTCTCTACTAGCCATAATCGTCTCTACTGTGTCTTTTAAAGGAGGAATTTCATGAAAATTAATTAGCTCTGCCTCAATTTGATAGGCTGGAAGTTGGATACCTAAAACTTCACGTGCTGTTTCTTCTTGTTTTATATTCATTGTTTTGATCAATTTTAATCCCCCTATCTTCTTCATTTACTTGTTTAAATAATTTAGAGCGATGCTTCACGTAATTTTGTCATTTAAGAGCATCGATTGCTTGTAACAGGATCCGTAAACACCAAATCTCCCACGTCCCACCCCTTTTTGAACATCCTCATATACAGAACAAAGACCCCCTGTAAAAATAGGAGGTCAACGCCCAATAGATTATTCTAGGTTAATCGAATTCCCTTCTTCAACCACATGGAATAAGAGATGTGCCAAGTGATGAATCGGACCATACGAATCATCTTCTTCATCATCCTCTGGGAAATCGTCGACTCCTTGTAAATAAAGTGTGATGAACTCATAAAAATCTTTCATTTCAAATGAGTAACAAGCTTGTGGATCTTCATTGTCTTCTTCATATTGAAGCATCAAATAAGAAAGATCCCCATCTTTGTCTTGTCCATCAAAAAATACGAATAAACCTACATTCGTATCAAGCTCAAATAATTGACGTGTTCCTCCAACAGTTGCTTGTTCGAACTCCTGCTCCATCAGTTTTTGGACAAGCATTGTATCTACATCGTCTTCCTTATGAAACGTTACATTAAATGATTTCATCCATATCCTCCTTTAATTTGGTGACTGCGTTAGTACTATAACCAATTATTGGCGATTATATGAAATCAACTTCTAGATAAATCGGGCAGTGATCACTTCCAAGAACATGGGGATGAATGCCAGCCTCCAATAAATTGGTATCTAGGCGTTTTGATGCAAGAAAATAGTCAATCCGCCAACCAATGTTCCGCTCCCTGACCTTGCTCATATAGGACCACCATGTGTAAGCCCCTTCTTTTTCAGGGTGTAAATATCGAAACGTATCAACAAATCCCGCTTGAAGCAAATCGGTCATTTTCTCACGCTCTTCAATGGTAAATCCAGAATTACCGAAATTAGATTTTGCATTTCGTAAATCTATTTCCTGATGGGCAACATTTAAATCTCCACAAAATAAAACCGGCTTCTTCTGATCCAGTTCGGTTAAATAAGCGCAAATTTCATCTTCCCATTGAAGTCGATAATCAAGTCTTGTTAAATCCCGTTTAGCGTTTGGCACATACACATTAACCAAATAAAAAGATTCGAACTCTAACGTAATAATGCGTCCTTCTGGTTCTTCATCTTGATCCCCGACACCGTATGAAACAGATAATGGTTTTTGTTTTGTAAAAACAGCTGTTCCGGAGTAGCCTTTTTTCCATGCATAATTCCAGTATTGATAGTAGCCATCAAGCTCCAATTCGATTTGTCCTTCTTGTAGCTTTGTTTCCTGTAAACAAAAGATATCTGCGTCTACTTCGTGAAAATAATCAAGAAAACCTTTCTTAACACAGGCTCGAATTCCATTTACATTCCAAGAAACTAATCTCATTTTTCTACTCTCCCTAATACATTTGCTAATTATCTTTTTTCTACTATACAATGTTCACAATCATATTCCTATTAAAGAACATCTGAAAACAAGCGACTGAATGCTTCCTTCGATTTCACAACAAAGCCTCGCTTACGATAAGAGTCCATCTCTACTTTTTCACTCTCTAGAATGTCTCCTTCATAATTCTCCACAAGTTCATTAATAGATTGTGTTCCAAGTAAAAAAACATTTACTTCGAAATTCAAATGAAAACTGCGTTTGTCCATATTGGCTGTTCCGATTGTCGCCATATCATGATCGACAATAATAACTTTCTGATGTAAAAACCCCCTTTTATACAAATAAATCTCTACATTGCACTCAAGCAGCTCATTGAAATAGGAGCGACTTGCATTTTGAGTCAGAAACCCATCATTTACTTCTGGAATCATTAAACGTACTTGAACGCCTTTTTGAGCAGCGAATTTCATAGCTGCACGGATTGCCTCATCTGGAACAAAATAAGGGGTCGCAATCCAAATCGATTTCGTTGCACATGAAATAAGCGCATAATAAAAATCACTCATAATGCCTTGCTGGGTATCTGGACCGCTTGCTACAATCTGGACAGCACCGTCACCCAGTTTGTCAGTCCGATTCATTTTCGGTCTTTCAGAAAGAACCTGCTCCCCGCTCACATACTCCCAATCCATTAAAAATACCGTATGTAACGTATAGACTGCCTCACCCTCTATTTCCAAATGAGTATCTCTCCAGAACCCAATTTTTTTATTTTTACCTAAGTATTCTTCCCCAACATTCAACCCCCCAACGAAACCTGTTTGTCCATCAATAACAATGATCTTCCTATGATTTCTGAAATTGAATTTTTGATTAAAAAAACCACTTTTCAATGGTGAAAATGGTTGGACCTTCACTCCAGCAGAAATCATATCCTTAATATCAGATTTGGCTAGACTAAAGCTACCTGCCGCATCAAAAATAAATAATACTTCCACCCCTTCTTTGGCCTTCTCCATCAAAATATGTATGATCTCTTTTCCAAGCCGGTCTGACCTAAAAATATAATATTCGATATGAATAAATTGCTTTGCTTCTTTTAGTTTCTTAATAATTTCACTAAATGTTTCTTTTCCGTTTTTTAAAACATACGTATTAGAGTTCGTGCTGAATGTAGTTTGTGAAGCATTACTAGCAAACGTTGAAAAGACTCGTTGATGATCGTTTAGAAAGGATAAATCAGGTGATGTCGCTTGATTTACTAGTTTTCTCCATTCTTCACGGTTACTCTGACGCTTCGTTCTAAATAAATATCCTTTTAAGTAGAGCTGTCCTGAATATAGGTAAAACATATAGCCAAACACAGGGATAAATAACAAAACATACATCCAGAGCAACGTGTGGTGGGAAGATCGGTATTCCAACATCAAGGAATACGTCGTAATGAGGATAATGAGAACGTATAATCCAATCGAAAAAAGCTTCAGGTTTAAGCTAAAACTGCTAAAAAAAACGATATAAACGGATAACATTAAGACAAATAAAAATATAAATTCCATTCTTCGTCTTTTCATAAGGCTCATCCTCATCTAATTAAATTATTCTCTCTCTTCTTTATACCCGATTCTGAGTATAAAGAAAACCTTGCAATAATCATGACTATACATATAATTAAAGAAAGCATGATATCTTTTTTAAAGGGAGTGACAACACTTGGCTAAATCAAGAGCAATGAAGATTAGAGAAAAACATCTAAGGGAAGGTAACAGAGATGTTTCAATAAGCAGAGGAACATGGGGTGAGCTGAAGCCAATTAGTCGAATGACAAAAACGAAGCAAGCAACTTTAGCAAAATTTGAAAAGAAGCATAAAAGGAATCAATCTCAGGACAGATATGAGATTGATTCCTTTTTACATTTTACTACCTAACGGATTTGCACTATTTACTATCAGGAGCATATCAAAAGGTAAAAAGCACTCCCAATGTTTCATGGAAGTGCCACTTTTTTTATACTAACATTTCATATAATTCTTTGTATTCCTTAGAAGACTTATCCCAGCTGTAATCAATACTCATCGCTCGTTCAACGAGCTTTTTCCATTTCTTCGGTTGATAGCGATAAAACCAAACCGCCCGTTCAATTGTGTATAACATATCATGAGCATTGTAATTCGAGAAGCTAAATCCATTCCCTTGATCGCTCAGCTCATTATACGGAACGACGGTATCTTTAAGACCTCCAGTTTCTCTTACAAGTGGAAGTGTACCATAGCGCAGTGCAAGCAGCTGCCCGATACCACAAGGCTCAAAATGTGAAGGCATCAAAAATAGGTCAGAACCTGCATAGATTCTCCGAGATAATCCTTCATCGAAATAAATTTGTGCTGAAACTTGTTCAGGGTAGCGATGTGCTAAATCTTTAAATGCCCATTCATAATGTTCTTCGCCTGTTCCAAGTACGATAACCTGAACATTTTGCTTGATAATATCTTCCATTACACGAAGAACTAAATCGATCCCTTTTTGATCAACTAGCCTTGTTACCATTGAAATAACTGGAATTTCTTCATTCACAGGTAGTCCTAATTGTTCCTGGAGCATTCGTTTATTCGCCATTTTGCCTTCATAAGACTTATAGCCTGTAAAAAGAGCTTGGTCTAGTGCTGGATTATATGTGTCAAGATCAATTCCATTGACGATTCCACGAAGATTTCCACTCCGCTTTCGCAAGAATCCATCTAAATTTTCTCCATAATAAGACATTTGAATTTCATTTGCATAGGTCGGACTAACCGTCGTCAAATAATCAGCATATGCCAATCCTGCTTTCATATAACTAACATTTCCGCGAAATTCCAGACCATCCATATGGAAATATAGCTCACTTAAATCAAGTAGCTCTGATAAAACACTCTTAGAAAACACGCCTTGATATCGCAAATTATGGATCGTGAATACAGTTTTTATCCCCTGATAAAATGGATGATTACGATAATGGGCTTTTAATAGAACAGGGATAGGCCCTGTCTGCCAATCATGACAATGGATAATGTCAGGCTTTTTATCAAGATGAGGAATTGCTTCAAGCACTGCCCGCGAAAAGAAGGCGAACCGTTCCCCATCATCATAATATCCATAACTACCATACCGTTTGAAGTAGTACTCGTTATCAAGAAAATAGATAGTTATTCCTTCATGTTCGAGTTTTTCAATTCCACAATATTGTTCTCTCCAGCCAACAGGTACATCAATAATTTTAACGAGTTCTAATTGGTCCTTATATTCTACTGCAAGGTCACCGTATTTAGGTAAAATAACTGTTACCTCGACACCTTGTTGTTGCAGAGCTTTTGGTAATGCACCGATTACATCCCCGAGCCCTCCGGTTTTGATGAACGGGGCACACTCGGATGCAGCATATAAAATATTCATTACAAATCCTCCGTTACACGACATCTGCTTTTTTTACGATCCGCGGGATAGAATCACCTATGACAACTTGTTCTGATGTGATTTTTACTTGTTTATCCGTTATCACATTTTCGATATACGTTCCTTCGTTGATTTCCCCTTTTTGCATGATAATGCTATTTTTTACAACGGCTCCCTTTCGAATTTTCACGCCGCGGAATATAATACTGTTTTCAACCGTTCCTTCAATGTCACAGCCATTCGCAACTAAAGAATTAGATACTTTAGAAGAAATAGAATATTTAACTGGTGCTTCGTGCTTGATCTTTGTATAGATGTCCCAAGTATCATAAAAGAAATCTTGTGCAAGCTCCGGATTTAGAAAATCCATATTGCTTTTATAGAAACTAGAAATAGAATGAATGAATGGAAAATACCTTTTATAATGATAGCCATTAACTTTTAGATGATGTAAGTTGGCCTTTATGCCATCTTTTAAGAAATCATATTCTCCATTTTCACAACAAGTTTTAATAATTTCAATAAGCAAGTCCTTTTTGATGACAAATGTCTCAAGCCCTACTGATTCACCCTGCTCAGGTGATGTATAGAGTTCAATATTCTTAACTCTTCCATCGTTCCGAATCGCATATTTATGATAAATCGGTTTGTCTACAGGTTCCCCATCAAAGTCTTTATAGACAACGGTTATATCAGCATTACTGTTTTTGTGATGTTCAACGATTTCTTGAAAATCCATTTTACAAACATGATGCCCTGGTGAGATAACCACCGTATCTTCAGGTGAACGGTGAAAAAACTCGATGTGATCGTGAAATTGCTGTAAATCACCTTTAATAAGTTCATCTGGATGAGTGGGAGGCAGTATGAACAGCCCACCATTGCGTCTATCTAAATCCCATTCCTTCCCTGAGCCAAGATGATCCATGATTGATCGGTATTTTTCTTTCGTAAACACGGCCACTTTCGTAATATCTGCATGAATAAAGTTCGACATGGTGAAATCAATTAGTCGATATCTTCCGCCAAAAGGAACAGCAGAAAGACAGCGATGTGATGTTAATTCTTTTAAATATTGTTTTTCATTCACAAGATTAATAACTCCAATTACGTTCTTCAAGTACACCGGCTCCCCTATATGCATATTCTTATTTAACACTACTTTTCCCGTTTGTTGCAACATATGAAATATTCTGGGCATCCCCTATTAATGTAATTTCTGCAGCCGGTGAAGATGAGCCAATTTCTGCACCATCTTCAACGCAAATGTCGCTCGCAATGATTGCATTATTAATCGTAACATTGTTGCCGATTTTTACATTCGGCATTATAACCGAATCTTTAATGGTCGTGTTTTTTCCTACTTGAACATTAAAGGAAAGGACGGAATGTTCAATATTACCGTGAACAACACAGCCTTCATTTACTAGCGACTGAGAGATATGCGCTTCTTTTGAAATATATTGTGGCGGATGATTTGCATTACCAGCATAAAACTTCCAATGTGGATCATTTAAATCGAATCCAGGAATATCATCCAAAAGATCCATATGAGCTTCCCATAAACTTTCGACTGTTCCTACATCCTTCCAATAGCCTTCAAAGCGATAGGCATACAAACTCTTTCCATCGCTAAGAATTTTCGGGATAATGTCCTTCCCAAAATCTTTCGTGGAAAATGGATCAAGCTCATCTTCGATTAAATACTTTTTCAATAATTTCCAATCAAATAAATAAACACCCATTGATGCTAAGTTGCTTTTCGGTTTTGCTGGTTTTTCTTCAAATTCAGAAATTTTATTTTCTTCGTCTGTATTCATCAGCCCGAATCGACTTGCTTCTGACCAAGGTACTTCAATGACTGCTATAGTCGCTTGTGCACCCTTTTCAACATGATACTGAAGCATCTTGCTATAGTCCATTTTGTAAATATGATCACCTGATAAAACAACTACATATTCTGGGTCGTAATGATCAATATATTGAATATTTTGATAGACGGCATTTGCTGTACCCGCATACCACTCACCACCATCTTTTCCTTGATAAGGGGGAAGAACAGAAACACCTCCAAAGTTTCTGTCCAAATCCCATGGTCTACCATTTCCAACATAATGATTTAAGACAAGCGGTTGATATTGTGTTAACACTCCAACTGTATCGATTCCAGAATGAGTACAGTTACTTAGGGGGAAATCGATGATACGGTATTTTCCGCCAAACGGAACAGCCGGTTTTGCAAGTCCAGTCGTTAATTCGCCAAGTCTTGATCCTTGCCCTCCTGCTAATAACATTGCGATCCATTTTTTAGATTTCATTATGAATTACTCTCCCCTGCCGCTTTTTTGTTTGTTTCATAAAGATTGTTATGCCAAGTGGCGGAACTTTAATGTTCATGCTGTATGGCTGGTTATGATGAGGCTGTTTGTCTACTGTAATTGCTTTTTCATTAAGCTGCCCTGAACCTCCGAAGGCTTCCTCATCGCTGTTTAATACCTCGATGTATTTTCCAGTAGAAGGCACTCCAATTCGATAATCATGATAAACATCTGTTGAAAAATTACAAACAATAATGCAATAATCTCCTTTCCGTTTTCCATGCCTCATGAAGGTAATGACACTTTGGTCCCGATTATCGGCGTCAATCCATTCAAAACCTTCCTGCTCATGATCTAATCTCCATAAACTGGATGTGTCTTTATAGAAATGCTGAATCGTTGTAATATAGCGATTCAGTTTAGCATGAGACTCATAATCGAGAAGAAGCCAGTCTAGCTCCTCTAATTCTTTCCATTCGGCAAATTGTCCAAATTCTGCTCCCATGAATACGAGCTTTTTACCCGGATGTGTCATGAAGTACCCATAAAGTAATCGATAATTGGCGAATTTTTGCCAATAATCACCTGGCATTTTATTCAATAACGACAGTTTCCCATGAACCACTTCGTCATGTGAAAAAGGAAGAATAAAGTTTTCCGAGAATGCATAGAAAAATGAAAACGTTAAAAGATTATGATGATAGCGTCGTTCAGATGGATCAAGCTTCATATATTTAAGAAGATCATTAGCCCATCCCATATTCCATTTGTAATTAAAGCCTAAACCCCCAATGGAAGTTGGTGCACTTACCAATGGATGATCTGTTGCCTCTTCTGCCATCATCAGAACTCCAGGGTATTTCGCGAATACTGCTTCATTCATTTTTTTCAAGAATGAAATGGCTTCAATATTCTCCTCGCCACCGAATTGATTCGTTAACTTCTCTGATTGAGGATTATCGTGATTCAGATAAATCATTGAGGAGACCGCATCTGCACGGAACCCGTCAATATGGTAGACCTCCATCCAAAACATTATGTTAGAGATTAGAAAACTATGAATCTCGGGTTTGCCAAAATCAAAACTGTAGGTACCCCAGAGAGGCCGGTCAGCTTTACGTGCATCATGAGGTTCATAAAGTGGCGTACCATCGAATCTTCCTAAACCATGTTCATCTCTGCAAAAATGGGCCGGCACCCAATCAAGGAGGACCCCTACCCCTTTTTGATGGCACTGATCAACGAAATACATAAAGTCTTCTGGCGTTCCATGTCTACTCGTTATCGAATAGAATCCGGTAAGCTGATAGCCCCAGGACAAATCTAATGGGTGTTCCATTACCGGCATTAATTCAATATGTGTAAATCCATGCTCGACCACATAATCGATAAGCTCATCAGCAAGCTCACGATAGGAATACAAATCTCCATTTTCCTTTTTTCTCCAAGATGCCATATGTAATTCATAAACAAGAAGCGGTTTATGATAAGATTCTTCTTTATTCCGCTGTTGTAGCCACTTTTTATCCTTCCATTCATATTGGTCCAAACGCTTCACAACAGAAGCTGTGTTAGGTCGTAATTCCGAGAAAAACGCGTAGGGATCTGCTTTTAATTTCTTCTCCCCATTCGCCGTTTCTATCTCGTACTTATAAATTTCCCCTTCCTCGAGATCTGGGATAAAGGAAACCCAAATTCCAGAATGATTCACTTGTTGCATTACGTGCTGAGCACCATTCCAGTTATTAAAATTCCCGACGACAGCAACTTGCTTAGCATGCGGAGCCCAAACGGAAAAGCGGACACCATCATTCCCTTTATATGTACTGACATGCGCACCTAACATCTTATAACTTTCAAAGAGTGTTCCTTCATGAAATAAATACATTTCTAATTCACTAGGAAAAATATCTAAATTTTGACTCGCTATGCTGTTCACACGTACACCTCCAATTTTTAAAAGTAATAGATACTAACATAGTTCTATAATTTAGATTCGCTATTAAAAGCATTATTCCTTTAGCGAAAAATGTTTTTTAATGTCGATTTGTAGGAAAATTCAAAAAAAAAATAATATTTTACAAACAAAAGAGATTTTCCTATCAAGGGAAACGCTTTCAATAAAAAGGTGTTCATTTCCTTTTGACTAATGATTTTTTTACATTTAATTGATAATTTTCTCATTTTGATTTTCAACTTATTTTTCATACCAATATATTATTATTGAATAATGGTGTTTCCTTGTATCCAGTTTCTTCAGCATAATCCATACACAAAAAAGAGGCTGTTTAAGCAGCCTCATTTCAATGATCTATGTTGCTTTTTCATCGCTTACTTTTTCGATCCGATTGATAAACAGATAAGATAACGCAACTGACCAAGCAAGCGGCGTATTGCCATTAGGAATGTTTGTGCCACCGATATATAATTCTGGTACTTCCCAATTTTCAGGAATAATCGCTTCTGTTTTTTCTAAATAACCAATCGCCTTATTAAAGAGACCTAATTCTAAATAACAAAGACCAAGCCACGGAAGTCCAAAGCACCATTCAGCCTCACTGCCTTGATTATAATACTGGTCATTTTCGTAACGAATCACGCCATATTTACGTTCTAATTTGTTCGATACATTTTCAACAACTTTCAGTGCGGTTTTACGATCCAGTATTCGATATGGATAGACAAGAGAGAGCAATGCTAAATCCGTGTCCTTTGATTCACTTTCTCTAGGAAGAAGAAATCTTAATGTTTCTTCGCCTTTTTTAATGGTTTCTTCTTTCACATTCACGAGCATTTTCACTGCATGCAATCCTGCTATACAGGCCCCAATACTTGAAGTGTGGAGCTCCATATTCTCTTCCCACATTCCATTGTCTTTTGCTTGCCAATATTGTAGACAGTCTAGATAATCAACGAGCTTTTGAACAATTTCTAAATCTTTTTCATCGCGAATCACTTTTTGCCCTAAACGGAAGCCTTCACCTACTCCCCATAAGAATGCACCAATCGCATCATTTTGGGCATGACCCCATTCAACAGGTATTTCCTTTAGATCTGTTGAATAGCGTGAGTGAATATACTCAAACAAATATACCGGACGCTTTTGTCGATGGATATCAATTTTCCATTCGTATGTTTTAAATAGATCGAATAAGGCATGATATGCTTTTTCATAACGTTCTGATGGTTTTTGCATAAAAGGAAGAACCGTATAAACGATATCCCGAATCCATACAAAACTGTAATCTTGTGACAAACTTGCCGTATAAGCTCCATTCGATAAACGCATCCGATCTAGAACTTTAATGGCTTCATTCGTATTCATTTAATAACACCCCCATAGCTATTTGCTTTCCTCTCCATTGTTGACAGAGTTACAATTTCTAAACATATGAAGGCAAGGATTTTAAGACAAGCCCCCGTAAGATAACGCTTACAATTGTTGTTACTTATACTTTATGTTGAAATATGTGATTTGATTATCAACATCTAAAATTCAGCATCTGCCTAAATGAATAATGTTATATATTGGCTATTCCAGCTCTTATAAAAAAGGCGATTTATCATTCTTTCTTACTAAATATATTGATTAAAGTATGGAAAATTCAAAAAAACCCAAAATTATTGGGTTTTCATCTAAACGATTATAGTACGTGTTCAAAAGGAGGATAAAAAAAGAGCCAAGATGTTCTAGGAATCCATACCTCAAATCCTTCGCGTATACAATAGTACGTGAGGACCGGACTTGGGCAGGGTGTGCTGACCTTTGTGTTACGTACAGAACGTGCGCAGTTTTAATAGAAGGTCTTTAATGAGTAACAATGAAATTCGGCAGCACTTTTTATCGGACTTTTTGAACAACCTCTTAAAACGATTAAAGTAAAAATCTTAATATCATAAGTGTCGTAACTCCTACAAGAACTGTGCCGAGTAAACTCCTTGTGTAAATAGCTACTAGTAACGTTGGAATTGCAGACAGTAGGTTTAAAGTGTTTTCTTGAAAAGAAACTTTATTATCAAGTAAAAGTAATTCAGATGCCAATAAAGCAGCCATTACAGCCACGGGTACATGCTTGAGCCAATTTATTCCCCATTCTGGTATTTCAAGTTTACTTAGGACAATCAGAGGTAATACTCTAGGTATAAATGTAA
Source organism: Peribacillus sp. JNUCC 23 (assembly GCF_053653995.1). Next base: position 2,452,895 of record NZ_CM132202.1, read on the forward strand.
CAATGGCAGATCCAATAATGACGCTCATAATATACCAATTTATCTCCATTTTGAAATCACCAACCCGATTGTAGCTGAAAGTATTGTCGCCAAAATGACTCCAGCACTTCCTGATACGAAAAAGCTTGCCGCTACGACAATAATACCTGAGCTTACTGCAACGATGATATCTGTGAAGTACTTTTTCTGGCTAAGAATTTGTAGAACTAGTAGGCCGATAAACATGGCTGGCAAAGCGAAATCTAGTCCAAATCGTTCGGGGTCTGGTATCCATTGACCGAAAATACCTCCAGCAATTGTAGCGAGTACCCAATTTAAATAGGCAGCTATATTTAAACCGAGCATCCATTTATAATCTAATTGTTTTTTTGATTGGGCGTGGGTAATGGCTACTCCAAATGTTTCATCTGTTAGTAATGCACCTGTGATAAGATTTTTTGATGTCGTATTTTTCCTAAAGTATGGAGCAATTGCTGCACTTAATAGTAGATGTCGACTATTGATGAAGAAAATGGTGACGATAATCGCAGATACAGGGTGACTTGCTGCAATCATTCCTGCTGCAATAAACTGACCTGAGCCAGCATAAAGAAGCAGGCTCATTAGTGCAATTTCAATCATGCTCAAGCCTGCAGTCTTTTCAACAACTCCTGCTGCGAATCCAATACTGAGGTAGCCTAATAATGTAGGTATGCAATCTTTGACTCCTTGCCAAAAGCTATCTCCCTCTTCCATTACATTTTTGTTCAAATCTGTACTTAGTTCACTCATTTGTTCTGCTCCTGTTCTTCATGGATTTGTTCACTATTCAACGATGATCATTTTTTGTTTCTTCTATAATAGAAGGTAGCTTGCTGTATATTCTTATGACATCGTCTATTTTCATTCTGACCAGTCCACTTGAAGAAGGAGCAACAAATTCAATCGTTTCTGGAATAACTCTTTCGTCTTGTACACCCCAAAGTATATCTCTTTTTTTGCTGTATTGCTGATATACCCCCTTGCCTACAAAGCAAACTACCTTTGGCTTGAAAGTTATAATTTTTTGCTTCAATTCTTGCCTACCTTGTATGTATTCCTCTTTCGTAATTTCATTAGCCGCTTTAGTGGGCCGTGAAACAATGTTCGTAAATCCATAGCCTAATTCTAATAGTGAGCGATCTTCAATCGGCTGATATTTTCTTGGTGTTAATCCCGCTTCATGGATAATCCGCCAAAAGCGATTGTTCGGATTTGCATAATGATGACCGGTTTCACCAGAGCGGACGCTAGGGTTAAAGCCGACAAAAAGCAGATCCAAATCTACCTTAAGATGATCTAAGATGCCTTCCATTCTACTCCCTCTTCTCATTTCTTATATATCTATTTTACATTCGCATAAGGAATTTCCTACCCTTTTCACAATATTTATCCTCCATTGGAGGATAAATATTGTGAAACTTTTACTTCTATAAAATAAAGCCAAAGGTATTACATTCTCTAGCCTCGTTTTCTTAATCCATCCATCATAAATCGAATTAAGTTTTCAATTTCTGCATCTTCATCCAAATTATCTGGTTGTAAGACAAACCGTGATACGAAATAACCGCCAATCATCGTAAAAATCATTCTTTGAATTGTATTGCTTGGGATATCGATAAGTTCACCACGTTCTTTATACATATTAATCACTTTGATAATTCTATCTAAGATGTTTTCAGCAAAAAAAGGCAGTAACTCTTTCCTTAATTCATCACTATATAAAAGTTCTTTGACAACAATTTGAAATATTTCTTTATTTTCATTAATAAAGTCGATTCGATTTTTTAGTAAAGCTCTCAAAAAGTCCTCAAAACACCCAATGTTTTTTGACATAATTTCATTAAAAACCTCTTCAGCCATCGTAGGGATGGAATCCTTTATAAACGGAAGAATAACAGATAGTAATAAATTATCCTTCGTTCCATAATGGCGAAAAATGGTTCCTTCAGCAACCATCGCTGCTTTTGCTATTTCACTTGTTGAAGTGTTTGCATATCCTTTTTCTGCAAACAGTTTTATAGCAGTTTCAACTATTTTTTGTTGTTTATCTGTTTGTTTCTTTGTTAATTTAGTTTGGGCTATGATTACATCCAATAGATTGTCTTTAGACAATGAAGACCACTTCCTTTAAACTCTGGACTACTTATAACTTACGGTACTTTTTCAATGCCAATATATTCAGTATAATAAAGATTGTCGCAAATACAACCAATGCGAATAGATCCCCACTTATATCCTTCAAACCTAGTCCTTTATACATGACACCTTTCAAAGCGTCAGCTGCATAATAGATTGGCATGATTTTACCAATGGATTGTAACCAATTCGCCATTCCTTCAAGCGGGAAAATCCCGGCAAAGAATACTTGTGGGATAACAGCGATTGGAATAAATTGTACCATTTGGAATTCTGAAGCGGCAAAGGTGGATAACAGTGTTCCTAATGAAAGAGCGACTAACGCTAGCAGTAAATTAATAAGGATAACATTCCAAACGGAACCTACCATAACCATATCTAATACATTTATTGAATATATTACGATAATAACTGTTTGAATTACAGCAAATATACCAAAACCAACCAAATATGCTGTTACGATTTCTCCTCTGCGAATTGGTGTCGACATTAACCGTTCCAATGTACCGGTCGTTCGCTCCTTTAATAATCCAATTCCTGAGATGAGAAATACAAAAAAGAATACAAAAAAACCAACTAAGACAGGACTTAATACATCAAAAAATGCTGTTTCACTGTTTCCGTATACGTATTGTGTATCTATTTCTTTTTTCTGTATTACCACTGGTGCAGCATTTAAATTTAAAATTTTTGATTGGGCTTGCAAGGATACTGATTGGTTTACTTTCATCTGCAAGACTTTCGCTATTGATGGGTCGCTATTTTCTAATGTTAGTACCAATTTTTCATCCTTTACTTCCAATAAACCATCAAGATCTTCTTCTACGATTGTTTCCTTATCTGCTTGTTCATAATGCTTCAAGTCAATATTTGCTTCGACTAATATTTTTTCGAGGTTATTTTCAACATTCACTACGCCCAATTTAGGGTCAACAGTATTTCCGTTAAATAAGAAATACATTAAGGTTAAAATGATTAATGGTGCAATAAACAGCAATGCTAATGTTCTTTTGTCCCGTAGCATCTCCTGACAAATTCTTTTGATTAATGCCACTGTTCTCATGAATCTTTCCTCCCCGCTTTTAAGAATACCTCCTCTAAATTATCAACCTGGTATTGCGCCTTTAATTCTTTTGGTGTACCCCTAGTTAAGATGACGCCATCTCTTACCATCGCTACAAAATCACATTTTTCCGCTTCATCCATAACATGTGTAGTCACAATGATTGTTTTTCCTTCCTCATTTTTCAAGCGTAACAATTCCTTCCAAATGCTTAATCGCAATTCAGGATCGATTCCTACAGTTGGTTCGTCTAATATTAAGATTTTTGGATTTTGGATTAAAGCGATCGCAAGAGATAATCTCCGTTTCATTCCACCGGAGTATGCCGATACTCTTTTATTTAGCTCGTTTGTTAAATTGACTAAATTTGCTGTATAAGTGATACGTTCCTTCATCTCTGTTTTATTCAATTTGTAAAGTGAAGCAAAGAATTTAAGGTTTTCCTTCCCTGTTAACTCGGTATACAGGGCATCAGATTGTGCCATGTAACCAATCTCTTGGAGTAATCCTAAATTGGGCATTTTTTCATTTAATACGTGAATCGTTCCAGTATCTGGGGTATCCATACCAACAATCATTTTTACTAATGTTGTCTTTCCGGCGCCTGAAGGACCAATAAACCCGTAAATTTTACCTTCTTCAATTGTAAAATCAATTTGATTTAAAACTACTTTTTTGCCAAAGCTTTTGCTCACTTGGTTAATAGCAATACTGACATTCATTTATATTACCTCCTCTAAATAATAAGTGAGTAATTACTCACTTATTATTCCTCTTCTTCATTCTTATGTCAATAAAAAGTGAGTGATTACTTATTATTTTAAAGGGGCTGGTCCCAAATGAAAAAGGTCAGACCCCACAACAAATAAATACAGTTTAAGATAAGTGTATATAACACTATCTACTGATTTAGAGTGCAAGGGCTGACCCGAGTTATTCTATTTCATTGAATTAGTTTAGCAATTCTTATGCTGTTCCTAATACTACCCCTAATTTCTTTAAATACTGACGATACGCAATACTTACCCGATCACTCTTAAGCGATAGTTCCACTTGCAAATCCAATGGTAAGTCTTCAGGTTTTTGGTTTTCTACGATTGGTTTGTCTTGAGCAAATATCATATCCTGAAACTCAATTATTTCCTGATCTGATTGACCTGAATCATAATTGAATAACATGACACCAAATGCAATGGATTTCTTCTCTTCCACAGGTAAAACTGTTAAAAGAATCACCATCTCTTGCCCTGTTTCATGATCTTTTTTCGTAAAACGGACGGTTAATGGACGAAGAATTTCATACGTATAGTACACATGCTTCGGTTGTCCTGAACCATCTGGATCCGGTTGATAGATCGCAATCTCACCGGAACGAATGCTTTCATCCTCCCAATGAATATCATAATCACCAATAACCGAATGCTCTGGGACACCGAGAAAGCCTCCATGTAAAATAGATAAATGACCAACGTCAAGAAAATTTTCCACAATTCTAGGCGGATTTGCTAATGCTTCAACAGGTCCCCATATCACGCTACGAAAGTTCTCATCATTATATTCAGGAAGATTAAATAACTCTGTACCAGAGTTTTCAAGATTTACCCAAATTAGTCCATATTTTTCGATACAGCCATATTTAAAAGCCTTTGCTTTCTTTGGAATCGCTCGACCTTCAGGAAGTTGAGGGATGTGAGTACATTCCCCATTCGATTCGTATTCCCAGCCATGATATGGACATACCAACTTTCCATCTTTCACGCATCCTAATGACAAAGCTGCTCCTCGATGTATACATAAATCTTTAAAAGCATGAACACCTTCTTCATTGCGGAAAAGAACCAGACGCTCACCCATTACAATAACTTGAACAGGTTCTTCTTTAATATCTATCGACCTACTAGCAACGATCCAATCATTTCGTAAAACATCATCTTGTATTAACAACATAGTTCCCCCTCTAGCCAGTTCACTTCAGTTATAATTTTAAAAATATATTAAGAAATTGTCAACAGAAACCGAATGTTTTTTTAAACAATTAAAAAAATGTTCGTTTTTTTATTTACGAAACGGACTTTTTCTCCTATAATAACGTTTATAACTTTCACAAACATATTTCCGAGGGGGAAAGTATCAGGTGGAACACCAAAAGAATAATTCAGAAGTATTAGTAGGAATTGATGAAAAAATCAGTGTTGGGAGATCGATTTTGCTTGGATTGCAACATGTACTGGCTATGGATCTCTATATTGCACCAATCATCATCGCCGGCTTATTGGCGCTTGATACGAGTAATACAACGTTCTTTGTACAAATGTGTTTTTTAACGGCTGGTGTTGCGACAATCATTCAAACTGGATTTGGAATTAAACTTCCAGTCGTACAGGGACCATCCTATGTTCCGATCGGTGCTCTTGCGGCAATTGGGGGGAAGCTAGGACTTGGAGCTATTTACGGAAGCTTGATTCCCGGAGCAATTTTAATCGCGTTGCTTGGATACCCATTGAAAGTTTTTGCGAAAACGGTTGTGAAAATAATCCCACCACTCGTTGGCGGAACTGTAATTGTAATTGTTGGAATTTCTTTAATGCCAAATGCATTTAATAGCATTTACGCAGCACCCGGAAACTTAGGTCACAATGTCATTGTTGCAGCTGTATCAGCTGGTGTATTAGTTGCCTGTATGATTCTTGGTAAGCAAGCAAAACACTTTGGGACCTTTTTCAGACTTGTTTCAGTTATTCTTGCAATCATAGCTGGTACAATCACAGCTCGTCTTTTTGGTAAACTTGACTTTTCAGCTGTTTCCGATGCAGCTTGGTTTTCCCTACCTAAGCTATTTCCTTTCGGAGCACCTATATTCGATATGAGTGCTATTTTAACAATCCTCTTTATTTATTTAATTATTTTAATTGAAACAACTGGCACATGGTTCGTTGTCTCTAAAGTGACGGATAGTGAATTAACGGAACAAAGATTGAATAAAGCATCATTTGGTGAAGGTCTTGGTTGTTTCGTTAGCTCGTTATTCGGCGGAACTCCAATGACAGGATATTCCTCAAATGCCGGAATTATTGCTATCACTGGTGTTGCTAGTCGAATGGCGATTCTCGCAGCTGGTGCGATCTTGATTGCTTTAGGACTTATGCCGAAACTTTCCGCTTTGATTATTTCTATTCCTGAGCCTGTAATCAACGGAATTTTCGGAATCGTCTGTGTAGCTATAGTTATGAATGGATTTAAAGTTATCCAACATGTCGTAGTAGATGATCGTAACATGATGGTGATTGGTATACCTATTCTATTGGCAATCGGTGTAACCGTACTTCCAAAGGACATACTCTATTCTTTACCTGACTTTGCAAACTATCTACTTTCTTCTGGAACTGGTATAGGTGCCATTTCTGCTGTTGTTTTAAATTTGATTATTCCTCATGAAAAACCTAAACAGAATTTGCAGAATGCTGGGTAAGACTTAAAAAAATCCTTACGTTAATAAACGTAAGGATTTTTTTATTAACCGTGAATTATTAGTGGATAACACCTTGTAAAGGACAATAGTTAGATTAGGCTGTTTATCCCCCACATATTTTATTCTTAATTCTCTAAACAAAGATAAAGTTAGGAGTATTGTACCCTGTTAAACCAGGAAAACAAGTAGGTTGGTTTGTTTAGGGCTTTAGTTATGTACAAAACTTAATTGGTTACTGCTTGTAAGTTTACAGGCCTATTTAATGGGTTTATCTTTCCCAGCTCACCAAATCTTTGTATTAAATGGTTTTCTATATCGTTATCTAATGGCAATTGTTCAGATGAGAATGGGTTTAGCTGTGCATTTTCGCCAATCATAACTGAATACTTTGCATGTTGAAACATTGTCATATCATTTGCATCGTTGCCAAATGCAATATACTCCCCTTCTTCCACACCCAATTGCTGTAATCCACTCCATTTATCTACTCCTTTTGGGCTTATATCTAAGATTCCTTCATTTCCATGAATGTGAACTACTACTTCCATTTTGCTAAGTTGTTCTGATACTTCTCCCACGTTATCTGAAGTAAGTATCAAGATTTTTACAATTGACTGTAATTTATCCAGTTCAACATTTTTAGCACATTTTTGTGGGTCAAGGTTATTTAAAATGGGATGATTAGCTGGCCCCGTATAAGCGTAATTCCAATCGCTATCTATTAAGTAAGAAACATTATACGTCTCTAGTAATTGAACAATATCGGCGAGTGTTTCTTCCGCAAAACCCACTGATAATATAATTTTTCCGTTTATTGCAACCATTGATCCATTTCCACCAATCATTGGGTATTGATGAAAACGTGCATGTAATACGGGGAGTAAATCACGTATTGGCCTAGCTGAAGCAAAAATGACTTCATGCCCTTGTGCTACTAACTTTTCTAACGATACTAGTAGTTTTTCAGAAACAGGCTGACCTTTAAAGCAGATTGTCCCATCTAAATCGAATACAAATTTCATTCTACTCCACTCCTACATTTTTTTATTGTTCTTATCATATCAGTTTATCTTATAATGAAAAGGACATATGTCCCAAAAAGGAGTTCTATATGAAATATATTCAAGATTCGGAGCTACTTGAAAAAATTTTACAGGAGTATCATGTTGAAGAAATGTTTGATCAAACAAAGCAACTCCCATTTACACTACAGCAATATACACCAGATGAAATTATTCTACTTGAAGGAATGGAGATGCAATCACTGTTATTCTTGGTAGATGGGAAAGTGAGAATAACATCAAGTATCGAAACCGGAAGATCACTTTTACTACGATTTATTCACCCTTTTTCCATCATTGGAGATATTGAATTAATCCGTGATGTTCCCGTTCAATCACAAGTTCAAGCAGTCAATGAGTGCTTATTAATCGGACTTCCCTTCGATTATATAAAGCAATACGAAATAGACAACCCAAAGTTTTTGCATACACTTTTAGAACATGTATGCTATAAACTTCAAACTTGTACAACAGCTTCTCGTGTAAACTTATTAGCATCTGTTGAAAACAAATTTGCGAGTTACCTTATGTCTACGATATCAGCTGAACCTAATAACAACTTTGGAATAGAGCTAACGACTTCCAACATCAAAGAAATGGCAAATTTACTTGGCACGACATATCGCCATCTAAATCGAATTATTCATTCTCTTACTCAAAAGAACATTATTGAAAGAGACAAAAATTCTATTCGTATATTAAATTGGGATGATTTAGATAAAGCATCCAATGGAATTCGATATAAGTAAAGATGAATAACACTGATTTCTTCATGGGTTATCCATAAATGTTTACATCCAAATCATCTTTGCATAGTGTACTTAACCAGTTTCTTAAGTATTATTCCACAATCTTTAGTCGAGTAACTTTATTGCCACTAAGCAGTTCCTTAATCTACCTTTCAGTTGAGATTTCCTTTTCTCTTTTCATTACAAAAATACCCCTTTTGATAAACAGATCCAAAGGGGTGAAACATCGCAACTTTATTTGAAACCCGTAACGAAATTTAAACTTTTATAAAATATCAAGAAACAAATATGATTTCGAATACCATAAAAAAACAGTCTCCCCCAATTATTAAATTACATTTTGAGGAGACTGTTTTTCATTAAACACCAGCTTTTAGATTTTCTTCGACCATGTCAATAAATTGTTCCAATATACGTATATCATTCGTCAACTCTGGATGAAAAGCGCTGACAAGAATATTTTTTTGTCTTGCACAAACGATTTTCCCTTCATAGTATGCAAGTACTTCAACGTCTTTGCTAGCTCTCTCTCCATATGGTGCACGAATGAAAATCGCTTTAAAAGGCTGAGCTAAATTTTTTATATCTATGTTCACTTCAAAGCTTTCACGCTGACGGCCAAACGCATTCCGCCAAACTTCGATATCAATTAATTGTAAATGAGCGGTGTCAGATCCACTTACTTTTTTCGCGAGTAAAACCATACCAGCACATGTTCCAAAGATTGGCTTGCCTTGCTTTGAAAATTGCAGGATCGGTTCCATAAAGCCATAACGATCCATTAGCTTCCGCATCGTTGTGCTTTCGCCACCGGGAAGAATTAAGCCATCGAGCTCTGCTAATTGGTCAGTTTGCTTTACAATTACGGCTTTTTGTCCAGTTGCTTCTATCTGTTTCACATGTTCACTAATGGCACCTTGTAAGCCTAAAACACCAATCGTTGCCATTACCAGCCACGCTCCTGCATTCTTTCTGCTTGCGGTAATCTCGAAATATCGATGCCTTTCATAGCGGTTCCTAATTCTTTGGATAGCTTCCCAATTAAATCATAATCAGTGAAATAAGTTGTTGCTTGGACAATAGCATTCGCGAATTTCTCTGGATCTTCTGATTTGAATATCCCAGAACCGACAAATACGCCGTCCGCTCCAAGCTCCATCATTAATGCTGCATCAGCAGGTGTTGCCACGCCGCCAGCTGCAAAGTTCACGACCGGTAATTTGCCAGCTTCTTTAATTTGTTTCAAAATCTCATAAGGAGCGCCAAGAATTTTTGCTTCAGTCATGATTTCGTCATCGTTCATTAAAGTAAGTTTACGAACCTGTGCTTGCACTTTTCGCATATGACGAACTGCTTCTACAATATTCCCTGTACCAGGCTCCCCTTTTGTCCGTAACATCGATGCTCCTTCACCAATTCTGCGTGCTGCTTCCCCTAGATCACGACATCCACAAACAAATGGAATTGTAAAGCTGCTTTTTAATAGATGAAACTCTTCATCAGCAGGTGTCAATACTTCACTTTCATCAATATAGTCCACACCCATCGCTTCTAGCACTCTCGCTTCAACGATATGGCCAATTCTAGCTTTCGCCATGACCGGAATCGTTACAGCATTCATAACTTCTTCTACAATTCGCGGATCTGCCATTCTAGCAACTCCACCTGCTGCGCGAATATCAGAAGGTACTCGCTCAAGTGCCATGACCGCAACAGCTCCTGCTGCTTCCGCAATTCTTGCTTGTTCCGCATTGACAACGTCCATGATGACGCCACCCTTTTGCATTTGAGCCATTCCTCTTTTAACTGCATCTGTTGCTACTAATTTCTCCATTCTTAATCCCCCTAAAAAAATATTTGCAATTTTCATTTATATTCCTTAGTATAAAAAGAAAGTGGCATCATTAAAAGTGTCAGTTTTCCATTAAATAACGGTGTCAGAGGAGAGGTTATTAATTATGAATATGCTTTCATGTGTATTAAATCGGGAAATAGCCATCCCTTTATATGAGCAATTATATGAATATATTAAAACAGAAATCATTGAAGGTCGCCTAGAATTCCAGACAAAGCTTCCGTCAAAACGAAAATTAGCGCAGCATTTACATATAAGCGGGAACACAGTAGAGACGGCTTATGAACAGCTAGCGGCTGAAGGGTACTTAGAGGTCAAAGCTAGGAAAGGATATTATGTCATGGACTTGGAGGATTTAGAATATGCAGGCGCAAAAACTGATATTTTGCCATTGTATGAATCTAAAAAAACATATGACTATCACTTTCATCCGAGTCAAATTGATACCGAACATTTTCCTTTTGCACAATGGAGAAAGTATGCAAAAAACACGATGGATTTAGCCAATCAAGAGTTGCTATTACTAGGTGATGCCCAGGGAGAATATTCGCTTCGCCGAGAAATTGCTACATATCTATACCATGCACGCGGGGTGATTTGTGAACCAGAACAAATTATCGTTGGTGCAGGCATTGAGATACTACTTCAGCAGCTTGTGTTGTTATTTGAGAGGAATTCAGTTTATGGTGTGGAAGACCCTGGATATCATTTATTTCAAAAAATTATCCAAAGCTATGGTAATCCAACATTCCCACTTGAAGTTGATGAAGATGGCATAAAAGTGGAAAGCATTGAAAAGCACAAGATTAATGTTGTCTATGTGACACCATCGCATCATTTCCCTTATGGCTCTGTACTTTCCATTAATCGAAGAACTAAGTTACTCAACTGGGCATCGAGCTCTGAACATCGGTATATTATTGAAGATGATTATGATAGTGAATTTCGTTATACAGGAAAATCGATTCCTTCTTTGCAAAGTATGGATCAATTTGAAAAAGTGATCTACTTAGGTTCGTTTTCAAAATCACTCATCCCATCGCTTAGAATCAGCTATATGGTGCTTCCTAAACCGCTCATGAATCGGTATACGGAGGAGCTTTCGTTTTATCATTCAACGGTATCTCGAATCGACCAGCAAATTTTGACTAAATTTATAATTCAAGGAGACTTTGAAAAACATTTAAACAAAATGCGGAAGCTATATCGACGTAAATTGGACATTGTTTTGACACTATTTAAGCCCTATCAAAACAAAATCTCAATAATTGGCGAGAGATCCGGTTTGCATATTGTGTTAGTCGTCAATAACGGGATGGATGAAACGGCCCTTATCAATCAAGCTGCAAAAGCAAGTATAAAAATCTATCCGATGTCTGCGTATTCAATTGAGAAGAAAATTGATGCACTTCCGGAACTTATTCTTGGTTTTGCTGGTATTCCTGAAGCAAAATTAGATGATGCGATTCAACTATTATTGCATGCCTGGGGATTTTCCAGTTAAATGATTAGAAGGAATGTTTTTCGAGGTGGGATACTTCGTGAAAAAAATCAAAGTGATCCTTACACAACTAGTAAGAACGTTCATAAAATGAATGAACGTTCTTTACTTATTATCAATTCATATAGATAATTGTAGAAATCTTGATATCCTTCTTCTACAGTTGTTTATTCCACCACCATTTGTTATTAAGATACCATTGAATAGTTTGTGTTAATCCTATTTCAAATGAATAGTTCGGTATCCAACCTAATTTCTCTAATTTTGTTGGGTTGATTGCATATCGCTTATCATGTCCTTTTCGATCTTCTACAAACTCTAGCAAACTTTCTGATTTTCCGAGTTTATGGATAATTGTTTTTACTACCTCTAATGTTGTTCGTTCATTATGCCCGCCAACATTATATATTTCCCCCTTTACGCCTTCATGCATCACTAAATCGATGGCTGAACAGTGATCATACACATGTAACCAATCTCGAATATTTTTACCATCCCCATACACAGGAACTTTCTGCTCCTGTACAACGCGAGAAATTGTGAGAGGGATAAGCTTTTCTGGAAACTGGAATGGCCCATAATTATTAGAACATCGTGTAATATTTATGGGTAATCCATAGGTTTCATGGTAGGCACGAACAAGGAGATCAGATGAGGCTTTACTTGCACTATAAGGACTATTTGGTAACAGTTTCGACTCTTCCATAAAAAAGGTGGTAGGATCAAAATCAAGTTCTCCATATACCTCATCTGTGGAAACATGGACAAACTTCGCTACCTTATTTTGATGCGCAGCATGTAATAAGATTTGTGTACCTAAAACATTAGTTCGAACAAAAATTTCAGGATCTGTAATCGATCGATCAACATGACTCTCTGCGGCAAAATGAACGACAAAATCAAACTTCTCTTTCGCAAATAAAGCCTTAATTGCCTCACAATCTGTAATATCCATTTTAATAAAGCGGTAATTTTCTTTTTTCTCAATATTCTTGTGTTTGGATAAATCCCCTGCATACGTTAACAAATCTAAATTATAAATATGATACTCTGGATATCTATTCATCATTTGTTGAACAAAATGACCACCAATAAATCCCGCCCCACCTGTCACAAGAACTTTCTTTTTCATTTACTTCTCCTTTTTTACTAACATACTTAAATAACGTTCTAGGGCATCTTGCCAAGCTGGTAATGATTTAAAACCGTTACTTTTAAGCTTTTCCTTTGACAGTCGAGCATTTTTTGGCCTTACAGCATTCACAGGATAATCTTCGGATGAAACTACACGTACTTGTACATTGCAATTTGATTGTTTGAATATTTCCTCAGCAAACTCGGCCCAACTGCAAAAACCTTCATTCGTAGCATGATAGATGCCATATTTATCTGTTTGGACCATACTTATTAACAATTTCGCTAAGTCATGCGTATACGTAGGGGAACCAATTTGATCACCTACTACCTTTACCTCCTCACGGGATTTCGCAAGATGAAGCATTCTTTTTGTAAAATTATTGCCATTTATTCCAAAAACCCATGAAGTACGTACTATAAAATATTCTTGTAACATACTTTGTACCGCTTTTTCACCTTCATATTTTGTTAATCCATAGTAACTCTTAGGACACGGTAGATCTGTTTCCACAAGCGTTTTCTCACCTAGTCCATCAAACACATAATCCGTGCTAACATACATAAATTTTATATTAAGTTCTTTAGCTACATTCACTAAATATTTTGTGCCTTCCACATTGACATTCCAGCAAGTTTTTTTGTCACTTTCAGCTAGATCAACCGCTGTGTAGGCAGCACAATGAATAATTACATCTGGTTTCAAATGTCTAATATAATGATACACTTCTTGCTCTTTCGTTATATCTAAATTCCTTCTCCTGGTTCCATGTACATCTAATCCTTGCTGCACCCCTTGCCTCATAACATCGTAACCAAGCTGTCCACCGATACCAGTCACTAATAGTTTCAATTCCTCACTTCCCAAATACAAAATTATGTTCAGCATCTTTTAAAAGTGGCGCTTTCTGGTCTTTAGCTGATACTATAGGTTCATTATGAATCGGCCATTTTATATTGATCGTCGGGTCATCCCAGCGTATTCCTCGATCAAAGTTCGATACATATTCAGTATCAACTTTATATTGGACTTCAACATTATCTGTTAGCGTCAAAAAACCATGAGCAAAGCCTTTGGGAATGTATAATTGCTTTTTATTTTCCGCATTTAATTCGATGCCCATCCATTTCCCGTAGCTTGGACTTCCTTTGCGTATATCCACCGCCACATCAAAAATTGCCCCATTTGTACAACGGACGAGCTTGACTTGCGCTTTAGGATGTAATTGGTAATGTAAACCTCGTAAAGTCCCCCTTTCTGTAGATAAGGAGTGATTATCTTGAACAAAAACCACCTCTACTCCTAATGCCTTTAATGTTGTTTGGCTATATGATTCAATAAACCAGCCACGTCGATCATGTAATACAGCTGGTTCAAAAATTAGGACCCCTTTTAACTTGGTTTTAGTAATCTTCATTACGCCACCATACTTTCCTAGAGTAATAATTTTATAGGAATTCAAAAATTTGTACTTTGTATCGCTATTTATCTATCCACTATACGAGTAAGATATTTCCCATAGTCACTTTTTTCTAGTGGTTTAGCTAACGCTAGTAACTGTTCCCTAGAAATATAGCCTTTCCGAAAGGCAATTTCTTCTAAACAAGCTATTCTAAGACTCTGCCGATCCTCAATCATTTCCACGAATAATGAGGCCTGCAATAATGATTTAGGAGTGCCAGTATCTAACCACGCAAACCCTCTACCCAAAAGCTCCACATTAAGCTCTCCTTTATTTAGATAGTATTCATTGATGGTCGTAATTTCAAATTCTCCTCGAGGTGATCGTTTAATACTTTTAGCAATGTTAATGACTTGATTGTCGTAAAAATACAAGCCGGTAACAGCATACGTAGATTTAGGTTGAATTGGCTTTTCTTCTAATGATAAGACGATTCCATTTCGATCAAATTCTACGACTCCAAATCTCTCGGGATCTTTAACCGGATAGCCAAAGATAGTCGCACCTGATTTAATCGCTGCTACTCGTTCCAGCGTTTTTGTAAAATTATGACCATGAAAAAGATTATCCCCAAGTATGAGCGCTACGGAATCTTCCCCTATAAACGGTTCTCCAATAATAAATGCCTGTGCAATTCCCTCAGGCTTTTCTTGAATCATATAAGTAAGTGTAATGCCTAGTTGTGATCCATCGCCAAGTAAGGTTTGATAACGTGGTTGATCTTCGTCGGTTGTTATAATTAGAATTTCTCTAATACCCGCAAGCATTAAAACCGATAGTGGATAATAAATTAAGGGTTTGTCGTAAACAGGCATTAACTGTTTGGAAACAGCTTTTGTTAAAGGATATAGTCTGGTACCAGTTCCGCCTGCTAGTACGATACCTTTCATATTCAGTCACATCCTTCATAAGACTTTTGTCGATTGTCTAGCAAGATTGAAACGTGAAATTACGATTCATCTAATTTATTTTAGTTACTCCCCCCATTTACAATTGGTATGTGTCATTTCATCTACTATGTATGATTTCTACTTCAAATTATCACTTTTCACGACATTAACGTTATATTGCTTTTTTAGTTCAAACAAAATTTATTTCTTGTAAAATATTAATCCACAAGTACATATATATATTTTATTGAATGGAAATCTGGAAGGATGGAGATCGAATTGAAAAAAACAAGTGTGATTATTCTTACCTACAATCAGTTACCTCTAACCATAAGATGTGTGAATAGCATTCAAAAGCACACTGTGATGGAGGAAATTGAAATAATTGTCGTTGATAACGGCTCGACAGATGGTACTGTTGATTATCTTAAGGGTTTACCTTTTATCAAAACTTGTTTTAATCCCAGCAATGTGGGATTCGCGAAGGGTTGTAATCAAGGATTAAAGCTTGCAACTGGTGATTATATTTTATTCATAAATAATGATGTCATTGTGACGGAGAATTGGTTAGATCCAATGATTGAGCTACTAGACAAAGAGAATGTAGGGATGGTCGGGCCTGTTAGTAATTATGTCAGCGGGTTACAGCAGATTTCTGTCGATTATCAAGATATCGAGCAGATAGACGACTTTGCTTCTAGATACTGTGAACAGCAACGTGGAAAATCCAGACGCGTACTACGTTTAGTAGGATTTTGTTTATTAACAAAACAAGAGATTTTGGAAAAAATCGGTGGTTTTGATGAAAGATTTGCATATGGCTCATTTGAGGATGATGATCTATGTCTTCGTGCTATACAAGAGGGATACCAGCTACATATCGCTTTAGATTCTTTTATCCACCATCATGGTCATGCAACTTTTAGCGGAAATCAAGATATCGACATTCATTCCTTATATCATGAAAATCGGCGGAGATTTATAGATAAATGGCAAATTGATTTAACTTATTTCACCCATCCACGTCCAGAAATTGTTGATTTAGTCCCTATTGAAGCTAGGAAAATACTAGATGTAGGCTGCGGTGCCGGTGCAACCGGTTTAGAACTTTTAAATCGGCAGCCTTGTCAATTATATGGGATTGAATTAAATGCATTAGTAAGTTCCATTGCCAAAGCGCATTATGAAACTGTAGATCATACAGATGTTGAAGTACTAGAACTCTCTTACCCACTTAATTACTTCGATACGATTATATTTGCTGACATCCTAGAACACCTAAAAGATCCTTGGAAAGTTATTCAAAATCTGTCTAAATATCTAAAACCTAATGGCTCCATCATATGTAGTATTCCTAATATATCTCATGCTGAGGCACTTATCCCTTTATTACAAGGTAATTGGCATTATACCGATGCGGGAATTTTAGATCGAACCCATTTAAGATTTTTCACCCCTCAAACCGTTCACACATTATTTCCATCTAACCAATTTGAAATAATCGATCAACGTTATCAGCAAATTGCCGTAGAAACCAATGTAGAGCTTTTCCTTAATGAAGTCATTCATTTAGCTGAAAATTTCGGGTATAACATGGATCAATTAGCGAACTACAGTAAGGTTTATCAAACACTTATACATGTAGTAAAACAAGTGTAGAGCTTTTCCTTAATGAAGTCATTCATTTAGCTGAAAATTTCGGGTATAACATGGATCAATTAGCGAACTACAGTAAGGTTTATCAAACACTTATACATGTAGTAAAACAAGAAACGAATGAATAAATCTGATAACACAACTACTTAGATATGAGAAAGAACGGCTTGGTACACAGTGCCGTTCTTCTTTATCTAGCTACATCTCATTTTGAAAGCATATGCGTATATACTGGATGAGGACACATTCACAAAGGTTTTTATACTACAATGATCAGATAAAATAAGCCGACACAAAAACGGAAATTATTTTCCATTTTTAGTCAACCCATCAAAATATTCTTTGTTTGCTAACATTCTCGGATCGTTTGGCCTATATAGTAGTGCTGATTCATTGTGTTTGGAGGCTAATTGATACTGACCTAATCGATCATAACAAACAGCTAGTTGAAGATGTGGTAGCCAAGAAGAACATGCGTTGTTTTGAAAACTTAATTTTTCTACTTCTTTATTTTCTAAACTTTTTCCATACCAATAAATAGCTGTTTGGATTTCATTCTTTTCTAAAAAATAAAAACCTAATCTGCAACATGTTTCCGGTTGAGGGATTCCATATGAGAGTGCTTTTAATGCCCAATGTGCTTCTTGTTCTTTAAGATTGAATTGATGGTAACAATCTGCTAATTTGCTACATGCACGAATATTATCTTCTACCCAACCTTGCTTGGTTCTTAGAAAGCGAAGATAATATTCAATCGCTTTTTTATAATTTCCATGATCGACTAATTCATTTGCATAGTAAAACAAGTCTCGTGGAGAGAATTCTTTTCCTTCCGTTAGCATTCTTTCATAAATAACGAGGTTGCGATTGGGATCGTGAGTAAGTGGTAAATGTGTCACCGCTATATCACTATCATGGATGATCCCGTGAACGGCTAAATATTCATGTACCTCTCCTATCCAAAGGAAATGGTTTTCCCTTTTAACTAAGCGATTTCTCCTTATACTTGTCGTTATATTTTGCTCTTCATCGGAAGCTAAATGATAATTCATCGATACGGAATCAGTATTTCGATTCAAAGTCTGTTTAAGATGAAGAAATTTTTTTTGATCAAGTTCTAAAAATGCATCATCTGCATCCAACCATAAAATATAGTCCTTTGTTGCTTGATTAAATGAATAGTTTCTAGCTGCTGCAAAATCATCGATCCAGGAAAAATCAAAAATCCGGTTCGTATACAAATTAACAATTTCCTTCGTGCGATCCGTAGAACCAGTATCAACAATATTGATTTCATCTACGATATCACGCACAGACTCTAAACATCGACCAATTACGTCTTCTTCATTTTTCACAATCATACATAGACTAATTGTAATCAAACACTCCCCCCCTATTCCTTTCATAAATATATGCAAAATTAATATATTATTTCCGAAATAATTTTAATTATTGCAAATCTTCCTCAGTAAGAGAGGACACTTCTTAATCTAAGATAACTGGTTTCAAAATGAATGAGCTGATCTTGCTACTGATATCAAAAAGTTTTAAGCGACAGCAATGATTAAGTAATTGAATTTAAGCAAGACCTCGAAGTCATAAAAACAGACCACTTCATTATTATTAAATTACGAATCACACAAAAACCGAAACTGAAATTAGATTTCAATCTTAGGTCTTCGTGTGACTATAGAGTTTATTTAAGAACAAATTGAGTTATCCTCAAACCTCGTTACTAAAAATTTTGGAGTGAATAGCACATCTATGATTTTTGGATAGACAAAGTTAAACTCCCTTACTAGATTTCATTGCTAAAAAGTTATTTAATTGATTGTGATCCCCGCACTTGCATAACCTGCAACGGTAGTAAGAAGAGTAATTCCTGTTCCTGTTACAGAAAACACCATCAATAGGCGATCTCGTGCAGTTACCGGAATGTTCAATCCTGTAGTAAGACCTTGACTAATAGCGCCAATTGCAATTACTCCATTTAGAGATGGTGTTAACGTTACTGATGCTCCAGGAATTGCAGTAAATGTGTTGTTAGCCGTTGGTCCAGCTGATCTAAATAGTTCGGCAGTAACAGTTACTGATGATGTTAAGAGACTTAATGCCACTGTAGTACTGAAGAATCCGGATATTGAAGTAATCGTACCACTTCGTGGAACTGTAAATGCCATATTAAGAAGTGTTCCTGCAGCGCCTGTTAGATCAATCGTTGTTCCTCCTACAAGAACAGCAGGAGCAGAATTTCCAAATCCGATTAGACCTGTCGTTCCAGCTAATCCACTTACAAGTACAGTCATTGCAACTGGAATCCCTGATGCATATGGAATTATAGCACTAGAACCTGTGGCTCCTGTCGATCCGGTTGAACCTGTCGCTCCTGTATTTCCGGTTGCTCCGGTTGAACCTGTCGCTCCTGTGTTTCCGGTTGCACCTGTTGATCCGGTAGCCCCAGTGTTTCCGGTTGCACCCGTTGATCCGGTGGATCCTGTGTTTCCGGTTACGCCCGTTGATCCGGTGGCTCCTGTATTTCCAGTTGCTCCGGTTGAACCTGTGTTTCCGGTTGCACCTGTTGATCCGGTAGCCCCAGTGTTTCCGGTTGCACCCGTTGATCCGGTGGATCCTGTGTTTCCGGTTGCACCTGTTGATCCGGTAGATCCTGTGTTTCCGGTTACGCCCGTTGATCCGGTAGATCCTGTGTTTCCGGTTACGCCCGTTGATCCTGTCAATCCGGTGTTTCCAGTTGCTCCTGTTAAACCTGTGGCTCCTGTATTTCCGGTTGCTCCGGTTGAACCTGTGTTTCCGGTTACGCCCGTTGATCCGGTGGCTCCTGTATTTCCAGTTGCTCCGGTTGATCCTGTGTTTCCGGTTGCACCTGTTGATCCGGTAGCCCCAGTGTTTCCGGTTGCACCCGTTGATCCGGTGGATCCTGTGTTTCCGGTTACGCCCGTTGATCCGGTGGCTCCTGTATTTCCAGTTGCTCCGGTTGATCCTGTCGATCCGGTGTTTCCAGTTGCTCCTGTTAAACCTGTGGCTCCTGTATTTCCGGTTGCTCCCGTTGATCCTGTCGCTCCTGTATTTCCAGTTGCGCCTGTTGATCCTGTCGATCCGGTGTTTCCAGTTGCTCCTGTTAAACCTGTGGCTCCTGTATTTCCGGTTGCTCCCGTTGAACCTGTCGATCCTGTGTTTCCGGTTGCTCCGGTTGAACCTGTCGATCCTGTGTTTCCGGTTGTTCCTGTCGATCCGGTGACTCCTATGTTTCCGGTTGCACCCGTTGATCCGGTAGATCCTGTCGATCCGGTGTTTCCAGTTGCTCCTGTTAAACCTGTATTTCCGGTTGCTCCGGTTGAACCTGTCGATCCTGTGTTTCCGGTTGATCCGGTTGAACCTGTCGATCCTGTGTTTCCGGTTGATCCTGTAGCCCCAGTGTTTCCGGTTGATCCGGTAGCCCCAGTGTTTCCGGTTGCGCCTGTTGATCCTGTCGCTCCTGTGTTTCCGGTTGCACCTGTTGATCCGGTAGCTCCTGTGTTTCCGGTTACGCCCGTTGATCCGGTAGCTCCTGTATTTCCAGTTGCTCCTGTCGATCCGGTAGATCCAGTGTTTCCGGTTACGCCCGTTGATCCGGTAGCTCCTGTGTTTCCGGTTGCACCCGTTGATCCGGTGGCTCCTGTGTTTCCGATTGCGCCCGTTGATCCGGTGGCTCCTGTGTTTCCAGTTGCTCCTGTCGATCCGGTAGATCCAGTGTTTCCGGTTACGCCCGTTGATCCGGTAGATCCTGTGTTTCCGGTTGCACCCGTTGATCCGGTGGCTCCTGTATTTCCAGTTACTCCTGTCGATCCGGTTGCTCCTGTGTTTCCGGTTGCACCCGTTGATCCGGTGGATCCTGTATTTCCAGTTACTCCTGTCGATCCGGTTGCTCCTGTGTTTCCGGTTGCGCCCGTTGATCCGGTGGCTCCTGTATTTCCAGTTGCTCCTGTCGATCCGGTAGATCCAGTGTTTCCGGTTACGCCCGTTGATCCGGTAGCTCCTGTGTTTCCGGTTGCACCCGTTGATCCGGTGGCTCCTGTGTTTCCGGTTGCGCCCGTTGATCCGGTGGCTCCTGTGTTTCCAGTTGCTCCTGTCGATCCAGTAGATCCAGTGTTTCCGGTTACGCCCGTTGATCCGGTAGATCCTGTGTTTCCGGTTGCACCCGTTGATCCGGTGGCTCCTGTATTTCCAGTTACTCCTGTCGATCCGGTTGCTCCTGTGTTTCCGGTTGCACCCGTTGATCCGGTGGATCCTGTATTTCCAGTTACTCCTGTTAAACCTGTGGCTCCTGTATTTCCGGTTGCTCCGGTTGAACCTGTCGCTCCTGTGTTTCCGGTTGCTCCGGCTGATCCTGTGGCTCCTGTGTTTCCGGTTGCACCCGTTGATCCGGTAGATCCTGTGTTTCCGGTTGCTCCGGTTAAACCTGTGGATCCTGTGTTTCCGGTTGCTCCGGTTGAACCTGTCGCTCCTGTGTTTCCGGTTACGCCCGTTGATCCGGTAGCTCCTGTGTTTCCGGTTGCACCCGTTGATCCGGTGGATCCTGTATTTCCCGTTACGCCCGTTGATCCGGTGGCTCCTGTGTTTCCGGTTGCGCCCGTTGATCCTGTGGCTCCTGTATTTCCAGTTGTTCCTGTCGATCCGGTGACTCCTATGTTTCCGGTTGCACCCGTTGATCCGGTGGATCCTGTATTTCCAGTTGCTCCTGTCGATCCGGTTGCTCCTGTGTTTCCGGTTGCGCCCGTTGATCCGGTGGATCCTGTATTTCCAGTTGCTCCTGTCGATCCGGTAGATCCAGTGTTTCCGGTTACGCCCGTTGATCCGGTAGCTCCTGTGTTTCCTGTTGCACCCGTTGATCCGGTGGCTCCTGTATTTCCAGTTACTCCTGTCGATCCGGTTGCTCCTGTGTTTCCGGTTGCGCCCGTTGATCCGGTGGCTCCTGTATTTCCAGTTGCTCCTGTCGATCCGGTGACTCCTATGTTTCCGGTTGCACCCGTTGATCCTGTCGATCCGGTGTTTCCAGTTGCTCCTGTTAAACCTGTGGCTCCTGTATTTCCGGTTGATCCCGTTGATCCTGTAGCTCCTGTATTTCCGGTTGATCCTGTAGCTCCTGTGCCTCCTGTACTTCCGGTTACACCTGTGGCTCCTATTGAGGCAGTCGCACCACTGGGTACATTTACATTAACCTCGACTTTTTGTTCTATATTCCTGTTGCGATTCTTTTGTCCATAAGCTGAATATTTTCTATTTTTACAGTTACAGTCAATTGACCCACAATTTGAACAATACATATATGAACTCATATATACACCTCCTCGCGACACTGAGGTATCATATGAATCAAAAATTAAATCTGAATAAGAATAATGCCCATTTTTTCTGTCTTTAAGAACACAAAAGGCCAAGGGCACTGAAAATGAAACATGATTCCAAAAATCATACTCTTTTTTCCTATCGATAAGCTAAATCTCCTAATAACGATAAAGTTGTCCCTCTTTGGGCAGGTTATACCGTTATTAACTTCAGCACTCTATTTGTATTTCCAAAAATTCCTTTTGCTAATGTTTCAAATTTGTATAACTTTAGCTACCTATTTATGGCGATTGCCTATCTTCCTTCAAGTTAAAGTTTTTAAACAGTTAAATAGATTTTTTTGTTAATGTAAATTTACTTTTACCCATCCTCTGACACTATTAATGAACCAAATCTCATCAGCTGACTTAAGTTCTGTAATATGGACAACTCTTTCATTCACTGTTCCGTTTTGTATTAATTCTTCACGGAATGTACCAGCAAGAAGTCCAGAATATAGAACAGGTGTTACAAGCTCTTCGGCGATTTTCAAGACTACATTACCGTTTGTAAATTCAGTTATTTCTTCCCTTTCATTCCAAAGTAAAACATCAAAATAAGTAGGACATTGGTCTTTATGTATTTGATAAATTGTACGATTTGTTGTTTTGTGGTATAAAAACAAATCATTGCTTGAAACAGACTTCTTAGCCAATGCAACATTACATATTTTATCTGGATAGGGGAGCAAATCTTCAGCTTCAATTGTAAATTTTCCTGTGTTCGAAACAAGTAAACGTACTTTTTTAGAGCTGGTTTCGTGTCGATTTGCAAATTGTTCAAGAGCAGCCTCAATAGTTGAAATAGAAAGGCTGATACCAAAATATTTTGCAGAATTTGAAAGTCGTTTCAAATGGTTTTCAAGCAAAACATATTGACCATTCTCAAGCTTTAGCGATTCAAGCAATTCAAAGTCAGGTGTTTCAGTCGTAAGCAATGCAGCTTTCAAGAAGGCCTCATCATACTCTTCTGTAAAACTCGAATCCCAGGTTATACCACCGCCAATCCCGTATTGGGCAGTCCCTTCCTGCGAATCAATTACAACTGTTCGAATCGGTACATTAAAAGTTGCTTCATGATTAGGTGAAATATAACCAATGGCTCCACAATATACTTCACGTGGCGTTCCCTCCAACTCTGAAATTATTTTCATCGTACTTATCTTCGGAGCACCTGTAATTGAACCGCACGGAAACAATGCTTTGAAAAGATCAATTATTGTAGTTTCCGGTTTTGTTTTTGCCGAAATGGTCGAGGTCATCTGCCATACTGTTGGATATTGTTCAATTTCAAATAAGCGATCAACAAAAACACTTCCTGCTTCTGCAATTTGCCCCAAATCATTTCGTAAGAGATCAACAATCATTAAGTTTTCTGCACGATTTTTCTCAGAATCTTGTAGCCATTGTTGCCGTTCCAAATCCTGTTCAATGGAATTTCCTCTTTTCACTGTCCCTTTCATCGGTCGAGTTGTCAGGGTATCCTTTCTCCAATCAAAAAAAAGTTCAGGTGAAGCAGATAATATTTTATATCTACCAGTATGTAAATAAGCACTATAATTGGAACTTTGCGCTTTAGCTAACTGACGATAAAAGGAAAATTCATCACCGATAAATGAGGAATTCAATCTCAGCGTATAATTGACTTGGTATGTATTGCCCTCTTCAATTTGCTGTTTAATCGTTTGAATTGATTCCTTATATGTTTTATAAGTTGTCTTGGATTGCCAATCGGTAAGAGTGAAATCAGTTAGTGTTTCAGTTAAATGCTGATTTTCGAATTTTTCAAAAATCCCAAACCAAAGCAATGGCATTTTATTCCCTTCTGCCACTTGATAGGCAGAGTCAAACGCAGGAGCTGCTTCGTATGACAAATACCCGACTGCGTAAAAGCCTGCATTCACTTCTTTTTGGATATTTTCTAAGGCTGTTAACACTTCTTCTATTGTATGTGCTTCAATAATCTTGATTGGATTTTGAAAGTACATGCTTTCTTTATTGAATTCTAATAGAAGACAGATGTTTTCATCTTTATTATTCATGATATCTACCTCGTTTACATAACGTATTTATCGTCTATTAATAAAGTTACCAATTAAAGTATGACCATGTTCCGTTAATATCGATTCAGGATGGAACTGTAGTCCTTCTACCTGATATTTTATATGTCGAAGTCCCATTACTTCACTGTCTTTCGTTCTTGCACTTACCTCGATACACTCAGGAAGTGATGACTCATTGACAATTAAAGAATGATAGCGGGTAACCAAAAATGAATTAGGTATTCCTTTAAAGACCCCTATTCCATCATGGGTGATCATCGATGTTTTCCCATGCATTGGCTGTTCGGCCTTTTCAACCTGACCTCCAAATGCTTGGGCAATTATTTGATGTCCGAGACAAATCCCCAGAATGGGTATGCTTTGATGAAATTCCCTTACAACCTTTAGACATATCCCAGCTCCATTAGGATTTCCGGGTCCTGGTGAGAGAATGATGGATTCAGGATTCATTTCTCTAATCGCTTCCAACGAAATTTCGTTGTTACGACGGACTGTGACCTCTTTACCTTCTTGGAGGATATATTGATATAAATTGTAAGTAAAAGAATCATAATTATCGATTAGTAAAATCATTGTTGTTCTCCATTTTTTTGATTTAATCATACATTAGTCGGAAATAAAAATAGCAACGGATAGAAGCCATACTCCGATGTACTTTATTTTAGCAAAAATAGCTTCAAAATGCTTGTTAGATATTATTTTCAACTATGATAGAGTTCGTCAATTTATAGGTATTCTTGTTGTGAAATGTACTTTATACATATTTGATCAGGTTCTTTTTAAGATTTTCAGATTTTCATAAGTCTTATCTAAAAAAAGCCCCTGAAATTTCATTCAGAGGCTGTATGTTATGCTCTTTTCATATGAAGGACATGGGGACGAGGCTTCGCGACTTACTCATATAACTAATCTACTTAGTGGGTATACTTATATAATCTTAGAAAACATCCGTAAGTCTAGCTCCGCATCGCCACCATTGTGATTAGGCGAGTATAACGCGCTTAATGATCTATCCTTCATAGTAACTGATGTCGTTTTTACGCCATTCAGATTTTCTATGGAAAAGGGGCGGGGGCTTCGCACCGCCACCTTCTTCAGGTTATACAATTTGAGAACCTAAACTTTTTTCATCGCTTTAGTTATAGAGCAGACGCTCATGAATGTTTTTTATCAGCGATTTCAGCAATGATTTCATAGGAGCGAAGTCGAGGCTCATGATGAAACATGCCTGAGTTAATAATCATTTCATCGGCTCCTGTTTTATCAAGGAATGCTTGTAGCTTTTCTTTAACTTGTTCAGGGTTACCAATTACACTGGCATCCAGCTTACTTTGGATCGATGCTTTTTCATAAGGTGTCCAAAGACCATCCATTGAGTCTACTGGAGGCTGGAGCTGATTTGGTGTATTGCGAATCAGACTCAAGAATTGCTGTTGAT
This sequence comes from Peribacillus sp. JNUCC 23, assembly GCF_053653995.1. The sequence goes on from NZ_CM132202.1 coordinate 2,478,775, forward strand.
AAGAAGTGGCTAAATAAGCAGCCTCAGCTTCTGTGTCTGCTGCATAGACGTTAATTCCAACCATTGCATACGGTTCAGATAACACATCTGATGGCTGGAAGTTACTGCGATATATCTCTAGAGCTGCCATCGTGTTTTCCGGAGCAAAATGACTCGCGAATGAAAATGGTAAGCCTAGGCTTCCAGCAAGCTTTGCACTGAAACCGCTTGAACCAAGTAACCATATCGGGACGTTTAAGCCTTCACCAGGGATTGCACGAACTCTGTTATGGCGAGATTCAGCGTCAAAATATGTCCGAAGCTGCTCTAGTTGTTCAGGGAAGTCATCGCCGGTATTTCTGATATCACGACGAAGGGCCATAGCTGTAAATTGATCACTACCAGGTGCGCGTCCAAGACCTAAATCAATGCGACCTGGGTACATAGATTCAAGTGTACCGAATTGCTCAGCAATTACAAGTGGAGAATGGTTCGGTAACATGATGCCACCAGATCCTACCTTGAGTGTAGACGTTCCAGCTGCAACATAGCCAATGACAACAGATGTTGCAGAGCTGGCAATACCTGGCATACTATGATGTTCCGCTAACCAAAAACGATTAAAGCCCCATTTTTCTACATGCTGTGCTAGATCTAGTGTATGTTTAAACGATTCAGCCGGTGTACTTCCTTCAGTAATGTTTGCAAGATCAAGCACTGATAGAGGAATTTCACTCAACTGTTTTTTTGATTGTGACATGTATTCAACTTCTTTCTAGAATCATTTGTTATCTGGTTACTTACAGCCATCATATAAAAGAATCCATAAAATTGCACATAGTATGCTTAGAGATTTAATTCAAATATTTTAGTATGATTGTGTTCTCCACAAAAATAGACAATCAATAATTTGATTGCCTATCATTCGATCATTATGGAGCTAAAATTAGATTTAGAGACTCGCACGAATCGGCGATAATACCACAACAATATATCTAGTTAACAAGTTACAGACTAGTTGCTGGAAAAAGTCTTTTACGATATTGTCTTCCATGATGGTGATCTGGCAAATAATCACTGCCAAATAGGTTGTTTCGGAAGGTTCCTTCTTCGTATTCTTTTCTGACTAAACCTCGCTCTTGTAAAATTGGAATCACATATTCAACAAATTCTTCAAAAGTACCAGGTGTAACCGCATAAGCAATATTAAAACCATCCACTCCTGTAACATCGATCCATTCCTCTAAAGAATCTGCCACTTGTTCAGGCGAACCAACAACAACAGGTCCCATGCCTCCTACTCCAATAAATTCGGCGACTTCTTCAACAGTAAAATCGGACATCGATTTTAATGTAGATTGGATGGCATCATTCTTTACATATTGAATTTTTTCCTTAGGGTCCACCCCTTCCATATCCACACCAGTCCAGCCACCGAATAATGCAAGTGAGCCCTCATAACTGGCATGCTTTTTATAATCCAAATATTTAGCTTCAGCCTCTTCTTGAGTCGCACCAACAATTGGCGTAATCAATGTAAGAATCTTGATTTCATCTGCTTTCCGACCTGCCTTCACTGCCTCTTCTCTAAAAGAGGTAACCGTGTCTTTTGTACGTTCCATCGATGTTGAACCAATGAAAACAAGTTCTGCATGCTTTGCTGCAAATTTCGTTCCTTTTGGTGATGCCCCAGCTTGGAATATTACAGGAGTACGTTGTGGTGAAGGTTCACATAGGTGAGCTCCTGGAACTTTATAAAATTCACCATCATGATCGATATCATGAACTTTTTCTGGATCTGCATAAATCCCTTTTTCCTTATCCACTACGACTGCATCATCTTCCCAACTAGCTTCCCATAGTTTATAGACAACATCTAAGTATTCATCAGCTATATCATAACGATTATCATGATTAATTTGTTGATCTAAGCCAAGATTGCGTGCAGCACTATTTAAATAAGATGTTACGATATTCCAACCGATTCTCCCTTTTGTTAAATGATCCAATGTCGAAATTCGTCGAGCAAATAGATAGGGATGTTCATAGCTTGTCGACGCAGTTAAGCCAAATCCTAAGTGCTTTGTAACTTGCGCCATGATCGGAACAACAAATGCGGGATCATTGACTGGAACTTGAGCACCCTGACGAACTGCTGCATCGCGAGAACCTTGGTATACATCATATGTTCCAAGGACATCGGCAAGGAATATGGCATCGAATCTCCCTTTTTCCAGTACTTTTGCAAGATGCGTCCAGTATTCTGCATCTTTGTACGTAGATGATTGATCGTCTGGATGTGTCCAAAGCCCAGGGGATTGATGCCCTGCGCAGTTCATATCAAATGCATTTAAATAAATTCTTTTTTTTGTCATAATCATTACCACCCATTCGTTTTTTAATGATTTAAATTGGTGCTAAATGTAGTCTTAAGCGATTATTGGTTTAGTTTGTTTAATAGTTTGGAGAAACTCCTCTAAATCGTTATTAAGTCGAGTTTGAATATCTTGATCAGTAATAGGCTGTATACTATTTTCTTTATCAATTTGATTATCTATAATATAAGTCCCTTGAGTGGCTCTTCCTTTTAAAGTAGTTATAAGCGGTTTTAAGGCAAAATCGATTGCTAATAAATGCGCTTTACTCCCACCTACCATTAGCGGTAACACTGGAATTCCTTTAAACGCACTTTCTGGTAATAAATCGATTAGAGATTTTAAAATACCTGTATAAGAAGCTTTGTACACAGGTGAACCAATAATCACCCCATCCGCTTCCTCGATTGATTTTGCTATTTGTTTAATTCCCGTGCTATTATAGCGTGCATAAAGCAAATCCTCAGCAGAAATATCTAAAACGGAAATATACTTTACCGTTATATTCTCCTTTTCTAACAACGATTGAACAAATTTTAAAACTACATCAGTCCTAGATGTTGCTGAAGGGCTTCCAGATAAAATCACTACATTGGGCATTTGTTGACCTTCTCTCTTAGTAAATTAGTTATGATCCTTTGTACGGTCTACATTCAAAGGGTTTAATCTATATTAAACACATAAAGTCCTCTTTCCTGATAGAAAGAGGACTTTATGCGTAGTCACTCTTATCTGACAAGCCAATGCTTGCAGGAATTAGCACCTTTCTACTAGTTGTAGAGGTTGCTGAAGCTTCATCGGGCCATTCCCTCGGCTTCTCTTGATAAGAAGTATTAAGTTAATTTTATCATAATATTCTAATAACTGATTGTCAAGATTAAATCATATATTTTTCATCGGAATTGTGTGAATAATATTTATTCACACATTGTAATACTAGGATAATTAAGAAGGGGGATGTCCCCAAAGAAAGGTCTGACCCTGCAACAACTAAATACAGTATAGGATAAGTGATAGATACACTACATACTGATTTAGAGTGCGAGGTCAGACCTTTTGAGATATGCTCCTTATAGTTTCTTCTATTCTACGCTAGGTAGTTGGGTAAGAAAATGTTCAACAACCGCAACTGAATCAAGTCGTGCAGCCACATAAGGTGGGGAAAGTCTACGTGTTGCTTCAAGCGGCATTCCTAGCCAGAGATATTGCTTATCAATGATGACGAATGGAAAAGCAATATTTGTTTCAATCTGTTCTTGCACAGCCAAACCTGGAAGCGGACGAATGGAAATAAGCGTGATCTTAACATGTTTTTGCTTACAATTCAGCATATTCAACCAATCCTCTGTAACTATTCCTTTATCAGGTATAGACAAGATAATTGAGTGACATGCTTTTTTAATATCCTCACCTAGAACATCCAACTTACGCGCATGCATCCACTGAAGCTTAGGATGATGATTTTGAATCCACTTGCCAATGTCCCTGGTTGCAACTGTATGTCCGAAGGTTGTTTGATGATCCACAAGCTTACGTAATGTTTTGCCTTTATAAACGGTTTTTCGAATATAGTCCGTATCGCTTACTTGGATGAATTTCCCTTTCGTTCTTGTAATTGCGACATTAATGAGTCGCTCACTATTCTTTCCAGTCAAAAGCATACCAGCACGTGTTTCAGGATAACTATCAACTGTGTCAAATATCATTACATCACGTTCACTTCCCTGAAATCGATGAACAGTTGCTGCAATAATATCAGCTTGTTCAAGCTCTTTCGCATATACTTCTTGTAATAATAGATCCATAAGACGGGATTGAGCTCGATACGGTGTTACATAACCGATGGATCGTGCACCGCTTGAATACGCTTCATGAAGTAGTTGGAATGACAAGAACAGCTGCCAAAGATTCATCCTTGATCTCGATGTCCGCTCGGCTATACAATGTTCACCAGTTCCACTCGTTTCTAACAGCATTAAGGCACGATTAGGAAATGGTCTTCTCTTAGCAATTTTTGCACGGCTCGTTTGTACACTTTCATGATCGCAAACTCGGGAATGATAAATATGTTTATTCGTGAAGGCCGAAATATCTGGATGCATTCTGCGTTGTTCTTTTAACAGAAACAAATGTGGATGGAGCTTCCCTTCATTCACTACATTCACAACGCCTGAACAATGAAAAATATCTTCTTTTAACCATTTATTCACTGATTCATCACGAGCTGAAGCAATTGGCGGCAATTGTTTAAAATCACCACAGACAATGATATTCTTGCCTAACGATGCAGCAAATGCAACTTGTGGGACATAAGCCATACTCGCTTCATCAAGAATGACTAAATCATATTCCTGTTCATAAAGTGTGCTGTCGCTTGCTGTTTTTGCCAGTGTGCTACCAACGATTTTGGCTTCTTTGACAAGCTCCATTTCTTTACGACGAAATTTTTCAATGACTCTGCCAAGTTTTTTTTCCAATTCAATTAATCGATCTGTATCCCGCTTGCTAAATGAACCTGATAAATCTTGTTTTAAGAGCCGCTTCTCTTCAGTTAGGTTTTCCTTGTCTTCAACTAAATCAGGTTCATGCTTTTCTAACAACTGACTTGAGATGATATCAGGATGACTCGCTAAGCTTTCTCCTGTTTGCGAACCGTACCTTAAAATATCGCCTTCTTTAAAGCGGTTTTTCTTTTTTGTAAATGTAGCGATTTCTGCCATTAGTACATCCACGGCTTGGTTGCTGTGAGACAGAACTAAAAGTTTTTTTCCTTTAAAATAATGATTCGCTGCAATCCGTGCCAATGTATATGTTTTTCCAGTTCCCGGGGGTCCCCAAACGTATGTAATTGGATTAAAATTAGAGCGCAAAAAAAGCTCCTTAACATTACTATGATTCTGATCTATCGGATGCCTGCTCTCCATCGAAGGGTCCATCAATCGTTTGACTCGAAGCCGCTTTTTCTTACTTTTTTTCACTTCGTCTAAGCGCTCAATTAATTGTTCCAAAAGTTCCCATGGGTCATGGTAAAGAAAAGCCTCAGAAATCAAATCTCCAAGTGTTTTTTCAAAAGATAATATGATGCTTTTGCCTTCAGACGAGAGCACTAAACCTTCCTGCTTGATTCCTCCCCATTCCAGTCGAACGAATGATCCGACTGGAATCCTCAGCGATCCAATCGTTTCGAAATAATAAGTAAATCCATCCACCTGATCTATCAAATGACCATTCATAACGTGATATTTTGTACTTCCGTATTTTTTTAAATGGCGGATTTCATTTTCTAATGCTACTTGCCATTCTTTTATATAGCTTACCGTTGAGTTCATTTTATCTTCCTTAAATTTTTGAATTAATGTTCTTCTACAATAGTACGCTTTTCATAAAGTTTGTCAAAGTAGCATGATTTATTGATTTAAAAAAAGGCTATCTCAGTAAAGGATTAGACCTTTAGAGATGAGCCTCTTTCAAAATATTACTTTTCCAACAATTCGCCAAATTCCTTCACTAGTCCACTAAATATCTTCAACGCATTTTCAATCGGCTCTGGTTTAGTGAGATCGACTCCAGTTTTCTTTAGCAATTCAAGCGGATATTCCGAGCTGCCACTTTTTAAAAATGTTAAATACTGTTCAAGTGTACCTTCATCACCTGATAAAATTCGGTCGGCGATATCAATAGCTGACGCGTACCCCGTCGCATATTTATACACATAAAACGGTCGATAAAAGTGTGGGATTCTAGACCAACCGAATTTCACTTCATCGTCAAAAACAATGTCTTCCCCATTATACGCACGGTATATCGTTTCATATACAGTATTAAAGACTTCTGCATTCAAAGGCTCATCATTTTCCGCTTTTTCGTGTGTAATTTTTTCGAATTCCCCAAACATGACTTGCGTAAAGAAAGTTCCTTTAAAGCTGTCAATAAAATGGTTAAGCAGATGCTTCTTTTTATTCAAGTCTGTTGTCGTGTTCAATAAGTAACGAATCAATAGGATTTCGTTCACGGTTGATGCGACTTCAGCAACAAAGATCGAATATCCAGCACTGATTTGCGGCTGATATTTGGAGCTGTAATATGAATGCATTGCATGACCAGATTCATGTGCTAACGTAAATAAACTGTCCAAATCATCCTGATGGTTTAATAAAACGAATGGATGAACTCCATATAAACCTAGGTTATAAGCGCCGGATCGTTTGCCTGGCGTTTCCCTTACATCATAATAACGATTTTCTTTGAAGTTCAAAAGAGTCGATACATACTCTTCGCCAAGAGGCTTCAGTGCTTTTATCATAAGGTCAAACGCTTTATCATATGGAATATCTTCCTTTGCCTCTTGTACAAGCGGAACACTTAAATCATACGCACGTAGTTCATCTACACCTAGAAGTTTTTTGCGCAATTTTATATAGTCATACATCGGTTTAATATTCTCTTTCGTCGCCGAAATAAGATTTTCATATACCTCTGGCGGAACCTGATCTGAAAATAATGATTTTTCAAGAGCTGAAGGGTAGTTCCTTGTTTTCGCCATCGTCGTATTGTTTCGAATGGATGATGAAAGAGTGCTCGCGATAGTATTTTGTAACTGAAGATACGGTTGATAGTAGGCTTTGTATGCCTCCTTCCGTTTTTCTCGATCCTGATTTTCAATCAATTTACTGTACATACCGCGTGTTAAAGTGATTTTTTCGCCGTCGTTTTTTGTCACTTCTCCAAACTTAATATCAGCATTGTTAATCATACCAAACGTTTTTTGCGGAGAAGAAAGGGCATCACCAAGCTGCGAAAGAATTGCTTCTTGATCTTTGTTCAGTACATGCGCTTTAAAGCGATAAGAATCAAGCAAATCATCCTCGAAATAACGTAGTCCTTCTACTTCTTTTATGTACGCTTTTAACGTACTTTCTTCAAGGTTTAATAAAAATGGCATAAAAAACGAAGTAGCTGCGCTAATTTTCTGCCCTAATTGACTAGCACGATCAAGTAACCCTTGGGCAGCGGGTACTCTTGTGTCTAAGTCCACCTGAAGCATTGCATATACATATAGCTTTTTATATGTATACCCTAATTCTTCACTAAGTGATAAATAACGAAATAGTGAATCTGCATCCCCAATTTTCCCGTCAAATGCCTTTAACTTCTCCACACTATTCAAGATCGTTTGATAATCCTGTTCCCACTTTTCCTCGTTTTCATAAATATCTTCCAATCTCCACGTTTCTTCTACTTTAACATCAGCTCTAGTCGAATATGCAGTCATAATTGATCCCCCTTTTTATATTATTTTTCCCATTATATCGAAAATGTATGAATCTGTATAACTAGCCGTTTTTTCGAAAATATTTAGCATCTTTCATAATATGGTATAATATAGGACAGTATAGCTGAATTTTTCCAGAAGGAGGCGAGACTAATTTTCAAGAATCGATATTTCGCTATCTTAATCTATTCGATAATATTTGTATATTCTTTATCATACTTTCAATCTCAGCTTACAAATCCGATAATAGAAGATAAAGGCCGCCTCTTGCCTGTTAAGATGAAAGCGGTAAAATCAGGTGTTGATGAAAACAAGCTGAAACAGATCGTATTAGACGCAAACATTGATCATGATCCGATATCCATTGCCGGTATGCAGCACAGTCAAGGAGGCCAGACGCTTTATCCAAATGGAATCCTACTTGATATGAAACAATATAATAAAATTCTAAAATTAGATGAAAATAAAAAACAAATTACCGTTCAAAGTGGTACGACTTGGGCAGATATTCAAAAGTTCATCAATCCTTATGGTCTTGCTTTAAAAGTAAGCCAGTCTCAAAGTATTTTTACAGTAGGCGGTTCATTAAGTGTAAATGTGCATGGTCGTGACATACGCCATCACGCCTTGATTGAAACGGTTGAATCATTTCGTCTATTAAACGCTCAGGGTGACATTATGACTGTAAGCCGTGATGCAAATTCAGAGTTATTCCATGCAGTAATTGGTGGATATGGATTATTCGGAGTGATTCTTGATGTTACTTTACATTTGACAGACGATGAACTCTATCAAATTCAAACAAAATCACTAGCTTATGATGATTATAGCTCGTATTTCAACCGTGAAATCCTTCAAAACGACGCCGTTAAAATGCATCTCGCTCGAATCTCGGTTGCACCTGACAGCTACTTGAAAGAAATGTATGTAACCGATTATTACGAAACAGATGACCGATCCCAATTGGAGAAGTTTAGCTCTTTAAAACGAGAAACAATCATTGCGATACCCAAATTCTTTCTCGGACTTGCTCGCTTGAATAATTGGGGGAAAAATATGTTTTGGACCACTCAAAATGTATACAATGAGAATATTAATGGTTCATATATTTCTAGAAATAATGCCATGCGTTCCGATTCCACATTTATGGAGTATGATAGTTTTAACAAAACAGAAGTATTACAGGAATACTTTGTTCCAGTTGAACAATTCACAGCCTATATTGATGACCTTAGAGAAACGCTTAAAAATGAAAAAGATTTTAACCTATTGAATATCACCGTCCGTTATGTGGAGAAAAATGAAGAGACTGTTATGAGTTATGCAAAAGATGATATGTTTGCCCTCGTTATGCTTATTAACCAAGGGACAAGTAAAGATCGTATTAAAGAAACGGAGCGAGTAATCCGAAACATGATAGATATAACCTTAGATCACGAGGGTAGTTACTATCTTCCATATTATCATTATCCGACAAGAGAGCAGTTAGAAAAAGCGTACCCACGGACAGATGAATTCTTTGCTCTGAAAAAAGCCTATGATCCTAAAGGACGATTCTTGAATCTTTTCTATGAGGAGTATCACAAATGAATTATAGACGATTTTTTATTTATCAAGGGACAGTCGGTATGGCAGCTAGCATGATTTTTCCGTTTTATGTTTTGCTTTTGAAAAATGCTGGTAGCAGCTATTCTCAGTTTGGCTGGGCTTATGGTTTATTCGCATTAACGGCAGCACTGAGTTATTCTGTAATTGGAAAATTCGCCGATCGTGTTGGAGATAAGGCATTGTTGATCCTTTATTCTTGGGGTATGGCACTGGTCTTGCTCACTTTTCCGCTCGCTTATGAAATTTGGCAGGTTTATCTATTACAGATTGTGATGGGATTATTAGGTGCCGTACAAAAAAACTCCGAAAAAACAGTTCTCGCTCGTTCAGTAAAAAAAGAAACAGCGGGGAAAGAAATCGGCCGCTATCATATGGGGACATCGATTGGTGCTGCAATTGCTGTTATAGCTACAGGTTATTTAGTTGATTTTCTGACGATTGGCAGTATCTTTTATCTTGCTTCGATTGTATTTGCGTGGAGCGGGTTTTATATTATGAAACGGGAAACGACATGAAGCCTTATAGGGGTACAATTTTACATATAAAACCTTCATGTATTAGTTGAACTTTCGGTTAAGGCTTTCCCTGTATTTTTTGGTATATCTGCTTTGAACACATCAATTGTTTCAATTGATACATCTTTTCCTATTGAGACCATAATGCATTAATCGCATCGGTCTAATGTTTGATATTTACAGTTTAAATGTAAAAAAACATGCTCATTCCGAGATAAGCAAAGTAAGATGGTAAAGAAAACACAGAATATAGTTGTTGTCCTATATTTTCTTAGTATTCAAGCCTATTTAATTATTAGACAAGCATTAACACACAAGAGAATTTATTTTTCTTACAATAGATTTTTATGGTGAAATGGGCATTTTCCTAATATAGGTTCAATATCATCACCGATAAAAAATTGCTTCCATTCATTGTGTTCTGGGTCTCCGTAATGGCTAATATCCGGATGTTTAGGTAGGTTATCCCACTTTTCAACACGTTCTCTTACTTTTTCACGCGACATAATCCCGCCTTGTTCTGTTCCTTCAAGTCCGTTGAAAATCATTCTCGGCTGAATGCCAAGAACAAGTCCCCTCCCTAAGTCACGAGTTTTTCGCTGTTTATAGGCAGGTGCGTTACCAAATATGAAAAAAGGTTCACCAGCAAAATGAAAATCCCAAAGATGATGGTCAGGATTCTTCGGTTTCTCTTGGGGCCATTCTTTCGGGTCATGTTCATGCAAATATTGCAAAACATTCCAAAAGTAATTTCGATAATGCGCAATATCACCCTCTTCTTTTTCTGGTTCGACAAAAACAAATAATCCATGTCGTATATATGGTGGCTCTTGAAATAATTCTAGAAATTCTTCAATCGCTTTCGGTAGATTGGACCAATCATCTTGAGAAATGTATGCATAGCGAAGCTCGCCCTTGTTTTCAGCTTTCATTCCAAAATAGCAAGGAAACGTCTTATCAGTAACAAGTTTGTGAAAGGTTTGGTACTCCTGAATTAACCATGGAGGTACTTTATTAGGATTTTGCATATCTTCTTTCGTTAATAAACACGGAGAAGTAGTTTGCATGATTTCAACCCCTTATCATTATTTGTCTTTTACTTCTTAACTACCCAGCTAAAAAGAAATAAAACGTTAAGATGCTTTAATAAGCTAAAAAAGAGCAAGCTTTTGGATTTTCCATTAGCTTGCTCTTTTTTTATTTTTGTGTGACCTTTTCTTCAACATGCATGATCCACCCTAACTGATCTTCTTCTTTACCAGTTTGGATTCTTGTAATGGTATTGTATAATTTCGTTGATAATTCACCCGTTTTTCCTTCATTGAGGACAAGCTTTTCGTCATTCCAGAAAAACTCACCAATTGGTGAAATGACAGCAGCCGTACCAGTACCAAATGCTTCTTCCAATTTCCCTTCTTGATGAGCTTGATATACCTCATCCATAGAAATCTTCCGTTGTGAAACAGGGATGTTCCAATGTTCAAGCATCTCGATAATCGATGATCTTGTTACACCGTCAAGAATACTTCCATTTAGTGCAGGAGTTACTACTTCTCCATCAATTTTGAAAAACACATTCATACTTCCAACTTCTTCAATATATTTCTTTTCAACTCCATCAAGCCAAAGTACTTGGGAATAGCCATTTTCTTCAGATACTTTTTGCGCTTTTAAACTAGAAGCATAATTGCCACCTGTTTTCGCTGTACCAGTTCCACCTACAACTGCACGGACAAACTCTTTTTCAACAGCAATCTTTACAGGGTGTATTCCTTCTTTATAATATGAACCTACAGGCGACATTATGATGATAAATTTATATCGCGAGGAAGGTGATACGCCTAGGTAGGGCTCAGTTGAAATAATAAATGGCCGTATATAGAGTGATGTTCCCTCTGCGTCTGGAATCCATTCTTTATCAATAACAATTAATTTTTTCAAAGCTGCCAATGCAAAATCGATATCTACCTCAGGTATGCAAAGACGATCATTCGATTTATTTAACCGTTGGAAGTTCTTTTCCGGGCGAAATAAAACGATATCTTTGTCATCTGTATAGTATGCTTTCATCCCTTCAAATACGGATTGTCCATAATGAAAAATCATTGCAGAGGGTTCGAGTGTAATCGATTGATAAGGAACGATTCGTGGATCATGCCAACCACTTCCTTCAGTATAATCCATAATAAACATATGATCAGTAAACACTTTGCCAAATTCTAGTTGATCAGATTTCGGTTTTTCTTTCTTCGTTGTTGTTAGTGTGATCTCCATGTCATGTTCCTTCATTACCAAGACTCCCTTGTGGATATAATTTATTATAAAAATTCTATATTTCATTGTACTACCTTATACTATCAAAGTTCAAGCTTTAATCACCTAATTTTCCGAATCTTTTAATAAACCTCCCGGATTTTCTGGTATACAAATAAGTGGATGTCCCAAAAGGTTCAGACCTTTTTGGGACATCCGTGTTCATATGAATTACTTATTCCCTTTCACCTCTTGGCGTTTTTCTCGTAACCAACTCGTCAATTTAGCTAAAGACCCTTTTTCTTTTACTTTGGTGATTTTTAAATTTGAAGCTTTTTTTTCTAGAAAAATCTCTTCTTTATCAACCGCATACTCAAACGCCAATACAAGTCCAATGTCAGTATTATAATCTTTATTGATCACCATTTTATAAGGTATTTTGTTAACTTGAGCTGCTTCAATATATTTTTTTAGAGAAGAGTATTCCATATTTCCGTTCGCAAATAGCAGTGCCTGCGGATGCTTTTTCATCAAATTCATAAATTCTTGATAAACCTCTTTGTCCCTCACTTGCGGCTGTGTCAATACAGCAATAATTCGTTCTCGAATTGTACCGAGGTACCTTTTTCTTTCTTCGGGTTTTAATTCCTTCTGTCCGTGTATTCCTTGTTGAATGATTTCATCTACGTTTTTGCCAGACAAATAGGCTCCCTCCTTGTTTTGATCATCTTAAATAGTGTATTTAGTAACACTTTATTTGTGCTGAAATTCTGATACAGATTTGATGAATTAAAGAAGTACCAATATTATTTTCAATCTACATTGATAAAAAACTCTACTTGGCACGAAGGGTGCCCATTGTACCTCATGATCGATTCTAGATCGCAATATTAATCTTCGCAAGCTTCCTCACTTTTAGCAACCAAATAGAATCTGGTTTAGTTGCTCTAATTTAGCTATCTCTGATTTACCAATTCAGACTTTCGAAAAGATATACTTCATTCAATCATTCATTTTCCATTATCTAATTACTACAAAATAGTCTTCTCACTTCTATCCTTTTTATCATCCAATCACAAACCCAACCATATAATGTTCTGATTGTATTAAAAATAATATGAAAAGGATGGAAAAGGATGAAAAAATGTTTAACCGTATTCATCATAACATGCTGTTTGTTTTTTGGAGTTGAAACTGCATCAGCTGCGAAATCACAACTGATTATTATTAATAAGAACACGAATCAGCTTGCCTATTATGAAAATAGTCAGCTAAAAAAGTCATTTATTGTCGCCACTGGTAGCAAGACATCAGATACACCTGAAGGAACGTTCAAAATTGTAAATAAGATAGTAAATCGTCCCTATTATAAGGGGAATATCCCTGGAGGATCTCCAAAAAATCCTTTAGGTAATCGTTGGCTCGGCTTAAACGCTAGACAAACACAAGGAACGACCTATGCTATTCATGGCAATAATAATCCAGCTTCTATTGGTAATTACGTGAGCGCTGGCTGCATTCGCATGTATAATAATGAAGTAAAGTGGCTGTTTGAAACAGTATCAATAAATACTCCTGTCGTTATAACAAGTTCTTCAAAAAACTTTGAATCCATTGCGGCCAGTAGTGGATTTAAGGTAAAAGGGAATCCAACCGCCACTCCCGTAACAACGGCAATTACTTTAAAACGCGGAAGTAAGGGTGCAGAGGTTTCTAAATTACAGAAACAGCTCACATCATTAGGCTTTTCGACAAATGGGAGCGATGGTGTATTTGGCCCAGCGACGGAAAAGGCCGTTAAAGAATTTCAAAAAGCGAGAAAGCTAAAAGCAGATGGAATAGTAGGTGCGATGACGAAAAAAGCGTTAGGTATGATTTAATAAGTAACATGTATGTATTAAAAGGATGACCTCTGACCCCAAATGCTTTAAGTTCGTGTTCAAAAAGGAAGATAAAAAGAGCCGAGAAGTTCGAGGAACGGAGAGACAGAGCTTTGTGCAATTCGACAGCTACTTTTACCAGACTTTTTGAACAACCTCTTTAATTAGTGTTTAATCACATGCAACTTATAATGGATTAGGGGTTGGATGGTTTGAATTTTTTCTTTTGAGGCAGCCTTGTTTTCAATTCAATCCTAATTGTTCCATTTTTGGTTTTATTTTTGTTGAATGTGGTATAATTCAATCATATGTTTCTTTTAAATAAAGAACAAGGGGGTTAGTGTAATGGATGAACTTTTATTATGGATCATCAAAATTGTATTTATAGTAGGAACGATTGGGATGTTCTTTCTTTTAGGCGTAATTCGTAATGAAGAGTAAGTTTATTTTACATACACACCTCGACTACCAACTACTCTGCCTTTTTTAGTAGCCGGTCGACTTGTAGACGCTTTCACGTATTCCATTACATTAAGGTGCATCTCGTGTTAGCATATGAACGACACGTCCTTATGCCCTTCTTCAATTTATTGAAGAAGGGCATATTGGTGTACGTCATCATATTGCGATGCATTTGATCGTTACTTTTTAAGTATTTTATGCCTTATGTTATCTAGGACACTGGATGTAAAATTGCTTAGTGATTGCAGAACAATATCTATGGTAGTGACGATTGATCCCGCATTAACGGACAGTCCCCCCACCCCCACCCCCAAGGTTTGAGGAATCGAAGAAGCGTAGGAGAGAACCCCCACTGATTGAAGTTTCACTTTATTTGCACTGACTATATAACGATGTATCTGGCTAAAGATGAAACATCTTTTAGCCAAAAACTTCAGCAATTTTTTATAAATAATGCATTAAGATGTCCTTTCCATAATATAGGACAACGAGAGTCAATCCTGTTAATACGATAGATTCTAAGGCCCCTCCCGTTTTCATCGTTAATGGTAATCGGAATGTTATATCCAAAGGATACAATAATTTGATTCCATTTTTTGTTGCTGCATCCAGTAGTAAATGACTTGCCATTCCAATCAAGATACCAATCCGAATTGATTCAAAAGGGATAAATAAAAGGAGTAGGCCATTAACAATGATTAAAAATAATATACTGTGAGTTAGGGTACGATGACCGAATACTCCATTAATGAATTTCGATAGCCACGGTAGTTTTCTGCCAATTTTACTTCCCCCATGACAAATATCTGGAATCATTCCACCAAGTGCTCCGGCTGCAATCATTATTGCAGGATCATAGTTCGATGTTTGGGCAAAAGCAGCAGTAGCCGCAATACCGCCCATAATATGTGTTTTTCCTGTCAAACTCTTTCCACCTTCTCTTTTTCAACATTTGCATAGAACCCCATTATACTCCATTTTTGGATGATGTCATAGAGTACTATTGAAAGAGCATGATTATAGGTTAAACACCAAAAAGACTCAGCTAACAACTGAGCCTTTTATTAAGGAACTATGAGAGAAATAGGTTCATTACCAATCTTCTGTAATCTCAAGTAATACATCAATATCAATTTTATTCATAGGGAAAGAAACTACTCCTTCTGCGTACTCTTCGGTTGTTGCTAACAAATAATCAATATCGATCGTAACCACAGTGGATGCCTCCCTTTTTTCTACATTTACATAAAGATATTAATCTGTACCCTCTATTTTACCCAGTTAAACTTTTTAACTAAATTTTCAAATGAGAAAATAGCCTTAGTTGTAAAAAACACGCCGCTGTCATATATTACTTAAGTCAAACTCTACATATAGTCATCTTAAATCAGGAGCAAATTACCTTATCTACTTTGCTCATCATGATCATAAAAATTCTCGCTACAAGGTACCCACATAATCCGCCCATTGTGTTCAGAATGATATCATCCACATCAAAACTGCCAATCCGAAAACTTAGTTGCAAACTTTCAACGAGTAGTGATGCCATAGATGACGAAATTACTGTTTTCGCTATGTAAAAGCGTTTAATTAGTAAAGGAACAAAAAAACCAAAAGGCATAAAAGCTAGAATATTTCCGCAAAAATTTGTGAACCAAGCATGATAATAGCCTGTAGCTAATAAATTAAAATATAAATCAATGGTGTTGAACGGGACAAGGTTATAATCCAAGATGATGACAGTTTGTCGATAATATGCAAAGAATAATAGGTAGCTGAGAAATAACAGATAGGAGATGAAAATTAGACTCCCTACTACAAAAAGAACTCTTTTTAACAAAAGGTTTTGAAGTTGCACAATCATGTATACCTCCATTGCCAGGTTCAGTATCATTCTGTTCTTTGGATAAACTATAGCATATCGACGATGATGTTGTGGAGAAAATAAAAATGATTCGTGCCAGTCCATGTGAATACGCTCAAGAAAACATAAATCAATGAGTTGGAGGCATTTAGCTCTTAAATGTACGCTAGAAATACAGATTACAGTTTTTGTATCGTTTTTCCTTAAAGGCCTTTTTATTATGGATATATCTATTGTTATCGTGAGTTTGATTTCTTATATTCTGACGAGGTTTTTATTGAAATATACAAATGTCGATTGTTTTACAGTAGTAATAAGGAGCTCTTACGTTCCTTTCATGACCTTTATTTGTACAAAATGATACTACATCTGATTTCGACTGCTTGATTTATAATTGAAGTAAAAGTTAAAACGTAAGAATGTGATTGATCGAATCAAGAGTAAGGTACTACCAGAATATCTTTAGTAGTCAGCATCTGTGCATGGCTGACTACAATCTAGATAATACTAGCCGGAATTGAAAAATGTGCCAAAACGAGTTTTTTAATTAAACAAATATCATTTTTGTTTATGAAGCAACAAGTTATTCCTATTAATATATTCTACCGATATTATTATTGAAATAAATGTAATTAAATATACGATCCGCTATTTTCCACATAAAACAAACCGCCATTATTAAATATGGCGGTTTGTTTTACAAAAATACATAAATAATTGTTCAATATACTCTGAGGAACCATCCCTTACATAATCATTCACAGAATCCACTGATTTTGGACATTCTGTTTCAAAAAGAACGGTCTCTTCTTTTTGTTTTTCTAATGAATCCATGGTTTTCCACCTCAATCTATCTTATTCAAGATAGAGCTTGGCTTGTGACAATGAATGATTAATAAACTAATTTACTGGAATTTTTGAACAACCTCCTAAACATCTATTTCTTAAAAGTTAACATAATATTATTATGTAATTCGTTACGTACCATTTAATACTTTGGATAAACATTGAAATAGACTGTCCCATAACGTAAGGATCAGAACACCACATCCAATATAATATCGTTTATATTATGTATAAATGTCATAATAAACGATGTATAGAGTGTGTCGTCAGACCCTTTTAGGACAACCCCTTTTATCCCGTGCTTTAACGAGCAGTAAAACCCCTACTGATTGAAGTTTCACTTTATGTTCGTTTTACTTCTAATCGGCGTGACAGTATGGATAATGTATAGTTCACGATGAAATACATGAGAGCAACTACCAATAAGGTTGGCTCTAGGTATCCGCTTTTTTGTCCGTAGACAATTTGGGCTTGATGTGTCAGTTCCGGAACGGAAATTACGACCGCAAGTGACGTATCCTTTAGTAAGGAAATAAACTGGCTAACTGTCGGCGGTACCATTCTTCGTAAAGCTTGTGGTACTATTATATGCCATAATGCTTGAAAGTAACTTAAGCCTGATGAACGTGCCGCTTCCATTTGACCTTTATCGATTGAATTTAATCCACTTCGAATAATTTCAGATAACATGGCTGCTTCAAAAATAGTTAAGGCAATAATAGCTGCTGGAACTTCCTTGAATTTAATCCCGATTTCTGGTAGCGCAAAGAATGTAAAGAAAATAATTAATAATAAGGGTAAATTTCTAATAACCTCGACAATCACTGCAAGTACTTGTGATAGGACAGGTATTTGGGCAAAACGAAGCGTTCCAACAACTCCACCAAGTATGAAGCTTAAAATAATAGCAATAAAAGCCATTTTAAGCGTCAGCCAAAAACCATTCACTAGAAATGTTAGATTATCAGCTGAATATGCACCAATAAAATCCATCGGTATCCCTCCTTCAATTACTCTTAGCCAGGCGTTTCTCTAAATACCCTACGCCAAGACTTAAAGGAATGGTTAATATTAAATAAAACATAGCAACTAAGATATACGTATCCATCACTTTAAAGGTTCTTGCTGAAATAAGATCAGCTTGATACATCAAATCACCGCCGGCTATGACAGCTACTAAAGAAGAGTTCTTTACCAGATTAATAAATTGATTGCCGAGTGGAGGTATTACCACTTTAATTGCTTGAGGTAAAATAATAATTCTCATTGCCTGACTATATGTAAGTCCTGAGGAACGTGCCGCTTCCATTTGACCCTTGGGAATCGAAAGTATACCAGCGCGAATTGCCTCTGCAATGAAAGCTGTTGTATAAATGGTTAAAGCAATTGTCCCAGCCGTAAGCCCTTTGAAATTAAATACTAAATAAACGAATAGCATAATGATTAACAGTGGAATGTTGCGGAAGAATTCAACATATGTAGTGCCAAGCCAATTCAATGGCTTGTATGGAGCAATTCTTAATACAGCAATAAATGCTCCAAGCAATAAACTTGCGATAAGTGCAGTGATACTTGCAATTATAGTAACCTTGAATCCTTCAAGAAACATGTCCATATTATCCGTTAATATCGAGAAATTCACTTTAACAACAACTCCTCTAACTAATCAGGATGAGCAAGTACGCCCATCCCAAAAAATTATAACCAAAATCCATTAATCTTTCTTTATCCCCCATTAACGGAAAGTCAAGACCCTACTACAAGGCTTAGAGGAATCAAAGTAGCGGTAGGAGGGATAAACTTGCCGTAAAAGCCCGATTGGTGAGATAACGAAACTTACCTTTGTGGTCTTCAAAGGTATAGTAGAGGCCCACAGGATGTGGGTCACACAGACGAAGACATGAGGGCGCGGCGTACTAGTCTGTGATTCATTAAATCTTAGTTCGTAGTGTCGCTTTCCCTATGCTGCGTGAAGGTATTAGCGACACTTGAACGGGACTCAAACAGTGGGAGATGAGGCCCCCAATTATTGAAGTTTCACTTTATCCATTTATTATGGATTTCATCGTATTTACCGGAATCTTTAAGAGCTTTCAATGCTTCGTTTAATTTCTTAACAAAATCTTCATTACCTTTTTTCACGGCAATTCCGTATGGCTCTTCTGTAAATGTTCCTCCGACTAATTCAAAGCTTGGATCTTCATCAGCCATACCGTAAAGGATAGAATCATCCGTAGTCAGGGCATCACCCTTGCCTTGCTTAAGAGCTGCAAATGCTTCTGAGTAATTTTCAAATTCTAACACTTCTGCATCAGGTGCTTTTTCACGAATATTTATTGTTGAGGTTGAACCTTTAACAGCAAGCACTGTTTTACCTGCAAGACTTTCAATACCTGTTACATCACTGCCTTTTTTCACTAGTAGTGATTGTCCTGCATCGAAATAGACATCAGTAAAGTCTACTTCTTTTTTACGTTCTTCTGAAATGGTCATCGTTGCGATAATCGCATCGATATCCCCATTTTTCAAAAGTTGAATTCTAGTCTTTGAGGTAACCTCTTTAAACTCCACTTTAGATTCATCGCCAAGGATTTCACCAGCGAGCGCTTTTGCGATATCAATATCAAAGCCTTCCACCTCTCCTGTGCTTGGATTTTTAAGACCGAAAAGCCGAGTATCGTTTTTAACACCGAACACAATTTTGTCGTTTTTTTCAACCTTTGCCAATACTCCAGCTTTCTCACTATTATCTGATCCTGAGCTTGAATCACTGTTTCCACAACCTGCTAGCATCATCGCTGCCATTAGTGGCAGAGCTGCCATTTTGAAAAACTTCTTTGGATTCACCATTTGTGTTCCCCCTCTTATTTTTTAATGATTTAATATACGGCTGAGAAATAGTTGAGCCCTTTCTTCTTTTGGATTCTCGTAAAACTCTGCCGGAGTTGCTTCTTCTAAAATTTGACCTTGGTCCATGAATACGATCCGGTCAGCCACTTCTCGGGCAAACCCCATCTCGTGAGTGACAACGACCATCGTCATTCCTTCATGTGCCAAAGCCTTCATAACATCAAGTACCTCCCCAATCATTTCAGGGTCTAGTGCTGAAGTAGGTTCGTCAAATAGCATAATTTCTGGGCTCATCGCAAGTCCTCTTGCTATGGCAACACGTTGCTGTTGTCCACCAGAAAGTTGTGATGGGTAGGATTGCGCTTTATCAGCAATTCCTACTTTTTCTAAATATTTAAGAGCAATTTCTTTTGCTTGTGATTCAGTTTGTCCTAATACTTTCATAGGTGCCAGGATAATATTTTGAAGAACGGTCTTATGAGGATATAGGTGAAAATGCTGAAAAACCATGCCAATTTCACGGCGGAGCTTATTAATATTTGTTTTCTTATCACTTACCGAAATCCCATTCACGGTTAACATACCTTCAGTTATCGACTCCAGATGGTTGATACATCGCAGCAATGTACTTTTACCAGAACCAGAAGGCCCTATAACAACGACTACCTCTCCTTTATTGATGGTTAGATTAATAGTCTTCAGTACATGAAAATCCCCATAATACTTATTTACTTTGTCAAAAACAATCATTCTGTCTCCCCCCGTAACTAGTAACTATTATGTAAGATTTAGACAGGTAATACTAAATTTATTGATTTTTTAAAATATTCACAAATTTATAACTATACAGAAATTATATTCACAAACTACTAGTTTAGTCAAATCTAATTATAAACTCACCAAAAAATAATATCCCGGTATAGTTGATCTTCCTTAGAATTTCAGCAATAGTTACATCGGAACACTTTTGTAACCGCATACATTATTCAAGATATTTCTAGTGTATTTTCTGGAATCTTCTTTTAATCAGATCGTTTTATTTGTATATTAGTCATTCTATATATTTGATCCATTTACTTTGATATAATCCCATTCATTTAGTTGGGTTTATAGGAGGAGCGCCGTTTTGAGATCATTTATTGAAAGTTTATTCCTTCATTTTTTTTCCATGATGTTTATCCCTTTAATTAACAATATGTTCTTTAGACAAAAAACTTCATTTAGAGGGCGTAATATCTTGTTTGTAACGATTGTTTTTTCTCTTTTGTTAACCTTTTTATTTCCGATTCAAATAGCGGATGGTTTGGAATTCGATATGAAATTCATTTCCATGTATATCGCTTACTTTTACCTGGGACCCTTATTTGGCATTCTGACAATTGCTGCTTTAATCATGGTCAAAGCCATAATGGACCCTGCTCAATTAGGTATGCTAATCATTAATTATTCCCTAATGGCCTTTTTATTTTATTGGAGTGCTAAATATTACAAGCGTTTTTCTTACAATCAAAAGCTGTTGCAAGCAATAAGCTTTTATTCCATGATCACAATTACCCGCTTTATCTTTATGACTTACACAAATAACCAAGAATATTATCTCTATTTATTAATTTTCACTGCTGTTTCTTCACTTGCACTCTGCTGCATTATCTATCTATTAGAAACTAGTAGACTACAAGAGCCGATGTTGGATCAATTAAAAAATGCAGAGAAGTTAAATGCAATCAGCCAATTAGCTGCATCAGTAGCCCATGAAATACGGAACCCAATGACAACAATCAACGTTTTTTTGCAGATGTTGAAGGATGAAGAAAACTTGACTAAAGATCAACAAATGTATATTTCTATTTCACTTACCGAGCTCGATAGAACGCACCATATTATCAATGATTTTCTCTCACTTTCCAGACCTGGCAATATACATACCGAAATATTCTCTGTTAGCACTTCTTTAATCGAAATCGCCGATTTTACGAGGCCGTATTCTGCATATTCAAACGTAGAAATTATTGTACATATAGATGAAAATTTAACGATGATTGGAAATCAGAACGAGTTTAAGCAACTGATCTTAAATTCCTTAAAAAATGGAATTGAATCAATGGATCAAAAAGGTGGAAAACTTCATTTGATCTCCTTTTTAAAAGATAATATGATCATAATCAAGATTAAAGATGAGGGGTGTGGATTGACACATGAACAGCTGAAACAACTCGGACAGCCATACTATTCAACCAAAACAAAAGGTACGGAACTTGGTCTAATGATTTCCTTTGATATAATCAAAAGAATGCATGGGAAACATGAAGTTTCTAGTAAATCAGATGAAGGTACTTGCTTTATCCTTCAATTTCCCTATGTGATGAAACCCTGAATTTTTCCCCAATAAAAAAACCGACAATTGTCGGTTTTTTTACATCTATTTAATCAGTCCGTGCATCTTCAAACGGGGCATAAAACAATCCCTTAGGAGCCAACATGTCTGTTTCAGACCTCCGTTCCTCACCATTCACAATATATAATCCAGCTGGATAGAAATCGAAAAACCCGCTTTCTTGATGAAGTTCAAGAAAATATTCGAATAAATCATCCATAAGTTGCTGATGCAGCTTACGGTCGATAACATCGCCACACTCATCTGTTTCAAAGTTCTTATTAATGGCCTCTTGAAGACCTTCATGATGTGAAGCTGCAATATATAAATCAACATCACCACATTCCATACACAGCAGCAATCCTTCTTCCCGTACTTCTTCATACTCAGCTTTAACTATTTCTTTTAATATTCCTTCGATTTCTTCACGATTTATAAGTTCTATAGCCGTTTGCAACATATGATTTCCCCCATTATCATCTTTTTTCAGCAGCTAGGATCATATAGTACTTTCTATATTAAGTCGTGGTGTTAAAAAAAGCTTGTCTCACGATTCAATTTGGAGATTTTTCGATATCCTTCGCTATTAATCGGATTATTCCGAGAAAATAATTGCTATTTTCAAAAAAAATGTAAAAACCTGCGCTTTCCCGAGAAATAATTTCATTTCTTAATGATTGGTTGAATGAATTAAGTTTATGCGTTACTTATTTTACTATTCCTCTTTTTTCAATTGATATCTGGGCTAACCCTACTGGATATCAGCTAATGAGAGGTTCCATTTTAGGTTAAATCACAATATAGAATACGACTGGCAGCGTTACTAAACTTAACACCGTACTTATAAATGTCGCACTTGATACAAATTCAGGGTCTGTATTATACTGCAATGCGTACATCGTTGTATTCGCCGCAGTCGGCATCGCAGCCATAATAATCATAATTTGTTTAACAAGATCATCTACTGGTAAGAACAATGAGATACAAAACGCGATAATTGGGGATATGGCCAGTTTAAGAATTAGTGATAATGACAATTTATTGATAGCTACATTTTTTATAGAAATATTAGCAAGTTGCATCCCAAGCGTTATCATTATAGTTGGGATCGCTGCATCCGCAACAAGACTGACTGCTGCTAGCATCGGATCAGTTAAAGAGATTCCCATATATTTAACTAAAATGCCGGCGATTGCCCCATAGACGATTGGCATTCTGCTTACGGCACGGAGCGCTGATTTGATCCCATTTCCTTCAGGACTTCCTTTAGCAGCATAATACACCCCCACTGTGCACATAACCATTTGCTGAATCACCATCAGAACAATCGCGTACTTAAGACCCGCTGCGCCAAACAATAGAAAAACAACTGGCGTTCCATAATTCCCATTATTCATGAACGAAGATGCTAAAATCATCGCGCATGTTTCTCTAATATCATATTTTCGAAAGAATGCCACAACGTATACAAGAAGAATTAGAGCTAAGCAAAGGCTAAATGTATAGAGAATCATATATAGATAGTCTTTATCAAATTCTGTTGTATAGAATGTCCGAAAGACTAGAAACGGACTCATTAAATAAAGTGCCATTGTCGAAATGACTTTTGTATCAAAGTGAAACTTCTTTTGACCAATAAACCCTAAAATAAATATCGCAAAAATCGGTAGTAAAACTCCTAAAAACCCCATTTGACTCACCTTCATCAATGTTATGTACTGATAAGAGTACCACTTTTCTAGCAAAATCAAAATACTTATCCTCTTAAAAAACATCCACAAGCATCTGATCTCAACTAAAACGATGAAAAATGTTCAGGTTCGCAAATTGCATCACCTTATGAAGTTGGCTTTGCTGTGCTGATTTTGCGAAGCCCCGCCCCTTTTCCACAGAAATGACATTATACTTTTAAAGATTTATAATTTGGTATAATAAGGATAATTCGCATCGGAGGTGAATGGGATTATATGGATTATTTTTATTTTATTATTCCGCTAATTACTATGGCTGTATTTTTAAATGTAACGACCCTATTAAAAAGACTTGTTAAAAATGAAGACATTCGTAATGAAAGAATTGTTGGATCTATGCTTGTTGTTCTTTTAGTTTTAACCTTGATGATCTGGATCACTTCATTCTCTTAAATGTGATATATCGTTTGATTGAGCATAGAATTGTCTGAATAAAGAGAGTTTATGGTAAGATGTATTTGAAGAAATAAATGGAGGCTGAAAAAATGACAGTTTTTAGAGGGTATATTGGTACATATACAAAAGGCGACAGTAAAGGAATCTATACATTTACACTTGATACTGAGAAAAAAGAATTAAGTACTCCAACTCTAGCTGCAGAGCTAGAAAATCCAACCTATATAACGGTCACAGCAGATAGTCAAACATTGTATGCAGTCGGTAAAGAAGGTGAGTTTGGCGGATTATCTTCTTACAAAATATCAGAAGAAAATGGTAAACTTACTCTATTGAATTCTGAAGTTTCTTCTGGTTCATCACCTTGTCATGTTAGTGTGAACCATACAAATGAAAAGGTCCTAACTGGGTATTATCATCGCGGTACGGCCGAATTATATAATACGAATGGAGGAAAAGTGGCTCCAGTTTCAGCTTTCGTTCAACATACAGGGTCTGGGCCTAATGTAGAGCGTCAAGAGAAGTCACATGTTCATTTTTCAGGTTTTACTCCTGATGAGAAATATGCTGTCGTGGTCGATCTTGGAATTGATAAAATCGTAACGTATAGCATTGAAAATAACTCACTTGAAATCAAAAATAGCTTATCTGTCAAGCCAGGAAGTGGACCAAGACATATTGCCTTTCATCCTAATGGCAAATTTGCTTATGTAATGACAGAGCTCAGCAATGAAGTTATCGTCATGTCCTATAACAGTGAAGATGCGAAGTTTACTGAAGTTCAATATATTTCTGCTATTCCAGCAGACTTCACAGAAAATAGTCAAGGAAGTGCCATTCATCTATCGTCTGATGGCCGGTTTGTATACGTCGGGAATCGTGGACATAACAGCATTGCCCTGTTCAGCGTAAATAACGAAACAGGAGAATTAGCCTTCATTGAGCATACTTTTACTGAGGGCAATTGGCCACGTGATTTCGTATTAGATCCAACTGAAAAATTCTTGGTTGCTTCTAACGAACAGTCAGGCAACCTTGTTCTCTATTCTCGTAATGTAGAAACTGGAAAACTAACATTAGAACAATCCAATGTTGCTGTTCCATATCCAGTATGTGTGAAATTTTTAACAAATTAATCAATTTGGAAGAAGCAGAGATTTTTTTATGATCTCTGCTTTTATTTATCCACAATCGTTTCAAACTCACCTACTTGGATTATTTAGATTCTTGCGTTTGCTATATTAAACGGATCATTTGAATCAAGGTAATTTATCCCATTGTGATTCTCGCTTTTTTGTACTATATTATGGATTGTATTTATCTCGCTTTTACGATGCCTACTACTGAATGCACCTATGAATCTTGAAATTCTAAGAGGCGGCATCTGCCCTTATTAACCTGATTGGTGAGATACAATGAAGCGTACCGATGCGAAAGTAATAGTATAGTTTAATCCCGCAAGATGTGGGTCACACAGACGAAGAACTGAAGGAAGCTGTGCAACTTAGTCTGTGTTCATTGAATCGGGCTCTTAGTGTCGCTTTAACAAAGCGTGAAGATTTAGCGACGAACGGTACTAACCATCAGTGAGGTAAGTAAGTCCCCTTACTAATGGACGTTTCACTTTAACGATACATCCCGAGGTGGTCATGATGAAAGAAATTCTACTCATTATATTATTGCAATTAGCTTATGTTCCGCTGCTTACTCTAAGAACGATCTTCTTAGTCAAAGGTGTCACATCTCTCGCGTCTGCCATTGGGATTTTGGAAATGTTAATTTATGTGTTTGGACTTTCCCTCGTTTTCGGTGGCGATCAAAATTTAATCGCGATGGTTGTTTATGCAGTCGGTTTTGGACTAGGTATTATTTTAGGTACAAAAATCGAACGAAAATTAGCAATCGGGTATATTAATGTTGTCGCAAATACTCAGCAAAAAAACTCAGAACTTATTGAAACACTTCGTACGCTCGGTTTTGGTGTGACTCTTTATACCGGAGAAGGACGCGACGGCAATCGTTATCGCATGGATATTTTAACGAAACGAAATCGAGAAAATGAACTGTATGCGACAATAGAAAAATTCGAACCCAAGGCATTCATAATTTCTTATGAACCTACTAGATTCAAAGGCGGCTTTATGCTGGCTAGAATGAAAATGAATAAGAGATTTTAATCAAAAAGATGTAGAGTAGTAATCAACCCCATTTGATTGCTGCTCTTTTTATTTAGACCGCATTAGCTAGTGGTTAAATCCTCACACGGTATCTAGGAGACACGCACCGTAAAGTCAAAAGAGCACAGGCTTGTCTCCACTAGTCAGTCATTCTTGACACCCCTCCTACTTTCTATGACTTTTTTATGATTTTGTATAAAAATTCTTGTAAAAGTACGTCTGTATTCAGCTAGATTCAACTATAAGTGAAACTTCAATCAGTGGGGGTTTTACTGCCCGTTAAAGCGGGATAAACCAATTGATACTTCTAAACATCTTGTTGGATTTTCGAATATCTCTTATCATAAATAGCTATATGAATAACAGGTACTAAATCCATTTTGTGTAGAGTAGTAGCGATGGAATTTTTAAAAATACGACTTTAAAATAATATTTTTCCACTCAACTAATGTAAATCATTCCTTTTTGTGATAAATTTAAGAATATTCAGTAGAAATTAATGTAATTGAGGTAGGGGAAAATGGAATGAATCAGGTACATGTAAGTTTAGATACACCAAAAATCCCAAGTAAATCAAAACGTTTATGGCTTGCTTTAATACTGGGTACATTGTCCGCGTTTGGACCTTTGTCTCTTGATATGTACTTGCCGGCTTTACCAGTACTCGCGGATGATTTGAATACAACCACATCATACGCACAGCTCAGCTTGACTGCATGTATGGTCGGCCTTGCCATTGGGCAAATCTTCGCTGGGCCACTAAGTGATGTTAGGGGGCGCCGCAAACCGTTACTTGCCGGACTATTGCTCTACATTTTATCATCATTGCTATGTATCATCGCCCCCTCTATCGGAATATTTGTTATTTTGCGGTTCATTCAAGGTGTAGCAGGAGCTGTTGGTATAGTCATTTCGAGAGCGATTGTGAGAGATCTATACTCTGGGACTGAGCTCACTAAGTTTTTTGCACTGTTAATGCTCGTGAATGGAGCCGCACCGATTTTAGCTCCGATTGCTGGTGGTCAGTTGCTAGAGTTTACCTCTTGGAGAGGAATATTTTTTGTCCTTAGTTTAATTGGCATGATTACATTGTTTTTTGTTATTTCAGGTTTAGGTGAAACGCTCCCTTCAGAACGTCGCTCCAAAGGTGGATTGAAGCAAACCTTCCTAACTTTTAGAAAGATTATGGGGGATCGTTTATTTATGGGCTACGCACTTTCCCAAGGATTAATTGGGGCAGGACTGTTCGCATATATCGCTGGTTCCCCATTTGTTCTACAAAATATTTATCAGCTTTCACCGCAATTGTTCAGTTTATGCTTTGCAGTTAATGGGTTCGGAATTATTATCGTTACTCAACTAACTGGAAAATTGGCTACACGCTTTGGGGAAACAAGACTTCTAATTATTGGTCTTGGACTTAGTGCAGGAGCAGGGATCAGCTTGTTTATTATGATTTTATTAAACGCAGGATTATTCGGCATTCTTATACCTTTATTCATTCTGGTATCCTGTGTCGGTATGATCAATACATCTACCTTCTCACTTGCCATGAAAGATCAGGCAAATTCTGCTGGAAGTGCCTCCGCTTTAATTGGACTGATGACGTTTCTATTTGGGGGAATTGTTGCACCTTTTGTTGGGATAGGTGGAGAAAATACCGCTTTACCTATGGGAATAATCATTGCTATTGCCGACGTGGGAGCGTTAGTGATTTATTTTGTACTGGTAGGGAGATTTAAACAAACCAAGCAAGGAATTAATTAATATTCCATGTAAAAGCTGATCAACGATTGATCAGCTTTTACATATTGTTATCCGAAATTTGAAAAATTGTGCTTAATGAATACGTTCAAAATGGCACATCGTCAATTACTTTACCAAAATAGATGACACGCTACAAAATGACCCGGTTTTTGTTCCTTCCATTCTGGAACAGCTGACGAACAAATTTCCATCGCATTTGGACAGCGTGTACGGAATACACAGCCACTGGGCGGATTAATTGGACTAGGCACATCCCCACTCAACACGATACGTTCTCTTTTTATTGTGGGATCTGGAATGGGAACAGCCGAAAGTAATGCTTTAGTGTACGGGTGAAGAGGTTCATTGCATAGTGTTTCACTGTCTGAAAACTCCATCATTTTACCGAGATACATGACAAGGATCCGATCAGAAATATATTTCACCATCGACAAATCATGTGCGATGAAAAGATACGTTAAACCCATTTCTTTCTGTAACTCTTTTAGCAGATTCACTACTTGAGCCTGAATCGATACATCCAAAGCAGAAATCGGTTCATCACAGACGATAAATTTAGGATGTAAAGCAAGTGCCCGTGCAATGCCAATTCTTTGACGCTGCCCTCCGCTGAATTCATGTGGGTATCGATTAATATGCTCAGGACTAAGCCCAACAAGTTTTAATAATTCTTCAACCCGCTTCTTTTTCTCTTTCCCTTTCACGACACCATGGATGGTTAGTGGCTCGCCGATAATCTCTTCAACTGTCATTCTGGGGTTTAAAGATGCATAAGGATCTTGAAAAATTAGCTGAATATCTCTACGTATTTTTGCCATTTTCTTTTCAGAATGGTCATAAATATTCTTTCCCTGAAACAAAACTTCCCCATCTGTTGGTTCATATAAACGGATCATCGTTCTTCCTGCAGTGGATTTGCCGCAGCCTGATTCTCCTACAAGACCAACTGTTTCCCCTTCATAAATATCAAAATTCAAGCCATCAACCGCTTTTAGCTTCTGTTTTCCTACTGAGAAGTATTTTCTTAAATTTTTCACCTGAACAAGGGGAACTTTCTTCTTTGAATCATCATCTAGTTCTACGTTTTTTACGTCCGTTGTCATCGTTTCGTCCCCTCTCCCACATTTGTTGCTGTATGTGTATTCATTACTTTTGCCATTGAATGTTGTAGCCAACAAGCAGTGATTTGACCATTTCCTACATCTTCAAGCTCCGGGTCATGGTCTTTACATATTTTCATCGCGTAATCACATCTTGGATAGAAGGAGCAACCTTTAGGAGGTGAAAATAAATCTGGTGGCGAACCAATAATAGGCGATAACGGAACAGACTTATCCATATCGAAGCGAGGTACAGATTTCAACAACCCTTTAGTATATGGATGCTCTGGACTTTGAAAAATCTCTAAAACAGTTCCTGATTCGACTACTTTCCCCGCATACATGACAACGACTCGGTCACATATTTCCGCAACTACTCCTAAATCATGAGTAATTAAAATGATGGCTGTTTCTGATTGCTTTTGAATGTCTTTCATTAACTCAAGTATTTGGGCTTGAATCGTAACGTCCAATGCTGTTGTCGGTTCATCTGCTATTAATAGTTTAGGCTGACAAACCAATGCCATCGCAATCATCGCTCTTTGTCTCATTCCTCCAGAGAACTCATGTGGGTACTGCTCCATTCGCTTTTCAGGCTGAGGTATGCCAACAAGCTTTAACGTTTCCAACGCATGGTTATACGCTTTCTTCCGAGAAATTTGATTATGCTTTAAAACAGACTCCATGATTTGCACGCCAACTTTGCTCGTTGGATTTAAGGACGTCATTGGATCTTGAAAAATCATACTAATCTCATTGCCTCGAATTCTCTCCATTTCTCGTTCCGATGCTTCAATTAAATTTTTTCCATTAAATGTGATAGACCCTTCTTTATATCGAGTGGGTGGTGAGGCTAAGAGTTTCATAATTGCTTTTGCTGTCACACTTTTACCGCATCCAGACTCACCCACTATACCGATTGTTTCCCCTTGCTTAACTTCAAAATTGACACCTCTAACCGCATGAACTTCACCGCCATATGTTTTAAAGTCAATTCGTAAATTCTTCACTTCTAATAACTTCCCCATTCTCGGTCCTCCTTTTCTGCCTTTTTCTTATCTACATAGGACCTCATTCTATCCTTTTCTACTCACGAAGTTTTGGATCCAATGCATCCTGCAGTCCATCCCCCAAAACATTAAACGCAAACATCGTTAATGAAATCAATAATGCAGGAATAGCTAGCTGATAGAAATTGCCGATTAATATACTTCCAAGTGCATCATTTGTTAAGCTTCCCCAACTAGCTTGCGGCGGTTGAATTCCAAGCCCAAGGAAACTCAAGGTTGCTTCAGCAAAAATGGCAGTCGGTATCGTTAAGGTGACGTTTACAAGAATGGGTCCCATCGAATTTGGAATTAAATGTTTTCTCAGTGTCCAGCTTAACTTTGCACCAGCAACTTTAGCCGCCTGAACATATTCATTTTCCTTTAATTGCAGCACTTGCCCACGGACAAGACGTGCCATCGGAATCCACCCGGTAATCGTCATAGCAATAATGATTGGAAAAATACCAGGCTTTAGTACAACCATGATTAGAATCACCATGAGTAAATATGGAATTGAGTAAATTACCTCGGCAATACGCATCATGATATTATCCGTTCTCCCGCCCCTGATTGCCGAAATCCCTCCATAGATAACTCCCAACATGAAGTCTATCAGGGCAGCCATTAAACCAATAAATAATGAAATCCGCGCTCCGTACCAAGCTCTCGTAAACAAATCCCTCCCGGAAGCGTCAGTTCCAAACCAGTGCTCCGCATTTGGGGCCAAGTTCTTCTTCGTAAAATCCTGTTCATAATAGGTAAAGCCGTTCATATATGGACCAAAAATCGCCATCAAGCATAACAGAATAATCAACACCAGTCCTGTCATAGCTAGCTTATTAGCGCGCAGTCGCCTCCATACATCACTCCAATAGGAGATCGTTGGTCTGGATATTCGATCAGCCTCTTGAAAATTATTTTCTGCCGGTATAAACATTTCTTCGGTTACTTCTATTTTCCCTGCCATTATTTGCTCGCCCCCGTCACTTTAATTCTAGGATCAATCCATGTGTAAACCACATCGACGATAAAAATTAAAAAGATGAGAATCGCGCTGTAAAAAACAGTTGATCCAAGAATGACTGGATAATCACGGTTCATAATCCCTTTTACAAACATTTCCCCAATCCCTGGAATTCCAAATATATGTTCAATAACGAAACTTCCCGTTACAACATTCGCCGTTAATATACCTAAAATCGTAACGACCGGCATCAAAGCATTACGAATTGCATGTTTAATGATCACTGCATTCTTTCGTAACCCTTTTGCTTTAGCCGTTAAAATATAATCCTGATTTAAGACTTCAATCATGCTTGTTCTCATCAATCTCGCGATATAAGCAAGCGGCATCATCGCAAGTGCAATGGATGGTAATACTGTATGGCTCCAAGATTTCCATGTCGCTACTGGAAAAAAGGACCATTTAACTGCCAAGAAATTAATGAGTAACGTGGCCAACACAAAACTTGGAACAGATATTCCAATAATTGCAATAATCATCGATGTATAATCTGGCCAACGTTTTCGATACAATGAAGCGATGACTCCTAATATTAGGCCAAAGAAAACAGCAATAATCATAGCTTGAGCACCTAGATGAAAGGAAACCGGGAAACCTTTTTCAATGTAATCATTGACTGTTAATGTCTTAGATTTCAATGATGGACCAAAATCTAATAGAGCCACTTGTTTGAGATAAAAGAAATACTGGACAATTTTTGGTTTGTCCAAATTATAATGACGCTGTAAATTTTCGTATACTGATTCAGGCATTGTACCTTCTTTTGCAAATGGGTCACCTGGAATACTATGCATAATAATAAAGGTAATCGTAATGGTTGCCCATAAAGTAATAATCGCCCACATAAAGCGATGTAAGACATATTTCAACATGATCAATCACCCCAATCCTCTTTATCCTACGCTTAACGGGAAGTAAGACCCCCACGGATGGAAATTTTCGCTTTATTGAAGACTTTTTTTTATTGTGGATATCGCAATGGAAAAAGGGGGCATGCCCAACAATAGGACACGCCTCCGATTTTCCATAGCAATTATTCTTTAGCATCCATATCAACATCTGCATAAATAAATTGAGGATATCTGTTGATTGGTGTATAAACACCCGTCACATATTCTTTAACCGTATGTGGCTTCGTATAGAAATAGATTGGGATAATCGGCATTTCATCCATTAGCAGTTTTTCAGCTTTATGCATATTATCCATACGAACTTGTTGATCCATTGTCTGTTTTGCTTCAGCTATCCATTTATCGTATTCAGCATTTTTCCAATTCGCATCATTGTAGGCACTTTCAGAAGTCCATAAATCCATAAATGTCATCGGATCTACATAGTCTCCAATCCAGCCAGCACGAGAAACTTGATATTCACCGGCTTTTTCACGGTCAAGTTTCACTTGGAATTCGGTATTTTCAAGCGTTACAGTTACTCCAAGGTTCTTGCGCCACATCTCTTGCACAGCTTCAGCAATTTTTTGGTGACCTTCAGAAGTATTGAATAAAATAGAGAATTCAGGAAGCTTATCCATTCCTTCCTCAGCTAATCCTTCTGCCAGTAATTTCTTTGCTTCTTCAATACCTTCTGAGAAAAGGTCTCCGGTATTTTCTTGGTAGTCACCATTCACATCAGGAATTCCTGGAGGTACTACTGAATATGCTGGCTGTTGACCACCTTGGGCGACATTTTCCGTAATCGTTTTTCGGTCAATCGCCATACTTAATGCCCTTCTAACTTTTACGTTATTGAATGGTTTTACATCGTTATTTAAATTGTAATAATAAACAGATAAATCTGGTCCATTATGGAATTCTTTATCATCAGATTGTGCTAGTTGTCCTTGAACATCTTGTGGTAGGGGATACGCTAAATCCAATTCACCGGATTTATACATTTGCCATGCTGTGTTTTCATCTTCAAGAATGATAAAGTTGACAACATCTAAATTAATTTTATCTTTCTCATAATAATTTTCATTTTTCTCTAACTTAACACTTTCTTTATGTTTCCACTCTGTTAACTTAAATGGTCCATTTGAAACATAGCTCGTTGCTTCTGTGAACCATTTCGGATTTTCTTCTTGAACTTTTTTATTAATCGGATAATACGTATAGAAAGAAGTTAAATCAAGGAAGTATGGTGTAGCTTGAGCAAGCTTCACTTCAAGTGTTACATCGTCCTTCGCTTTTACACCAACTTGATCGGCTGTCCCTTCCCCCCCATTGTAAGCTTCTGCCCCTTCAAGATAAAACAGTTGATAGGCATAGTCAGAAGCTGTTTCAGGAGCAAGTGCATATTTCCAAGCAAATTCAAAATCATGTGCTGTTACGGGGTCTCCATTTGACCATTTCATGTCTTTTTTAATTTTAAAGGTCCAATTGATTCCATCATCGCTTGTCGGAACAGACGCCATTCCATCAATGATTTCACCTTCGGGCGTTTTCTTTGTCAATCCTTCAAAAGCATGTTCCAAAATCCATGAATCATGTGTACCTTGAGCTGTGCCTGGGTGCAACGATCCTGGTTCAGAGCTATTATTTAGATTCAAAACCTTTTCTACTACTTCTTTTTTTCCATCACTTTTCCCCGAGTCTTTAGTCGTTGTTTTTTCCGATGCTCCAAAACTATTACATCCTGAAATCACTACCATTAATGCCAAAACAAGAGCAAACAATGAATATTTATTTCGTTTCAAACAAATTCCTCCTTTTTTCATCATATTTGAAATAGACGAGTTGCCTTTCAATGCAAAGCTATTACGAAAATTACAAATGAATGTCAATTATTTATTTTATTTCCAAGATTGATATGTGAAGCGTGTTCCCCCCATTCTCACAAAAGCCATTGTCAGCCATTTAAAAAGTAGGATCACCCTTTCTTTTTTGTAATTGTCCCAATATTACAAATTCGACAACTATTTTATTTTCCCTTTAATAAATACTAATATTTGACTTATATGTAAATTATCATTTATTCTTCAGGTTTTAAGTCCTGATTTATAATTTTTCTCCATAAAAAAGAAAGTCTAACAAAATTCTGTCAGACTTTCTTCTTTTATTACTTTAATACCCATTTTTCAATTGCTTTGGCGACACCATTTTCTTCATTTGTTGCTGTAATCCAGTCCGCTGTCTCCTTCACGATATCCTGTGCATTTCCCATCGCAACGCCAAGACCCGCTTCCTTAATCATCATAATATCATTCAAACTATCGCCAACCGCCATGACTTCGTTCATGCTGATCCCAAGGCGGTTACAGACGACTTCAATCGCTTTAGCTTTATTAATGCCGAGAGCGTTCACTTCAATATTCGTTGGACTAGAATTACTGATTTCAAGCTGACCATTTTCTTTAAGCAGCTGGATAATTTCTTCACGTGCTTTATCATCATGCGTATTAAATCCGAATTTCAACCACTCTGATGCGAAAAGGTCTCCAGGTATATCTTCTCGATACACTCGATCACAGCTGACAGCCCAGAAATCTGTTCCATATTGCTTACTTAAATCAAGCATCCATTTTACAAAATCTGTTTGGACGATATTTCTCTCTACAAGTTTTCCCTGCTCGTTATAAATTTCACTGCCATTCACTGTGACTAGATACGAAGATAGTTCTAATGATTTCGCATAATCACTGCAGGTTGCATAAGTACGACCGGTACTTAGTACAACACGAACTCCTAGTTCCTCAGCCGCTCTAATGGCATGACGATTCTCTTGTGTCACTTTATTGTCTGGATCTAAGAGTGTTCCGTCCATATCCAAAGCAATTAATTTTATTTCATTTTTCAATATGTATTCTGACATTTTGATTTCATCCTTTCGAACGTATCTGTTGAATTTCATTCGCTTTTTCATTTTTATACTTAATCTCCAGCTGACGAGGAAATACAGCTTGTTTAACCGGAATAAATTTTTAATTTACCCACACCTCTTGCAGTGTGTTTCTAAATAGCAGATTTAAGTCTGTTGTTGGATCGGTAACTTCCTTATGTAAAGATTTTGCATATTGTTCAAGACGAGGAATTTCACTTTCGATAAATTGATTGATTATCTGTATTCTTGGCTCATAATCTAATTCATCACCTGCTATTTTTCTCTCTAGCAAAGTTGTAATTTCGTCCTTCAATTTTCCTTCAGGAACTAATACTACTAATAGAGCTTGAAATTCAATTGGCGGGACTTCATTGTATGTTTCAATCCACTTTGCAGCTAGTAACGGACGTAAAACGTAAAAATATTTCTTGATTTTCACAGAATTCTGCTGTAAGTAGTCCCGATAATTGCCTTTGGCCATATGTAAGTAATGATACATACAAGAGATAGGGGTAAACATACTATTCTCCAAGTTGCGCATTTGCTGGATCGTAGAATAGGCCGTGTAATACTCAATGCTTGAATGCATCCATTCTAAAAGAGGTGGATTGGATTTGCGGAACAATCGTAACGCTTTTGTGATTTCCCATCCATTTATGTCAAGTAAATCATTAATTGGAATTTCAATCACGTCTCGCTTATTGTTATCAATTGATAAATACCATTCTGGTTTGTGGACGTAAATAAAACGAACATCATAGTCACTGTCTTTAGAAGGGAAACCCCATGCCCTACTTCCAGATTCACATGCATAAACAATCGTTACATCAAATTCTTGTTCAATTCGCTTCAATTCTTGGCGTATAATTGATTTCATTTTCTCCCTCCTTACACTCAAATTCCCCAGCTACCTTTAAACCATAATAGAAATTGCTAATTTTCACAACAAAAAGACCTGACATAATGAAGATAGGCAGGCTTTTTTTGGTTAGATCCATTTTCTATTATTTTTCATCAGGGGCATTTGGTTCTGCAGAACTTTCCTTCCATGTCTGAACCCCATCATCTTCATCGAATTCGACCGTGACGTCCGTGACACCTCTTTCCTTGCTGATCGCTTCAACTAACCGATCTTTTATATCATCCGCTTCAGCTATCGTAATCGATGCATCCAGCTCAACTTCTAGTTCGACATGTAGATGCTCCCCTTCTTTTAATACAGTGATTTCTTGAATGTCTTTCACGTCTGGATCCTTAATGACCATATTGCCAATTTTATTTCGGATTTCTATATCAGAT
Source organism: Peribacillus sp. JNUCC 23 (assembly GCF_053653995.1). The sequence goes on from NZ_CM132202.1 coordinate 2,515,435, forward strand.
TCTCCGAGTACACCTGCTGCATTATCTAAAAAGACTTTACCTACTACAAAGAACATCATCCCCCCAATCATGACAGAAGCAATCCCTTCTGCTTGAGCAAACGCAGTGTAATGTGACAATAAAATAGCCACAATAGCGAGAACTCCTCCAGTTGTAGCAACGAAGTCTTCTAAAAACACCAGTTTTGTTGCTGGTTTCGCTTTTTTATAAGCCCCAAAGCTTTTCGTAACGATCGCAAACCCTTTTGCTTCTATCCCTGTTTCGTGAAGTACTTCTTTCATCGCTTTAAATAATACATACGTTTCAAGAATTACTGCTACAATAAGAACAGCAAGATTGATGGCGATCCCAGTAGATTGAGCTGGATGAATGATATGGTGAATCCCTTCTTTAATTGTTTCATACGACATGATTCCTACAATAAGTACAGCTCCCAATAATACGAGGTTAACAAGTCGACCAAAGCCTTCTGGAAAACGGTCTGTAGGTGCTTTTTTACTTAGAGCTGAGCCAACAAATACGAAGAATTGATTGGCCGCATCTCCTATACTATGTAACATTTCGGCAAACATCGCGACATTTCCGGTCATGAAATAAGCGACTGCTTTTAAGATAGCAATAATTGCGTTAACACAAGCAGCGATAATCGCTGATTTATTACCTTGCTTCAGTAATTTAAGTAATTCACTCATAGGCAGGTTCCTCTTTCTTATGTAATGGTTAAAGACTGAAATTGGGCAATAGCAGTAGTCTTCCTTCTTTACCTTATAATTAAGAAATGTACCCATTTCTGCTTCTCCACTAAACATGTCCTTCTGCTCATTTGGATCATTCCACTTTAGTAAATTACCTCTTATGTTTCGAAATTATTCCATCTTATTTATCATAATACCTATTTCGTTTAAAGAATTAGTACGGATTTTGTTAAAAAAATCAATTTAGTGAATTTACATTGTTAGTTCACTTCTTTTTTTAATTTTGACGGGTTATTTATCTTATACAGGATTTCTTTATTAAATTTTTTATCAACGATTTTACCATCAAATTCAAGCTGGTCTTGTTCTTCTAACTCAAGTTTTTTTAACGTCTTGCTATAGGCACACCACGCATCGCCAATAAATAACTCTGATTCTCCAGTAATCTGGACATTTTCCAACAGAATCACTTCATCCTCCTCACCAGTAAAATGATTCATTTTTGCGGTAAATTCTTTGATTTTGGCGGTGAAGTGAACTTTATCTTCAGGCAGCGCTAATTTAGGCTTCTTTTCTTTTTTTGGTTTTTTTTCTTTAGGCTTCGATTCTTTTTTAGGTACAAGTTCTTCAACTAGCGCTTCAATGGTGTCATTCGTAACCTCAATTGCTGTTTCTTCAGCAGGACCGCTCAATAATTCCTTGCCAAAGCTGTTACTTTGCATTTCCTTCAAATAGGCTGGATGAATACAGCTTAGTGAACCATCTTCAAATTCTACAACAATCGTGTTAAAGTCATTCGAGTAAACCTGGAAACCTGCAAGCTTTACTTTCCCTTGATAATGGGGCGTTTTAAACCATACTTCATCTTTAACCGATCTGGCGGTAAACAAACTCCATTCTAAACCTTTTTCAATGTATTCTTCTCTATTTTCGAAAGTTAAAAACTCGCCTACAGGCGGGATTTTATATACAGCATTCACCAAACAAAACACTCCTCTGAATCTTCTTTTTATCAGTTTATCAAAATCTCAGGATATTTAACAACAGTGAGTAACATGAGATAAGAAAAGGGACTGTGGATTTAGAGTTTCTTATACATAAAAAATAAGGACGGCCCATAAGAAAAGGATCAGACTCCGCAACTATTACATACAATTCACATGAAATGTACGTAAGTTTAGTACTGAGTCTGAGCCTTTTGGGGCATCCTCACTCTATGTTTTATCTTTGAAACTGTACGCGATGCAAGTTCGCGAATATTCCACCCTGATCAATCAACTCATCATGCTTCCCTTGCTCTGCAATTCCTTCTTCAGTAACAACTACTATCCGGTCAGCGTTACGAATCGTTGCTAGCCTGTGGGCAATAACTAAAGTCGTTCTGTTCACAGCAAGCTCCGATAATGCTTCTTGAATAATCATCTCTGTCTCTGTATCCAATGCCGATGTGGCTTCATCGAGGATTAAGATTGGCGGATTTTTCAAGAACATCCGCGCAATGGCGATCCGCTGTTTCTGTCCGCCAGATAATTTTAGACCACGCTCACCAATTTGGGTTTCGTAACCATCTGGAAGTCCAGCAACAAAGCTTTCAAGATGTGCCTTTTTTGCGGCATCATGAATTTGTTCGTCTGTTGCACATAGCATTCCATAAGCTATGTTTTCTTTCAAAGTTCCAGTAAACAAAAACACATCTTGCTGCACAATACCAATTTTTGATCGTAGTGATTGCTTTGTCATCTCTCGAATATCAATTCCGTCGATTTTAATGCTACCTTTTGTAACATCGTAGAATCTTGGAATCAACGAGCAGATCGTAGTTTTTCCAGCACCAGATGGACCGACAAAGGCAACTGTTTCACCAGCTTGAATGGTCAAATCAATCTCGTTTAATACCGTTCTTTTATCATCATAACCAAAGCTGACATTTGAAAATGAGATGTCACCTTGTAACGACGCAACAACCTCTGCACCCGGCTTATCTTGTACATCTGGATTGACATCAAGAAGTTCGGTAAATCGCTTAAAGCCAGCCATCCCTTTTGGATACAGCTCCATCAAGGCGCTGATTTTATCCACAGGTTTAAATAACACATTCACATATAAGACAAACCCTACCATTTGACCGTACGATAGACGGTTTTCGTATACTAACCAAGCACCAACTACCAATACGGCAAGAGTCATGAAGCGAGTCATCATGTATATTCCCGATGAGCTGAAGGACATCACTTTATAGCCGAGTAGCTTTGCTCTTCTGAATTTCTTGTTATTGACAGCGAATCGGTCCATTTCATACTTTTCATTTGTAAAAGATTGGACTACACGTACACCTGATACACTGTCTTCCACACGTGCATTCACATCCGCCACTTCCGTATACATCTGCTTCCAGGCTTTGTTCATTTTCATATTACTGAATACAATAAGCACAACAAGTAACGGTATAATACAAACTGTCACAAGAGCAAGTTGGATATTGATCGTCATCATGATCCAAAAAGCACCGAAGAATGTCATAACGGCAATGAATAAATCCTCTGGTCCGTGATGGGCAAGCTCGCCAATATCAAATAAATCATTGGTAATCCGACTCATAATATGACCTGTTTTCGTATTATCAAAAAATTTAAAAGATTGCTTTTGTACATGTTGAAACAGCTGCTGACGCATGTCTGTTTCTATATTGATTCCGAGCATATGTCCCCAATAGTTCACGATATACTGCAATAACGTACTGATTATGTATAGCACTAACAAACCAACACTTACGGTTACGATTGTTGGCCAATCTTCACCTGGAAGCAAGCTATCAATGAACCATTGCACAGCTAGCGGAAAGGCCAATTCAAGTAAAGCCACGATAACTGCACAGCTAAAGTCAATCACAAACAAACGCCGGTGTGGCTTATAATAAGAATAAAATCGTCGAATCATTAATCGTATCCCCTTTCCTATAATACTAGAATTATAGGACCAGCAAAGGAAATAAACAAGTGCTCTATAATAAGGAATACCCCCTTACTCCGAATGAAGTCTTGGAGTACTTGAAATTTGAGCATTTTTATTTCTGAATATTCTTTTTACGCACACAATTTCATGTAGAAGGTTTGCTGAAATTGTGGTAAAATGCTCCTAACATTATTCCGGAACATAAACGATATCTCAAAAGGAGCGAAAAACATGTAGGAATCCATTCGTAACCACTAAACAGCTTACCAATATCATCTAAAGGAATGAGACGATGAAAAATAAATCATTTCGATTTCTTTGGGTTGGGCAAGTGTTTGCGAATTTGGGGGATATTTTCTATGTGGTCGGGTTAATTTCTCTTATTTATGCTTTAACCGGGTCTGCTTTTTATATGAGCTTGCTGCCATTTACGACAACGATGTTTCGCTTTATTAGTAACCTTTTTGCCCCCCTGGTTATTGATCGATTTCCGCTTAAACAAATACTTGTACAATCTCAATGGTTAAAAACACTATTGCTTATCTTACTCGTTTGTTATCTATTTATCTTTGAGCAGCCAATGATTCTCTTGATTTCTATATGTATAGCCTTAATCTCACTCTTGGATGGTGTTGCAGCTCCCGTCAGCAGCTCGCTTACTCCGCTTTTAGTACCTAAAGAAGACTGGATTAAGGCCAATGGTTTTCTGAGTGTCTTGACACAGGGGGTATCTTTAACCGGCTGGTCGCTTGGTGCTATTCTGTTAGCAATCACTGATAGCAGCTTTATCATTTTATTAGCGGTCATTTTGTACGCTCTTTCTGCTGTATGTATGATGCATATCAATCTAGCTATTGAAAAAGACAGTGAAGAATCTGTTCAATCAACGAGGTGGGATTCGTTTAAATCAGGCTGGGTTGCCATTTACCATGCACCTCCGATTCGCCTCGTTATAGTCTCAGATTTTATAACGAGCATTGCTTCAGGTATTTGGATCGCAGCTGTTTTATATGTGTATGTGGAAGACCAGTTACATCGTGGTGAAGAATGGTGGGGCTATTTAAATACAGGTCATTTTTTAGGAATGATTATTGGCGGAATTCTTACATTACGTTTCGCCTCTCAACTGGAAAAGCATTCACAGACCTATATCATATTCGGACTTTTCGTAGACGCGCTGCTTACCTTTTTATTTGGAGTAACGAGCCTCCCGCTACTCTCTTTATTGATTACAGTAATACATGGCTTCCCTCAGCAAATCCGGGAAATAGCTTTTACTAAAGTCATTCAGGATCATGCTACTGAAAAAATGTTAGCTAAAGTCTATTCTTCTTGGAATGTTGTAATTAACTTTACATTTGCTCTTTCCGTTTTGCTTTTAGGCTACATTACTGAAGCATATGGCGTGAAAACTACTTTCACCTTTGCTTCCCTGCTTATTTTTATCGCATTTAGTTTGTTCTTGGTCAGAAAAAATGATCTAGTTTCATTACCGTTTGTTAGAAATAATGATGTAGATTAATAAAGTGACTCTTCCATTAGTGGGGGTTTTCTTTGTCCCTCATTTATTCTTTCTCGATTCCTCAAAGTCTTTTTCGTTATGGGTCTTACTGACCGTTAATCTGCGATAAAAATGTCCCTAAGAAGCTTATACCTCTTAGGGATATTTTTTCAGTTTCAGCCTGCTACTATTTAAAAACCGTTCACATAAAATTCTACAGTTTCTAATTCCTCGTCACTCAATGCTCTGGCAAGTACTTGCGAAAGTTCTTGTTCAATGTTGTGTTTATTTCCTTTATGTTTTTTAGTAAGCTGTGCTGAAAGCTTCATGAAGGACAACTGTTTTTGGAATTCTTCCTTTGTTAATGGAGATTGATGATGGGAGAGAAAAATGGTCTCTGCCTCAAAGGTTTCTAATTTCTGCACGAGTTGTAATGATTTTTCCACCGTATAATTCCATTTTTCCGCATATAGATTAGCATATAAACAATCGCCTAGAAATAAAATCTTTTCTTCAGGCAGATAGATAATCGTCGAATCATCAGCATGATCTCCACCGACATGCTCGATCATACATGTAACACCACCAAGATTAATTTGCAACTTTTTGTCAAAAATAAGTTGAGGTATTGGAATGACGATATCTCGTTCACTGCCTAATTCTAGCTTTATTGCATCTGCACAAAATGGAATTTCAGTTCCAGCTTCAACTCGCTCGTCCAAGAATGAATCTTCCCAAGATAAAGTTTGCATCTGTTTAAGATTTTCTGCTGTTTTTTGTTGCGCGATGACCGGGCTCTTGATTTCATTTAAACCAAAAACATGATCCCAATCTGAATGGGTAAGAACAAGATAATCACCTTTTACGCCGTGGTTTGCTAATTGTTCTTGAAACAATTTTGTATGATTCACGGAATTTCCCGCATCAATCAGCAGCGTTTGATCATCTCCTACAACCGCAGCCAATACCGGGCGGTCTGTTTTTTGAACAGGTGTTAAATAAAGAAATCGTTCCGAAAGTTTAACTAATTTTTGCATGTTGTTCACTCCTTGTTGTAAAAAAGCCATAGTACTTAGTGATATATTGAGAGATATTCAATTTAGCTTAAAAAGAATGGGTTCATTCACACCTATTCTTAATAACGCTGCCCCATAACGAAAGGGTCAGATCTCCCAGGTGTATATAGTGTGACGTTATAGCCCCTTTAGGAACTATCTTATTCCTCTCTCACTTATTAAAAATGCCCTATTTATTGTACAACAACTAAAGGCGGGATTAATATGAATTTCAAGAAAAGTGATACATTCTTTTTAGACTTATTAATAAAATTGCTTCTAAATTTTATATTGCCCCACTTTTACCGATAAAAAAAACAGAGATCTTTTAATAAAAAGGTGTTCTATCGTTTAAATTATCGTTTTTTACATATTATTGAAATTTTTTAGAATGATTCAAAACTCATATTTGGTATTAAGCAGCCGACAATACTAATAAAAATATGGAAGGACTTAAATTTTTCACAAGTAACGCTGACCCATAACTAAAGATCCAAATTCTTTTGGACTATTTCTATTTCAAAACAAGTATATTATTATTCATGTACACCCAATTCTGCGGAAACGACAATCCGATATGCCAAAAAGTTGTCCCAGCTAAGCGATAGCCGTCAATCAACTCATATTTAGCTGTTATACTCCGAATATCTTCAAACCAGACAGTATGCTGATTGCCACCTTCCAAATAAGTGTACCAAGGGGAAGCTGCAGCTTGATTGTACTTAATTTCGCTCCATTTAACAATGGCTTGATTTTGGGCATTTTTTACTGAAGTGGCCGTGGTGACATTACTTGGAACAATCCAGTCATATGCATACAACGGGATGGCAGCTTGGAGCTTCATTGATGGGATATTGGCAAGTCCATACCGCAATACTTGAGCCATCCACCATAGTGGAGAAACGGGGTTCGGCGGACCTGTTGGATAGCCATAATCAATTGTCATAATCGCAACAAGATCGGCCACTTCCCCAATTGCGCGATAATCGTGTCCTCCAACAATTCGATTTGAAAAATTATCTTCCGTTTTTGAATGAACATTAACATGAAGGATGCGTGCACCGAGTACAGCTTTCAATTCTCTAAGTAATAATACATAATCTTCACGTCTTGCTGGAGGGATAAATTCAAGGTCCATGCTTACACCGCTATACCCCTTTTCCTCTATGAAATTCATCATGCTTCTTACTAAATTGGTACGATAGATTGGATTTGCTAACACAGTCCCAACCAATTCAGCATTAAAATCGCCATCTTGAAAATTCCGGATCATCAAAAGCGGTTTAACTCCGACTTGTTTACATTTCGCAACAAGTGCATGGTCATCTCCATCGACATAGGCATTGCCTTCATTAGTAAAGGAGTATGCAACAATCGCCAAATATGTAAGTTGATAGGCATGCTGTTCAAGATTGGTAAAAACTAATCCTCCGCTAACTGGAAATGAAAAACCAAGTGTAATCAGCCTGTTTTTATAAGGAGAAGGAATTCTAATCCTTCGATTAATTTGAAGGTTAGACGGTTCGATGCCCGGATTTGCTTGCGTAATAGCTTGCACACTCGTTCCGTAAACTTTCGCTATTTCATATAATGTATCTCTCGGTTTAATATAATACAGCCGATTCCTTAATGTAGTTTCTGGGATATAAAGCGCAAGACCAGGTACGATTGCCGTGCTTAATACCAAACCATTTATATTCATAAGACTGGTTATATCAATCTGATACATGAGGGAAATTGACCATATTGTGTCACCCGTTTTCACCACATGGATTCCCATTACTCCACCTCATTTCTATTTTCCCCCGTTTAATTACTCTAACCATACAGACTAAATTCGTCACATCTTTTGTCCCTTCAATAGCTTGACCACATTTTGTATAGGTCACACTTACAGATCATGTGAAACTTCCATTGGTTAGTTAAACTGGGATAAAAATTATACTTAATACTAGTTTATGGGGTTCTTTGGTCTTGTTATGTCTTTTTTTAAAAATTATGTTTTTTTGAAACCTATTCCTGGAATAAAACGTCTATTATAAAGGGAGTAATTTTTTATTAGGAGGATAAGAATGCGTAATTTGAAGATTATAAGCTTAGCTTTTCTGCTTTCGGCTTGCTTTATAGCTTCTTTCCATGCAAAGCCGCAATTAAACAAAGGAGAATTATATACTAGCAATGAAGCCGTAAAGGCTACACCGTCCATGGAATCTGTCTTGGGTAACAGAGATAGCTATGACAAATGCGTTGTTCCTCATAGCATTTCATGTATAAGTAAAGAGAATACAATCGAGCATTCGATTGATTTGTACGATGTAAATACATACAGAGAAGTCCAAACTCTCCATTCACTCATCATGGAATATGAAAAATGAATGAATGGTTTGGACACTGTTTTTGATAGGGATGAATTATCCATATTTCTTGGTAGTTATTTTATTAACTCTTTTATATCGTAAAATTTCCCATTATCCAATTCCTGTTCATCTAGTAACTCAAGTAAGATATTTGCAACAAAATCAGGTGTCCGTAGCATTCCTTTCTCCTTATAATCATGAAATTTCGCAGAATCAGCAAAATCAGTCTCATTTGCAGAACGGATCACTTTTTGCATAGTTGTATCCATCACACCAGGAGAAAACGATATCACGTATGCGGGATTTTCCTCTCTCAATTGTTCAGCTCCAGCAACTCTCGTATACATTTCAAGACCCGCTTTCGAACTGCAATACGCGCCCCAGCCTTCATAAGGATTCTTTGCTGCCCCACTTGAGATATTGACAACCACTTTCTTATTCTTGTACCCTTTTGTTCTTCTTAAAAATGAATCCATTAGAATCGCCGGAGCCAGATAATTCAATTTTGCATGTAAAATAAACGCTTCCGCATCTAGTTCTCCAATCCGTTTTATTGGTTCAACCATACCAGCGTTATTAATGAAATACAACTCATCTTCATCATTGTTAAAATGAGAAATAATTTCATCCATGACCTTTTCTAATTGGTTTGTTTCAGTTAAATCTGCGCTAACAAATGCAAGATTTTCACTCTTTTGCAAGGTTTTATGATTATTTCTTGCGACTAGTATACATCGGAATCCCTGATTAAGACATATTTCTGCCAATGCAGCACCAAGTCCCTTAGAAGCTCCTGTTATAATAAATGTTTTCATATTATCCCGCCTTTTACTTAATTTGTACGAAAATATGGATCATCTCTACATGTTTATGATCTATCTAAAAAAACACCTGGAAATCAGCACGAAAACCAGGCGTTTTAAAAAGTCATTCAATGATAGGTGGTTCTGAGTCTGGATTTTCAATTTCAGAACGTCTTTTTAAGCGAATGAATTTAACAATATTTAGCACAATCGTCTTGATGACAGAATATGTAGGAATAGCAAGAATCATCCCTAAAATTCCAGCCAGATTACCAGCTACGAGCAACACGAAGATAATCGTCAATGGGTGTGTATTTAATTTCTTCCCTATAACAAGTGGAGAAATAAGATTACTATCAAGCTGTTGAACAATAACAACAACTATTATAACAATACCCGCTTGAATGGGTGAATCAATCAATCCAACAATGACGGCCGGTGCTGCTCCCAAAAATGGGCCAACATAGGGAATAATATTAGTAAGTGCCCCGATTAAGGCCAAGACTATGGCATATGGAAGATCAATGATTAAATAGCCGATAAATGTTGCTACCCCGACAAACAGACAAACTAAGAACTGTCCTTGAATATAAGTGGACAATGTTGTTGCTGTTTCTCCTAATAAAGTAATCCCTTCACGTCGATAATGAGCAGGAATGAATTTGGCAATCGCATGGGGGAATTTATGTCCATCCTTCAGCATATAAAATAGAACGAAAGGTACCGTAACGATTGTTAATGTAATGTTCGTTACTACGCTGAATACAGAAGATAAACTAGTGGTTAAGTAACTAGGTAATTCTTTTACAAAATTTATGAGCGATGATTCTATCTTATCCAATGATACATAATTTTGATTCAACAACCATTGATATTGCTTAGAAGCTAGGAAATTATCGAAAAATTCTCGACCTTGAACAATATACTCTGGTAAATTATTCACCAATTCTGTGATTTGTTTAGTTAACGCTGGTCCAATTAAACTGCCAAGGATGGCAATGATCCCCACAAATAAGACAAAAATCAATAGGATTGCTAAGCCTTTGGGAACTCTTTGATTCGTCAAAAAAATGACAACTGGATTGAAAATAAAGTAAAGAAAGCCTGCGATTAATATTGGGAAAAATAATGTAGTCGTAAAGATTACGATCGGCTCAAACAAAAAAGAGATTTTTGTAGAAACGAATATCAAAAGAGCCATTAATAATAACTGTAAAGTCCAAAACTGTAATTTTGACTTCGTTTTAAACAAGTGATTTCCTCCACTCCGAAATGATAGAATTTTTTTAGTTAATCATTTTTTTAAATGAGTTTTTGTTACTAAGTGTACATAAATGCCATACTTAGGGCTACAAAGACGCAACCTAATTCAAGGGGCATGAACGTATTTATGTTGTAATACTCACTCTAATCGAAATTTCATTTTATAATATAGGTGCCAATAACCTTGATATCGATTCTTTAAAACGAAGCCATAATGAGCGCTTATGATAGTCTTCAAGAGTAAGTTGCTTTGAAACTTTGATGTCTTCAAAAAAAGCATTTGTAAGTGCATTGGCGAATTTACCATCGTAAATAAAGGCATTTACTTCAAAATTTAATTTAAAGCTTCGCATATCAATATTCGACGTTCCTACTGAAGCTGTTTCATTGTCTACGATAATCGTCTTCGCATGTAAAAAGCCATTATCATAAATATAAATCGTTGCTCCTGCCTCAAGCAACTCACCAATATAAGAATAGGTAGCCCAATATACGAACATATGGTCAGGCTTATTGGGTATCATTAGGCTTACTTTAATACCAGATAATGCCGCAATACGGAGGGCATCCAGTAAGCTTGCATCAGGCACAAAATAAGGAGTTTGAATTAAAATGGAGTCTTTAGCCGACATGATTAACTTAATATACCCATTTTTTATTTGCTCCCATTTGGAATCTGGACCACTTGTTACAATCTGCATCCCAATGGAATCACAAGGAGCATGTATTTCAGGAAAATGTTTCGGAACAAAGCCAATATCATGGTGTTTAGACGCCTCATTCCAATCGAGAATAAACACCGTCTGAATCGTGTAAACAGCTGAACCTTGAATCCGCAGATGAGTATCACGCCAATAACCGAATTTTGGATTTAATCCTAAATATTCATCACCAACATTAAAGCCGCCGATATAACCGATCCTCCCATCAATAATGACCAGCTTGCGATGATTACGAAAGTTAAGCCGCAAGTTAATAAAGGGCAATTTGCTCGGGAAAAATACTTCGATTAAACCTCCAGCTTTCCGAAACTCCTTAAAAAAACGCTTCGTTAGTCCACGGGAACCTAGTTCATCATAGAGTACACGTACTGTGACACCTTCTTCTGCTTTCAAGGTCAACAGGTCAATGAATTTTTTGCCTAGCTCGTCTTTTTTAAGAATATAATACTGAATATGTATATGATCTTTCGCCGCTCTAATATCTTCAAACAGCTGTGCAAACTTTTCATTGCCATCTGTGAAGATTTCAACAGAATTGTCTTCTGTTAATACTGCATCATTCGTTCGCAAATGCATATAAATCAAGTCTTTATTCTCTTCGGTTATCTGATTCCTGAAAGCAAATTGATTTAAATTCAATTGCTCCTGTTGATTTTTCAGAATAGCATCAATCCCGATTTTCTCGCGACCTTCCCATTCAAAGTGATGAGCACGTCGCAATGTCCGTCCTAAAATTAAATATAAGATAAAACCAGCCACCGGAAAAAAGAATAGCACAAGTAACCAAGCCCAAGAAGCGCCTGCATCCCTTCTTTCCCAAAAAACAACAAATAAAGCAAAAAGAATATTTAGTCCCAGCACAAAATTAAATAATATAGAAGTGATTTGCGCCTCTATCTCAATCAACACCTTCGAATATTTCTTAGTAAGATTAACAATACCACGCAAATACGGATAAGAAAAGTGTATCTGCTCGTACCTTAAATGTAAGGGGATAGTAGTATATACGATGATCATCTATAATAAGTTTCATTATTTTATTCTGTTAAGACTGTTTTCTCATTTAGAAAGTGTTCATCATTATGTAAGAAATAAAGACGGAGCTCTGTACACTTTAACAAGGGTACAAAGCTTCGCCATCAATAAAAATTGGTTTCCCTTTTCTGATCATACATTTTGAACACGCACTACTATTTTAGTATAAGTGAATTGTATCTTATCCTGCTACATGATGAATTTCTAGCAACTTGCCTGCAACCGCATCTGAAAGTGCTTTTGCAGTTTCAGGGACATTTGATTTTAACAGCGAATTAGCCATAGGTGCTTTCATTCCTTTTGCTGTTATATCCAGTTGCCCAGTCATTTTCGTTTGGTTCTTATCAATCATTTCAGCTCTGAAATAACCACTACCTAAGAAATTTTCATTCATTCCTGTTAGGCGAAATGTGACGATCTCTGGTCCCGACCATTCTGTAATATCCACAAGCAGTTTTACCTTTTTCTTAAACAGCCCAAAATCACTTATGAATTCCCATGTTGACTGGTTCTTTGTCATCACCGTATGTGAAATGTATCCTGGTACTAGCGGAGCCCAATTATCAATCACACTAACAAAATCCCATACCTTTTCAATAGATAATGGTATGATTACACTATGTTCACCACTCGCCATTTTGCTCATCTCCTCACAACTCTCTCTCATTACTGTATATACACAGACAGTCAAAATAGAACTAAAACCCTCAAATAGAAGCTATTTCTACTTATCATTTCTAACAAATAAAGTTCCATCAGTGGGGGGTCTTACTGCCCGTTAAGAGTTGGATAAAAAAGGTCGTATTTGTTAAGGGTATGATTGATTTGTGAGCAAAATCAATAAAAAACTTGATGGCAACGTTTGATAACATAAAAGAAAGGATGACTTGCATAAAAATCGAATGATATTGCTTAATAACCAGATCCATTTATTGAATCAACTAATATCAATCTTTCATTATAAGAAAAAGAAGATGTTCCGTAATGAAAGGAACACCCAATTTTTCACGACCTATATTTTTATCATGTCATAAAGCAGTGTTTGCTTATCTTATTTCGGACGTTCGATCGAAAATTGTTCACCTAGTTTCGAATAATTAGTACCAGCAAGTCTTGCCACTGGGTTTAATCCCAGTGCATCTATCCGGCCTTCATGATAGAGCGTTTCGTCGATATGATAGCACACCACTCTTCCAATCAATAAGTCGCATCCCAACTCCAAATCATTGCCACCTAATGGAATCGCCTGTTCAAGCCTACATTCAAAACGGATTTTTGCTTCTCTAATTCCAGGGACAGTAATCCGTTCACTTTCAACAAGGGTAAAATTCGTTCTTTCCAATTCACTTTTTTCTGGTGGCAGTTCAGCTGCTGTTTCATTTGCTTCTGCTACAATATTCTCATCGGTAATGTGAATAACAAATTCCCCTTTTTCGATAGCATTCCGTGCCGTATCTTTTTGAATACCAGCTTTACGCTGGATCGACACAGAAAGCAACGGCGGATTTGAACTAACAATATTAAAATAGCTGAATGGGGCTGCATTGATGACACCCTCATTCGAGAGTGTTGTCACCAAGGCAATCGGTCTCGGAATAATACTCCCAACCAAAATTTTATAATTATCCCGTTCCGTTATCGTTTCTGGATTCAAAGAAATCATTTGATCACCCTTTTAGCCAAAATGTTTTTGAAACCAAACTCCTGCCTCTTCTACTTCAGATCGTGTCAACTGGTGACCAAAGTTTTCCCATTTCACTTCAACCGATGCACCAGCCGATTCAAGCAGTTGGCTTAAATCTTCCGTTTCCTTCGCTGGGCATAATGGATCATTCACCCCTGCGCCAATAAAGATGGGGATGCCGCTATTATTCGGTAAATCGATTCCACGTCTTGGCACCATCGGATGATGAAGGATGGCTCCTTTCAACGCTCCCTCATAATGAAACAGCAAACTTGCAGCAATATTGGCACCATTTGAATAGCCAAGTGCTACGATGTTTTTGCGGTCGAACCCGTATTCTTTTGCTGCGTGATCAAGAAATTCATTTAATTCCTGTGTGCGAAACACCAAATCCTCTTCATCAAATACACCTTCTGCAAGTCGGCGGAAAAAACGAGGCATCCCACTCTCTAACACATTTCCTCGAACACTTAAAACAGAGGATTCAGGGGATACCATCTCAGCTATTCCCAGTAAATCGGTTTCCGTCCCTCCTGTACCATGTAAAAGCAATAAAACAGGTGTCTCTAAATTACTTCCCTTTTGAAAAATATGTTTCATCATTACTTATCTTCCTCCAATACTCTTGGGATTGCCGGTAATAAAGTTGTTTCAATAGATTCTCGTTTCTCTTCCAACCATGATGGGAGCATTAACTTACTTCCCATCGTCTCATATGATTCATCATAAGCAAATCCTGGTGGATCTGTGGCAATTTCAAATAATATGCCACCATCTTCCCGAAAGTAAATCGCATCGAAATATTGTCGATCCTTAAACGGAGTTACCCCAAAGCCAAAACGACTTACATGCTCACGCCATTCTTTATGGTCATCTGAGTCATTCGCACGCCAAGCAATATGATGAACCGTTCCTACACCCATTTGGCCCCTTGGTAAAGCGATTTTCTTTACATCAATCATATTTCCAATATCTGAGGTTGATTGAAATCGTACAAAATCTCCTTCTTCAGCCATTTTTTTCAAACCCATAACTTCTTCTAACGTTTTCATTGTTCTTTCTGGAGAGGCCGATAGAAGAACAGCGCCGCCAAATCCTTTAATAGCTTTATCAGTAGGTACGCCGCCAAATGACCACCTACTGTTTTTCCCGGCTTTTCGGGCAACAAGTTCCACGTTTAAGCCATGTGGATCATGAAGTTCGAGATATTCCTCTCCAAATCGTGTATGTTTTTCAAAGGTAATCTTGAATTTCGTTAAACGTTCCTCCCAGAATCCCAATGTTTTTTCTGGTACTACATAGGATGTGATTCCAACTTGTCCGGAACCTAAACGACCTTGATAAGCATTTGGCCAAGGGAAAAAAGTAATAATTGACCCTGGCGAACCTGCGTCATCCCCAAAATATAAATGATAGGTGCCTGGATCATCGAAGTTTACAGTTTTCTTGACCATTCTTAAGCCGAGGACACCTGCATAAAAATCGACGTTTTCCTGTGGATTGCCGACAATAGCCGTAATATGATGAATTCCAGTTGTTTGCTTTTGCATAGTGATTCTACCTTTACTCGTTAATTTATTTTCGTGTTCAATGGTTTTAATTTCGCCTCAATTTGTTCTCGTTTTGATTCCAAGAAGGGCGGTAATGCTAAAGTTTCTCCTAAATGTGCTAGCTCTTCATCTGTTGCAAATCCTGGGCCATCTGTCGCAAGCTCAAATAAAACTCCGTTTGGTTCTCTGAAATATAATGATCTAAAGTAATATCGATCTACAAATCCTGAATTTGGAATTCTATTTTCATTTATTTTTGCAATCCATTGCTTCATTTCTTCTTCATTATCCACGCGGAAAGCAACATGATGGACGCCTCCATGCCCTAGACGTTCACGTGGTAGATCATTACGTGTTACAACATGCACTTCTGCACCTGTTCCACCTTCACCTGTTTCATAGACGATTGTCTCTAATTGTCCTTCAACTTCTGATGGATAGCTTCCTGCCTTCCTAAACCCCATAATTTCAACTAGTACTTTTTCCGTTGGCTCACTATTTGGTACAGTCAATGAGACTGGTCCTAATCCAAGAATCGCGAATTCAGCTGGAATCGGACTTCTTTCCCAAGGGTTTCCACCAGCTATACCTTGATTATACTCATCGGAAACTAACACAAATCTCTGTCCTTCAAAATCTTTGAATGGAAGAACAAGACGTGTGTATCTTTTAGTGATTTCCCCGTGCCAAACGCCCTCTTCTTCAAAACGTTTCTTCCAGAAATTTAACGCATCGTCATTTGCAACACGCAGTGATAACTCAGAAATACTGTTATTACCTTCATGTACTTTTCCTGCGTTCGGAATTTCAAAAAACGTTAATTCCGTTCCAGGATTCCCCACTTCATCACCGTAAAATAAATGATACACACCAATATCATCTTGATTCACTGTTTTCTTGATTAAACGCAGACCTAATGTTTTAGTATAAAAATCAAAATTCTCTCCTGCTCTTGCAGTAATCGCTGATACATGGTGAATTCCTTTAAGTTCCATATTATCCAGCTCCTTTTTAAATATTACTTTAATTAAAATTGGATTTTATATTCTATTTTTATCTTATTTTCGAGATATGTGACGAAATCATTCATAATCACCTTTATTCAGATATCTTGAATTAAAGATAACTTTTTTTTTAGCAATTGTCAATACAACCTCTACTTTTTGCAGATCGCAAGAGATTTCATCCCCTCTGTTCCAAAGCAAAACACAAGGAATTACCTGCAGTTTGCTATACAATAGGAGTACATACTAAACAAGGAGGCTATTGATATGGCAGAACACCAGTTTCATTTACAGGCAATTTGGGAAGGTGGACGAAACGATACTGGGACAATAGAGTCTGGCAATCTGAAAACACAAATAAGCATTCCCCCTGAAATGAATGGACCAGGTATTGGGACAAATCCAGATGAAATGCTACTTGGAGCAGCAGCAACTTGCTATATTATTACGTTAGCGGCGATGATGGAAAGAAGTAAGCTGGAAAAAGAAAGAATTACTCTTCATTCAGAAGGCATTGTAGATGTAACGGATGGGGTATTTACTTATAAGAAAATCATCCATCGGCCTAAAGTCGTTCTCAAACAAGAGGCGAATGAAAGTGATCATCGTTTAGCAAGAAAGCTTGCCGAAAAAGCCGAGACATCGTGTATGATTTCACGAGCCCTAAAAGGGAATGTAGAAATTTCTTTAGAAGTAGAGATCATATCTGCACACTAGAGAAAGAAAAGCAAATAGCCTTTTTACATTCCTATTTAGAAACTTTGTCTCCACTCTAGAAACCATTTTTCGTCTTGTATAGTTTCTCACCTGTTAGCAAAAAGTAATGTTGGAGGTGAACATAATGAGTAAAATTAAAAAGGATCATTCCAAAGCAAGCCTACGTTCTTCACAAGTAGAAGGTCAAGGAACTACCACTCATGAAACAGGTTCCATTCAAGTACCTTCATCAAACAAGAAACAAAAACGCAATTAATTTCTCTCATTCTTCTTTAATGTGCCGAAAGAACATATTTGAAAATGGCGGCTGATATATGGCTGAAGGAACGAATCCAAAACATCGTGCTAGACTTTATGTAGAACCTTCAGACAGTCCTAAACTTGTGAGCTCAACAAATTTGGATCAAAATACCGACGAAGAAAATCCATATCAACAAAAAGTGGGGATTAAAAAGCAAGATTTTTTCGATCAGTAAGGATGTCATATAAGTAAATGGTCAGACCCCGCAACTGCTACATACAGTTTAAATGAAGTGTAAGTAACACTATAAACCGTGTGGTGAGTGCTGGGTTAAGACCCTTTTGGAATATCCTCATTTACAATGCTATTAAACACCGTAACCACAAATTGCCCATTAATTAATTTCTGGTAGAAGTCATTTGAACCCCATCTTAGCTACTAGCATTTCATTCACTGTTTTTTATTGTAATATTGAATACCCGTCATGCTACCTTCGTCAATCATTCGCGAATCTCCGATATCGTATGGATTAGGATGTCCCGCTTTTTCTAATAATTGGTCTACCTCACTTTGTTGTTTTTGCCAAAATTTCAGTGCTTTCGTTTTCATTTTGGAATATGCACTAACAACTTTTTCTCTATTCCTTTTCGTTGATACCATTGAGACACCTGCAATTCCGACCCCAAGCATGACATATGAACCTACGGATTTTACTAATCCCATCCCTACCAACCTCCTTTTTGATTACTTCTATATACCACTTACTGAAAAATTCTAAACAAAGACTCCATATTATTCATACCATCAAGAATCATTTTTTCATGATTACTTTATGACACTATATACTAAACTGTTATGTTGTTACATTATGCGTAAAGAGTTATACTACTATTATGGGGTGATATTAAATGAATAAAACTGAAGATTTGTTATGCCCTCGCTTTGAAAAGGGCACACAGATACTCGGAAAACGCTGGACGGTTCTAATCGTCAATCAATTATTGAATGGACCTCAACGATTTTGTCAAATAGAATCTGCCTTTCCAATTAGCGGTCGTATTTTATCGGAACGGCTTAAGGACCTTGAGCAAATAGGCATCATTAAACGCGAAGTCTTCGCCGAAACACCGGTACGGATTGAATATTCCCTAACTGAAAAAGGAAGTGCACTTGCACCTGCTGTCAGAGAAATCCAGAAATGGTCACAAGAATGGATCGAAAATAGTAGTGAAGAAAAATGAGGATATATGACAATAAAAAGTAATCCAATACATATACGTTGGGTTGCTTTTTTATTTATCCCGGTTTCACAGGCTGTATTTTTGTTTAGAGTATCATGGGAAATTAGTAGAGAATGAAGAACCCCCCACTGATTGAAGTTTCACTTTCTGGGGATAGTTACAGATTAATATGGGTATATTTTTTAAAACTAGGAACTATTATTTGATTTCTTTTTTACGGGTGGTGAAGGATATGGAGACAGTTGACTGCATCATTATTGGGGGTGGAATTGCTGGGTTACAGGCTGCCATTCAACTAGGCCGATATAATCATTCTGTTCTTGTAATCGATTCGAATCAAGGCCGGTCCACAATTACAAGGGGATATCATAATATTCTCGGCTGGCCGGATGGAATTAGCGGACCAGAATTAAGAAACCTCGGCAAGCAACATGCTGAGAAATACGGTGTTTCTTTTATTGATGATAAAGTGACTTCTCTTGAAAAATCTGACAATATATTTACCGTGCGCACCTTACTAAAGCAAATATATTTAACAAATACCGTGTTCTTAGCAACAGGATTAACGGATTATTTACCAGACTTGCCTAATCTTCAACAGTGCCTTGGGACTTCAATCTTTATTTGCCCTGACTGTGATGGCTATGAAATAACTGGTAAAAAGACCATAGTATTTGGGAGTGGAAATACTGTAGCAAATATGGCAATGACTCTTACATATTGGTCAAAAGAACTAACCGTCATCAATCATGATAATAAAGAAATCAGTGAAGAGAACCTCTTGAAATTAAAATCGCTTGGGATTCAGATTATTGAAGAACCCATTAGCGAGATCGTAGTGGATGCAAAAAAACAGCTTATTGGCTTATTGCTTGAAAATGGTGAATTGATTAAAGCCGAGCGCGGATTTACCGGCTTTAGCGGCAATCAATTAAACAATCATTTAGCTAAACAAGTTGGTGTCCAATTAAATGAAAGTAAGCACGTTGTCGTTAATCCGCGCACAAAGGAAACGAATATAATTGGGATTTGGGCAGGCGGCGACCTGATTGGACATTCCGAACAAGTGACCATTTCAATGGGAGACGGCTCCCAAGCAGCTATATGGATGCATAAGCGTTTGCTTGGCGAACCTCGCCCAAAATAACAAAAGAAGCCCTTCTTTTGTTCTAGTTCGAACTAAAGAAAGGTTTTCGAAAAGAGGGATTGTAAGTTTGACACTTTGAGTATTGGATCCTCTCAACAGTTACACATAATATCCATTCATTTTCCTTTATCTCAACAAGAATCTATCTCCCCATTTAATGTGTATATAGAACGGATATACTCTATTTCCTTTGCAATCCCCTCCCTCAAGGAAATTTCAGGATTGTAGTTCAGCAATTTTTTTGCTTTTGAGATATCTGCCCATGTGTGAGTTGGCTCTCCAAGTAGTTTTGGTAAATAATCGATCGTTGCTTTTTTTCCTGTAAGCGCTTCTATAATTGCAAGGATTTCATTAATCGAGGCCCGTTCTTTTCCTCCAATATTGATGGTCTCGCCAATCACATGGTTTTTGTAAATAATCGACGCAATAGCTTCAACACAATCCGTTACATAGGTAAAATCTCTTGTCTGTGTCCCATCACCAAATATGGAAAGCGTTTCTTCTTTCAAAACTTGTGTGATGAAGCGATGAAATGCCATATCCGGTCTCTGTCTTGGCCCATAAACAGTGAAAAACCTTACAGTTACAATCGGGATGTTGAAGCTTTTATGATAAACATTACATAAATGTTCACCTGTTAATTTTGTAATTCCATATGGAGAAAGCGGAGATAGATATGCACCTTCTGTCACTTTCCCATCTACTTCTCCATAAACAGAGGATGTGGAGGCATATATAAACTTAACTATTTTTTTATTCTTAACGGCTTCTAAAAGACGCTGTGTGACAGATATATTGTTACTCACATATGGATCAAAGTCCACCCCCCAGCTCGAACGTACACCAGGTATACCAGCTAAATGATAAATAACATCTATATCCTCTAGTAACTTTTCTAAGTTAGCTGTCAATAAATCCGTTTCAATTAACCTAAATCGCGCGTTTTTGAGCAAATTGCCTAGATTCACACTCTTCAGGTTTTTAGGTGTTGGACCAGTAAATTTGTCAACCCCAACTATTTCGTTGTTCTCGTCTGTTAAAAGCTTCTCACAAAGATGTGAACCAATAAATCCCGCTGCCCCTGTGACCAATATCTTCATGGACGGGCAACTCCGATATACGTTAAGCCAGTATCTCTAACTGCTTGTGGATCAATACAGTTACGTGCGTCCAAAATGTATTCACCTTTCATTAACTCTTTTATTTTCAGCCAATTCAACTGTTTAAATTCTTCCCAATCTGTTGCGATAATCACACAATCAGCATTCATAATTGCCTGTTCTAACTTGGAATGCTGACTGACCGTTTCCATCATTGCGAAAGGTAGTTGAGCTTTCGGATCATACGTTTGTACTAAGCATCCTAGAGAACTTAATTTTTCAATTAATGAAACGGCTGGAGAATACCTTGTATCATCCGTATTTGGCTTAAAGGCAACTCCTAATATTGCAATCGTTTTCTCTGAAAAATCATCTATGAAGGCACTTAGCTTATCAATATACAGATTAACTTGTGAATGATTGACCGCTTGAACAGCTTGTAACAACTGTGGCGTTATATTTTTGTCTAATGCACTGTGTTCTAATGAACGAACATCCTTTGGAAAGCAGGAACCACCATATCCAATACCCGCTGAAAGAAAATGGGGACTGATTCTTGGATCGGTGCCTATTCCCTTTGAAACATCCTCAATATTCACATTATACTTATCACAGATTCTAGCTATTTCATTGATAAACGATATTTTTGTAGCTAAAAAAGCATTAGATGTATATTTAATCATTTCAGCACCGTTGAGACTTGTAATGATGAAGGGTGCTTTAATTTTTACATATATTTCTTTTATGATGGAAAGGGATTTTTGATCTTCTTGTTGTTTACCCACGACAATTTTGTCTGGTTTTATCATATCTGAGATGGCAGAACCCTCTCTTAGAAATTCAGGATTGGAGACGACATTGAAAAGCTGTGGGTCTACTCCTTTTTCTTTTATCATTCTATATATATTTTCATTAGTTCCCGGCGGTACCGTACTTTTTGTAATAATCGTTTTATAAGACCTTATGGCTTTTGCAATTTCATCTACTACTGATTGAATATAAGTCAAATCCGTTCTTCCATCTGCTAAAGATGGAGTGCCAACAGCGATGAAAATAACCGCTGCTTTTTGAATATTTTCAACAATCATTGAACTAAAGGTTAATTGGTCTTTATTTTTACTTATTAATTCAGTTAAACCTGGTTCATAGATTGGAATTTCCCCGCGTTTTAATTGTTTTATTTTTTCAATATTTGTGTCTACACAGCAAATAGTGTGTCCGAGATCGGCCAGAACCGCTGCAGTCGTTAAGCCAACATATCCCGCACCTATCACACAGATTTCCATACGACATTGTCCCCTCTCTAATAATCTAAAGTTCTATATCATATTAGTGGACAATCTACAATGATTTAACATCTGCCTATATACAATGAAAGTTTCTTTTATTTCGACCTCATCCTCTCTTTAAATAAAGAATAATCACATGTTATTCTCAACTTCTTTTAACCGAAACACCATTATTCAATTATTTTAATAAAATACTTAGAAATTAGACTATTGCACTGCCAATAAGGACCACAAAATCATTTAATATTAAAGTTAATAAAAATTTAACATTGTCATAAAACCCCACTTTTTCATAGAATAAGCAATAGCATTCGAGGTGAATTAAGAAATGATCAAAAAGGCTATTATCCCTGCAGCTGGATATGGAACGAGAGGTTTACCGATAACTAAAGTTGTTCCGAAAGAATTATTTCCGATTGGTGTAAAACCTGCTATTCATTATGTCGTAGAAGAAGCCCTGGCCTCAGGGATTGAGGAGATCTTATTTATAGTTTCACAATCAAAAAATCTGATTGCTGACTATTTTGATCGATCACTTGAACTTGAAGCATTTCTTGAAAAAAAACAATCCACTCATTTATTAGAAAAAAACAAAATTCCCGATATTCATATCCAATATATTCGACAACCATATGCTAAAGGGCTTGGTGATGCAATCCTCCTAGGGAAAAATTTTGTTGGTAATGAACCATTTGCTGTTTTGTTACCAGATGAAATTATTTTTGATAAAGAGACAACAGGATTAAATCAATTAATAAAAGTTTATGAAAAGCATAAAAAAAGTGTACTTGGTCTATATGAAGTGGAAAAACACTTATTGTCAAACTATGGCGTAGTTAAAAGTGAGAAAATTAAAAATGAGATAAGTAAAGTTATTAGCATCGTTGAGAAACCTGCAAAAAATCCACCTTCAAATTTAGCCGTCATCGGTAGATATGTCTTTAACCCTGAAATTTTTTCCTATCTAGAAAGAATAACACCTGGAGTAGGATACGAAATTCAATTAACAGATGCCATTAACGAAATGATGAAGACGGAAAATTTCTTTGGTACAACGCTTCTTGGAAAGCGCTTTGATATTAGCAGATTTGAAGAATTTTTAGCTGCCAATCAATACATCCAACCATTTATGGAGTAACCCCCTATAATTGATGGCTGGAGCATTGTATATTCAATTTTAACATTCTAACAGAAGCACTTAAGTGAGTGAAATTAGTACTATTGGTTTAAAACCAGCAAGACCCAGTTTTCAATGAAAGGGCGTGTACCCAATAGAAATCGCATTGATTTGTACAGAGATGCTTACCGTTCCTTCAATTAGGGGGGGTGCTATTCAAGTTCTAATCGATGGAATAACACCTCATCTTAGTAAAAACCATCATTTAACAATCTATTGTATTACAGACCCTGATCTTCCTGACATGGAAGTAGTGAACGAGGTTAAATACATTCGTTTTCCTCGTGAGAATTACGCCTTTCATGTCGGCAAAATGCTAGCAGAAAAAACGGCAAGCATGGAATATTACGATGTAATTCATGTATTCAACCGACCTCGTGATCTCCTGATCTATAAAAATGCTATGCCAATGAGTCGTTTTGTGTTGAGTCTCCATAATGAAATGTTTCGGGACGGCAAAATCTCTACTGAAATGGGGAATCTGGTCATTAGAGCTGTGGATAGGATCATGACCATCAGCGAATATATCGGACAAACGATCATATCTCGTTTTCCTTTAGCCAAAAGTAAAGTTAAGGCTATTTATTCAGGAGTCGATTTGCAAAGATATAAACCGATTTGGGAACAAGATGCACAATCGCGAAGGAACGAACTTCGGAAAAAGTATGGCGTAGAAGATAAGAAAGTCGTCTTATTCGTAGGACGATTGAGTACCGTAAAAGGACCCGATATACTTCTAGAAGCCATGGAGCAAGTCATCAAAAATCATCCTGATGCAGTATTAGTTATTGTAGGTAGTAAATGGTTTAGTGACGATAGAATTGACGAGTTTGGACTAAGCTTGCGAAAGCTCGCTGAAGTGTTAGGTAAGAACAAAGTTGTATTTACCGGTTTTGTACCACCAAGCGAAATTCCTTCTCATTTCCTTATAGGGGATCTATTCGTATGCAGCTCCCAATGGCAAGAGCCCCTTGCTCGAGTACATTATGAAGCGATGGGCGCTGGATTACCGATCATTACTACGAACCGAGGCGGAAATGCGGAAATTATTAAACATCTAGAAAACGGTATCGTCATTGATGATTATACAAATTCAGAAGCTTTTGCAGACGCGATTGCCTTTTTATTATCTAATAAGCAAGTAGCCAACTCGATTGCGAGAACAGGCCGGATTTTCGTTGAATCAAATTTTGGATTTGAGCATGTAACAAAACGGATGGAAGGACTTTATGTAGCTTCCACGCAAAGAAAGAAACCTTAGAGAGGAGTCTGAATGGAAACGGTATTCATAGTAGATGCAAAAAACAGAATCGCTCACTAGCCACTAGCAGTGAAGAAGAATTATTTAATATCGTTTTAAAGTAAAAAAGCAGTATGTCAATTGAAACGGATTTTGGTGGAGTCATGATGAAAAGGATTCATTTAATAAGACCATATTATCTTTATAATTCACAAAATACACTATTTGGAAAACATCAAGATTCATACCTCGGTTGTACTCAAAACTGATTTGGGCGAGGTTCTGTAAATGTTGATAGCAAATACTTTTTAGTCTTTAAAGCGATCTATGGAAGATTTCCGGAAAATGAGTATCTAAATGAACTGCTGAAATTCATGAAAGAGTGAGTATCCTTTCATCAAACTTCAAAAGTAATTGGATTCCCAGCAGAAACACTGCCGTCTTTTCAATTAACAGAATGGAAATCAGATTTGAAAAAAGATCGGTGTGGATAGTCAACTTGAAATAACGAAGATCACTAGTAACTGTTCAAAATAAATTTGAACTGCTATTTTTTCACATGTAGATACTTTATTAATGAGATACCAGACTTCTATCACCATGCTCATTAATCTGGTTTTTGATTCATGACCAGAAGAAATAAAGATGAACAAGTCATTATGCCACCAGGATTTTGCCTCAAGTATGATTGTGATTGACAGTGACGGAATTTTTATCTATAAAATGGATTCTCTCACTGTCGATCGCCCAATTTCCGATATGAGTGAAATATTAAACAAAGATGATGAAAACTTATCACGTTGTTCATCTTTGAACGAAGGCTCAATATCTTATTCTTTAGACATGCTATTCCCTCTTTATTTTATGGTCTAATATCCATAAACTACACAAAGCGCGAAACAAAATGGATACTTCAAAACATATCTCCCGATTCAACATTTGATGACTACGTTTTATTCTCACTTTTAAATGTTTAACATGAAAGTCATGCAAAGAGGAGATTTTAAAACTATTTGGAAAATAGAACCTTCAAAAAGCACGGTTTGTTTAAAACTGATTAGGATATCAATACATATTGCGGAGTTCACAACTGTTACTCTAGACTTTCTTTTTTCAAAAGGATCTCTTATTGCTGGAACTATTCCGACAGAAAGATGAGCTTTTTTCACGAATATGAATTCGCATTGTACCGTTTGATTGATGGATGTGATCTGGACAAGAATATTTGGGTAGAGGTTGATCAGATGCCTCCCCTAAAGCAAATGCTGAGTATAAACGAATAGTCGAGGTGAAACAATATGCGACTTGAAGAAGAATTTATAGGTAGAAGAATGCAATATACCGAATTGTTAAATAAAGTAGTGGTTCAGGCCGATAATCTGTTAGTTAGAGGTTAAAAAATCGATTTTCCTGACGAGGATATAAAATTAATAATTGGTGCCACAAAAATGATTTCTCTTGAGTATATTGACTTGTACCCTTAATTATAATTAAGTGGATCAAGTTCAATCTATTAAAAGGCCATTTTACTCCACTCCCTCTTCTAAGTTCCAAGAGGTTGTCCAATATACAAATGCTCAGATCTATTCCTTAATATATAGCTTGTAGGTGTATTGGGTGTATAGAGTCAAATCTATTTAAGACATCCGAAATAAATTTTTACGATATACTTTTCACAATGATAAGCCCCGTTTCTACTTTGAAACGGGGCTTATCATTATCATGATGCAGCCTTACTCACTTATTCAATGTTTCTTCTTCTTTTCAACTCCCTAATTAAGTTGCTAATCGAATCTTCAGTTGAAACTTCATTCGAATCGATAATCATCTGTTCTATGATCGTCTTTCTAACCGATTCCCTAAGCGACTCCTTAATCATATCTCTAACAGAATGAGTTTTCGATTTATCTTTTATTCCCTGATTTTCAATTTCTTTTTCTGGTTTATTATCTAATTCTATTATAGGTTCTTGTTTAACTTCAGCTTCAGCTTCAACTTTTTTCTCTAATGTAGACTTTTGTTTATAGTTGGATTTAGTATCAGTAGGCTTCGCTTCACCTTTTTTCTCTAATGTAGACTTTTGCTTATAGTTGGATTTAGTATCAGTAGGCTTCGCTTCACCTTTTTTCTCTAATGTAGACTTTTGCTTATAGTTGGATTTAGTATCAGTAGGCTTCGCTTCTTCTTTTTTCTCTAATGTAGACTTTTGCTTATAGTTGGATTTAGTATCAGTAGGCTTCGCTTCAATAGAATCTGCGCTTACCAAATCTTTTATGATTTCTTGTTCAACATAAATATCTGTTAAAGTTTCTGGTACTGATGAAGATGAAGATGACGTATGAATTGCATCGCCCCATACTCCAAGTATTTCGGAAGCAACTCTGTCCCACTTATAAAGAGATACAGCAAGTTCTCTCCCTTTGATCCCCATGTTTTTCATTTTAGATTTGTCTGATAGGATTTCTGTAATTTTTTCTACAAAACCAATCGGATTTTCTGGATTTTCTACAACAAGACCATTTTCATTGAGTTGAATGACTTCTGGATTTCCTCCTCTTGCTGTCGTTAATATAGGTAGTCCCGCTGCCATCGCTTCATAATGTACCCGTGCCAATGGCTCGTTCCATTGAGATGTGCATACAAATAAATCAGCCGCTGCAAACCAGTTTTGTATGACACTTGGTGAAACAAAACCTGTTGTTACTACTGGTATTGTCAATTTCTTTGTCATTGCTCTAACATAGGCAACATAATCAGTTACATTATCTTCGCTAAACCAACTACTTCCAACTACTACTACTGCTAAATCTTTAAATTTTTTTGATAGCTCCGGCAACGCCCTAATTAACCGATCTACTCCTTTATTATGAGAAAGTCTACCTGCAAACATGATAACTGTTTTGTTTTCTAAGCCATGTTCTTGACGAATTTCATTACGTACCTTTTGCATCTTTGGATGGTATCCAGGTAAGAACTGCTCAGTATCTACTCCAGAATAAATCGTAGTTATTTTCGCTGTTGCTTGTGGATAAAGATTTCGTATTACATTACCAACATAATCACTTACCGTTACAATATTAGATACTTCTTCTAATGCAGCAGTTGCTTCTTCTGGACTTATTTTGTCAGGATTGAACATATCATTATGCATGCTTAAAGTAATTTTTGCTTCAGGAGCAACTTTCCGAACTGGAAGGACCAAACGCGGTCGGTTGAAAATATGAATAAGGTCAAAGGAAGTCGATTCTAGATACTTGATGACTCCTTCTCGATAGATCTCTAATATTTGACCAGGTACCCGTACATAATGAACGCCATCTATTGTTTCCTGATTTGGAAGTGATGGTTCACTAATCCCTAAAACCGTGATTTCATGAAATTTGGATAAATAAGGGAGGTTCCCGGAAATATACGTTTGAATCGCTCCACCTAACACAGGAGGCACTGGTAGTTTTTCAGTACAGATCATTAATATTTTCATAGTTATTCCCTCCCCCTCCAATCATCTTCAATTTCTTTAAGAACTGGCCATTTAGTCTGATCTGTATCAACAATCGTTTGAATTAATTGGGTTGTTTGATCATTTAAAAATAATTCAGGTTCATATACAACTTCTTTAATATTTTTATAAAATTCATTTGGGAGTGACAAATCAATCATTAAAATCTCATATAGTTCAGCTGTAAGGGGATTAGATTCATGATAAGACTTAATCATCTCCCGAACCCAATTCACATCCCATCTATACAAATCTGCCATTGTACCACTAATTAGCTTTCTTAAATCACGAAGCGGAAGATCAAAGGCAACCCCATCAAGGTCAATAATCCACATTCCATTACTACCCATTTGACCATTTGACCAGCCATAATCCTGATGAACAAGTCCCCAAAAAGCATTTCCTTTTTTTATCAGTTCGGAATAGCTTGATTGATTAAGCCTTGTCAAACTATTTCTAGCTTGCTCTTCAAACCTATCAACTACATTCAATAAATGTGTACTTGCTGGTAATTCGTGATATACGTTAGCAATATTCCGGAACCAATCCATTTTGATGATCATCTTTTCATAACTAGATGGCCATTTATGCAGTCTTGAAGCTACTTCAGATTGTTGCGGTGGCTCATAGCCCTTACTTAAACGATGAAATTCACCGAGCGCATAACATAAATGTTTCGCACCTTCTAAATCTTTTGTAACAGGTTCTAATGGTTCTATCCACTCTGCAACGAACCATAACTTTCCTCCTGCTTCAACATAATCCTTTTCATCCTTTGTTTTTACAATCGCGGGCACTCTTGCATCTTGGACTTTAACTAAATATTCCTGAGCTCCCAAGCTAAACATACTTCTTGTTGGTCTTCTGTGTAACAATTTTAAACTTTTTGGACCAGAAGTTGTTTCAAGTTTCCAAATCGCACCGCCTTTATCTGGCTTAGTTGTTATGACCTGTATGCTATTAACAGAAAGATCGTAACTTTCAAGAACATCCTGTGCTATTCGTTCAATATAATCAGGTACATAAAATTCATGAGTTAAATCATCGGCTTCCCATGGCTCAATTATTGGGTGATCCATCATATCCCTCCTATGAGTTAAATCGTAATTTCCGCAAGAGTAAAGCGCTGTCAATTATTACTTTTATTTGAGTTCATCCTTGTTTTTGTCAACGCTTTCCAAAACAGATTTCTTCATTTCCCCCTATAATTTACTCGAAGAATTATCTCCATAGATCCTCAAAGAAACAGGTAATAGATGATGATTTTCCAAGATATTAATTTAAGTAGTCTAAAAGGATGTACCTATTTTCCGGACCAATCTACAGGATTAAATACTCTTAACTATGTTATGCTCTGATAAAATATTTGTATAGGATAGTTGCTTAGAAACAGAAGGTAATTTTGAATAATTCATCGATCATTGAAACGATTGGAAATTCTTACTTGTTTAACAAGTTATGAAATGACTAACTAGCATGAACGCTTGGCCATTTTGAAGCAAAAAAACATTTTTTGTCGAGCAATATACTAAGAACATTAAATATTCATCTTACTTAGGGTATTACAATCTGTTTAACCAGGATAATAATTAAGTAATGGGATCACCTTAAGATGATCCCACCGAAATTAGAATTATTTTTTCTTTGTCTTAGTCGCCGCTCTCGTCTGGACTTTCATCCCCACTCTCGTCTGGACTTTCATCCCCACTCTCGTCTGGACTTTCATCCCCACTCTCGTCTGGACTTTCATCCCCACTCTCGTCTGGACTTTCATCCCCACTCTCGTCTGGGCTTTCATCCCCCAGCTCGTCTGGGCTTTCATCCCCCAGCTCGTCTGGGCTTTCATCCCCCAGCTCGTCTGGGCTTTCATCCCCCAGCTCGTCTGGGCTTTCATCCCCGCTCTCGTCTGGACTTTCATCCCCACTCTCGTCTGGACTTTCATCCCCACTCTCGTCTGGACTTTCATCCCCACTCTCGTCTGGACTTTCATCCCCACTCTCGTCTGGACTTTCATCCCCCAGCTCGCCTAAATTTTCATCCCCGCTCTCGTCTGGGCTTTCATCCCCCAGCTCGTCTGGACTTTCATCCCCACTCTCGTCTGGGCTTTCATCCCCGCTCTCGTCTGGGCTTTCATCCCCCAGCTCGTCTGGACTTTCATCCCCACTCTCGTCTGGGCTTTCATCCCCACTCTCGTCTGGACTTTCATCCCCCAGCTCGTCTGGACTTTCATCCCCACTCTCGTCTGGACTTTCATCCCCACTCTCGTCTGGACTTTCATCCCCACTCTCGTCTGGACTTTCATCCCCACTCTCGTCTGGACTTTCATCCCCACTCTCGTCTGGACTTTCATCCCCCAGCTCGCCTAAATTTTCATCCCCGCTCTCGTCTGGGCTTTCATCCCCCAGCTCGTCTGGACTTTCATCCCCACTCTCGTCTGGGCTTTCATCCCCCAGCTCGCCTGGACTTTCATCCCCACTCTCGTCTGGACTTTCATCTCCCAGTTCGTCTGGACTTTCATCCCCACTCTCGTCTGGGCTTTCATCTCCCAGCTCGTCTGGACTTTCATCCCCACTCTCGTCTGGGCTTTCATCCCCACTCTCGTCTGGGCTTTCATCCCCACTCTCGTCTGGACTTTCATCCCCCAGCTCGCCTAAATTTTCATCCCCACTCTCGTTTGAGCTTAAATCTAGGACTTCGTCTTCACTTTGCTCTAGAGCGACATCTTCAGATTCATAATCTTCTGTTTTATTTTTAAACATATTTATAAGTTGCGAAAGTGCTTCTTCATTAACAAAATTATTATCTAATGTAAACCTTTGTTCGAGAAATCTTTTTATTACTTCTTTTCGTTCAGCATTCATGCTCATCCCTCCTTCTGTATTACAAGATATTCAAGTTGAGGCTACTTGGCATAATTAATTAGTGGATATTTAAAAAGTTATTAGCTAATTGATCTGTCATACATGTTCTTTTTTTCATAGTTTATTTTTTATGTATTACCTTGTTACTAACAATTATGATCACTACATTCGTAAATAAGAAATCAATCAATCAATCTGGTCACTGCCTCAATTGCCACTCATACATTTATACCGCAAGTTGCTGATGATTCCTTGTCCACATTAAAGGCTTCCTCGTTAAGATTTACTTTAAGTGCAATCACCTTTTACTTATCCTTACATCTATTCGGGAGACAAGCATTTTCTATAAATCCTTTAGTTATTTTATATACATGCATAATTTGGTTCCAATATAAAAAAACTAACAGCATCTTAAATTTTTTAGAAAGGGTATTAAAGCATTTTTCACAAAAAGATAATAACAAAAGGAGATCGTATCATGAATAAATTACTTATTGCCTTGCTGACAATTAGTTTCGTAACTAGTAACTTCGAGATCACGGCATTTGCTGAGAAAGATAACCAAGAAAGCGAAGTTAAACAAGAACAACAAATAGAGTTTACCAAAAAACAACAAGACGAACTTGCAGTATTGCATAAGGAAATGCTGGCTAAGAAAATAGAAATTGTGCATAAATATGTAGAATTCGGTGCAATTTCTAAAGAGAAATCTGCAATGATTGTGAAACATATGGAAAAGCATTATCAAAAGTTAGTAGAAAACGGCTTTCAACCACACCACACTCATCACCACAAAAGACCAGCAGAATAATACAATTGCTTCATAAAAAGTCTTGCCTCTTATAGAGTATTATCTCTAATAAATTGGCAAGACTTTTTTCAAACTTTTCTGCTTAACATTTTTCCATTGATGAAGGATTTATATTTCCATTCACTAAATGATTTAAGGGAAGTTTCCATGATATTTGTCGAATCAACAATCACTTGATAGAATTAGCTTCATAGTGCATAAAGAAAGGATGAATATAATGGGTAATAAAGGAATCTTAGCAGAATATTTATTTGACTTAAAATCTGTCACCGATCCACAGCTTTCGCCTGATGGCAATATGGTAGCCTATATTGAGACCTCTGTTGCTAAGGATGATGAGAAATATATTTCAAATATATATGTATATAGTTTTTTAACGAAACAAACGGTTCAATGGACATATGGACTTCATCGTCAGTCTTCACCAAGATGGTCTCCTGATGGACTCCACCTTGCTTTTTTATCAAACCGGTCTGGAAAAAATCAAGTATACATAATAAATACAGTTGGTGGAGAAGCTAGTCAGCTGACAGAATTTCACCTGGGAGCTACTACGCCTATATGGTCTCCTGATTCAAGGAAAATCCTTACCTCTACGCAAATAAAAGCTGGATACACTTTACATGAGAAAGAAAAAGAACCAGAAAAGGAACGCAAAGAAGCAATTGTATATGATCGAATTAAATACAAAGCAGATGGAAGCGGCTATTTTGATCGTTCATTTTCTCACCTCATACTAATCGATGTACCTACAGGTCAAGTAGAGCAATTAACCTCAGGGGAACAGTCCTTTACTCCCTCCTCATGGGCGCCAAACGGGAAAGAGTTTGCATATGTGAGTAATGACACAGACGATGCTGATTATAATCTCGCTTCCGATGTGTTTATTTTCCATTTAGAAAATCGATCATGGAGAAAAATAACGGCAACCAATGGGCATTTTTATTTTCCTAGATGGTCACCTGATGGCAATTATTTAACGTTAATTGGGCATGAACGAGAATATGAAGGAGCGACGGTATCCAAGATTTGGTTATACACACTAGTTACAGATTCCCTCTCATGCATAACTACAGATTGGGATGTTGAAGTCGGTGATTTAACAGCAGGCGATTTTCATATTGAAGCGGTCAATCCGGGACTTCTTTGGACTAATGACAGTCAAGGCTTTTATTTTTTAATTAGTGACCATGGAAACACAGGCGTATATTACGGAACCATTGAAGGTGCAATGTATCCTTCTCTTCTCGAAAATCAGCATGTTTATGGATTAACCATTAATCCCGAAACACATAAAGCTGTTGTAGCAATTAGCACACCCACTCATCCTGGTGACTTGTACTCCTTTGATTTAACAAATGGTGCAATTGAGCAAATTACATTTGTTAATGATGAATTTCTAAAAGATAAAAAACTTTCGGAAGCTGAACCCATTACTTTTCCTGCTAAAGATGGTCTCGAATTGCACGGGTGGATTATGAAACCGACTGATTTTCAACAGGGAAAAAAATATCCGTTGATTCTAGAAATTCATGGTGGACCGCATGTCATGTATGGGAATACGTATGTTCATGAGTTTCAAACCCTTGTTGCACAAGGATATACGGTCCTATTCACAAACCCACGAGGAAGTGCTGGCTACGGTCAAGAATTCGTTAATGCAAACAGAGGCAATTATGGAGGCATGGATTATGAAGATTTAATGGCCGCCGTAGATTATGTACTTGCAGAGTATGATTTCCTTGATGAACACAAGTTAGGTGTAACAGGTGGAAGCTACGGCGGTTTTATGACAAACTGGATTGTTGGGCATACAGATCGATTTAAAGCAGCCGTTACCCAGCGCTGTATTTCCAATTGGCTCAGCTTCTATGGTATGAGCGATATTGGCTATTCCTTCACTGAATGGGAATTAGGCGGTAATATTATTGAATCTCCTGAACAACTATGGGGACACTCTCCTCTGAAATATGTAGGTAATGTTACAACACCTCTGTTATTATTACATGGCGATAAAGATTATCGCTGTCCAATTGAACAAGCAGAACAATTCTTCGTTGCGTTAAAACGTCAGAAAAAAGAAGCGGTACTTGTAGTCTTTCCAGAACAGACACATGAAGTATCAAGAAGCGGAGCTCCACGATTACGCTTGCAGCATACCGAGCATATTCGCGCTTGGTTTAATAAACATATTAATTAAAAAAAGCGCAAAAAGGAAATGTCCAAAAAAGAACTGACCTCACACTCTATACACCGTTTATTGTGTCATTTCCACGTTATCTAAACGGTATATAGGAGATGTGGGGTCTTACTTTTTCCTTCTGGGATAGTTTCTTTTTTCATTAGAAATATTTTTTTAAATGAGTTCTGGTTTCTAATCTTACAACCGAATATATTTCAATGTTGAATATGTTGTTTTTCCGAGATTTCGGTGAGCGCATGTGCCGCCGCCATGTTGGTGCCTTTATGAATAGCAAAATCGCCTAACGAAACAATGCCTATAAGGGATTCCTGTTCGACAACGAATAAACGACGGATTTGTTTCTCTGCCATTAATTCTTCCGCTTCCATGATTGAAGTTTCTGGTAATATCGCAATTGGTTCCTTCGTCATAACATCGGTAATTTTCGTCGAACCTGGTTTCTTGCCAGCTACACAACGGATTGCAATATCACGATCTGTAAGAACACCTACTAATTTTCCATCCTCACAAACTGGAATAGCACCTACGCCCCCTTCCGCCATTTTTACAGCTGCCTCGTACACATTATCAAGGGTTGTGCAGTAATCTACATTAGATGTCATGATTTCTCTAATAGACTTCAAAACAATCCCCCTTATTCCGTTTTGTTTTCTTGATTATTTATTAGTTGATCTACCGTACCCTCAAAAAAATGGTCACTTACTTGTTCATGAGTTTCAGCAAATCCAGATGAAATTTGGTCTTTCTTCTCAAAATCTTCAGTCTGATAATGTCTACCCGCAATTTCTGCTTGATTTTCATTTTTCTTTGTCATAATGTGTACCCTCTCCTTCTACAAATTTTCCAAAATCCAGATTTGTAATCGATTTGAAATATAAGGCTTTATACGCTTTTACAAACACATTTTGAATAAAACCATCATCCAAGCTAAACACTTCTATTGCCTAGTATTTGCATCACACTATGAATTATGCTCACCATATGTCGATCTTATTTTTACTCTTTTTATATCTCTAGCATCAAAAAAATCCAACAAGCAAGCTTGCTGGAAGTAAATCCGAATTCTATTAATATACATCCTGTCGTGTAAAGACAAAGAACGATAGGACTAATGCCGCCGCCCACCATATCAGGAGAACCGACATAGAAGAAAGCAAAGTCATTCCTGTAATCGGCGGTGCCACTCCATTTAAGTAATTAGTCAATTTCAAATTCACCATAAACAAATATTTGGCCGATTCCCAAGATGACACCATATTGTTTAAAATAGCTCCTGATATAAGCGCAGCAAGCATAACACCCATACTTGCCGCCGTACTTCTTATTAAAACAGAGAGCATAAATGCTAATGTTCCAACTACAACAGCCACAAACCAAACAAGTCCAAAATCCATCAACACAAATTTCCATTGACTAATAAGCCTGATACTACTCGTATCTACATCGCCTCCATCTACAACAAAGCCCGTAATAATCGGTGCATTCCAGCCATGATATCCGAAGACAATCCCTGACAATCCATACGATAGCAGTCCGGTCATCGCAACAATTAACGAAGTTGCCATCAATAACGTTATATATTTGCTTAAAAGAATCCGCCATCGCTTTACAGGCCTTGTTAATAGTAATTTGACAGACCCAAGAGTATGCTCAGAAGAAACAAGGTCGCTCGCAACAATCATGATTAGTAATGGAATAAATAAATCACTAGAGTTTTCAATGAACATTCTAACAAATGTAACGGCCCCTGGTTCGCTTGGGTTAATATCTTGATCTAAATAGAATTGCAATTGCTGTACACTAACTTGAATCTGTTCACGCCACTCATCTGAGATTCGGCTTGATCCAAGCCTGTTTTGCATATCAATAATTTGCTGCTGAAGAGAATTTCGCCAATCATCTGTCCCTAGTCTTTCTCGCTGTGTTTGCACTTCCTTATACTGTGCAAAGGTAAACAGGATCACCAATATTCCCACAATCGCTCCAATCACCAACAAACGCTTCCTTGCCACAAGCTTCATCATTTCGTTCGAGATTAGTTTATTCAATATGGGCACCTCCTGTATCCGTCAATTGAAGGAATAAATCTTCCAATACAGGGATCTTTCTATTCAGTTGTAGTACTTGTACTCCTGCATGAACCAAAGCAGCATTCCACTTAGGAATCTGGGTAGAATCATAAGGCGTGACCATATAACCATCATCAAGTGTAGTTACCTCAGTTAGGCTTTCCAATATTTCTCTTCCTTTGACAGATGGATCGAGTTGCCAAATGGCTTGCTCCTGACTCGAGAGCAAAGACTCTACTGTATCTACAGTTATAATGTTTCCTTTTGTAATAATAGCCACTCGATCGCATAATAATTGAATTTCACTCAACAAATGACTGGATACAAGCACACTTAAACCTTCATTTTCAGCAAGTTCTCGAATAAAAACCCTCATTTCACGAATGCCTGCAGGATCCAACCCATTAGTCGGTTCATCTAAAATAAGTACCTTTGGTCGATTCAGCAAAGCTTGAGCAATACCAAGCCTTTGTCTCATACCAAGCGAATAGGTTTTCACTTTATCATCAATTCTTTCTGTTAACTTTACCATATCAACAACTTCCGCAATTCGTTTGTCATCTACTGATGGAAGCATTCTCGCAAAATGAAGTAAATTATCAGTACCGCTTAAATAAGGATATAACTCAGGATTTTCAACTATACAACCAAGATTCGCCATCGCTTTTGTGAAATTTTTCTTTACATCGTAACCACAAATTTCAATGGTTCCAGAAGTCGGTCTAATTAGACCAACAATCATTCGAATTGTCGTAGTTTTACCGGCACCATTTGGACCGAGAAAGCCAAAAACCTCGCCTTCCTTTAATTCAAAGCTGATTCCATTAATGATTTTGTGCTTTTTAATCGTCTTCGTTAAATTCCGCACAGAAAGAGTCGTCGCGCTCATTTACTTTCCCCCTCCCATTTAATTAACGGAGCAATTCTGTCTGCTATTAATCGGTATCCCTCTTGATTTGGATGAAATTGATCCGTAAATAAATAATCATTTACAGACAACTGGAAAATATCATAGGTAGGAACAAAGACAATTCTCGGGATTGTTGAACTTACTTCCTCAGCTATACGGTTCCAGTCACGGACGGTTGGGCTGGTTACCCCTGTTTCATCAACGTCAATAAAAGGATTATAGAGTCCAACAAAAAAGATAGTAGCATCTGGATTCGCCTTACGAATATCTGCGAAAATCGTAGTTATATTTTCAACAAAAGCTTCTTCAATGGTTTTAATAGTAGCTAAATCAAAATTTTCCAATGTTCTTCCCTGCTGAAATAAATCATTCGCACCAATCGTAAGTAAAATAATATCCGCTTTTGCAAGTTGTCTTTGAATATTCGGTTGTTTCACCTGCTTTTTCAGCTGGCTAGATACTTGACCATTAATACCGAGGTTTTGAACAACAACACTTCCATTAAATCGCTCATTCAAATCATCCACCACATAGCCAACGTAGCCTTTTCCAGAATCGTCACCCGTCCCTCTTGTCAATGAATCCCCTAATGCAACTACTGTAAACATATGATTTTTTATCACTGTTTTTTGGGAACTGTCCTGTTTTTTAACCATATTGTCTGTTGCACCTGTAGCATAATAATCCTGAATGGCCCAACCAAAACTTAACAGCCAAAGAATTGATAAAGTCGCAGCAATAATCGTTATGTAACGTATACTTTTCTTCCCCAGCACACTCACCCTCTCCTTTGCTTCTTTCCCTCTATTAAATCACACCGTTTGTGCTTTATAAAATTCGAGGTTCCAATATAAAGCAATAACTTAATTTACATCAGAATACAAAAAAGCTCAGTTTCTCTAGAAGCGAGAAGCCGAGCATTCATTGTTAATATCTAAGAAGGCGTTATTTCTTCAACGATGAAGAGTTATACTGTCATTAGAACACTGATTAAAGATAAAATACCAAAAGTAAATACACGTTAAAAACCCTTCCTTTATCAACAAGTATCCCCGTACTGAATGTACTTATCATTAATGCTCAATTAAATTTTTTAAACCGTGACAGTGGGTAGCTTAATGATGAAAGTTGAGCCTTCATTCACTTCACTAACCACCTCAATTCTCCCTTTATGACCTTCAATAATTTTATAACTCACCATCAATCCCAACCCATTTCCCTGTTCTTTCGTAGTGAAAAATGGTTCGCCTAACTTATTCAACTTTTCAGAAGGAATCCCAACTCCCGTATCTCGAATATGGATCATCACTTTCCCTCCTTGCTGCAAAGCATTTACATACAAGTCTCCTCCAGAAGGCATCGCTTCTATTCCGTTTTTCGCGAAGTTTAATAACACTTGCTTCAAACGATTCTCATCACAATTCACAAGGATTTCTTGATTATGACTTTCAAAATGAACATGTACGTTTTTGTTTTTCGCTTCAAATGCAATCAAAGTAAGTACGTCTTGTACGATTAAGACGATGTTTTTCAACTCAAGATGAACGGTCTGCGGTTTTGCTAGTACCATAAACTCTTCGACAATCGTATTCACTCGTTCTATTTCATCCAAAATAATATCGAAGTATTCCAATCTTTCTGGCTTCGACTCATCCATTTGCAGAAATTCAGCATATCCTCTCATGGATGTTAGCGGGTTACGAATTTCATGGGCAACTCCTGCAGCTAATTGACCAACAGCAGCCAGTTTATCCTGTCGATGAAGTAGCTCCTCAGATTGTTTTCGTTCAGTAATATCATTTCGGATCGAGACAAATTGGTACGGTATTCCCTTCTTATTTAGAAATGGGACAATCGTCGTTGAAACCCAATATAGACTACCATCCTTCGCTTGATTGCAAATTTCACCATTCCATGTCTTGCCTTTTAGGATGGTATCCCACAAATCCTGAAAAAACTCCTTAGAATGATAGCCAGAATTGATGATTGAATGAGTCTTCCCAAGTAATTCCTCTTCCCTATATTGCGAGATTTCCGTAAATTTCTCATTCACATAAATGATTTTTCCTTTGGAATCCGTGACTGCCACAATCGAAGCTTGATCAAGCGCATATCGATAATCTTGCAAATATTTATCACTATTCTGCAGGCGTTTTGTGATGAAAGAGCTTGAAGTAATCAGCCCACCAACGATTAATAAAAAAACAAACAACACAAGAAACGGTACAAAAGAAGTATCATGGACAAGTTCATTCACATTATCAACCGATTGTTTAACAGGTAGCGCACGCACTAACATGAAATGGCCTTGGATAATCGCAGCAGAGACGATAAATGTACTCGTCGGCTTCAACCATATTTGGTTTTCTTTTTGCCGATAATTCGAATAAAAAAATAATAAAAATGCGACAACAAAAATAATTAACGTGATCATCACTGTTAGGATTAACAAAACTGTATGGATTTTAATAGAAAGATTCAAGGCATATAAGCCAATAATATAGTTAGATAACAAAGAAACGGTCAATAATGTACCACAATGAACAATGTTTATGAATGAGAGTTTCTTAATGGTTAATGCCAGAAACCCCATTGATGCAAGTGCCACGCCAAGAACGAGTGAAAGCACCATCACTGATAAATTGTAAGTAACTACGCTGTTCTTCTCAAAAGCCAAGATTCCAAAGAAATTAAACGTCCATATCGCAATTCCCATTGAAAAGCTTCCGCCGAATAACAAAAACTTCTTATGGTCAGCAGAGCTTCTCAGTAATGTAAGTAAATCCAAACTCGTATAAGCCGCCATAAATGTCAATATTAATGCGACTAATAAGAGAATCGGATTGGATGATACAAAATATTGCTCCAATTCATGCACTTCCTTATCTAAGAAATAATCGTCTCCATTAGGGATGTTTTTATTATCAGTGTATAGTAATCCGTCCATTCAGAAAAGACAAATCTTAATTTCACATCGTTTTTAGGTACCGAAAAAAAGAATGAGTATTGGAGACAACAGCTAGAATAATTTGATATCACTATCTGCTTTAGCAGAAAACAACTGGTTAAAATACATAATTTTGAAAGTTTGAATGCAAATAAATATTTTTATGAATAGTAAAACTGTATAATAATTTAAGAAGTCTTTATTTTTCAAGTTTCTTTTCCGCGTATAAAGACAGAAAGAGAGGGTATCTATATGTCAAATGCATCAGATTTAACGACAGTAGAAGCAATGATTAAAAAAGCGAAACACAAGAAACTCACCGCAAGGCAAATTCTTCAAAGGGGGATATTAATTACAATCGGAGCGATTTTAATGAGTATCGGTCTTGAAGTATTCCTTGTCCCTAATAATGTCATCGATGGCGGAATAACAGGGATATCAATCATGCTTTCTTACATAACTGACTGGAAATTAGGAGTATTTCTCTTCGTTCTCAATCTTCCGTTTTTCTTCATAGGTTATAAACAGATTGGTAAAACATTTGCATTATCCACCCTTTATGGAATTGTTGTACTTTCCATAACTTCCATTTTCCTTCACCATGTACCAGCATTTACTCAAGATATCTTACTCGCTTCAATCTTTGGCGGAATGATTGTCGGCGTTGGAGTCGGAATCGTTATTCGTTATGGAGGTTCTCTTGATGGAACAGAAATCCTAGCGATACTTGCAAGCAAGAAGCTTCCATTCTCTGTAGGGGAAATTATCATGTTTTTTAACTTATTCATCTTTGCATGTGCCGGATTCGTCTATTCATGGGATCGTGCAATGTACTCCATCCTCGCGTATTATGTGGCATTTAAAACAATGGATATTGTCATCGCAGGATTGGATGAATCGAAATTTGTTTGGATCATCAGTGATGAATTTCGCGAAATTGGCGATGCTATTCTGCATCGATTGGGGCGCGGTGTTACTTACTTAAGTGGAGAAGGAGCTTTTTCCGGAGACGACAAGAAGGTCATTTTCTGTGTAATCAACCGACTTGAAGAAGCAAAGCTTAAGGACATTGTGAAGGACTTTGACTCATCGGCTTTCTTAGCAATCGGAGATATTGCTGAAGTGCGCGGCGGCCAGTTTAAAAAGAGAGACATTCACTAACAAATCGAATATGGCGTTAAAAAGCCATCACTTACCACATGTAGCACGCTCCACTTGCCTAATCACAATAGTGGCGGTAAAGAGTCCGAATTGGGATAACTTTAGTAAACCAGCTAAGTAGAGGGCTTATTAGTAAGTCACGAAGCCCGGTTCCCATGTCCTTCAAACAAAAAAAGAACTAGCCATCAGTGAGGTTATGAGTAACCTTCTAATGGGTAGTTCTTTTTCATAAAGTGAATGATTTTCTTCATCCCCACCTACACCTACGCTTCCTCTAAGCCTTGAGGGGGTACTGCCCGTTAATACGAGATAAAAAGAATGTTAATAATTGCAGTCTTTATATTTATTGCAAAAAATAATACACATTGGCAGTGTGCATTGTTTGTCGTTCTTATTTATGCCTTGGATTATCAATTGCTTGAAGCATTTTTGTCGTAGCAACCATTTCACTACCGCATAAAGGACAGCTAGGCTGTTCACTCATTGTAAAATTCGCTCGAACCCATCCCTTACAAGTCGGAGATGCACAATCCCAAATCTTTGTTTCTTCCGGTTCCACTTCTTCTGTATTATTACGTCTATACAAAATAGCTCACTCCTTTGATTAAAATGGTTCGGTGCGTATTTTTCAAAAAACTTGCCTGTAAATAATCGTTCTCTTTCATTATACCATAAGAACAGCCTAAGCGCTTTGTAAAAGGAAAACTATCGTCGGATCATAGTTAGATCTTTCCCGTTTTGACTCTTATCTTTTGGCTGTTTTCGCATACTTTGTTGCTTTTGAATGATATTTACACGACTATCCTGGGTTGATTTCCGTTGCAGGTACTCGCTTTCCGCAGGCGGTCTCTGGAGCCTCGCACCTTCCACTACAATCAACATCTGCCCGAATTTGTTACTTGCAAAAACAACAATCTTTACGAAAAAAGCCTATCTTTTTAAAGATTTAGAGCTAGTAAGGAAAATAGCCTGTAGATTAAGAAATAATTTCAAAAAATAAAAAGCTGCTCTTTCTCATAAGAGCAGCTTTAGTTAGTTTATCAATGATGACCAGCCTTTCAAATTAACTTCGAAAAGCATGAGAGTAATTTCTGTTCCAAACCTAAAACAATGAAAGCCCTGCCTCTCTCCCATCTCTACGGTTCCTAGACCGCGCCAGTGAGAATCAGATTTGACTGTAAGCACATGTTTATTAAAGGTAACTGTCGGAAATCCCTAGACACAAGGGTTCATAATCCAATGGAAAGAAAGAATAGAAGTGTGTTTACTTGAAGAATAAAAAAACTTGTGAGGAAAAAACAAATGGGTTTCTTTACTTAATAGGCCATAAGGCTTCATAACATACACGTTGTCGTACTTCTATGCTGCTAAAACAAAACTGTTTTACCATGCTTTAATAAAAATGTTCTATATAAAATTACCCTCTGTGTTATTCATAAGAAAAACACTAAGATAACAATCATACCATTATTTAATAAAGAGGTCAAGTTCTCTTTTCATGAACAAAGGGATTACCATTCAGGTAACCCCTTCACTTCTTAACGATAAGCATTATACTCGTTCGAAATTTTCGGTAACTCCCTTACTTCTTCAACTAGATTGCTCCCACACATTGGACAAGTATTTTCTGCACTTGCAAAGTCTTTTCTCATCCAGCCATTACAAGCCTCCGATTCACATGAATAGACGTCTGTATCGACCATTTCAACAACGGGTTCCTCTGCATTCTTTTTACCAAAGTACATAAGAGTAACCTCCTTTATGGATAGTATACTCATAATTACCAGGATTTATTTATCAAAAAAATAGTCGGATTTTATTTATCCCGCATTAACGAGCAGTGAAACCCCCGCTGATTGAAATTTCACTTTATCTAATTAAGCGGACATTCAAAAAATAGTCAACACTCAAGTCTGCTGATACATAAAAAAATCCTCTTCCATCTTCTCTCTAATTCAATGGCTATGTTAAACAATTTTAGGCTCATTCATGTGAAACCACAGTTACAAATGAATGGTTCTGATAATCCAAACCGTGTCTAGCATAGATTATTCAATAAGTATTCGCTGTAATGCCAACCAATACTAAAAAAAACACGAGAACAATAAGATACAGTCCGATAATAATGGCCATTAGAATCAATTGTGCCTTAGCAAAATTCCGCCTGTTCAAATTGGTGTCACCACCGAATGCCCAAACAAACAATAAGATAATATTAACAACTGGAATGATTAACAATGCTAAAGTACCCAACCAACTTTTGACTGAAACTACATTCGTATTA
Organism: Peribacillus sp. JNUCC 23; assembly: GCF_053653995.1. Next base: position 2,558,953 of record NZ_CM132202.1, read on the forward strand.
CTTGGGGTATACTCCTGCTCTTGAATTGGTGTATCACGATTCTCTTCCATCTGTCCCCTCCAAAAATCAAATGTAAAACTAATAAAACTACAATCATTCACTTTACTTAGCCACGATAAAAAATAGTCATTTTAGATGTTCAATTCTTTTTTTGATACTCATCTAACATTAACAATGAAACAGGATACTAACCTCTGAAATTAGTATACTCATAAAAATTGAATTTATTTATCCAAATCATCCATTGGTTTGTCCCATTTTCAATAATGCTAATTTTATCATGAAGTAGGAAATATCCTCTGGTACATTTTCCTTAATCGGCTTGAGCTTCTCAGCACCTGTGCTTTCAATAGCTTGATAGATCAACTCCAGTTTCTCCTTCGGTAGAAACGTTTCCCACTCTAAATCAAAACCACCTTCCGCACATGTTACAAGATGATTTTCAATGGTTATTCTACTTAAACCACGAGTGCTGGCTATTTCACTCATACTATTTCCTTCTTTGTACAAACGATAAGTTTCTAGATGCGTGGCTTCTTTTTTAGTTTGTTTTTTCACTTCAGCATGAGCCACAAGAGGTTTCTCCAATTCAGCATCTGGATTGTCAGCTAGATATTCAGCAATTGTTTGAAGAAATTGTTCCCCGTATCGTTCTTGTTTCTGTGCCCCAACACCTTTAACCATAAGCATCTCCGAAACTGTAACCGGCAATTTGACTGCCATGTCTTTTAACGCAGCATCGGAAAAAATAATAAAAGGTGGAACTTTTTCATTCTGAGCAATTTCCTTTCGAGTTTGGCGAAGCATTTCGAACAAGCCGCTGTCGATATTTGTAATAGTCTGTACCTGTTTTAATTCTTTTTGCATTACCTTCCGTTTTCCTAGTAAAACTTCTTTACCCGTATCACTTACCTTTAGCACTGGAAACTGCCCGCCGGTAATTTCTATGAATTGTTGTGCAGTTAAATAGTCGATAAAATCCGCAACATGCTTGGCTGATTTCGCTGAAAGAATGCCATAAGTAGATAACTTTTGGAAGCCAAACTCTTCTATCTTTTTCACCTTTGAACCCGTTAACACCTGACTAATTAATGTTTTCCCAAAACGTTCACCCATTCGGATCATGCAAGACAAAACCATTTGTGATTCTGTCGTTACATCCATTTCAGCACGATTATCTTTACAATTTTCACAGTGCCCGCAATCATCAGGGTTTTCTTCTCCAAAATAGCGAAGGATGAAGGCTTGCAGGCACCCTTCTGTGAAACAATAATCCTTCATTTGATTCAGCTTCTGTAACTCCTGATACTTCCATTCATCTGTTCCTTGCGATTGATCAATGAAAAACCGTTGAATATGTAAATCCTGGGGCGAATAAAGAAGGATGCATTCACTTTCAAGTCCATCACGACCAGCACGTCCCGCTTCTTGATAATAACTTTCCATATTTTTCGGTGTTTGATAATGTACAACAAACCGCACATTCGATTTATCAATCCCCATTCCAAAGGCAGAAGTAGCCACCATTACTGTTATATCGTCCTTTAAAAAAGCGTCCTGTTGACGTGTACGCTCCTCCTCATTCATCCCAGCATGGTATCTCCCTGCTTTAATCCCAGTATTCGTAAGCTTTTGTGAGATCCGGTCCACATCTTTTCTTGTTGATGCGTAAATAATCCCTGACTCACTATGATTTTTTTCCAAATATCTCATTAAAAACTGCGCTCTATTTTCATCCTTCATAACGGAAAAGGTAAGATTACTTCGTGCAAATCCTGTGGAGAATTGATGGTCTAAATCGATATCTAGAGTCCGACAAATATCTTCCTTGACGATTGGCGTAGCAGTGGCTGTAAGGGCGAGGACAACCGGGTTCTGTGGAATTTCTTGTAGGAGTGTATTGATTTTCAAATAACTCGGACGGAAATCATGCCCCCATTGTGATATACAGTGTGCCTCGTCAATAGCAACAAACGAAATATCCAGTTCACTTAATTGATGCAAAAAATGAGGAAGTTCTAATCTTTCCGGAGCAATATACACCAGCTTATGCATTCCTGCTTTAATCTCAGCAAGTCGTTCTGCCGCTTCACTAGCTCCAAGGGAACTATTTAGAAACGTAGCTGAAATGCCATTTTGGTGTAAAGCATCCACCTGATCCTTCATTAATGAGATAAGGGGGGAAATGACAAGCGTAATTCCGGGAAAAATAAGTGCGGGGATTTGATAACAAATTGATTTCCCTCCACCAGTCGGCATAATTCCAGCCGTACGGTATCCTGCTAGAACCGATTCGATAATGTCTTCCTGTCCTGATCGAAAGGAATCATATCCGAAATAGGTTTGAAGCAGTTGTTGATGCTCACTTTTCAACACGTTCACCCTTTCCAGCCATTTTCATAGATTGTATAAGCTCTTTCATTATACGAAAAGATAGATATGATGACAAATTGAATGATAAAGTGAAACTTCAATCAATGGAAGTCTTACTGCTCGCTAAGCCTGGGATAAAAAAGAAAAGAGTCTGACCTCACTACACTATATACCGTTTATTGTGTCATTTACACATAATATAAACAATATATAGTAGATGTGGGTTCAGACCCTTTTGTTATGGGATAATCATCTATTTATTATCTGACCTTTAGTTTAAAACTTTAACTTTCACATTTTTTCTTCCCCATTTTTTTGCATCTTGCAAGTTAGGAATAAAGACATCGATTTTATTTCCTTTAATTGCCCCGCCCGTATCTCCAGCTACTGCATTTCCATATCCTTCAACATAGACTTTCGAACCTAACGGAATGACTGACGGATCGACTGATATTACCTTCGTATCAGGGTTGTTTTTTAAATTAATTCCAGTTGCAGTGATTCCACTGCAGCCATTACAACTTGCCGTATAAGCTGTTGCAGTAACGCTTATTTCCTTTGCGACATTTTCCGTGCTAGTTGCAGTTTTCGCAGTCTGTTTAACGACTGGTTCTGCTGATGCTGCCGATACTGGCTGCTTTGTAGACTCTGTCTGTGGAGCTTCAACAGGTCTTGATTTTTGAACAGACGCAGACTGAACGGGTGCCTGACTTGTACGATCCAAAATAACAATCTGATTGCCAGGGTAGATTAAATCACTTTCGATTCCGTTCCATTCTTTAATTTCATCGACTGTTACGCCATTTTTTTTCGCAATATTCCATAATGTATCGCCAGATTTAATCGTATAATATTCTTCATTTGAAATCTTTAATATATCGTCCGTATGTATTCGAGCCGTTTCTAACCCGTTCCATGTCATAATGTCTTCTACAGATACTTGATGTGTTTGAGAAAGTCCCCATATTGTATCTCCATCTTTCACTTTCACATCCTGCGCATTTGCTTGTGACCCTAGACTAACGGACAATACCGCAACCGCAGCTAATGATAAGATTGATTTTTTCATATAATAGTTCCCTCCCTGTTATGCTTGTTCAAGCTAACAATATTCATGTTAACACAGAATCTCCCCCTGCAAAGAACAAGCAGATAAAGATCTAGTAACAAACATAACAGTAAGATGACAACGAGATAACAAGGAAACAGAATAGTCGATTTATTATTAGTACAAAAAGGATGATGAACGTATTTCACTAAATGACAGTGAAAAATTTCATCATCCCTAAGCTTTATTTTCGATTTGCAGAATAGGTCCAGCCATCTTCCTGATAGACCTTGTCTTCTTTCATTAGTTTACCTAGTGCACGTTTGAACGCACCTTTGCTTAAGCCAAAATGGAAATTCACATCTTCTGGCAATGTTTTATCGCCATATGGCATTGCACCACCACGATTTAATAAATATTTATAAATAACGGCTGCGTCTTCTTCCATTTTATCTTGTTTGAAAGGTAAAAGGGAAACATTTAACGTACCATCCTCTTTCCGATCAATAACTCGTCCTTCCACAAGCTCACCAAGACGAGGTTCCTCAACCCGTTCTGTTTCATGGATAAAGCAGCGATATCCTTCTTGGGAGATGAAAAAAGAGCCAACCATTAATAAGCGGTAAACGTTTCCTTTAACAGAATCGTTACGAATTCCTTTTAATGGGGCTTCGACTGACATTTCCTGCATTACATCTTCTGACGCAAGTTTTCCTAATAACCTTTCATGACGATCTGATTTTAGTGAAATATATAGAGCATCTCCCACTTTCGGCCATAGATGACGCAGGTTCGGCAAATCATCAACTGAAACTAAGATATCTTTACTTAAGCCAATGTTTACGAATACACCCATTTCCTTTTTCACGCTGACAACCTCTGCCCAGCCATAACTATCGAAGCGCACTTCAGGAATTTTCGTTGTTGCAGTCAAGCGACCCGTTTTATCTAGATAGACAAAAACCTTCACTTTATCACCTATTGAAATCTGTGAATCAGATTGGATTTCACTGTTCGGTAGAAGGATACTATCCATCCCGTCACCAATAAAATAACCAAACTCAGCTTCTCGTTCCACTTCTAATTTAATGGCCATTCCAGCCTGAATCTTACTCATCTTTATACCTCCTGAAGCATTTCGCTACATCTACTTCTAATATTGTACCCGTTTTTTATCGTTTAGCGTATTAAAAACGGATAATAGTTGTCTTTAACTATGTTCGTCTGTCCGTATCCAGCGCTAGCAGCCACGTTTCTATTCTGATTACCATATTTGAATTTATCATTTTTCGAAAGAGTTGTATATGTTTAATTTAAAAAAGCGCGGAGTTACTGCAAGTAACTCACTGCACCTTTTCCATCAATCTTTACATTATAAGAAAGTTGATTGAGCTTTGATATAATCGCTTGGTTATAGTTTTCGTCCATGAATTGTGGTTGTCCTTTGACAATTTTCGCAGGTTTGAGCGAAGAAGAAATTTCTCCATTATCTAAAGTAACTTGGACAATCATCGTTTCTGAACCTTTTGGTGAAGCCGATTCTGTGAAGATGAAATTACCAAGGCTATAATAAATGGGACAGCCTTTGTACTCCTCGATCCCCATCAATGAGTGACTGTGAGAGCCAATAACGGCTGAAGCTCCTGCATCAATGAAAGCTTTCCCCATTTCTCTAGCATAGCTTTCGGGGTAATCTTGTCTTTCCCTATTCCAATGAATCATTATCATTAGATAATCAGACTGGTCAGCTACTTTCTTTATATAGGTCATCATCGGTTCATTTTGATAGCCACTTGCAATACCAGGTTGATCCTCTTTTGCACCCCAAGATACCTCAGGTAAAACCCTACTTATTCCAATGATTGCAATTTTCTTACCGTTCACTTCCTTATAAAAGGCAGAAAAAGCCTCTTCCTCGTTATTCCCTGCACCTGTATAGGCAATATTATACGATTTCAAATGATCAAATGTATCACGTAGTGCGTCGAGTCCATAATCTAGTGTATGATTATTTGCCAAGGAAACGACATCAACACCTGAGTTGACTAGACCTTGCAATGTCTTTGGTTCCGATCGAAAGGTAAATTGCTTATCAGATGGAATGCCACGTGTTGAGACTGATGTTTCAAGATTAATTGCCGTGATATCAGAGTTCCGGAGCGTATCGCCTACTTGTATAAATGGATAATCTACTCCATATGCTTCTATTAATTGTCCTACACTTCGATCTAATAAAACATCTCCGGTAAACGTTACTGTGATGGGTTTATGCGTTCCCGATTGCTCGTACTTATGTACGTCCGTTTTTTTCTCTAGAAAAGAAGATTCTGGTGCTTTCTTAACAGCCACTTTTGTAACCTGACTTTCTTTTTCAGAAAAAGCCGGTACAGCCTGTCGCTCTATCGATTGGAGTTGAAAAAGATAAAATGCGACACTAATAATCAAACAGACAAATAATAGTAATGTCGTTTGAATAAGCAGTTTCCTTGTTCTTCGCGATTTTCTCCCCATATACCTTCTCCGTTCCTATTTTATAGACTTTATCTGTCTATTATACCAACACTGGTAATTCTGTTAAACACATCCAGTTATTTTTCCTAAAGATTCCAACATCCCTAACACCAATCCCCATAATTGTAAATTGTTTATTCAGGCACTAAGATTTGACCTTGTTTCCCATTGCTTAACAGAGTGTGCATAATCACTTTTGAAAGTTGACTTGGCTGATAAGGCTTTACTAGATATTCTTGAGCACCTAAAGAAAAACCTTGTTCTTTTTCATCTAGAGCTGTTGAAACAAAGATGGGTATATGTTTGAATCGTTCATTTCCCTTTAATTCTTTCATAACACTCCAGCCATCCATTTCATCTTCTTCAAGAAGAATATCTAGAACAATGGCGTCTGGGGCAGATGTTTTCATTTGTTCCAACGCTTGACTTCCACTGCTAAAGTAACTTACATGGAATCCGCTATCAAGTAATTCAAGTTTTAAAAGTTCAGCTAAACTTAAATCATCTTCAATGACTATGATATTGTAATTCAAATCTGATGAGATTCCTTCCGTTTGTTTCGTTAGCTCCCTTGTTATCACCCTTGGAAATTCAAGCTTGAAGACACTTCCCTTCCCATATTCAGATTCGACGGTTATTTTTCCACCACTAGCTTTAACAATCTCTTCAACAATTGCTAGTCCAAGGCCAGTTCCACCAATTCTTCTGTGATCCGAATTGTCAACTCGATAAAACTTTTGGAATAAATGTGGAATGGCGTCATTAGGAATACCTAATCCTTCGTCCTCAATTTCGATGAATACAGATTCAGGGTTCTCATTTATCCTAACTGTAACATTTCCTCCATTTGGCGAGTATTTTATTGAATTGCTAAGAAGATTCGTAAACACTTGTTCAAGCTTAGATTTATCTCCAAAAATAATAGACTGATGAACACCCGATTCAAACGCAAAATGATGAAGGGTCGTATTCACTTTTTGGTGTTCGATTGTAGTTTCAATAATTGGATATAGATCCACATATTTCTTCTCATACGTTTGCTTACCTGATTCCATTCTTTGAACATCAAGGAAATCATTAATTAATAAAGTTAACCGATTTGCTTCATTATAAATCGTCTGTAAATATTTCATTTTTCTTTCAGGCTTTAATTTTTTATTTAATAGAAGTTCTGTAAAACCAAGGACACTTGCTAGAGGAGTCCGTAATTCATGACTCACTGTGCTTACAAATTCAGATTTCATTTGATCAACTTCGTATTCCTTCGTTATATCACGATGAACAAGGATTGTTCTTAGAGAATCATCCCCATGATAAATCGTTTTCGCATACACCTTCATTACTTGTTTTGTATCCTTTTTACAATAAACAAATGATTGCTCTTCTTCTGCATTTACAGCAGATTCAATAGCTCTTTTCAAATTGACAAGGAATGTATCCCCTTCTATTTGCTCAGCCATAAGCGAGCTCCATTCAGTCCATGACAATCCTATCAATCCATTTATTAATTGTTTTTGATTAAAGATGGAATTTAGACGCTGATTTACTTGAATCATTTTACCATTTTGATCAATCAACTGAATCCCTTCTTGGACTGCATTTAAAATATCTTGATTTAAATTACGATTACTCTCCGTTTCTTCATACATCTTGATTTTTTCAAGAGAAATTGCAATTTGTCTTGCTAATGCTTCATATTCACTCAAATCCTTGTCTGAGAAATTGTTACCATATCGGCTGAACACCATGATAGCTTCAACTTTATGCGAAGATGATAGAACGGGTAAATACAAATCATAACTATAGTTGATATTCTCATGATATCCTTTTTCTGCAATTTCTTGTTCCCGTTTCAAGGTAAATGCTTGCTTTGTCTCAAATAGACGCTGTACCAACCCTATATCCATAAAACGGATAAATCGATCGATACCTATTTGAGTTAGACCAAAAGCGGCATAAGCGTCTTCTTCTACTAGTTTAATGATTCCTCGATCTGCACCAATCAGTTTACACATGTTTTGAACAACACTTTGAAGAACTTCTTTTTTATTTAAGGTATTAGAAATACTATGAATTAATTCATTTCTTCTAGTGAGTTTTTGCTCATGTAATCTGAGATTTTCTAACGTGACTTCAAGTTCATGCTGCTGTGCATGTAATTCATCTTGTTGGGCTATTAACTCTTCATTTTGCGCAACTAATCCCTGTTCTTTTTCTTGAATGCTTTCAACCATCTTCTGGAAAGCAACAGATAGCATACCTAGTTCGTCTTTTCTCTTAGGATCTACATGAATAACCGCTTCTCTACCAGCGGCAATTTCATTTGCGGCAAATGAGAAGTCAATCAGTGGTTTGCCAATATTTCTAAAAATCATTCGAATAATATATTGGACGAGCAATAAGAATAGAACAATAAAACCGATAAAGATTAGCTGTAAATTTGATTGATTTTTACTAAGTTCGACTACATTCTTCGCTAACTGATTATCAAGCGCTGAGCTTTTGGCCTTCGTATCTTTTAGAAACCGTTCCACTTTCATGGTAGTCTCTGTATTTGCTAGATCAAGAATTTCAGTATGATTACCATTTTCATAATTAGTGATAATATTTGGCAACACATCACCAAAGTAATAATCAGAAAACTCAACCATTTCTCGGTAATCGGATTTTTCAGAAATAGTCACACTATCTCGTTCTAGTACTGAAATTAACGCTCTTATACCCTTTTCTTTCCCTCTTGCACGCTCCATCAATTGTGAGTTATTCGATGCAACATATCCTCTAATATCTAAAAAAACAGCGTTATATTCATCATAAATCGTATTAATTGTTTTCCGTTTTTCAACGAGCACTTTGCGATTCTCGATATATTGATGATTTAAGTTTTGTTGAAGAAAAAACAAAATGGCAGTACCAAAAAGACCAAATATTAAACAAGCACTGATGAGTAAAATAACCTGTCTGGACAGGCTGTTCCGAAAATAATTACTAAGCCTCATTTACAATTTCCTCAATTTTTTCTAAAAGTTTAAGAGGACTGAATGGTTTTTCCATAAAGTAGTCAGCACCTGCTAACAGAATTCTTTCTTGTTCATAGGCTTGGCTTTTTGCTGAAAGCATCAAAATTTTCGAATGTCCCAGCGTTTCTCCTGCCTTAATTTTTTCAATAAGCTCAAGACCTGTATATACCGGCATCATATAATCAAGAATTACAAGATCATATTTTTCCAATTTCAAATAATCAAGTGCTTCTTGGCCATCAGCCGCTTCGTCAACGATAAAATCTTCATCCTCAAGCGTGTCAACAATTAACATCCGTAACACTGCTTCATCTTCTGCCAATAAAATCCGTTTCATGTTTTTTCCTCCTTGAATAAAATGAGTAGAAATCGAAAATAGCTGAATCACCCACATTATTTTTCTATCATACTCATACTTGTAAGTGATCTTCTAATAACACCCATTCTATATAGATCGGATTTTTTGTCAGTTTTTCTAGCTTATCTGCATTATTTTTCTCGTTTTAGTAAACGTTCAATTCGCGCCTGTAGTTCAGGCATTGAGAATGGCTTTGTAACATAATCATCTGCACCAAGCTTTAATGCTTGAGCAATATTTTCTTTGCTCTTTCGTCCAGTCAGCATTAATACCGAGAATTGGTTTGCATAAGGACCAGTTTTCACTTTTTGTAGGACCTCAAGTCCATCCATGATTGGCATGACACCATCAACAATCAAAAAATGATCCCGACCGTCATCTGCCCTTCCTGATTCAAAAAATAAAGGCCCGTTTTCAAAGACGGCAATATTTAGTTCTATATGACCCATGTCAATCGATTCGATTATTTTATAAAGCATGGTCCGAATAATGATATCATCGTCAATGACTGACACATTAAGTACATTCTTTTTGTAACAAAGGGATTTTCCAGCAGTTTCAACTCTCGCTCTACCTAATCGCTTTGCCTCATATAAGGCATGATCTGCATACTTAAACGCTTCGTCAGGAGTTACGAATTCATCATCAACCGTAAACAATCCAGCAGAGAATGTGACTGTAAAACTCTTCTCTTTATAAATAAACACTTTTTGGGAAAATGCATGAATAAGTTCCGTCAGCCTTTGTCGAGCATCTGTATCCTTGGTTCCTGGAAATATAATGACAAACTCTTCTCCCCCATACCTGAAAATTAAGTCGGAACTTCTAATGGATCTCTTAATAAATTGGGCAAATTCATTTAACACTATATCCCCATACAAATGTCCATATGTATCATTCACATGCTTAAAGTAATCAATATCTACCACGCTGATTGAGAAAGCCTGTTTCGACCGTTTAAATTCTTGAAAATATCGTGGAAGCGTTTCTTCCAAAAATCTTCTATTATAGATTTGAGTTAATTCATCTATTAAGACCGATTGATCAAACATTTTCTTCCTTTGTAAATGTCGTTCTATCTTCACGATGAACTCTTCTATATCAATTGGCTTACCGATAAAATCATCTGCACCAGATTGATAAGCTTTTATTCTTGTTTGCTTGTCATTTTGTATACTTATTATCATCTTGGGAATGAAATACTTTTCATTATGAGTCTGTATATCCTCTAATACGTGAAAGCCGTCTTTCGTCGGTAAATGTATATCTAGAATTAAAAGATCAGGCTGCATTTCGAAATATTGATTAACCGCTTTTTCAGGATCTGTATTCGTTATAACCATCCAACCTTTTTCTTCAAGCACATCTTTAAGTAGGATTAACATGGACACATCATCATCAATGATTTGGATAAGCTGTGCGTTCGATTGTCTGATTGCGCCTGTTTTCATCGTTACATGTTCATAGTTTTCATATTCGTAGGTTAATTCCATCAAATCAAATAGAAAGCTTCTTAGCTCATCAAGCTCCCAAACCTTTTCACTATTCTCATCAAGCACAGAAAGTAGCCGATCAGATACTTGCATCAGGCCCCCAAGCTGAATGGTTCCAGCAGTTCCTTTAACCGAATGAAGAAAACGATAGACTTCTCTTTGAGGAATCCTTTCATTTTCTTTAGATTCAAACCAATCCATTAGAATTTTTTTCGTATTCTGTATTAAATGATTTTTATATTTTTCCAGATTCACAAATATCCCCCTATTACTAACGTACCTTCATCATAATACAATCGACTCGCATTACATAGACATTTTTCTGTGGTAAAGGCGCGGGGCTTCGCGCGGTCAGCTCCGCACCACAACCTTCATTAGGTTATACAATTCTTAAACTTTAACTTTTTTCATCGTAAGGCTTTGGGTCGGACGCTCATGAAAGTTTTCTATTTCAACTTACATTTTGCTAAGAGGGTTACATATTTAGAAAAGGCTGTTTTCTAAAGGATTGTTGTTTATTAAATGCGAAAATTTATCAATTCTAAAAAGATAAATTTATATAATGTAGATTAAGTAATAGATATTAGATGAATAGAAAGTGGGGGTGGGGTAATGAGTAAAGATTCAGAAACTCTGAAAAAGAAGAGAGAGGCTAAGACAAGAAGAATAAAAAGGAAATCCAACTGGAAATATGAACAATGCGTTTTACAGGTTTGTTAATGGAAATCTTGCTGATTTAATAGATAGTTTAAGTTGGAATGGTACTGGAATACCTTCCCTCTTAATCATAATAGGTTTGTAGTCGCATCAATATTCTTATAATAAAGAGACCTCTTGTTGTGATCTTTTATTATGCGCTTCTTAACATATCAACTGTTTAACAGTCATGTTCAATTAAATCACACTCTATGCGAAAACAGCCTTTTCTAAAATATTCTTTCAAAACAAATTAGGAATGTCGTATTCATAAACAAAAGGGCACTACTTCTATAGTTTGTGTTCTACAAACTATAGAAGTAGTGCCCCAACATGCATCCCTTTTGGTTTATAGTAGTTAATCAACAGTCGTTATATTAATTCTATATTCAACTCTATTTAACTCGTTAACTTTATATCGCTTTTTTTTCCATTAGTTCTATCATTCATACTAGTATTTTTTGTAAGTGAACTTACAATAAACATTACCAAAATATTAGCAGCAAGAGCGATTATGCCAATATTCAAATCTTGAATGACACTTGGAAGCGATGGAAATAATATTGCCATTGTTGTTTTCGTAAATGTGACATAGATAACAATCGCTACACCTACCAGCATTCCGATTCCAGCACCATATTTAGTAATTCCATTATTTTTTCTTAAACTTAAATACAACGACGGAGCCATTTGGGTAATTAAACTAAATGATGTCAAATATAAAGTGGCTAATGTGCTACTTTCACTCATGGAGAAAAATGCACATACTATTGATAATAAAACAACAAATCCCTTTGCAAAGAGTGCTTTATTTTTATCAGAAACATTGGGCTTTAATGGTTCTATCACGTTGGTCGTAATCATTGTCGCCGCTGACATTAACATCATCGATCCGGGAACTAGCGTTGCAAGCAATCCTGTTGCACCTATAATACCGACAAACCATGGATCAAACGACTTCATTGAAAGTTCTAACAATGCAAAGTCACCGTTTTTTAAGCCAGGAAGCTCGACAATTGCTGTAAATCCAACAAAATAAACAAATAGTACCATAATAGCGTATATCGGTAGCAATACTGCATTTAAACGAAATGCTTTTGCATTTTTAGACGCAAATACTGTTGGTGCAACATGAGGCCACATGAAATACGCAAAGGAACTAATTGCTACAGTTGAGATAAACCATGAAACGCTCAAACCTTTCTCAGGAAGGGTTAATGCTTGAGGCCTGACCTCACTAACCGCTTGGAACAGCCCTTCAAAACTTCCGTGATAATGCAGCGGTAAATAAATTCCTAAAAATAAGATAACAAAGAATATTAAAAAATCTTTAATTGTCGAGGTCCATGCCGATCCATGAATTCCTGAGACCATAACATAACCTAATAATGCAATCATCCCCACCCAAATGGCTACATTTGATGAGATAGCACCGTATGATGTTGCTGCAACTAAAATCCCCATTGATTTAAACAGGATTGTGATATACGGAATCAGTGCAACTACACCTACTATTGCAACGAATACTCCAAGACCTGTACTGTTATATTTCTTGGAGAAGAATTGCGATTGAGATACTACATTGTTTTCTTTCGCATATTTCCAGATGACCGGTAATAGCCAATACGATGTTATTGTTCCTAAAGCAGTGAAAGCTAATAAATAAAAGGCTGCTGCGCCGTTATTAAATGCTAAACCACTCGTTCCTAGCAACGTAAAAACGGAATAAGTTTCACCAGCTAACAGGAGGAATACAAATATCCCGCCAAAACCCCGGCCGCCAATTGCCCATTGTTCCATACTCATATTTTTCCCACGTTTGGCTAAAAGCCCCAAAATAATACTGATGATTAAAAATAGGATGATAATTAACAACGCTATATTCATTCTTCATTCTCCTTATTAAGAGGATCCAAACGATAAATAACGAACATAATCACTGAGCATAATATTGCCCAAAATATGATCCAAAATAAGAAAAACGGTAATCCTAATACATAAGGTTCGACTTTGTTTACAAAAGGAGCCCCACCTAGTATTGCAATAAAGGGTATTAACGCTAGTAAATAGTATAACTTCATATCTTCACCATGCCTTTCAAATGTGATAAAGTACACTCGTTTTACTTGATTAAACATTTAAGGAAATCAGATGGGGTTCTTCCCCATCTGATTGGAAGCTCCTACCTAAAGAAGTATGGACCTTACCTTAACACTTACATAGATACAGTTGCTTTTGCTGCTGATCCAGCAACAAATTTACCGTATCCAGGATTTTTAGTTACATTTTCACCATCGAAAACTTCTTCCCCACGAACAATGGTAGAAATCACTTTACAATTTAATTCTTGTCCATCAAATGGAGTTAATTTCGAGAAGGATTTAAATGAATTTTGGTCAATAACTGTTTTTTGATTCGGATCAATTACAGTAAAGTCAGCATCAAACCCTACACTGATTTGTCCTTTTCCAGGGATAGCAAATACTTCTGCTGGATGAGTAGACATTAAATTTGCAAAGTCATTTGGTGATAATTTCCCATTTGAAACAGTGCTATTAAACATTAACGGTGTCATAATTTCAACACCAGGCAGCCCAGATGATGCAAGAAAAATATTATCATTTCCTTTAACTTTTTGCTCAGCACTCCATGGAGCATGGTCAGAAGAGATTAGATCTATATTGCCTTCTTTAATATGCTCCCATAACCCTTGAACTTCCTCTTTTTCTCTTAATGGTGGGTTGTTTTTCGCAACTGGCCCGTATTTCTCCAGATCATCTACATCCATTAATAAATACGGATAGCATGTTTCACAAGTTACTTTAACTCCTTGAGCTTGGAATAGTTTAATCAAATCTATTGTTCTCGGATGACTAACATGAACAATGTGAAGTTTCACATTCGTCCAATAGGCGAATTCCAATAACTTTAATACAGCACTTGTTTCAGTAACTGGCGGGCGTGTTTCGTTATGCGCTTTAGGATAAACCTTTCCTTCTTTCTGATATTGATCAATCATATCAACTATGATTTCATCGTTTTCCGAATGGAAAGCAGCTCGTAAACCTGTTTCTTCAATCAGTTTCATAGCTTTTAAGATTTCCGGATCTGGAATTCTCGGAAAACGATACTCATCTGTTTCAAAAGTAGACATCTTAAAAGCAATCGCTCCAGCTTCTGCTAAAGGAATAATTTGATCTGTTCCACCCTTCTTCGAAATGGTTCCCCATAAACAAATATCTACAACTGCTTCTTCTTCTAACTGCTTAACTTTCTTATTGAATTGCTCAACATTATTAATTGGGTTTGGCAAATCATAAGGCATATCTAAGAAAGTTGTGATCCCACCTGCTGCGGCAGAAGAACTAGTTGTAACAAATCCTTCATTTGGATTACTAAAACAGTGCACATGAACATCAATCGTTCCCGGAAAAACATATGCATCACCAAAATCTTTGATATTTTCAGACTCCAAATTTCCTGATCCTTCATGAATACTAACGATTTTTCCTTCCTTAATTCCAACTTCTCCATGGATTACTGTATCTTTAGTAACAATATTCCCTTTAATAATCTGCTCTACTTTGGTCATGACGTAAAAACTCCCTTATAGTTGATTTTCAATTTTTTCTACAGCAGTTTTTATTGCCTGTACAATTTCATTCTTCTCTTTTTTTTCCATTCTTTCTTTTGGGCCAGCAACACTTAAAGATGCAACTAGCTTCTTGTCACTATCAAATATCGGCATACCATAAGAAATAACACCATCATCAATTTCACTTTCCGAATAAGAATACCCTTTTTGGCGAATTTCCTCTAATTGATTTAACATGACATCCAAATCGAGAATCGTTTGATTCGTGTGTTTTTTTACAACTCCACTAAGATAAAGATCCTTAACAATTTGGTCACCCATAAAAGCCAATAAAGCTTTTGAGGAAGCTCCTCCGTAAATAGGGACAATATTTCCTTGTTCAGAAGAAACCTTAATTGGGTGGCCAGAAGGAACTGCTGCTAAACAAACCGCTTGTAAATTCGAGGGTACTAGTAATATGGAGGTTTCTCCTGTTGATCGAGTTAATTCTCTCATTGCTTCTTGCGAAACGACTGGTAGATCAATATCCATTTTTACAATTTTAGCAAGTTTTAAAAATATATATCCCAAGCTATACAATCCAGGTGAATACTCAATAATGTATCCTTTTTCTTTCAGTACCCTCAAATGCCTGTACACTGAGCTTTGTGGTTGTTGTAGCTTCGCTGCTAGTTCAGGGACAGAAAGTGTTCTTGATTCAAAATCAAATTGCTCTAAAATTTCCAAAGTTTTTTCTGCGCTCACTACAATCCTCCGTTCTTTAGATAATGTGAAATCACCAATTATGTTACAGGTTATCATTTAGTGATAATGCATTATCTAATATTGATAATATATACTTTACAACCCTTTTTTGCAAGCGCTTTTATTCAGAAATTTCATTTAATAAAAAAATCCATTCATCTTTTAAATAAGATGAATGGATTTTTTACAGTATTATCTTTGAAAACTATTTTGAAAACTCTAGAACAGCATTTAACATGGCCTTTGCTCCTAAATATAAATCCTCTTTCTCTGCCCATTCTTCTGGACAATGACTTCTACCATCCTTGCATGGTATAAATATCATCCCTACCGGAGCAAGCAATGACATTTGATTTGCATCATGACCAGCACCGCTTGGTAATTCAATAACGCTATCTGTCACTTTTCTACATGAGTTATGTAATAATTGCTTAATTTCATCATTTATTACAATTGAGCTTGATCTTGAGATATTTTCAATTTGTACATTTACATTTCTAGCCCTCCTAATCGAATCAACATTTTCTAAAAAGTCATTTGCTACTTTGTCAATCACTTCTTCAGAAATACTACGAATTTCAACAGCGAATTCTACTTTTCCAGGTACCACATTTGATGCATTTGGAAAATTATTAAAAACGCCAACTGTTCCAACAACTGGCTGCTCAAATTCTTCATTTGCTACTTTCTCTAGAGCAAGCGTCATTTCAGCAGCTGCTGTAAGAGCATCATTTCTCATATCCATCGGTGTTGTTCCTGCATGATTTGGTAATCCATCTACTGAAATTTTATAGCGTTGAATTCCTACAATCCCTGTTACAACACCTAAACTCGCATTATTTCTTAATAAAACTGGTCCTTGTTCAATATGCAATTCTAAATATAGAGCAATTGTATCTTTCTCTTTTTTACAATTAAATAGAGTCTTTGGGTCTCCACCTGCAAATGAAATCGCAGCTGATAACGATTGTCCATCCGAATTCGTGTAAGTCAACATTTCCTCAGTTAAGTTACCAGACCATGCACGGCTCCCAACTGTAGATAAACCGTATTCTGATGGTTCTTCTGCTGTAAAATCTACAATTTCAATTGTATGTTTGATTGCAATGTTGTGTTCAACCAAAGATTTAACAATTTCTAATCCTACAAGTACACCAGCAATTCCATCAAATCTACCTCCATTTGGAACCGTATCCGTATGAGATCCAATAACAATTGGAGGTAGATTTGGTTCAGTTCCAATTAAACGCCCAATTACATTAGCTCCTTCATCCTTTTTTACTTCTAAACCTATTTCTCTCATTTCATTTATTAACCATTCTCGCCCTTCGTTATATTTGGCGGTAAATGACCGTCTCGTCCATGGTTGATTCTCAATTGTGATAGCAGCTAAATCATTTATTGTTTTCCATAATCGATCTTTATTTATCAATTCCATCTCTACACCCCATCAATAGTTTAATAATGCTGACATTTTATCAGCTGAATTTATCACTGTTTTTGAAAGACTTATGATTGTTTCTTCCGAAAATTTTTGACTTATTCCTAGGATGCTAACTGATCCTACTATTTTTCCAGACTTCGAGAATATGGGTGCAGCTACTGCACTAATCCCTAAATCTAACTCCCCATGACTAACAGCAAATCCATTCTTTTTTATTTGTTTTAATTCCTGTTCAAGTATCACTTTTGAAACAATTGTAGAATCAGTAAATTTCTCCAAAACCTCTTCACTCATAATCCTAGCTATTTTAGCTTGAGGAATAAAAGCCAATACCGCTTTTCCAGAAGCAGCTGCATGTAAAGGTGAATATCTGCCAATAATATGGGTGACATGTACAGATTTGGGACTATCTATTTTATCAATGCACTCCACTTTTTCGTCAACAAGAGCCGAAAGAGTTACCGTCTCTGAACATTGACTCGATAATTTTTCTAATTCCGGTCGTAATGTGCGCTGCAGAGCTTCATTTTTATCAAATCGATCCACAATAATATTAAATTCCTCAGGACGCAAACCATAATCACCATTATCTTGTTGAAAGACGAATCCTCTTCTTTGTAGCGTTTTTAATATTCTGAATAAAGTTGATTTATTTATCTTCATTATTTTAGATAATTCACCAATTGATATTGGTCTATTAATAATCGATAAATGTGATATAACTTGTAATCCTTTATCTAAGGTTAATAAAATTTCTGAACTATTTTTATTCATTCCTAACTGCCTTCACTTTCTGAACAATTAAATGTTGGGCGTTATAGCAAGTACATGAATATTCACTTTCAATTTGAGCTACTAAATCCGATTCATACCCATAGCAATCCATGATCACATACTTTGGATGATGTAATTCAATCTCTCTAATCATTTCTTCAAGTACTGCTTCAGATTTTGGATGAACAGCTACAATATGTTTATTCCCTTCTACAATTGCCCATTTTATTTTCGCTGTTCCTATCTGTTCTTTGATTGGAACAAATATTATCGTAGTATCACCGTTTTTTATATTTCCTACCTTTTCTTTCAATTCTTTAATCGGATAAATTATTTCTGTTCGATTAGATGTATACGTAAATTCACTCATGCACAACACTGCAATAACTTCAGAACAATCCTCATATTTTTTTATTGCATCTTCTACCTTTTTTTCGATCGTGCCTTGGCTCATATTTGCCATTCCATTTCTCAATACAACGTATAATTTTTCTTCTCCTGGCTGTTTTACTAATACATCTATTTCATTTTGAGAAACATGATCAAGTGCACCAACCAGTTGATAATCACATATACCCTCTTTTTTAAACGCTTTCAACAAATCATCTCTAGGGGTCTGGCCAATTGTTATTAAAGTAACCATCCTATACCTCCAATATTATTTATCGTTTCAATTATAGAAACAATTGTTTCTATAATTGATATATTAGAAATATTACCTAATGGGATTTACATTGTCAATTTACTTCCTGGAAATAAAAAAAACTGAAACCCTAATAAATTAAAGGTTCTCGGCAATTGGAAAGCAAATAATCGAGAAAAAGAAGCTAGATTTTTTAGAGCGCTATAAAATTCTACTATGAAATCAATACTCAGATTATCTATATTATTGGTTCATTCTTACATGATATAATGACGATATTTGGTTCAGGAGGAGAAAGTAATGACAACGAAATTATATTATGATGATACTTCAATAAAAGCATGGGATTCTGAAATCCTGACAGTCACTGAAAAAGACAGCCATTTCTACGTTACACTGCAAGAAACGGCTTTTTATCCAGAAGGTGGTGGCCAGCCATCAGACCGCGGAAAGATCGCTGGAATTGATATAGTAGATGTGCAAGTTATTAATGAGGAAATTGTTCATGTTTTAACTAGAAAACCAGAACTAGGTAAGGTTTACTGTGAACTTGACTGGGAGCGTCGTTTTGATCATATGCAACATCACAGTGGTCAGCATCTGTTGTCAGCAGTATGTCGTGAGTTATTTGACGCAAACACATTAAGTTTTCACCTCGGAACAGACTATGTGACGATTGATGTGGACAGAAAAGAATTTTCCAAAGATCAAGTCAACAGTTTAGAACAACTAGCGAATCAATATATTTTCGAAAATAGAAAGCTGCACACCTATTTCATTACTTCTGAACAACTTAAGGAATTGCCAGTCGTGAAGTTACCTAAAGTTACGGAAAATATTCGTATTGTTGAAATGGAAGGAATCGAATATAACCCATGCGGTGGAACTCATGTCCGGCAAACAGGCGAAATTGGGATGATTAAACTGTTGAAAATGGAAAAACAAAAAAGCTTCACTCGTATTTATTTCAAATGTGGATTTCGGGCGTTACGAGATTTCTCAGAAAGCTTAGCAATAATCACAAGATTATCCAGTAAATACAGCGCGGGACGAGATGACATTCTTGACCGTATAAATAGGTCTGAGCAAAACCAAAAGCATCTACTTGATGAAAATGAAAAATTAAAAGAAGAGATGGCATTATTTGAAATGAAAGAAATCTTGTCTGAGAACAACGGGGTACTTATCACTCGTGAATTTTCCAATAAATCATTAAAAGAACTACAGCTGCTTGCCGCGAAGATTACCTCTAAACGAGATGCTGTTGTCCTTTTCGGCTCTGTTCTAGAAAATAAAGCAGTGCTTTATCAAAATGGGGTAATAGGGGTGAATTGCGGACAATTTTTCAAACAGAACTTAGGAGTGTATGGTGGAAAAGGTGGTGGAAATGACAAATCAGCTCAAGCTGGATTTTCCAATTCTGAATCATTAGCCGGTTTTTTAACCTTTGCGGAATTGGAACTAAAGAAATTGACTGTGGACTAACAAAAGATATTTTTTAATGATTAAAATACTGAAATAACAGTCTGAACCCTTCTTCATTAAGAGAGTTGGTTCAGACTTATTATTACATCGACGGTTCACTTTATTAAAAAATCCGCTTCTGAGTTTCCGATAAAATACAAGCGATGTAGCGTTCTTGTCATAACCACATAGAGCAGTTTAATGTCTAGTTCACGTTCTCGCTCATATCGTTCGTTCAAGGAAATCGCAAACACGCAATCAAACTCCAAACCTTTAGCAAGATATGAAGGCAAGATGACCAAACGCTCCTTAGGTATGGAAGCTTGTTCTTCTAGCAAGCAAACGGTTGAATCGATCTTACTCAAAATGTTATAAACTTTACGGCAATCAGCCATTGTTTTTGCAATCACAGCAAATGTCCGTAATCCTTGCTCTTTCATTTTAGTTGCCCGCTCAAGTAGTTCTTTGCCCCATCTATCATCCTCTATTTTTATAAATAACGGTTTCTCACCATGTCGAACAACAGGCTCTACTTGAGGAAAACGATAAGGCAATAGATCCAATAGTTTATTTGCTTCATTCATAATTTCTACTGTTGTTCGATAGCTTTTCTTAAGTTCAGTGTAGGTAGCCCTTGGAAATATGCTCCGATGGACCTCATCCCATTCCTCTAATCCACGATACGAATAAATACCTTGAGCAAGATCTCCAACAAGCGTAAACATATCAGTGTCCGAAGCCGTTTTTAACGCCTGCAGCTGCATAAAGCTGTAATCTTGAGCTTCATCGATGACAATATTCTTCGCTCGCTTTTCTTTATCTACCCCAAAAAGGTGGGAATAGAGATAAAGAATTGCTCCTAAATCCTCAAGTTCATATTGCTTTCTTTTAAAAAGCTGCGATTGATATACACAAAGACGCTTTGCTTCATGTATGGATAGAGACTCTTTGCTATATGTAACTAGTATTTCTGGATCAGAGAACAACTCCTGATAATACTCAAAAATCATTTTTCGTTCAAATTGTTTAAAATAGTTTTTAACAGAATTGCGCACTTCTTTCTTAATGTCTTCCTGGCGTTCTGCTTTCTTATCAAGACATTTTGTCACATATTCTCGTCGGACAGTAGGGTCAATATTTTTATATAAAGCTTTCTCAATTCGAGCATCATAGAACCTCTCCACTCGCTCGAGCATCGCTTTTTTCTTAGATTTCACTAGACTTTGCAAAATTTGTTTTAATTTATCAACCCGAGTATATACCGGCATATACCAATATTCTTCCACTAATAGCTTTTTGAATTTTTTAGCAGAATATAAGCGATACTTATCACAATAAAAATCTTCATTTGGAACAAATCGATTAATAATGTCCATGATAAATTGATCAAGAATTCCTTTAAATTGCGAAGAACCTTTGATACTAGATACCCAGATGGACTCCAATGTCTCCTCATCATTTCTTTCAAGCAAATTGGTTAGTTTCTTATCAGGAACAAGCTTCAATTCGCGTTCAATTGCCACTTGTACATATTCAGAAAAGGTAAATTGCTTCGCTTTCTCGACTCCTAATTCAGGCAGCGCCTCCGAAATATAATCAATAAACAGACGACTAGGAGCAAGAATCATCAGCTGTCTTGGATCAAACAAATCTTTGTAGTGGTAGATGAAGTAAGAAATCCTATGCAGAGCGATCGTCGTCTTTCCGCTTCCCGCAGCCCCTTGAACGATGATCGGTTTATTTAAGTCTGCTCGAATAATCTTGTTCTGCTCTTCCTGAATCGTTGAGACAATTTCTGTCAGACGATTACTCGAACTCTTTGAAAGCGATTCTTGAAGAAGTTCATCGGTTGTCGTTAAATCAATGTCTCGGATCTCTTCTAACTCTCCTCCATCAATCATTAATTGCCGTTTCAACGTAATATCTCCCGAAAAACTCTCCCCTTCTGCTTCATATGTGACCGGTCCGATTCTTCCTTCGTAGTAAAGGTTCGCAATCGGCGAACGCCAATCCACGATAATTTGCTCCTGATTTTCCCGCTGATAAAGGGATGCCTTTCCAAAATAAAGAACTTCCTTTAGATCGTTTTCATCACGTGAAAAATCGACCCGAGCAAAATATGGTTTACTTTTTGCTTTTCTTAAGTTTTCCAACTCAGCTTTCGACATATCAAAAAAATTGGCCGTTGTTAGCAATTCTGAATACCGTCCCGACTCTTGCCAATCTTCATCTCCAAATGTCTCCTGCATAATTTTCTTAAATTGATCTTTACTCGTCGCAGCGGTCTTTACGACTACATCAATATAGCGCTTCGTAAATTCTAATCTTTCTTGTTCATGTTTCAGATCCGGATGCTGCTTCGATGTCATTGTGTTCTCCTTTCATCTCTTGAAATAAGCATCTTGACAATCGTTTGCAACGGTGAAATGGATAATAAATATTATCAGAAAACTCCGCCGAATGCAAGAAGAAAACCTATTTCAAAAGGAAAACGATGCCGTTTATCCCGGCCCGGTGTTTTTGTCGCCCTGACCTACGTCCAGCTAGTTATCGCTAGGAATGAACAAGCCCCCCCCACATAGTCAAGTTGTTATGAAGCTAGTACTTACGGAGACTTTTCTTTTCTGTGGAAAAGGGGCGGGGCTTTGCAAGATCAGTTCCGCACCGTCACCTTCAAGGTGTTTCAATTGGAGAACCTGAACCTTTTTCATCGTTGGGTTGCGTGTAGACGCTCATAGATGTGTTTTATGATAATTTCATCGAGTTACCATTTTCGAAATAGTACATTTGATACTTTATGCTTCCAAAGTTCAATCTTTGTTCAATTCTTCTCTAAAACGGATTTAACCGCCTTTTCGATTTCAGTATAGCCTGTGCAGCGGCAAATATTTGATTCTAGCCACTCTTTTATAGTTGCATCATCAGCATCTGGATGCTTTAGGATGAGCGAATGACAGTTCATAATAAAACCAGGCGTACAGTAACCACACTGAAACGCAAAGTTCTCAATAAAAGCCCGCTGAATAGGTGTGTTTTTCAAACCTTCTATGGTCGTTACATTTTCCCCAACGGCTTCGATCGCGAGCATCAAACACGATTTCATTGGCCAACCGTCAACATTCACCGTACATGCGCCACAGTCGCCATTCAAGCATCCTGGTTTTGCCCCAGTCAAACCTAGCTTTCCTCTTATTGCATATAATAACGTATCTGCCGACCTGACTGTCACCGTGCGAAGATTCCCGTTTACATGTAAATCAATGATTTGCGTTTTCATACTTATTGCCCCTCTCATAAAACGAGTTAGCGATTAGAAACAGGCTAGCGGTGTTCTCCCCAACCAATTGATTACTTAGTCCTAGAGGAAGACCGCTTTTGCTAGACAGTAAACTCATCGACATAACAGATGAGTTTCTGTCAAAAAGGGTTGAGGATTCGTAAAATAAAAACAGAAAACTCAAAAACTAACACCCAATCCCTCTAAAACATCATGCAATAAATTCCGCAACACAAAGAGTCTGTAATCTGAAGAGCCTTCAATATCGTTTAAGATCGGCCTTGGTAATTCTGCTAAAGCAGCGTCAACTCGATCATTAATCGGCCATTCCCGGTTATTTAACGAGTTCTCCACCTTTTTGGATCGAAACGGAAATGGACATAGTCCACTCAAGGCAACACGCACTTCTTCCCCCATTTTTAAAGCGGCGACTGTGATCAATGGATAGCCAGTATCCCATTGCTGACGCCGTTTTATGCTGACAAATGGTGCGCGAATAAATTTCTGTTCTGTTGCAAGTTGAACTAGGAACTCACCATTTTTCAATCGAAGTTGTTCGTGAAAAAGATCATTGATCGGTGCCACTTTTACCCCATCGGGACCGACAATCATCACTTGGCTGTCTGCTAATAAAAACGGCAATACAGTCTCGCGATAAAAAATTTGCGCACAGATATTGCCACCAAGGGTAATTTTCCCACGGGAAGTATGATCAGCCACTTCACTCGCCGTTTTTGTTAATAGTGGAAAAAGATTGGTTTCTTCAATTTTTGTAAGAGTTAATGTGCTTCCGAAGACAAGATAATCCCCTTCAAACTGCATGACCTTGCATTCGGCAATATCTTTCAAATCAATAACCGCTTCAGTATGAACAAGATTAATTCTTCCTAGAGTGATTAATTCCGTACCACCCGAAATAAACATCGACTTTTCCCTATTTCTTGCTTTAGATTGGTAAAGGTCGATCGCTTCTTTCAATGATGCTGGCTTATAATAATCAAAATCAAACGGTAACATTAGCTTTTCGCCTCCTTTGTTTTCCAGATCAACTCTGGAATTAGAGGTAAATGATGAAGTGAAACACCAGCAGCGACAGACAAGGCATTCCCTAGTGCACCAGGCATTCCAAGTAGTCCATGCTCGCCAACCCCGCGTGCCCCGTATGGTGCTTCAAGGTCAGGGGTATAAACAAAATCAACAAGATATTCAGGATTTTCTCCATAATGGAGCGGTCGGTAAGTACGTAGTTGCGGATTCAAAACCCGACCGTACTCATCAAAATAAAACGTTTCTCGTCCAGCAAACGCTAAACCCATACTCATTGCCCCCATCACTTGACCTAACGCTGCTTTTTTATTTAATACATTACCTATATCAACAACCGTTGCCGCCTTCACTAATCGATATGTATAATCACGGCGATCAAACTCCACTTCAACCCCATACGCGGCAACTGTCCATTCTGGTCCAGGCTTCCCTGCCCCTGTTTCAGGATCCAAATGGGTAAGATGGCGCATAATAAAATTTCCTTTCCCGATAATTTGGCCACCGATTGAGTTTCCATTCGGATATTGATATCCATAGCAAATATCTTTATAATGGAGCCCCATTAAAGGATTGTCGCGTAAAAATACCCGGCTATCGGCCAATTCGAGATCTTCTTTTGGTGCCCTTAGTACAATTGAAGCTATCTCCCTCAACTGATTGATGACATCCTCTGCAGCTTCTAATAAGGCTCTTCCCGCCATGTAGATGCCCCTACTCGCGACAGTCTTCCAATGTTCTGGTGTTGTTTGTGTATCTACTTCCATCCTGACATGAATGTTGTCCACATTCATCTTCAGCCTTTCTGCAAGAATTTGAGCAAGAACGGTTTTTGTCCCCGTACCTATTTCAACGACTCCTGACATTATATTTATACTTCCATCCCGATTAAACGTTAAAATCACACCTGAGGGAGCGTTTGGATCAATTGTTGAAGTTTTCCAGCTACAACTAATTCCTTTCACTCTGACCAAGCGGTTATTAATCTCCTTGATCTGTCCCTCATCCCAACGGATTAATTCTTTCAATCTCACAATACATTTCTGCAAGTTTCCAACATTACTTTGATTCAAAAGCACTCTTGTTGGTGTTGTATGACCTTGCTTAATAGCATTTCTATAACGTAGCTCAAGTGGATCAATTTGGAGCTTTTGCGCTAATAAATCCATCGTTCTTTCAATGGCAAATGAGAGTTCCGAATGACTAAAACCGCGGAATGGTGAAGCATATGGATGATTCGTGTACATACAGTACGAATCACACCATAGGTTTTCAATATTATAGGGACCTGTGCAGTCAACAGCCCCAGCTCTCGTTAAATCAATCGCTTTATCCGAGTAAGCTCCACCATCCCATAAATAACGAATTTCAGCTACTTTGATGATCCCAAGGTGGTCAGCTCCGAATTTTATTTTTGCATCCAAGCCGATATGGCATGGGGACATTAAAATATCTTCTTCTCTAGTATTTAATATTTTCACCGGCAATCCGCCAACTGCTTTCGACCCTAAATAGGCAAGGATTTCAAGCTGCACGGATGCCTTGCCGCCAAATGCACCGCCAACGAGTGGCGTTTCCACAATTATTTTTCCAATATCTTCATTAAAGTATTTCGCGATTAATTGTTTAACCATAAATGGGGCTTGCGATGATGTCATGATTTTGATGGTTCCATCGGGCAATATCTCTGCAATGGAACATCTAGTCTCCATCGCAACATGATCGGATGGTGGAAATGAAAAGTCTGCTTCGACAGTCGTTACACTTTCAGTCCAGCCTTTTTCCATATTGCCTTTTCGGATTTTGATATGTGTTGCTATGTTTGTTCCTGGAACAGGGGAGGTATGTTTTTCTTTTACATATTCTCCTAAGCGCTCATGCACTAATGGGGCGTCCTTTTGAAACGCTTGTATCGGTGAATGAACTACAGGCAGTAATTCATACTGGATCTTAATCCGGTCGGCTGCCTTTTTTGCCTGGCCTGGTGTATCAGCAATAACAAGCGCAATCGCTTCTCCATGGTAGCGCACCTTATCGACAGCGAGCGGCGGTCTATCACGAATATCTTCACCAGTAAGCGGAAAATGTTCGCCAGCGAGTATCGCTCTAACGCCCGGCATTTTCCTCGCCTCTATTGTGTCGATTTTAACAATCTTAGCATGGCCGTACGGACTAATAACGACTTTCCCTGAGAGCATAGTATTTGAGTGGTGATCATGTGTGTATCTCGCTCTTCCGGTCACTTTATCCTGAGCCTCTTTACGAATGATACTTTTTCCGATAACATCCAATTTCACCACTCCGATTTCTTCAAAGTTTATATTTTTCTAAGTTTCGACGTGTAAGTTTTAACCGTCCGCATTGTCAGAGGTTATCTGCCAATTTTAAAGATTTTTCTATAAAGCTACTTATTTTATTTTTTTCGCATCTGTTGCATTAAAAGTTGATATTCCTCCTCTGTATCAATATCAAAAAAATGAAGATCACTATTTATTTCAATTTGTTTTCCTTGTTCTCTCATTTCCTCACGAATAACCGTTCGAGCTCCTTGATCACCTGTTAATTCAAATAACATTGGAAAGAAACTCTTTGCAAAAAGGACTGGTGGCTTTATCATTCCTTCATGTGAAAAAGAAACATAAGAACCCCTTTGCGAGATTTTAAATTCATCAACTAAGCGATTTATCATCTCGCTCGTTATAAAGGGCTGATCTGCAAGTAAAACAACCACGCCAGTAGCACCCATATCAGCCGCCATCCTTACACCTGCTTTAAGTGAAGCACTTTGGCCGCGATCAGCTTTTAGGCATTCCAAATAACTCCAACCCTTGTTTTTCGAAAAAGGTGCCAACCACTCAAGAGAATCTCCCTCCCGAGTAACAGCGATAGTGCAATCAAGTTTTGACTCAAGCGCCGCCCTGAAAGCCATACTTCCTAAGAATTGATTACCAACTGGTAAATTAAGCTTAGCTCTACCCATTCTGCTACTTTTACCTGCTGCTAGATAAATTCCCACTAAACTAGAATGATTCATACAAATTCCACTCTTTTACGAACAGGTTTTCTCCATACTTCAATCATTTCAGCTAAAACACTTACCGCAATTTCAAAAGGGCCTTTAGCTCCAATCGGTAAGCCAATTGGCGAATGAATCCACTCTGGAACGTTTTCACACTTAAGAAGCCGCTTTGTCCTTTCTTTTGGACCTAAAATACCTAAGTACCTTATCTTTTTATCTATTAATGACAAAAGAATTTGTTGGTCCCGTTGAAAATGATGCGACATAATAACAACAAAGGCATCGGAAGAAATCGAGATTTTTTTCATAAGTTCAGTTGGAAAGCCAATAAAAAGTTGATCTGCATCCGGAAAATCCTTCTGCTGACAGAACTCTTCCCGCCAATCACACACAGTTACAGAAAAACCAGTTTCTGCTGCAAGAGAAACGAGCGGTTTAGCATCAGGACCTGCACCGAACACAATTAAATGTGGTTTCGGCTGATAAGTATGTTGAAAAATCGGTTGATTTGTCATTACTCCACTTTTTACATCAAAATTTATTTCAGGTATTTGACCTGACCACCTTCCGAATGCCTGATCTTCACTTGGGATAAAGATATACTCCCCTGCTTCTGAATACTTTTTCAACCATACTACTTTTTGATTGGAAGTTAGCAATTTCTTTACTAAAATGAAATCTTCCTGAACTTTTCCATTGACTGGCTCAAGCAATATATCAATTATTCCACTACAGCCAGCCCCTTGGCCCCACGCTAAATCAGTTTCTTCGCTCATATCGTACTGAAGCAAAATAGTTATTTGTTTTTTCAACACTTCTTGTGCTTGAATCGCCAAATCCGTTTCTAAGCAACCAGCACTTAACATGCCTATTTGTGTTCCGTCTTCAAAGATAAGCATTTGAGAACCTTCTTTTTTATAGGCCGATCCTACAACCCGAATAACGGTCGCTAATGCTTTTTTCCTTGTATCGTCAATCATTTCTAATATTCGGTAAATATCTTCCATGTAACTCCCCCATCTCATACAAAACTCCTATGGCGCTAAACGTCACCATTTACTTTGAAGGATCCGTCCTGCAGCACGTTACACTCGCCTAATCACAATGGTTGCGGTGCGGAGCCGGATTTTTGATTTAGAAGTACTTTCTTAATAATGTACGTATATCTACATAGTAGATTGGCTAGATTAGTAAGTCGCGAATCCTAAGTCCCCATGTCCTTCATACAAAAACGTTCTATCCTATTTATATTCACGGTCACCCTATTCCTAGAATGGATAGTTTTTTTCTTAATCAAGACATATACATAGTAAAAAGACTTTGTAGGGGGCGGTTAAATCATGAATATGAGAAAATTTATGGATCCTCTGCCTATTCCGCCTGTATTAAAGCCGACTTTTCGCTCAGAGAATTATACGTATTATGAAGTGACCATGAAGGAAACAACCATTTGGGGCTATGAAGACATATATCCAGGGCCAACGATTGAAGTCGTACAAGGTGAAAAGGTTTTTGTTAAGTGGATGAATGATTTGCCAGAACACCATTTATCCCCAATTGATCACACCGTACATGGAGCAGAAAAGGAAATACCTGATGTAAGAACAGTTGTCCACCTTCATGGTGGTCGAACAGAGCCAGAAAGTGACGGTTATCCGGATGCATGGTTCTCAAAAGGATTCGACAAATTCGGATCATTTTGAGAAAAAGTGTGTATGAATATGATAATCAGCAAAGTTCCCGTGCACTTTGGTATCATGATTATGCAATCGGGTTAACGCGATTAAATATTTATGCTGGTTTGGCAGGATTTTATCTAATCCGCGATTGGCTCGAGCAATCGTTAAATCTGCCAAGTGGCAAGTATGAGATTCCTTTATTACTTCAGGATCGTTCATTTAGGGAGGATGGCTCCTCAGCCTATCCAGAGTAGCCTAAGGACAATGTTTCTGGGATAATCCCTTCAATAGTCCCTTCTTTTTTTGGTGATACAATTGTTGTAAATGGGAAGGTTTGGCCA
This sequence comes from Peribacillus sp. JNUCC 23, assembly GCF_053653995.1. The sequence continues at coordinate 2,588,476 of NZ_CM132202.1, forward strand.
TATCTTAATGTTGCGCTGCGTAAGTATCGCTTTCGTTTATTAAATGCAGCGAACGCACGCTTCTTTCGCTTAACATTGGATTCCGATCAGTTATTTTACCAAATCGGCACGGATAGTGGCTTTCTTGAGAAACCGATTGGGATGAAATCGTTGTTGCTCGCACCTGCAGAGCGATTAGATGTGATTATTGATTTTTCAAATCTTGGCGGTAAAATGATTACACTAAAAAATGATGCCCCTACTCATTTTCCTATTGGAGATCCTGTGGATCCAGATTCAACGGGGATTATTATGCAATTTCGAGTTACAAAACTGCTTTCCAATATCGATACAAGCGTTATACCGGCCTTTATGGGTTCTATTGAATGGCCAGCTGAATATACAGCAAGCAATCATAGATATCTACAATTAAGTAAGGAGAAGGATCAGTACGGGAGACCTTTATTTCTTCTTGATCAAAAAAAATGGGATGATCCGATTACTGAACATCCACATGTTGGTTCGACTGAAATTTGGAATTTCATTAATACGGACGGAGGTGACCACCCCATCCATCTCCATCTTGTTCAATTTCAACTTCTTGACCGATGCTCTTTCGATGTAGATTATTATAAGCAAACAAAGAAAATCAAATACACGAGTCGTCCTATTCCACCGCATTCTGCCACCGAATTAACCTTTGTTGCTAGGCAGCTGACCTAGTTTTTTCAATAAGCTCCGCGTTTCGTAAAATAAAGAAATATGAAATTGCTGTTCTTCAAGATTAGCAGGAATGATAACCTGTAATGCATCACCCGATAGACGAAACACAATCGGGTTTTCTTTTGTCTGGAATAAAGGGATTAATGCTTTGATCTGGTCAGACCATAAAGCTTGTTGGACTGGAGTTATTGTTCCCGCTTCAGACCAAGCGGTTAGTATCCCGACAATATTTGAAAGATAAGAATAACTTTGAGTAAGGTAATGTAGCCTTTGTTGAAATCTTTTCAGATCCTTCTTACTTCTTTTCGCAAATGGATTATATGAAAGGCTATCTGCGGCATCTTTCATAAGATTCTTAGTTTCGTGAAGCTCTTGGAGTACTCGATTTGTCTCTGTTTGTAAGGTGTAGCCGATGTGTTTCTTAAGACCAGACTTGGTCCACTCTGATACTTTACTAAAGATTGTTGTTAATTGATCAGCGAAATGATCGATACTTTTTGAAACATGTCCTGTGAAATTCGGTGGGTATATGAGCATATGTAATATAACAGCAACAATCGCACCAATCAACGTATCACGGAAACGATCTATTGGATAATTACCTGATTTATGCCCTAAAACAAAAACGAGAAGCACCGTTAGTGCGACTTGATGGATAGCCGTTTCATCAGTTTTTAACCATTCTGCGACAAAACAAGCGATAAGAATAAGTGCTCCAATTGTCCAACCATTTACTTTTAAGTGTGGGGCAAAAAGCATGACCATTGAAATGCCAATAATCGTCCCGATCATTCGATGATAGAAAAAGCGAATGGACCGTTTAATCGTCGTTTGTAAACATAGAATGACTGAAATCGGTGCCAAATAAGGATGATGTGATCCAGCTAATTTAGCAATCTCCCAAGACAGAGCGGAAGCAAGAGCCATTTTCAAAATAAGAAGTGCCTTATTTTCCATTTGTTTTTTTAATTGCTTGTTATTTTTCATTCGAAATATGACCCCATTTTTCATAAAAGTAGATGATTTGTTATAAAGGATACCCATTCAGCCAGTTCTTTATTTTTTTATCTCGACATATATAAACACTGTAAGAGGATAAGGAGGCTGTCATGTCAAACGAACTTAAACAAGAAGCGCAAGACATTATCAATTGTAAAATTATAACGGTTAGTGATTCCAGAACAATTGATACGGATTACAGCGGCCAGTTAATGAAAGAAATGCTTTTAAAATATGACCATAATGTGACAGCTTATGAACTTGTTGCAGATGAAAAAACGGAAATCGTACAGGCCTTTCATTCCGGATGCATTGATCAAATGGTAGATGTAATTTTACTAAATGGTGGAACGGGACTTGCTAAAAGAGATGTAACGATTGAAAGTATTCAACCTTTATTAGATAAAGAAATGATTGGATTTGGTGAGATTTTCCGTGTTATTAGCTATCTGGAAGATATCGGTTCTGCTGCTATCCTATCACGAGCAACCGCGGGTGTCTCAAGCAATACAGCGATTTTTTGCACACCTGGATCAGTAGGTGCAGTTAAACTGGCAATGGAAAAGTTAATTCTTCCAGAACTCAGACATGTGGTTCGTGAAATTAGAAAAGATTTATACGCTATCTAAAATGGGGCTGATCTATTGAACATTTATCCAAAATTACGGAGGGATAGTCGAAAATAGTACTAATAAGAAAGAGGCAGAACTATTTATCAAATTTCTGTATAATTCAGATGTACAAAATATTTTTTCACAGAACGGGTTTATGTCGATTACTTCAAAATAAAGTTTAAAAATTGAAGGTGGAAGTTTATGGACCAGCATTACTTTTTTCCCATTCAATTATCGTTAATCGTTTCATTTTCAGCAGCTCTTGCTGTTTTTATCAGTGGAGTACTAGTAGGTAAGTTGTTCACTGTAAAATCATTTAAAGGAAAAATCATACTTGAAACAATACTAATGCTACCACTCGTTTTACCACCTTCTGTAATTGGTTTCTCATTAATTTTAATCTTTGGAGCAAACTTGGGCAGGAAGCACCATCCTGTTCACCTCCTTTGCTGCAATAATAGCTGCAAGCGTCGTCGCGTATCCGCTCATGTTTTAATCAGCCAAAGCAGGGTTCACAATAGTTAATAAAGATATCGAAAAGGCCGCTAAAGTAGATGGGGCTTTTAATTGGATCGTTTTCACGAAAATTTCAATTCCTTTAGCTAGTAATGCTCTTGTTGCTGGCGGCGTTTTGAGCTTTACCCGTGCACTCGGCGAATTTGGAGCAACACTTATGTTCGCCGGCAACCTTCCCGGTAAAACGCAAACAATTCCTACCGCGATTTATATTGCCGTAGAGTCCGGCGACACCAAACTTGCCTCCAGCTATGTTTTAGTTAGCATCACATTAGCTTTTATTTTACTTGGACTACTTTCAAATACTTAACAAACGAAATGATTCATACTAGCGCCTATCCAATACAAAACGCTTAGCAATAATTAGCTAAGCGTTTTGTAACTGAAGGAACGGACCTTCACAGGTTATTAATTTTGCCAATCTACTAAGCAGAAAATCTACTTTTATCGAGACAGTATCCAAAATCCAATTTTCGAAAAAATGTTCATTATGAAAAGGCAAATGTAGCGCACTTCATAGTAAGTAATATTTCCCGTTATACAGACTTTGTATATTCATTTCTACTATAATCACCACTCTCACCGCCTGTCTTACTAACTAAAAATGTCGGTCCGATGATGATTCCTTTGTGAATAGATTTACACATGTCATATACGGTTAAGGCACAAACGGAAGCTGCAGTGAGCGCCTCCATTTCAACACCTGTGCCCCCCTTCGTTTTTGCAGAACATTTAATATTTAATCGGTAAGCATCTTCCGTCCTTTCCCAGTGAAAAACTATATCGATGCTAGTTAAAGCAATCGGGTGGCACATCGGGATAATATGGCTCGTTTGTTTCGCCGCCATAATTCCTGCAACTTGGGCAACAGCAAGAACGTCTCCTTTTTCCATCGAACCATTCGCAATTTTTTTGTATATTTCATCTGTTAATAGAAGACTGGATTGGGCTATGGCTGTTCGACTCGTTTCATGTTTTTTAGTAATATCGACCATTCTAGCACGACCCTGTTCATTGAAATGCGTAAATTCTATCATTTCACACTCCCTTTTTTCAATAAGGTCCAACATCAATGTATTCAGCCACCAATATAAGACATACCGATTTTCTTACGACTTATTGCCTGAATATCTGTCCGTTCGTCTGAATAGCGATCTGTTCGGTTAGTCCATACTTGCCAAATTGCATTAGACAGTTCGTCACTTGTCGCATTTTCCCGAAGAAGTTCCCGCAAATCATAACCGTTTGACGCAAATAAACACGTATACAATTTTCCGTCCGATGATAAACGTGCCCGTGTACAAGATGAGCAAAAGGATTTAGAGACAGACGGTATAAAGCCGATTTCTACTTCACTATTTTCATAACGATAGCGCTCAGCCACTTCACCGAAATAATCAGCATCCACAGGAATCAATTGATATTGATTGAGCAATTCACTTAAAATGTCTTTTTTCGAAACTACTTTCTGAAAACTCCAGTCGTTATCATTGCCAACATCCATGAATTCAATAAACCGAAGCGTAATATTTTTCTCTTTAAAATAAGCGCTCATCGGAATAATTTCTTGTTCATTGACACCTCTTTGGACGACCATATTAACTTTTACTGAAAAACCGAGATTTTTGGCATACTCGATATTCTCAAGGATTAGAGCTGGATTGATGCCACGACCGTTCATTTTTCTGAATATTTCTTTGGATAATGCATCAAGGCTAATATTCAAGCGCCGCAGTCCTGCCTCATAAAGAGCTTTTCCGTATTTATTCAAAAGCAATCCATTTGTTGTCAAACCAATGTCCTTTAGCCCTTCTAAATCCCTGAGCATCTTGATGAATTCTGGCAAATCGTTACGTAGCAATGGTTCACCACCAGTCAGCCGAATCTTTTTTACACCCATTTGAACAAAGACCGAAGCAAGTCTTGTCATTTCTTCAAAGGTTAATAATTCACTTTTTGGCAAAAACACATACTTATCACCAAACACTTCTTTGGGCATGCAGTACGTGCAGCGAAAATTACAGCGGTCAGTTACTGAAATGCGTAAATCGTGCAAAGGCCTGTTTAATGTATCTGTAAGCGGTTGTTTCATCATATCAGTCCTTTACGATTCTGATTCATTTTACCCACCACTTACCGGAGGAATAAAAGCAACAGTATCACCCGGATTTATTTGTTCTGTTTCTAATACATATTCTTCATTTACTGCGACTTGCCATGAATAGTCTGTAAATCCCGGATAAGTCTCATCCGCCCATTTGACAAGCTGTGCGACTGTCCCATCTGCCCATAAAATCGTTTCTTCTTTTTTTTGAGTCAATTCTTTGATTTGTGCAAAATAATAAAGATGAATCATCGTTCCCCACCTCACAACGGTTTATATGTTTGCCCACCCATCCACTTTTCACCATCTTCCCAAATTTCTTTTTTCCAAATTGGGACGAGTTTCTTAATTTGTTCAATTGCAAATTCATTAGCTTCATATGCTATTTGTCGGTGCGGCGAAGATACAGCTATGATTACCGCAGTTTCAGAAATTTGCAATTTTCCGATTCGATGGGCAATTGCGATACGAGTTCCCGGCCACTTCCTTTGAATGTCAGCTCCAATTTCGGTAAGCATTTTCTCAGCCATTGGTACATAAGCTTCATATTCTAAAAACAGCGTTCGTTTTCCATTCGTCCACTCTCTGACAATACCGGAAAATAGCGTCACTGCACCTACTTCTGCATGTGTCACGTATTGTAAATAACGATTAGGACATAACACTTCTGGCGTAACTTCAAATAGGTTCATATTTTCCTCCGTCTAAAGATTTTTGGGGTGGACCGTCCGGAAATTTAACTGCTTCTTACTCATGTATGACCCAGTTTTCTCCGCCTTCATCCACGCCAAGTAACAAGACGTCTACTATTTCCCCTTTCTTATATCCGTGTGTTCCGCCTGGTAGAACTATGAACGAATTGCCTCGTGCGATCGAAGTAACAGAGTTCGATTTATTAAAACCGGCAGGATTAATGATTGCGCCTGTTGGACTTGATTCGTAGACAGCCCGGATAAATTGCGTAAACGGATTGTCTTGTAAATCTTCCTGTAAAACTGCTTTATTATAAGGTAAATACGGCTTATTTGAACCGCTCATAGCCAAAAGCGCTGGTCTGGCAAACAATTCAAATCCAACAAAACTGGAACTAGGATTTCCAGACAAGCCAAATAATAAAACATGATCAGTATGTGCAACAGTTGTCACACTACCTGGACGCATTTTTACTTTATTAAATAGGACTTCCGCCCCCATCCTTTCATAAACAGCTGGTAAGTAATCAAAGTCACCTACCGACACGCCCCCTGTTGTAATTACCGCATCGCAATCTTTTGCCGCTTGCTTAACTGATAAATAACAGGCCTCTACATCATCATTCAATACACCTAGCCATCTGGGCTCCACCCCCAGTCTCTTGAGCTGGGCTATTATCATCGGACCGTTAGAATTACGAATTTTCCCTGGTTTAAGCTGAGTTGACACATCCAGTAATTCAGAGCCAGTAACAAGCAAACCAACAACGGGTCGTTTCGCCACTTTCACATGCGTATAGCCAAACGTCGCCAAAACAGCAATCACGCCTGGAGTAATATGGGACCCTTTTTCAATAATGACTTCACCTTTTTTTGCATCTTCTCCTTTTAAGGATACATTTTCAAGTTGAGTAAACGTCTTGCGAATTGTAAATGAATGTTCACCACTAACTGTTTGCTCAAGCATAACCACCGCATCCGATTCTTTCGGTAGTTCAGCACCCGTCATGATACGGGCTGCTTTATTTTTGCCAAGCAGTGCGGTCGACACATCACCTGCAGCAATACGATCAATTACTGTAAAAGCAATTGGTGAATGACTGGATGCTCCTGTTGTATCTACAGAACGAACTGCAAAACCGTCATAAATAGAACGGTTAAATGGCGGGACATCATGGTTCGCCAACACAGGTTCTGCTAAAATACGCCCTGCCGCTTCAGATAGAGGTATCGTTTCACTTTGGATTTTATCTACTTTTTTCATAATTCTTGAGATTGCTTCTTTTACCGTGATCGGATTCCTGTTTTCAAAAATGGCTAATGACCTCCTCTCGAGAGAAAAGTGTGTATGTTCGGTAAGAAATAACCACTCCCTGTTAGATATTAGATTCGGTGCCAAATAATCATAAAAACTCACCCTTTAGTCAGGTAGGGCATTTTAAAATTTCAACTATTTTACTTATATTCGGACATGTATTACAAAATGCCACCATATTAAATGATGTAGTTTCAACCGAATAATTGATGATACAACGATTTTGCTTCGTTCACATCTTGAATTCCATGTAAGAGTAAACGACCATTGGCAAACATCATTACACGACAACCCTTATATTCTATTTGAACGAAGTAAGGAGTTCGTTTTGACGGGAGTCTTTGTTTTTTTGCTACATTTTCACCATCATCAAGTGTGAGTGTTCGCTCATTAGCAGGAATAATTTGCACGGAATCACGGCCACAAAATGAAGCGAATTTTGTTTGAGTTGATCGTTGAAGTGCAGGGTACGTACGTTCCCCACCACATGAAGGGCAATCAGAACGCTTCATTTTTTCTATTCCAAATTGATGCTGTTGATTAGTCCAGACATCAAGCCATACCAGCTTTTTTTTCATATTATCTTTATCACCGCATAGATATTTGAACACCTCAGCACATTGGAAAGCAGCTGTCATAAAAACCGCTGGAGCAATCACTCCAACCGTAGCACATGTATCGTTAGTAGCTGGTAAAACGGGCAATAAACAGCGAAAACAGGCAGATGAATCTGAATAAAAAGACTTCACAACACTCGTACTTCCCACACACGCGCCGTAAATCCACGGTATCTGATGCTTCAGACTGGCGTCATTAACGATCAGCCTTGTTTCAAAATTATCAGTGCCATCGACAATAATATCGCTTCGTTTAGCAAAATGTTCAATCAGTTCAGCATCTGCATGATCAAATACCGTTTTAACTAAAACATGTTGATTTACTTGATTGAGTCGTTTTTTTGCAGCTTCTACTTTGGGAATCATCTCAATAGCATCTTGTTCAGTGTACAGCGTTTGACGGTGTAAATTAGAAATTTCAACATAATCTCGATCTACTAGAATTAATGTTCCAATACCAGCACGGGCGAGAATATCTGCCACTGCACTTCCGAGCGCTCCGCAGCCAATAATAGTCACGCAAGCTTCCTGAAGCTTGCGCTGGCCTTCTGTACCAAGCATTTGAAATCGCTTCTGCTGTATAAATCGATCGTCCATTTCCCTACACTCCCTACTTTCGATTCCTTTTATCAAAAAATATGAAGACTCCCAAGGTTATGAAATGTCAAGAACCATCCAGATATTATCCTTTCGTCATTATGACCCGATTCCAGTTTTCTCAATTGGAATCGAATCATATTGCACAATTACTATCAACATTTTTACGCTAAAAAAAATGACTCGTATCATGTTTATGAGTAAGTATTAACGGAAGCAACAAACCGACCACTTTATATTCTTATACTTTTCTAAGGAAATTTTAACCTTCTTTTTTTTTCTATAAATTCCATTGGTTATGATAAAAATAAATATATAAACAATCATGGAGGTTAAAAACCATGCATATCATAACAAAGCTAATAACCGGTGCTATAGTCATAGGTGGGATCGGAGCGAGTGCTTATGCGATGACAAGTAATAAACTTACTACACTACCGATAAATGAAACTTCACCAAAAAGTGTAATATCACAAAAGATTACTGAACAAAAAGCAAATGAACTTGCACTGAATGAAACAAAAGGTGGGATTGTAACGAATACTCATTTAGACGAAGATAGAGAGGGTAAAAAATACGAAGTTATTATCGTAAAACAAGATAGAAAATACGAAATAGATATTGATGCCTTAACAGGAAAAGTTTTAGAAGTCGATCAAAACATATTAGGAAAAAACGATCTCAAGATTGAGGTAAATGAACTTCAAAACGTTTCGACAAATATATCTTTAGTAGATGCAAAACAAATAGCTTTAGATAAAGTAAGAGGGACGATAACCGAGGCGGATTTGGATTACTTTAACAATCGTATAGTCTATAATTTCGAAATAAGCACAGCCAACCATCGTGAAGCAGGAGTTATCATTGATGCAAACAATGGACAAGTATTAAAAATTGAAGAATACAAATAAATAGTCTGCCAAGGACGTGAATTCAAATTGATAAGTGAACACAATTGATTATCGTTTTAACTTAGTAAGCTGTAATCCAGCTTTTACTTACCATACTAAAAATGGTCGAACTATTTAGTTCCTTTTGGAGGAATAGTTCGACCTTTTTATTCTTTTTGGTTGTCCTCCAATTCTTTATGCATTCCTGCATTATGCTCTCTATAATTTTTGCAGGCATCCCTGAAACATGTTATTTTTATCCCCTTAGGAAGCTCATCTTTATATTTTTCATAACAATAGCATTTGCCCATGAATAACAACCTTTCTGCAAAGCCTCTAAGTTGCTTACGGAAGGCGAGATCCTCTCCGTAATTAAAACATTAAAAAACGTCTGCTTTTGGGACATTTCTTTTAGTTACAACAGTAATATTTAATGTTAACTGTCTCTACTGTTTTTTAGAAAGGGATGGCCCATCGCCCCCCCCCTTAATTATAAAGGATATTATAAGATCTCCTCTGTTACATTATTAATTTTCCAGCCATTTTTCTGATGTACAACTTCAACTGATAGGTGCTTTGCTTTCACTTTATTGTCATCGGAAAAAACCTCATATACGAAAATCGCTTTTTCAGAATTAATCTCATGCTCTTTCAACTTCAGATAATCATTAGACTGACTGAAGCTATACCTCAAATATTTTCCATTATCGAATGTAATGCCTGTTGACTCGACACTAACATCTTCTGCCACTCTATTCTTCAACTCAACCAGATCCTTCGTTTCGACCGCTTCCATAAAACGAAAAATACCTTCATTAATTCCAAATGCAGTTTGCTGATTCTTTTCAAGCATCGAAATATATTCTTCTAATTCCGCGACTTTATCTTTTAATTGTAAGTTCTCATCTATAATCTTCATTTCCTGAAGTTTTGCATCTTCCGTGCTACTAACAGAAAAATAACTGCAGGAACTTAATAGAATGATCGTGCTACATATTCCACCCAATATTATACTTCTTACCACGAACACCCACCCCCACAAGAATTTTGCATCTCTCTATTATTAAACGTATTCAATATCAAAAAAGTTTCAAATTTTTGATATTATTTTGACAAATATCAACTTTTCTCCCAAATATCATTCATTTTTATGAATAACCGCTTGAATCGATGATTAATAGCAGTAATTTGTAGATAAATTCACAGTTTAACTGAAAACATTTCTCCACGACGGCAATACATGGTATACTTTTATAGATATTGTCATTGGAGGTATGTAAGTAAATGATTACTGTTAATAATGTCGGCCTGCGCTATGGTGACCGTAAGTTATTTGATGAAGTTAATATAAAATTCAATCCGGGCAACTGTTACGGTTTGATCGGAGCAAATGGAGCTGGAAAATCTACATTTCTAAAAATTCTTTCTGGTGAGATAGAAGCACAAACAGGCGACGTTCACATGGGACCTGGTGAACGCCTTGCTATTTTGAAACAAAACCATTTTGAATTCGAAGAACATGAAGTACTTAAAGTTGTTATTATGGGCCATGAAAAACTGTACCAAGTGATGCAGGAAAAAGATGCCATCTACATGAAAGAAGATTTCACGGACGAAGACGGTATGAAAGCAGCTGAACTTGAAGGTGAATTTGCAGATATGAATGGATGGGAAGCAGAATCTGAAGCGGCTATCCTTCTTAAAGGTCTAGGAATTGGTGAAGATCTTCACACAAAGAAAATGGCTGAATTATCAGGTGGAGAGAAAGTGAAAGTATTACTTGCTCAAGCCCTATTCGGTAAACCGGACGTTCTTCTTCTAGATGAGCCTACCAACCACCTTGACTTAAAAGCCATTAAATGGTTAGAAGAATTCTTAATCAACTTTGAAAACACGGTCATTGTTGTTTCACATGATCGTTACTTCTTAAATAAAGTTTGTACGCATATTGCTGATCTTGATTTCGGTAAAATCAAAGTATACGTCGGAAACTATGATTTCTGGTATGAATCAAGCCAACTTGCTCTTAAAATGGCTCAAGATGCTAACAAGAAAAAGGAAGAAAAAATTAAAGAATTACAAGCCTTCGTGGCGAGGTTTAGTGCCAACGCTTCTAAATCAAGTCAAGCAACTTCGCGTAAAAAGTCTCTTGAAAAAATCACTTTAGATGATATTCAACCATCATCTCGTCGTTATCCATATGTTGCGTTCACACCGGAACGTGAAATTGGCAATGATTTATTACGTGTTGAAGACATCTCAAAAACAATTGACGGTGTTAAAGTATTAGACAATGTAAGCTTCATTATGAATAAAGACGACAAAATTGCTTTTGTTGGGAAGGACGAAATTGCTAAAACAACATTGTTTAAAATTTTAGCAGGCGAAATGGAACCAGATAGTGGTTCATTCAAATGGGGTATAACAACCACTCAAGCCTATTTCCCGAAAGACAATGCTGAATACTTTGAAGGAATTGACACTACATTAGTCGATTGGTTACGTCAATACTCACCAAACGATCAAACAGAAAACTTCCTGCGTGGTTTCTTAGGAAGAATGCTCTTCTCTGGTGAAGAAGTACTGAAGAAACCTAGTGTTCTATCTGGTGGAGAAAAGGTTCGTTGCATGTTATCAAAAATGATGTTGAGTGGTTCAAATGTTCTAATGCTTGATGAACCAACATCTCACCTTGATTTAGAATCCATCACTGCTTTGAATAACGGCCTTATTAATTTTAAAGGCTCATTGATTTTTGCATCACACGATCATCAGTTTACTCAAACAATTGCTAACCGTATTATTGAAATAACTCCAAGTGGTACGGTAGATAAACAAGTAACATATGATGAATATCTTGAAAATGGCGAACTTCAAAAACAAATTGCTGCGATGTATTAATAGGTTTAATCCATGGGTGACTCAAAATGAGTCGCCTTTTCTTTATATGGTTGAAACTTAGAACCCTGGATACTTTATTTAATTCATTTATGGCATTAGCATGTCTTATTATATTCTGACGAGGAAATTGTTGAAATGTATATTTTTCTTAGACCCCTTCATTTTTAAATTTCTCCAGTTATTTTACCGAGGTTTATGTTGGAGCCATTTTGGCATAATGGAAATAAGGAGTGATGATTCATGAATGAAAGTGAGAGCAAGGAACTTTTTGAAGAAGCAGGCCTTTTGTTTTGGTTTGAAAAATTCCAATATCAGTTTTATGTGACAGACTTACTTGGAAAAATAAAACCAGAAATATTGGAGAGTTTTTTAAATTGCTACGAATTTCAACAAAATGAACCACTTTTTTTTGATGAATTCGCTTTTCATTTTAGAATTTTTCAAAATATCTCCATTAAAAATAATTGGATCAATTAATAAACGATATACTATTGATTTAAAATCCAGCATACTAAAACCATCGAAATATTACTTTTTGAATGGTGTGTTTAAGTATGACGAAACAGATAAAAAAACAAAAAAAGAATCGATTCGAAACAATAAAGGAGTTCTTCGGAGAGTTAATTGGAGAAGGTATATTTCATCTAATTTTTCAAGTATTAAGTTTACCTTTCCGCGCTGCCTGGTGGTTAATTACGAAGATATTTGACCGACTTGATCGGAATTGATTCTATGACAAAGTAATGCAGATATCCCAATACATAGTTTTAGACCTCGTAAATACTAAAACACTGGATACGTGCATAGATAACGAGGTCTAATGGGAATACATTCTTTATTACGCCATCAATATACCGGATAACCACCATAATAAGGATACTGGTAGGGATAAGGGTATGGGCTCGGTCTGACACCATAGCCTCCAAAACTTCCGCCTAATAAAGCGCCTGCAGCAAGCCCACCGAGCAAACCGCCAGCTAATCCGCCACCAAAGCCTCCAAAGCCAAATCCACCGAATCCTGGCCGACCACCATATACAGGTCTTCTTAGATTATGACCATGATAAAAATAAGGATATTCTTGGTTCATTATAACCCTCCTCGATGTTTTCTAAATTCCTATTCCTATTAGGTGTATGTTCTATAATCTTATTTGCATAGGCATTCGGCTTAGATTTGTTAAATTAGCTGTACAAATCGATTTATTATGTAAACCCTCAACCAGTAAAAGGCAACTCCATATCACACAGCTTATTAAGAATGGGACAAGTTTAGTCATCCGCATTCGTTTCCTTTACTTCATCAAAAATAAAAGGTCCGACACCGAAACTAGTAAATCCAATATATAGTGTAATTACACTACATATTGGATTTAGAGTACGTGGTCGAACCCTTGGATATCCTTATTTTTCTTGCGTTTCTTTACTTGCAGCCATTGTTAGGGTCGTTTCAACGAGTTCAGTTTCAGCACGATTTCGATCTAATTGTAGATTTCTTTTTCCTGCGAAACTTTCTAATAAATCCTTTACATCAATTCCTGAAGAAGCCTTCAATGATTCCTGTAAAGTTGACATGAGATTAGTCGCATAACTAGTTACTTTATTGGCACCGCTGTTTGGGCCATTGCTACCAGTATCTACTACTGTAATCTTATCGATATTACCTAATGGAGCTGCCACTTGCTTCGCATATTCAGGAAGCATTTTCAAAATCATGTCCATAACAGCCGCTTGACCGAACTGTTCAAATGCCTCGGCGATTTTTTGCTTCGCTTCTGCTTCGGCAACCCCTTTTAGTCGAATGATTTCAGCTTCTGTTGTTCCTTGAGCTTTCTGAGCCTCTGCTTTTGCCAGGCCATCCACTCTAATTTTTTCTGCCTCTGCTTTCGCCATTGCTTCTACGCGATATTTATTCGCATCTGTCTCAGCAATATCTTTCATTTTATTTGCTGAAGCAGCTTGCTCAACAGCATAGCGATCTGCATCTGCTTTTTTCTTCACTTCAGAATCATATTGTTTCTCACGGCGCAGAATCTCTTTTTCCTCAAGTTCAATTTGCTTTTGCCTTTCAATGATTTTAATTTGCATTTCCTGTTCCGTTACTTCCTGTTTTGAACGAGCAGTCTCTAGGTCGTATGCTTGGTCAGCTCGGGCTTTTGCGATATCTTGTTCTCTGCGGAATTCTGCAATTTTCAGTTTATTGATTTTTTCTGCTTCAGCAATTTCTGTTGCTCGCTCTAGTTCCGCTTGCTGTGCTTCTTTCGATGCTTCAGCTCGTTTGATTCTTGTTTCTTTATCAGCTTCAGCTGTAGCAATATCAGCATCCCGTTTCACTTGAGCAATTCGAGGTTTACCAAGTGAATCAAGATAGCCATTCTTATCCCGAACATCTTTAATGGTGAATGATACGATCACCAAACCCATTTTCGCAAGATCCTGAGAAGCCACACGTTGAACTTCTTGTGAAAATTTCTCACGGTTTTTATAAATCTCTTCTACGGTCATTGAACCAAGGATGGAACGCAAATGCCCTTCAAGCACTTCACGCGCCTCTTGTTCGCGATCTTCCTTCGCTTTTCCTAAAAATTGTTCGGCAGCAGTCGCAATCTCGTTGATAGTACTCCCAATCTTAATGATGGAAACACCGTCTGCCATTACTGGAACACCCTGCTCTGTATAAACTTCCGGAGTGGAAACTTCCAACTTACTAGATAATAAGCTCAGTGGTTCTGCTTGTTGAAAAACTGGAAGAACGAATGCTCCGCCACCACGAACAATCTTAATTTTATTACCCGATTCATCTGTGTGTACATTTTTGTTGCCTAAGTAACTTCCTGTAATAATTAAAGCCTCATCAGGGCCTGCAGTACGATATTTCGTGATAAAAACTCCAACAAGAGCTAATAATAAAACAACAACAACTCCAATAATCCATAAATAATCAAACATGATAAATATCCCCCTATCCAATTTCTATCTGTTGATGTGGCAAAACATGTAATACGCCATTTTTCACTTCAATCACTAATACAATCGATGCTGCTGGAATTGCTTCATTATTAAAGCTTACTGCAGGCTTCGCAATCGAGCCACTCGCACCTTCAATTAGCACTTCCCCAAAACCATCCACTGGAACGGATGTTAACACTTTGCCGGTTCTTCCTTTCAAATCCGATTCAGAAATGGATAATGATTCTTCTGCAGTTGATAATGGTATAAGAATGAAAATATTCAACAAGCTGACAATCAGGAGCGCAATGCATCCAGATATGACTGCAGATAAACCACTATGCAAGTTCGTTACCTTTTCAAATAGATAACCTGATGCACCGAAAACGGTGAGAAAAGCGAGGATTAATACCGGATTTAAGTAATCGGGAGCTTCCAAGCCGGAAAGGATATCATTGAATAAAATAAAAATAAAAGTCAATGCACCAGAAATAATTAAGGTATATAAGTAAATTGTTTCAAGTGGTAATCCAAACAACTCCATCGTCCTCATCCTTTTATCTCAAATTTTAACTCTGGTCATACATCTCATTTACATGACTGGTAAGCGCTCCTCTCTTTCTTTTTTGTTGCTTACCTACTATACGAATTTGTTTTGCGAAGGTTTCATCTTTTTTAAAATCTTTAGAATCATTCTCGTTTTCACATTACTTCAAAAAAGTTAAAAAATAATAGATTGACAGTCAACATCATCACGATTAAAATTTAATTGTAAACCGAATATATTCATAAGTTAACAAAGGGAGTGGAAATCTTGCAAACTAAAAGTCAAACTCGGCTAGTCAATCTTATTATTATTGCTTTATTTGCAGCAATCATTGGAATCCTCTCACAAGTCATGATTCCAATTCCACCTGTTCCATTTACAGGGCAAACATTAGCAGTTGGCTTAGCTGCAACAATATTAGGCGCAAAAAGAGGAACGTATTCTGTACTTCTTTACTTATTAATTGGTGCAGTCGGAATCCCTGTGTTTGCAGAAATGACAAGTGGAATCTCACGAATTGTTGGACCTACTGGTGGTTATTTAATCGGCTTTATTCCAGCTGCTTTTTTCATTGGCTTTTATCTTGAAAAAACGAAGTACACTGTGTTTCATGCAATCATCGCGAACATCATTTCCATGTTCTTTCCATTACTAATCGGTACAGCCTGGCTTAAGATTGCAGCATCAATGTCTTGGACAGCTGCATTTGTTGGGGGGTTTCTCCCTTTCATCCTTGTCGGCATTGCAAAAGCAATCCTTGCTGGCTGGTTAGGCATTCTTCTTCGCTCTAGGTTAGAGACAGCCAAAGTACTTCCTAAGAGCACTGTGGCTTAATCATAAACCAACAACAAAAAGGAACAGCACCGCTGTTCCTTTTTGTTTATTTTTTATTCTTATATTCTTTCTTTGTACCATCATCAAAATGAACATCTAATTCAAATTCCTGATAATTTTCATCAAGGTTAAACACTTGCAGTACTTCTTTAATGACTTCATTATCTGAAGTATCTTTTGTAAAAGTTAGTTGCTCAAATTTAGTGTTTAATTGACTCATCGCATCATCACCATAAATATGCTCGCCATTGATTTCATCTTCAATAGATGCTTCCATATCACCTAATGTATCATAATCAACACTATACTCTTTATCGCCCGCATACTCCACGCCAAGTTCAAATTCCTTAAATTTACCTTTAGAAGCTAATTCTGTGTTCTGAATTTGATCCTGCTCTACATTAGCATTCCCGCTATTTGTTTGTCCGGCCTTTTCTTCCGCTGGCGGATTATCAACCTCGTTTTTGTTTCCACAAGCAGCTAACAAAATTAAGGCTGCAAATGAGACAAATAATACTTGTAATGACTTTTTCACAAAACGATACCTCCTTGTACTTATTAGTTTATCTATTTCCCGAATAAAGAAATTTAAACCTTGCACAAGTAATCTTCAACTAAAACCACCAAATTATTCATATTTGGTTGATTTTTGTTTTTTAATTCAATATCGCATTAGTTAAAAATCAACAAGAATAGAGCCTTGAATGAACGTTCCTTTTTTAATCAATTTGTCCCGTTATAATAACTGAATCGGGATTATATACAGTAATACAGCAAAAAAGTGTGTAGCAGATCCGCCTAATACAAATAAATGCCATACTGCATGATGAAATGGAAACCCACGCCACACATAGAATATGGCTCCAACTGTGTAAAGTAAGCCACCTATCATTAATAATTGGACACCCGTTGCCGGCAAGTTTGCGGATATTGGTCCCCATGCTATGACAATCATCCACCCCATTGCAATATACAAAAGGGTCGAGAGAAATAGAAACTTTTTCACAAAGAATGCTTTAAAAACAGTCCCTACTATAGCAACTACCCAGACGATACTAAGGAGAGTCCAACCTAGCGTACCATGAACCGCAATAAGCATAATCGGCGTATATGTACCGGCAATGAAAAAATAGATTGCTGAGTGATCAAAAATCTCAAAAACATCTTTCGCTTTTCCTTCTGGAAAGCTATGCACCAAAGTTGATGCTACGAACAAGGTGAGCATCGAAACTCCATAAATTGTAGCAGCTGCCACATGCCAGGCATTTCCTTGCTGCACTGAAAAAATAATTAAAAATACTAAGGCTGCGATACTAAGCACTACACCGATACCGTGCGTGATTGCATTGGCAACTTCTTCTTTCTTAGTATAAACATGAGTATTTGCCATTCACTCAGCTCCAAATTTCCGGCCATTTTTCTTCCTTATTTCAGGAATTTCAGCCTTTTATGATTCATTTCATTTAGTATACTCCACTTCTTTGCTGTATTAAAGAAAAAGGGATGAAGAAGCGTATACCTTCTTCATCCCTTAATATGTTTTAAATGGCAAAATGATGTGCACCGATTATTTTCGTCACGTTTAGCGTTCTCATCCATTTACTGCTTGATATACTCGGATTATAAAAATATAATTGATCAAACGTATAACCTTGAATGGCGAGTGCTTCATTAACAGCTTTTTTCGAATCTTCATCAGCAGGTTCTTTGATACTACCGTCATCTACCGGTGAAAATTGGTTGTCCTGATAAATAACTTCAGAAATTGTATCCGGAAAAGCATGATCATGAACGCGATTCAAAACAACAGCTGCAACTGCAACCTTGCCGTCATATGGTTCACCTTTCGCCTCAGCATGAACCAATCTGCTTAACAGCTCTTTATCACTGTCACTAATACTTGTAGGTATGATAAATGTTTCACCAGGAATCACGACATTATTATCATTATCATTAACTTCCTTTAACTGTTGAATTGGCACACCATATTGCTTTGCGATATCCCAAATCGTTTCCCCTTGTTTTGTAAGATGCTGTTTCTGTGCAGCATATACCTTTGATGTATTTACAGGTAAATTATACCCAATAGAAATTATACAAAAAGTGATGATACATATCACGATACTTAAAAGTTTCATCCTGTAACCTCCTTGTTAAGCACTTCACAAGGATAACAAGCATTCAAGCGTTTTTCAGTGTTTAATTTTTCCCAAGGAAATTGAGGAAAAGAATAGTAATTTTATTGATTGCTTCATAATAATGCGTATACACGCATTATATCAGTGTTTATACGCAAATTCTTTTTACTTTACATAATTTAGCCATTGAATAACATGGAAGCTATGCATGAACTTACATTAGAATTGATTTCATTATATGGTATTTATTGGATAAAAAAACATTCCATTCATCACTTATAACCTCCTCGTGAAAGAATTATTCAAGCGGCTTTTTGCTCGTTCATTCATTCTTACCATATCACTAATAGTGGCTCATCTCGTTCGTTTAAGAATTTTTTTGATTTCCATACAAAAAGATGACCAATGAAGGGCTTAAATGAGCTCCATTGATCATCTTTTCAAAATTTGTTATACCGTTTTCTTTTTCCAAAGCCCAAGAATAATCCCGGTGATTAATGTACCGATTAAGATCGCTAAAATATAGAGGAATGGGTGATTGACAAGGGGAATAACAAAAATTCCACCATGTGGCGCTGGCAAAGTTACGTTAAATAACATAGATAAACCACCAGCTGTTGCTGCACCTATTACACTACTAATGATCACACGTATTGGATCAGCTGCTGCGAATGGAATGGCGCCTTCTGTAATGAAGGATGCTCCCATAAAAATATTCGTAAATCCTGATTTCTTTTCTGTATCGGAGAATTTATGCTTAAACATGATGGTCGCAAGGGCAATTCCGAGTGGCGGAACCATACCGCCCGCCATAACTGCTGCATGCGGTCCAAAGCTTGAAGCTTCGATTGCTGCTATACCAAATGTAAAGGCAGCTTTATTGATTGGGCCGCCCATATCAACAGCCATCATCCCGCCTAGCAATATACCAAGTAAAACTGCATTCGTACCTGACAAGCTTTGTAGCCAATTCGTAAGACCGCTATTAATCGCTGAAACGGGTCCGTTTACAACAAACATCATAATAAGTCCGGTAATTAAAATACCAAATACCGGGTAAAGTAAAACGGGTTTAATCCCTTCCAATGTTGCAGGGAGCTTATTAAATAGTTTTTTCAAGCCTAATACTACATAACCGGCAAGGAATCCGGCAATCAAGCCGCCAAGAAATCCAGCGTCTGCTTGTGCCGCTAAGTAACCACCTACAATACCAGGGGCAAATCCTGGTCGATCAGCAATACTGCTCGCGATGAACCCTGCAAGGATTGGTACTAGGAAGAAGAAAGCTCCGCCACCACCAATATCATTTAAAGCCTTAGCAATCGGATTATAGCTTGGATCAGCAGGATCATTTGCATGAATGCCAAACATAAAGGATAGTGCAATCAGAATACCGCCACCAACGACGAATGGAAGCATGTTACTTACACCACTCATTAAATGCTTATAAATACCATTTCCCGCTTTTTCTTTGCTTTCTGTTTTACTGTTATCACCTTGATAGACAGGTGCATCGCCTTTTATTGCTCGCGTAATCAATTCTTCCGGTTTTCGCACCCCTTGTGCAACAGGGACGATTACGACTTTTTTTCCAGCGAATCGATTCATTTCAACTTGTTTATCCGCCGCAACAATAATCCCGTCTGCTTCTTCAATTTCTGTAGCAGTTAAGCCATTTTTAATCCCTGTCGAACCATTCGTTTCAACTTTAATATCAACACCCATTTCTTTCGCTTTTGCTTTAAGCGCATCAGCAGCCATATATGTGTGTGCGATACCTGTTGGACAAGCGGTAACAGCCAAGATTTTTTTATTTCCAGTAGAAGATACAGGTTCATTTTTTTCTGATTCTTCTTCCTCTGCAGTTTCTTGTTCTTTGTTGTCGATTAATAAAATGATTTCTGATTCTGATTGCGCAGCTAACAATTGATCCCGGAAGCTAGCATCCATCAATAAAGAAGATAATCTTGATAAAGTTTCTAGATGAGCATTGTTCGCACCTTCACTTGCAGCGATCATAAAGAGCAAATGTGCCGGCTGACCATCAAGAGATTCATAATCTACACCTTGCGTGGATCGTGCAAACGCAATGCTAGGCGTTTTTACTGCAGCTGTTTTTGCATGCGGGATCGCGATTCCTTCGCCTATCCCTGTCGTGCTTTGTGCTTCACGTGCTAAAATGGCTTTTTTATATGCTTCTTTATCATTCAATCGATCTGCACCTGATAATTTCTCAACCAATTCATCAATGGCATCTTGCTTAGTCGTTGCTTTAAAATCTATGATCACTGTTTCTCTCTTTAATAAATCGGTGATTTTCATCCTTTTATCCCCCTGTAATCTCACTAACTTCAATCTGCGATACTAAATGTTCGATATCGACTTTTTGACAAAGGTCGGCTGAAAACGCAGTGGCACTTCCCGAAGCAATACTAAATTTAAATGCTTCAAGTAGATTCTCTGTTTTTTTATACGTCCCGATAAAACCCGCTACTAGTGAATCACCTGCTCCAACCGAATTCACGACGTTTCCTTTAGGTACGTTCGCTGTATATATTCTGTCAGATGTACATAAGACTGCACCATTACCAGCCATGGAAACAATAACATGTTTCGCACCTAAAGCAACAAGTTTCTTCCCGTATGTAGCAGCATCCTCGATCGTATGAATCTCCGTTTCAAATATCTCTCCAAGTTCATGATGGTTCGGTTTAATTAAAAACGGTTTATATTTCAGTACATTCAACAAAGAAGGGCCGCTTGTATCAACAATTACATCAATCCCTTTATGTTCGCATTCCATTGCAACCGTTTCATAAAAGTCTGCAGGCATATTGGGAGCTACATTACCAGCTAATATAATCGTATCCCCATTTTTTAATAGTTTGATTTTCTCCAAAATTTGTTCATATTGAAATCTAGAAATACTCGGCCCCAAGCCATTGATTTCCGTCTCACGATCACTTTTTAATTTAACATTGATCCTCGTATCCTCAGACACCTCAATAAAGTCCGTCTGAATTTGTTCATCCTGTAAAAAATCGCGAATGAATGAACCAGTAAACCCTCCTAAAAACCCAAGAGCAATAGAATCCATATTAATTCTCTTTAGAACACGTGACACGTTTATTCCTTTGCCACCAGGAAATTTCGTATCCCGCTTCGTTCGATTTAATTGATTCACTTTGAACTGTTCAACTTCCACTATATAATCGATGGAAGGGTTAAGCGTTACCGTATATATCATGGTGTCACAACCTTTACATTTGAATGTTTTCGTAATGAAAGTACTGCTTCTTCATCATTTGCATCTGTTATTATCGTAACCTCTTCAATTGAGCCAACTCTGGCAAATGTGGTTTCAAATAGTTTCGAACGATCTGCAAGAACATACGATTTATTCGATAATTGAATCGCTCTCATTTTTAACAGTGCTTCATCGGGATCTGGTGTTGTCAGCCCATAATCCGGATGGATTCCGTTCATACCTAAAAAGCATTTATCAAAACGATAATCGGAAAGGAACTGAACGGCTTGAGTACCTACAATCGCGTTCGTTGCAATTTTCAATTTTCCTCCAACAAGAAATGTTTTTATGTCGGCCTCCATAAGTAATGGAAGATGCATAAGTCCATTTGTGAGCACCGTAACATTCTTTTCCTTCATATAAGGGATCATTTCAAGTACGGTTGTTCCTGCATCAAGATAAACACAGTCTCCATTATCGATGTAGGAAGCAGCTAGTTTGCCAATTTGTTGTTTTTCTACATGATTTGCATGCTTTTTTTCATTTATTGAAGGTTCGAGTCCTTTTTGCTTGAATAATGCAGCACCGCCATGCACCCTTTTTAACGCTTTCATTTCTTCTAGTTGAACTAAATCACGTCTAATGGTTGACTCAGAAGCATTCATCTGCTCAACAAGGTCCTGAAGCTTGATTGTTCCTTGCTCTTTCAGCAAAGCTAAAATCAATTGATGCCTCTCAGTTGTTAACAAAACAATTACCTCCCTTGCTATATCTGTATAATAAATGATTATCCGCAAAATTTCAATCAAAATCGTTTGAAATCATCCATTTTCATTCACTTTTATTCAAAACCATTCATTCAAATGAAAACTTAATGTTAAATTCTACAAAAATGAGATAAAAAATCCCCAATCAGATTATCTGATTGGGGATTTTTTATCAACCTTGTAACAATAGTTGTTCTGGGTCTTCCAGTAACGCCTTAACGGTTACAAGGAAGCCAACCGCCTCTTTCCCATCGACGATACGGTGATCATAAGAAAGAGCTAGATACATCATTGGTCTGTTTTCAAAATTATCGTTATCAATGGCTACAGGTCTTACTTGGATTTTGTGCATTCCAAGAATTCCGACTTGTGGTGCATTAAGAATTGGCGTAGATAGCAATGATCCAAATGTTCCACCGTTTGTAATGGTGAACGTTCCACCTGAAAGATCTGCAAGTGCTAATTTATTGTTTCTTGCTTTAACAGCAAGATCGCTAATCGATTGTTCAATTTCAGCAAAGCTTTTACGGTCTGCATCACGAACGACTGGCACAACTAAACCGTCATCTGTCGATACAGCAACACCAATATCATAGAATTTTTTCTTAAGAATTTCGTTCCCATTAATTTCTGCATTAAGTAATGGATATTTCTTAAGTGCACCAATCACAGCTTTTGTGAAGAATGACATGAAACCAAGCTTCACATCGTTTTGTTTTACAAATGCATCTTTATGACGTTTCCGTAAATCCATAACAGCCGTCATGTCTACTTCGTTAAATGTTGTCAACATTGCTGCTTCGTGTTGAACTTCTACTAAACGTTTCGCTATCGTTTGACGACGACGAGACATTTTCACGACTTCTACTCGATCATCATGTTCTGTTTGCGCTGCAGGTGCGGGTTTAGCTGGTGCCGGTTCTTGTGCACTTGTTTGTACCGGTGCTTTTGCTGCTACTACATCTTGGATTCTTACACGGCCAAGTGGATCTACAGCAGGTACTTGGGATAAATCAATCCCTTTTTCACGTGCAAGTTTACGAGCGGCAGGCGAAGCGATCGTTCTTTGAGCAGTTGGTACAGAATTAACTTCTTCTGCCTTCAATTCCTCTACAACAGGTACTTCTACTTTAGATGAAGGTCCTTCATTTGTTCCGTCTTCACTAACTACAGCTATAGCTTGTCCAACTTGAACGGTATCTCCTTCTGCTGCTAGTAACTCAGATAATGTACCACCATAATCAGAGATAATTTCAACGTTTACTTTATCTGTTTCAAGTTCTAAAAGATATTCTCCCTTTTCAACTGTTTCCCCAGGTTGTTTTAACCATTGTGCAATCGTTCCTTCTGAGATTGATTCTGCTAGTTCAGGCACTTTCACTTCAGCCATTTTACTTCTCCCCCTCTTTAGTACGCGTAATTGATTCAGTCATAATACGGTGCTGTTCCTGCTTGTGAACAAGTGGATCCCCTTCTGATGGACTCGATCTCCGTTTTCTACCAATGTAAGAGACAGAAACTCCATTTGGAACTGTTTCATATAAGCGGGGCTCAACAAATGTCCATGCTCCCATGTTCTTCGGCTCTTCTTGGAGCCATACTATTTCTTTCAAATTTGGATATTTTACGAAAACTTCCTTCACTCCCTTTAGTGGGAATGGATAGATTTCTTCAAGGCTGATGATTTGAAGCCAGTCAGTATCTGTAACACTGGCAATCTTTTCACGTATCTCTACTGCTATTTTACCTGTGCAAAGTACAATCCTTTCAACCGTATTAGGATTTTGACCCAAAGTTTGCGTTTCAATAAATGACTGGAATTCTCCTTCAGTAAATTCAGCAAAGGTAGAGGCCATCACTTGATTACGCAGCATACTCTTCGGTGCCATAATCACTAACGGACGAACTTGTTCCATTTCAAGAATTTTTGCTTGTCTTCTTAACACATGGAAATATTGAGCTGCAGAGCTTAAATTGGCAACTGTCCAGTTGTTTTCCGCTGCAAGGGAAAGGAAACGTTCCAGACGTGCACTAGAATGTTCAGGTCCTTGTCCTTCATATCCATGTGGTAATAGCATAACGAGTCCAGATTTCTGACCCCATTTAGCGCGACCTGCAGAAATAAACTGGTCGAATATTACTTGAGCTGTATTGGCAAAATCACCAAATTGCGCTTCCCAAAGCACAAGTGTTTCAGGTGCAAAAACATTATATCCGTATTCAAATGCAAGAACTGCTGTTTCCGTTAACGGGCTATTGTGCACAGCAAAAGATGCTTTAGCAGTCTTTAATGTATGTAGCGGTGAGTATGTCTTGCCATTTTCACTATCATGTAATACGATATTTCTCTGTGCAAATGTTCCACGTTCAGAGTCCTGTCCAGTTAATCGAATCGGCGTACCATCTGAAAGTATTGAAGCAAATGCTAATGTTTCTGCATGAGCCCAATCAATTTTCCCTTCATCTCCAAATGAATCGAGACGACGGGAAAGAATACGGCCTAACTTCTTATTAATCTGGAATCCTTCTGGCCATTCCACAAGACTTTCATTCATGCGAATTAAATCTTCTGAAGTTACAGTAGTATCAAGTTTTGGAAATCCCTTTTCAACGGTTTGAGGTGGATCTAGTTCACAAACAGTTTCTGGTTTGTTACCAGAAATTCTGTCATAAGCCTCTTTCAATTTCTCCTCGACTTGCTCTGATAGTGCATCCAGTTCTTTATTACTGATTGAACTCGTCTCAAGCAATTTTTTTCCGTATAAGTCTTTAACGGTTGGATGTTTATGAATCAAGCCATACATTCCTGGTTGGGTAACTAGCGGCTCATCCATTTCGTTATGACCAAACCTTCTATAGCCGATTAAATCTATCAGGAAATCTTTCTTGAATTTTTCACGATATTGAAAAGCAAGTGTAACAGCAGCAAGGCACGCTTCTGGATCATCTGCATTCACGTGTACAATCGGTACTTCAAAGCCTTTTGCAGGATCACTTGCATATTTAGTAGAACGAGAGTCTTCGCTTTCAGTCGTAAATCCAATCATATTGTTCGCGATAATATGAATCGTGCCACCTGTTTGGTACCCTTTTAAACGACTTAAATTAAGCGTTTCGGGAACAATACCTTCCCCTGGAAATGCTGCATCACCATGAATAAGAATCGCCATTGAACGAGAAATATCTTGTATTGGGAAGCCCGCTTCTGTCCGATTTTCTTGTGCAGCACGGGAATATCCTTCAACGACTGGACCAACGACCTCTAAGTGGGATGGATTATTAGCTAGCGTAATTCTTGCTTTTTGTGTATTTCCATTTGTGATAAGTGTATCCAATCCTAAATGATATTTAACGTCACCTGTCCAGCCGTAATTAATCCCTATTGACCCTTCTGATGGGACTAAATCCTTATTAGGACTATGCTGGAATTCAGAGAAAATGATTTCATATGGTTTACCAAGAACGTGTGCTAACACATTCAAACGGCCGCGGTGTGCCATGGCGATATTTACGTTAGATGTGCCATTTTGAACAGTTTGAGAAATTAAATGATCAAGAACCAGAACAAGCATATCAAGGCCTTCAATTGAAAAGCGTTTTTGTCCAACATACGTACGGTGAAGGAATTTCTCAAATCCTTCAACTTCCGCTAATCGTTTATATAAAATGGCTTTTTTCTCATTTGTAACTTCAGGAAAAATACTACCTGATTCAACTGCATCAATTAGCCATTGTCTTTCATCCAAATCATTCACTTGCGAAAATTCAAAAGCAATCGTTTTTGTATAAAGCTCCTTTAAATAACGAAATGCTTCATAGCCATCTTTGACGGTTTCAGGTGATTCTGGGCAAATAAAGTCAGCCGGAATTTTTCGCAAATCGTCAGCTGTTAATTCATATTTCTCCAATTGAAGAAGTTCGTTATCCAACGCCACTTCGTTCAACGGATTAATATTCGCTGCTAAATGACCATATGAACGAATATTTTCTGTAAGTTTAACAGCAGATGTGATTTTTTTCATTGAAAGTACATCACCTGATGAAACCACTGCCGTTTGATTTTCGACGATTGTTTTTTGATTTGGTACAGTGTTTACTGTAGGTGGTCCGAAAATTTTAAAATAGTTTTTTAGCTCTGGATCGACTGAATCCGGATCTTGTTGAAATAGGTCGTATTGCTCCAAGACGTACCCAAGGTTTGGACCAGAAAAAGCTTTCCATGGGTCATATGCCTTAGCTTCCTTGATGGTCATTTTTTAAACCCCCAAATTTAACGAATAATTTTTATTTTGTTTTACCCATCCCCACGATATTAGCTAACTTTTTTATTAAAAAACTCCTAAAAAAGTTATATTTTTATACTATTATCAATATTTAAAGGATAAAACGTTTTCAATAATTATACTACCATGTTTTTAACAAATATCCAAAGGTTAAACCTAGAAAAATAGAGAAAAAAACATAATTATGCTAACGCATTGCAATACTTTATGTTTAAGACCCTCAATTTTCTGCATTAGCCAGCTTTTATCTCCCTTTTCCTTTCTATAACTCTAGTATTTGATTAAATAGGATTGTATTTTGTATATTTGAATAAAGGTCATGTTTTGGTAATTTGTTGAATTTCTTTCACAATTTCAGTATATTTTGATTTGAATTTTCCGATTGCTCTTTTAAAATAGCCAGATAATGATCCATATTAATCGCGTTATCTTCATAAAGGTCAAAATTTTATAACAATAATATTCTCCAACGTAATATGGAATAAAGTACAGGTGTCTCAAAAGGGTTAAATCGCCTTTATACACAGTTTATTATCGTTCATATACATCACATAAACTGCATGTATTTGTAAGTATTAACCCTTTCGTTCTCGGAAACACGCTCGTTTTTTAACACATAAAAAATACACTTATTTACTCCTTTAGTTCATACAATTCTAATTTTCTTTCAGGTGGCAAAACGGTTGTACGTTCATTATTCATGGAAATTGCACTTTTCCATTGTCTTCCGTAATCATTTCAAACTCGAAACCCTGTTTTTTAAGTCCGATAATGATATCAGGTAATGCTCTAACTGTGTTTTTCATATCATCGATGTCATGCAGCAAAATTACTGCTTGCTTATGCTTCTTAGCTCCGGTTAAAACAGATTGCGTAATTGTTTGTTGACTAATCATCGGACTAATGCCGTCCTTTGAATCTACATTCCAGTCGAAATACGTATAGCCTCTTCGTTCAAGTTCTGAAATAATATCTGTACGAATCGATTTCTTTTCACTCCTTTGAATAAGCATATTATTGGAACCACCTGGAAAGCGGATTAACTTTGTATTGATGGCATACTTATGATCCAGCAGCGATTCTAATTTTCCCATATCTTTAAAAAAATCATCTTTCGATCTGTAAATCCTTCGATAATCATGAGTATTCGAATGTAAAGCAATAGTATGGCCACGTCTAACCATTTCTTCATAAGCCTGTTTAGCATAGCTTTGTCGATTTGCCATAACAAAAAAAGTCGCCTTAATTTGGTATTTATCTAATATATCGAGAATTGGAATTGTATTATGAGACGGCCCATCATCAAAGGTTAAATAAGCAACCTTACGTTCTGCGAATTCTGATGTGTTGGTTAATGGGACTAACTCATCAGGAATGGGTATTGCATAAATAGTTAAGCCAATAGTGAATGAATATAGTGTGACGATTATAAAGCTAAGGAATACTCTCATCATATGTCCAACCTTTCCTTTTTATCCCGGTTTAATTAACCATCCATGTGGGATGAAGAAAACCTCCACTAATAGAAGTTTCACTTTGTTCTTAAGTTGCTCGTCCTAGGTTTTTTTATGTTATGAATTGCCTTAAGTTTGTAAACCTTTTTATAAAAAAGATGGGTTTTTGCTACATAAAAAAGCTGACAAGTAGGAAGTGTTCATCCTGGTTGTCAGCTTTTTTTGTTTCCATTACTCTTCGGGATGCTGTGCTGCATATAATTGCTCTTCTAAAGC
Organism: Peribacillus sp. JNUCC 23; assembly: GCF_053653995.1. The sequence goes on from NZ_CM132202.1 coordinate 2,616,916, forward strand.
AATTGTATATTTCTGCTTTTCCGTTTCTGGCCATTGGAAGGTATCACTCATATAGTCAATAACTCCATCTTTCCAGGCTTTTGCCCCTTGGATATTAAACAGGATCGCTCCTGTCCGCCTCATAAGGAAGTCAACAGGGGTTACGGTGCTTTCAAATTGAATCGCATATACGAGCATGCCGTAAACATCTAAAGGCAGATTATATTTCACGGCATCACTACGTTTACCCTTAATAAGAGCAAAAACATCAGATGCATTGGAACCATACATTTGAGCAATAGCCAAAGCCTGTTTAGAGTCAAGTCCAACTGCTTCTCCTTTTACTTTTTGAGATTCAACATATGCATGAAAGTTTTTCGATCCACCTACTTCACCGCCAGAGATGCGAATTTCCTTAGTTTGGCATCTGTCATATTTAATTCCATAATCTGTTTCGAAGCTTATCGCCACTTTATCAAGCACTTGTTGGGACATTTTACGATAACCAGTTAATTTACCTCCTGCGATTGTAACTAATCCAGAATCAGATACCCAAATTTCATCTTTCCGAGAAATTTCTGATGGGTCTTTTCCTTCTTCGTGAATAAGTGGGCGAACACCGGCCCAGCTAGATTCAACGTCATCGTTGGTAATGTCTACATCTGGAAACATGAATTTAATCGCTTTGAGAATATAGTCACGGTCAGCTAAAGTCATTTTAGGATTCATTGGATCCTTTTCATAAAATGTATCCGTTGTACCTACATATGCTTTGCCTGCACGAGGAATCGCGAAAACCATCCGTCCGTCTGGCGTGTCGAAATAAACCGCCTGTTTCAGAGGAAAACGGGATTGGTCGATTACGATATGTACGCCTTTTGTTAAATGCAATGTTTTCCCTTTTTTTGAACCATCTTTTTGTAAAAGGGTTTCCACCCATGGACCTGAAGCATTGATGACTTTTTTCGCTTTAATGGTAAATGACTGTTTTGTCAATATATTTTCTACGACCGCTCCTGTCACTTTTCCATTTTCATAAGTAAAGTCAACTACTTTTGCATAATTTAGTAATTCAGCACCTAGTTCTGATGCCCTCTTTGCCACTTCAATCGTTAATCGAGCATCATCTGTACGGTACTCTACATAATACCCTCCGCCCATTAAGTCTTTTCGTTTTACAAGAGGTTCCTTCTTGATCGTTTCCTCTACTGTTTGCATGGTTCTTCGTTCTTTTCGTTTTACACCAGCTAAGTAGTCATAAACCCGTAAACCGATTGATGTTGTAAATTTACCAAATGTTCCGCCTGAGTAAAATGGAAGTAACATCCATTCTGGTGTTGTTACATGTGGACCATTTTCATAAACAATCGCACGTTCTTTACCAACTTCAGCAACCATCCCAACTTCAAACTGTTTTAAATACCGAAGACCACCATGAACGAGTTTTGTTGAGCGGCTTGAAGTACCTGCTGCAAAATCTTGCATTTCCACTAATGCTGTTTTCATCCCACGGGTTGTCGCATCAAGGGCGATACCTGAACCTGTGATGCCACCACCGATTACTAATAAATCAAATGCTTGTTCTTGGACTCTATGTATCCTCTCATTTCTATCTAAGCTTGAAAAACTCATTGCTTTTTTCCTCCTTTATCTGAGTTTATTTGAAACAAAAAGAGACCACAACGTACACAGCAATTGCTATGCATTTGTGATCTCACGAATTTCCTAAATGACTATTAACTTGACTTTATTATACAATATCTTCCTCATTTTAGAAAGGAAAATGCATGAATAGCATAATCCCGTTTCCCTCAAATCAAATACGTCTGATATCCTTCATTTCCCATTGAAAAGAGGAGGGTCTCACTTTTAGTTCGTGTTTAAAAAGGAGGATAAAAAGAGCCGAGAAGTTCTGCAAGCGACCATCTGTAGTCTTACACATATACAGTAATACGTGAGAATTGGAGAAACAGAGATTTGGTGCCATTTCACAGCTATTTTTATCGAACTTTTTACAACAACATAAAAAAAGGAGCTCTCATAAGTATAGATGGCAAGACCCCTATACTACCACATACAGTTTAAATATCATGTAAGTAACACTATACGTTGTGTGGTGAGGGTAAGGTCAGACTCTTTTGGGACATCCTCTGCCATTTTCACATGAACTTTTTAAGATGTTCCTGAATTTCACTTTGAAAAGCTGCATACAAAGCCGTTTCTTTGTCAAAACGCACTTCATGAAGCAGCTTGAAATCTTCGCAATTTTCAAGTTCTAACGCAATGGATGCTTTATATTCATAGGTGCCATTTCCAATCAAGTCAATCCAATTCTTCTCGAAACTTTCATAATAATGAACCACGCATTTTACTTGCCCACCATTATTATAAACGGAAATTTCCCTTTCCGTCTCATTGAAGCCATTCAAACAGGTCACTAGACTTGCGGCTGACATCGCTGTGCCGCAGGCATTCGTAAATCCTACCCCACGTTCATACGTCCGTACAAAGATCTCCCCTGGTTCTAAAAGCTTTACAAAACTGACATTAACTCCATCTGGAAATAATTCATTGGGACTATTCACAGATAGCGATATTTTTTCCTGAACATCGGAATTGAGCTCATCTTGCTCAACAATCGTGACTAAATGAGGATTCGGGACCGCCAATGCTGTGAATTTTAATGAATTGGATAGCTGCACTAGTGGTTCATTGATAAGCGTCTTTTTATTAATGGTAAGCGGCAAGGATTCCACATTAAAAAGAACTGGTGAAATCTCAACTTTAAACGTAGGAATTCCCTGATATAAATCACCTGTTTTTTCAACTGATAAATCAGCTTTCATTGTTTCAATTACAAGTTGTTCCTTACCAAGGGTCTCACAAACAAATCGCGCTACACAACGTAATCCATTGCCACACATACTTGCTTCCGATCCATCTGCGTTAAATACACGCATTCTTGCGTCTACTTTCTCACTTTTAAGTACAAAAAGAATTCCATCTGCTCCAAGCAAACCCTCTCGCTTGCATAATGCTTGTGCCAGTCTTTTTCTATCATCTTCTGTAAACCGATAATCTCTCGTTAATTCATCAATCAATAAAAAATCATTGCCAGAACCATGGCATTTTAAAATATCAATGATCATCGGTACACTCCTTTCAAATTCATGAAAATTTCTATATACGATGCTTACTTTAATTCTAATTTTAAAATATTCAGTCAATTAACAAAATGGAAGCTGACAAAACAACAAAGGCGGCTAGACTCCACATTATAATATCAACAGATATTTACGTGGAAGTCAGCCTCCTAAAGAGTTGCCTACTTTTTTAACTGATTACCCCAATAACAAAGTAAGTAAGAAATAACAATGCGATGAAATACATTGGCTTTGATACATGATTAGCTTTGCCTGCAGCAATCTTTAGTATCGGATATAAAATAAATCCAGCAGCCATACCATCAGGAATACTAAGTGTGTATGGTATCATGACAATAATCATAATTGCTGGGATACTTTCTGAGAAATCATCGAAATCAAGATACTTAATATTCGAGAGCATTAAAATACCGATGATGATAAGTATCGGAGCGATTGCACTGTTTGGAATCACTTTAATGACAGGAACGAACAAAAACGAGAAAAGGAATAGAATTCCTGTTACCACCGATGTAAATCCAGTACGTCCTCCTGATGCAATGCCCGCAGCCGTTTCTGCAGTCGCAACTGGTGGACTTGACCCTAATATTCCGGATAGGAGCACAGATATTCCAGTTGCTTGAAACGCCTTCTGATAGCGCTCAGGCTTACCAATACTATTCACATATCCATGAACGAGCCCGATATTTTCGAATACAAGCACCATGGTCATTGAAAATACAGCAATCCAAAATTCAAGACGATTAATTTCGACAAAAGTAAGGGCATTGAACACTTCTTTGTACTCACTAACCTCTGGAACTGTGAAAGCAATGTCTGTAAGATTGATTGTCCCACAAATGCATGCAATTACGGTTCCGGCAATGATTGTTAAAAGAAAATTGCCCGGAACATTGCGAATAAAAAGTACAAAAGCAAGAATCATTGTCAAAATCGTCGCAATTACTTCGGCATTGCCAAAGTCGCCCACTTGAAGAAGTGTAGAGGATCCGGCTGTAATAAGCCCTCCTTTTTCCAATCCGAGAAAAAGAAGGAACAACCCAAGTCCAATTGAAATTGCTTCTTTCAAAGAATGTGGGATACTTGCATTGATGACATTTAAATAGCGTGAAAAGGCAATAGCAACAAAAATGAGTCCTGATACAAACACAGCTGCAAGCGCTGATTGCCAAGATAGGCCCATTCCTTGCACCATTGTGTATGCGAACATTGCATTAATTCCCATACCAGGCACAAGGATGATCGGCACATTTGCATACAGGCCCATGAAAATACAACCTACTGCAGAAATCAAGATTGTTGCGAGAATTGCTCCATTGAGAGGAATTCCGGCTTCTGAAAGAATCATCGAATTGACAATGATGATATACACAATGGTGAAATAGCTAACAAAACCTGCTAGTACTTCCCGTTTTCCAGTTGTGCCACTCTCTGCAAACTTGTAGTAAGATTCTAAGTTCGTCTTTTTCATTTTACTTCCCTTTAGTTTTATCCCTCTCCCACCCGTTTGTAGATGTGACAAACCACACACTGTGAGTTTATCAAACATTCACTAAGATACAAGTCTTCTAATTTAGACTCTAATAATCAGAATCCTTTTCACAATGATCCATGCACTCCCTGTAAGAAAGCTGTTAACAATTTCTTCATTTATGTAAATCTATGTATCCATCCACAACTACATCCAACTTACCCGTATCAGGAGCGATTACAAGACCATGTACCGCAATACCTGTTGGCATTAACGGATGGTTTTTAATAATTTGGACGCTGTTTTTTACACTTTCACTTACATCATTAAATCCACGTAACCATTTCTTAACATCAATTCCCGAGTTTTCGATTGTGCTAAGTGTTTCAGAAGTAATGTCACGTTCCTTCATTTCTTCAATCATGACATCTGCATTTATCGCAGCCATGCCACAATCATGATGTCCAACAACAAAAATTTCATCTGTTTTCAGTTGATAAACAGCTACAAGCATACTACGCATTACACTTCCAAATGGATGAGAAACAGTTGCACCTGCTGTTTTAACGAATTTCACATCGCCATTTTTTAGGTTCATCGATTTTGGCAATAACTCGACAAGTCGAGTGTCCATACAGCTAAGTACAAGCAATTTTTTGTCAGGAAATTTGTCTGTTGCATATTTTACATATTCTTCTTCTTCGACAAATTTTTCATTAAAGGTGATTATTTCTTTTAATAAACTCATCATTTCCACCACTTTTTCTTTAGAATTCTTAAATTATAACAAAACATTTGATAATTCGCTTAAATAAACGTCTGATTTTTATATTTTATTTAGTTTTCTCTTCAATTAGAGACATGGTGGAAGATTGCGGATAAGAAACCGAGCGTCACGAGTTTTACTTCTAAATCTGTTTTTTCATGAAAAGTTAGGATAGGCATATTAGGGTTTTTAAACAGTTCCCCCCATTCCCGGGGCATCCATCCTGTTTGAAACGAAGCAAGTTTTTTGCCATTCATTTCATCCAATTGAAATGAGTTTAACCCTCCAATTTTGATAGGAATCCAGTCTGTTCCATCCGGTTTTGAAATCATCCCTGTTGTTTTGACAAATGCCTTCTTCCTATTTTCTTTATAACGTCCAAGTTCATTTCCTTCATGATCCTTTACAATCATATTACTCCACAGCCCTACCCCTGACTGAAACTGGGCAAGTCGATTTCCAAAACAATCAAATAATCCGTACCGCTTTGGCATAAGCATAGATACAGCATTTGGCAGCAACCATTTGTACCAAGACATGTCTTGATCCCTAATTTCCCCTACGACAGCTCCATCTTTATTAAAAAACTGCATCCTCAAGCTTGGAGCTGGCAGAAAGGCAATTAACAAATGCTCTGTATCAAGAAGTTGCATGCTTTCGGACTGGACATTTATTGGTGTCTCATTCATACGTTTCTCATACAAACGAAAACGTATATAATAATTCAGACTAAGGATTATAAATGGTAAGGTTAGCCAGAGAATATTCCCAGCCATTCTCCCTGATAAATGTAGCACAACAAAGAGAATCGCAATGATTAGTGAGATCATGGCTGCATAAAAGGAAATTTTCGCTGTTTTTTCGTAATACTTCTGAATATCCATCTTCTCTCTCCCCCAAGAGCCCAGTTCTTAATTGGAAAACGGCAACTTTTAAAAAAATAACATTATCTGCTTGTCCAATTAGTTTATTCAAAAAAACAGCCTGTTAGAATGAAAACTTTGACTAAAGAAAGAAGTAAAATCATAAAAAATTGCCTTAGATTTGATGATCCTAGTCGCTAGCATAAGACGAGCAAAGAATATGGAGAGTGAGTTTGAATCGTCTGTTTGTTATGGATACGGAAAGGCAAAATAAATGAACTACATAAAAAGTTTGGCATAATCACTAAAATAAGCAATAAAGGGTCAAGCCTTGTAGCTACTAAATACAGGAAAGATAAGTGTATTCAACACTATACTGTAATAGAGTACGAGGTCTGACCCTTAACGACTTGGCTTATAACAAACGAAAAATAAATGGAATCTTATACTCCGTCCCTTCATACGCCTTCACAGCGCCGATAATCGTAAAGATAAATGCCGCAATAGCTACAACCGGTACCAGAACGAAGCCGATTACTATGAGAAATGTGAGCGATGCAACAAATGTATAGATGGTGTAAGAAATAAGGAAATTCAAATATTCCCTTCCATGGTAATCTATAAATTTAGAAGAATCCTTTTTTATTAACCATATGATTAAAGGGCCTAAAAAAACGGTAAAAAAGCTAAGTAAATAAATTAACATTGCTAAAAATTTTTCATCTTGATTCGGCATCAAAATCCCCTCCTCTGTTATTCCTTCTCTATTCTATACGAATTTTTCAGAAAAAGTTTCACTTTGCATAAAAAATTTTATGAACATGTTCAATTTAGACAAGCATACATATGAAAGTGATGATTGCCTTAAATGAACATAACGCCACCATTTACCATGGGGGATTAATCCTGTAGCCCGCTACACTCACCTAATCACAATGGTGGCGATGCGGAGCAGGAATGTTGGATGCTTTTCAGTATACCCGCTAAGTAGATCGTCTTAATTAGTAAGTCGCAAAGCCCTGTCCCCATATTCTTCATACAAAAAAGAGAGGTGAAGCTCCTTGTTAAACGAACTTCAAGCCTTTATTCTCGGAATTATACAAGGTCTAACAGAATTTCTTCCAATCTCAAGTACTGGTCATTTGTACTTAGGAAGACATTTATTCCATTTAGACGAAGCAGGAATCTACCTTGATACGATGCTGCATATCGGCACTCTTCTAGCTCTCCTCGTTGTCTATAAAGGCGAGATTGGTCACTTAATAAAAAAACCCTTTTCAAAATTAACTGCATTGCTTATCGTCGGTACGATTCCAGCAGTAGCTGCAGGGTTACTTCTTAGTGACTGGTTTGATGAATTGTCAAAAACGGGTGTGACGATCGGGTGGGAATTTCTTGCTACAGGATTCATTTTATGGATCGCTGACAATTCTCGACGGGGCACAAAAACCCTAGACGAAATTTCCCTTCAAGATGCCTTTATTATTGGAAGCTTCCAAGCTTGTGCCATCATGCCCGCCCTCTCTCGTTCCGGCTTAACGATAGCAGCAGGTCTATTATGTAAGCTTGACCGTGCAACAGCAGCTTATTTTTCTTTTTTATTATCAATACCAGCGATTAGCGGCGGAATTATCTTTCAATTAAAACCAGTCATAACAGGAGCGATTGAACCCCTGCCGTTTTCAACACTTTTTATCGGGACACTTTCCTCCGCGCTTTTCGGCTATTTAGCCGTTATGTGGATGATCAATTTTTTAAAGAAAAAATCACTGAAAATCTTTTCCTTTTATGTGTGGGCATTAGGAGGAATCATTTTATTTCTTCAATACACTGGAAAATTTTAATCATTCCCTCAAAACCTTTAATCAGACTGATTTTCCGATGATTCACATCTATATTTTTAAGGAAAGACCATTCTAGAAACAGTAAAATAATAGGTCCATTAAATTGTTGAAATTTGTTGAAAAAAAAACCGCAAATACCTATTTTCTTTTTAAACTTTTTTTAGTATTATCTTTTTAGGATCTTTTGTTTTTTTGATATTGCTGGAAAATAAAAATAGGGAAGGCAAATGGTGCGCCACCGGTTTCCGGTTCTAGTGGGTTCGATTCCCACCCCGAAATTTTTTGATGAATGACTAAAAAATTTCGAGGGTGAGAGCAGGTATACACTAGGACTGCCCTCAAACGGAGGGACGGAAATGTTAAAAAAAAGAGACTTTTCTGATTGCAATACTCTTTATGAAATTATGACGCATCCAGATGTCTTCCCTTTCGTGCGCCATAAAGTAGATTCCTATGAAGAGTATCTATTCGTCACGAAACAAACAATGGAAGCAGAAGAAAAAGGCGAATTGATTTCAAGAACAATTACCGATGAATGGGGTACACCTATTGGTACCATTTCATTATTTGATATTGAAAATCAAGCTGGCTTTCTTGGAACATGGTTAGGGAAACCTTATCACGGTAAAGGCTATAATTCCATGGCAAAAGAAGCTTTCTTTAATGAGGTTTTTTTCGAGCTAGGTATCGAAACGGTTTTCATGAGAATAAGAAAGCAAAATATCCGATCTATTAAAGCTGCAGAAAAACTACCTTATGTCTTGTTAGCCAATGAATCCCGCAAATATTTGTATGAACAATTAAATAAGCACAGCGAAATATATGATCTTTATGAAATACCGAAAGATCTTTATAATCTTCATGTTCTCCGTCAAGACGAAGATGAAACGCAACATTTATTAGAAGCTTAATTGAAAGATAAAAAAAGGCAACGAAATGAATTTATTCAATTAGCGGGTGGGGGGTTCTTCAGCCTCCACCTTCGATTCCTCTAAGCCTTTTAGTTTGTGCGGGATAAATTACTGCATAGACCTTTAAAATGGATTACGAAGAACATTCAATTTTTCAGACTATAAAAAAACAAGCATAGAATCAAATCCATGCTTGTTTTTTCTATTTTATTACTTCTTGATAGAGATTTCCAATGGTTTACGTTTTATACGTAGAAAAAGAATTATTTTTGAAGCTGTATAAGCAACTCATACATCTCTGTACCAGTTTTAAACGGACGTTTTTGTTGCATTTTCGCTTTATATTGTGGCGATTCATCCACCAAATGATCAAGCGTATCAGAAAAAGCCTGATATGTTAAATTTTCCTCTTGAATAACCTTGCTAAAACCTTGACTTTCAAAGCTCGCTGCATTTAAGATTTGATCTCCTCTTGAAGCGTTGGCGCTCAGTGGGATAAGTAGCATCGGTATTTCAAGACCAAGAAATTCATAAATAGAATTCGATCCTGCACGAGACACAACCACATCGGCGCAGGCTAACATATCGAATAGTTCCTCATGAACATATTCAAATGGCTGATATCCTTTCCTCCGTAATTTTTCTTGAATATTTCCTTTTCCGCATATGTGAATAATCTGGTAGAAAGCTAATAGGTCATCAAGATTTTCCGTTATTAGGTTATTTATTCTGACCGCACCTAGGCTCCCACCCATCACAAGCAAAACAGGTTTACTTTTATCAAAACCATATCTCTCTCTACCTTTGTCAGCATTCCCCTTAAATATTCCGTCTCTGAGAACTGCACCAATATAAATAGATTTTGATTTGGCGACATGTTTTTCCGTTTCTACAAATGTCGTAAATATTTTTGAAGCAAATGGCATTGCAAGTTTATTCGCAAGACCAGGGGTATAATCGGATTCATGAATAAACACAGGAATTCGTAACATTTTTGCTGCCAATACGACAGGTACTGAAACGAAACCACCTTTTGAAAAAACAAATTCAGGCTGGATTTGTTTGAGGATTTTCCGTGCATCGAAAATTCCTTTTATAACACGAAACGGATCTTTTAAATTCTCCAATGACATATATCTTCGCAATTTTCCAACTGAAACCGTTTGATAGCTGACGGTCGGAAATTCTTTTTCAATGATTTCTCTCTCGATTCCTTTTTCAGAGCCTATATATGTAACTTCCCAATTATTTTTCAAAAATTCAGGGATGATTGCTGTATTAACAGAAACATGACCAGCAGATCCTCCACCTGTAAACACAATCTTCTTTTTCAATTGATTCACCTTCCAAAGCCAAAAATTTCTACCCCTCATCATACCACATTTCCAGCTGATACATAGGGAAAAACTTATCAATCTGTATAAAAACAGGACAACAGACCCAAAATTTAGTATGTAACATCAACATTTAATCACTTATTAACTGGCTGGCACTGCAACTTATGATATAATTCTACCATTGTGCAAAAATTAATAAATCGAGGTAATATTATGCAAAAGACCTATACAAAGCGTGGAAAAATCCTCCAATTATCCACTATTTTATTCCCACTTCTTATCACTCAGCTTAGTTTATATGCGATGACCTTCTTTGATATTATGATGTCAGGAAGATACAGCACCGCTGATGTTGCAGGGGTTTCAATCGGCAGCTCCTTGTGGATGCCCATTTATTCAGGATTGGGTGGTATACTGCTCGCCATTCCTCCAATTATTTCTCAACTAATCGGAGCAAAAGATACAAAAAAGGTTCCTTTCAATATCATTCAGGCGATATATTTGGCTCTCGCTATGGGAGTTGGTATTACAATAATCGGTGCTATCTTTCTTAACCCTATTTTAAATATGATGAATCTAGAACCAGCTGTGGAACAAATTGCTCATTCCTTTTTAGTAGGACTTGGTTTCGGAATTCTGCCGCTTTTTGTATTTAATGTTCTCCGTTCGTTCATGGATGGTCTTGGCCAAACAAGAATTTCAATGCTCATCACACTATCCGCATTACCTATCAATATCATTTTTAATTATTTATTAATTTATGGTAAACTTGGTTTCCCTGAATTAGGAGGAGTTGGTTCTGGTTATGCTACAGCCATCACCTATTGGCTAATTTTTATCATTGCCACATTAGTAGTGATGAAGGCAGAACCTTTTGCCTCCTATCGAATTTTCGAAAGATTTTATCGAGTATCATTAAAAAATTGGAAAACCCTCCTTGTCATCGGACTACCAATTGGTTTTTCAATCTTTTTTGAAACAAGTATTTTTGCAGCTGTCACCTTGTTAATGAGTAGTTATGATACGATCACAATTGCTTCTCACCAAATTGCGATGAACTTTGCTTCATTTCTTTATATGGCACCGTTAAGTATCTCGATGGGATTAACCATTGTTATTGCTTTTGAAGTTGGCGCAAAACGGTACAGTGACGCACTTGAATACAGCAAAATCGGAATATCCATTGCAGTCTTGATGTCTTTAATTTTCTCTCTTGTTATCTTTTTTTTACGGGAGCAAGTTGCTGCAATTTACACAGATGATCAGGTTGTCCTAAAATTGACAACACACTTTTTAATCTATGCAATCTTCTTCCAAATTTCAGATGCTTTCCAAGCCCCGATCCAAGGAATTCTTCGCGGGTATAAAGATGTGAATTTTACGTTCTTCATGTCATTAGTTTCTTACTGGATTATCGGGCTTCCGTTTGGATATATACTTGCAAACTTAACGGATTTAGGTCCGTTCGGATATTGGATTGGTCTTATCTCCGGCCTTGCACTAGGCGCAATTGGCTTATTGACTCGACTGCTATTCTTGCAGCGAGTGAAGTATTCATCGGTGAAAGAAAATTAAACACAATGATGATCTTAAGAGGTCTGTCTTCGTATTCTATATACAGTTTATCGTTATATTTGTATTTAATTTGAACTGTATCAGTAGTTATTCGAGGCGGACTTTTTCGTTGTGCATCCACAAATTTAGGATCTAATCGAGATTTCATCACGATTCCTGATCTATTAACAGGAATGTTTTATTCCTAACTTGGATGACACATCACAGATTTATTTCATGTTCTTTACATACCACGTTGCCTATAATCCCACTGCATAAGAATTGTTTCACTATTTTTGCATATCGGATGCTCTTCCCTATTCGTTACCCTATAGAGACCTTTCGCATATTATATTGTAAATAAATTGATTTAAAGCCTTGTACGGCCCTTAACGGATAAGAAATGAGGTGTACAGAATGTTTCCGTGGAGTTCTCTTTTCTCCTTTCAGAAAAATAGTTCTGATAAAATCAAGCATATGAATCCAAATGATATTCAATCGTTCATGAATCAAATTTTTTCACAAGCGATGCCTGATCAGATGCAACAGTTCATGAATCAACAAAACCCAAACTCAAGTTCACATACACAACAAAACACCTCTTCAGATGGAAAACTACAAGCTGCTGTATTTGAAACGCATTCAGATGTTTATGTTCGCATCCTAATTAAAGATTCAACATGTATTAGACATTTAAAAATCTACCATACTTCCAATCAACTTTTAATAGATGGCATTCCTGGATATGAAGAAAAATTTGTTACTACCCTACCATGCATCGTGAAGAAAAAAGGAACGTCGGCGCAATATAAAAATGAAACACTGGAAATTCGTCTTTCAAAGCAGCAAGATATTCAGTTTTCTGAAATAGACGTCTCGGAAATTTAATAAGACGTCTATTTCTGTTTTCAATACAAAAAAAAAGACCTCCACCCCGTTATATGCTGGGTGGAAGCCTATTCTTAGCAAATGAATCTAGATTATTTTCCGATGAACATTTGTGTCCAGTAGTTTCCTGATTGTACATAGCCAACTCCGATATGAGTGTAGCTTGCTTTTAAAATGTTAGCGCGGTGTCCTTCACTATTCATCCAAGCTTGTACAACTTGTTGAGGAGTCGTTTGACCTTGTGCAATATTTTCACCCGCAGAAGAATAGTTGATACCAAATTGTTTCATCATATCAAATGGTGAACCATATGTTGGGCTAGTGTGATCAAAGTAGTTACGGTCTTTCATATCTTGAGATTTTGCACGTGCAACTTTGCTTAACTCTGTATCAAGTGTAAGAGCTTTTAAACCGGATTTTGCACGCTCAGCATTTGTCAGCTCAACCACTTCTTTTTCAAATTGACTGACTGAAGAACTTGTTGGAGTTCCAGAATTAGTCGGTTTTGAAGCAGGTGGTGGTGTTTGAGTTTGTGTTGGAGCAGTAGGTGTTTGAACTGGTTGCTTGCTTGGTTCTTTTACTGGTTTTTCAGCTGGCGTTTGTACAGGCTGTTTTGCAGGTGCTTGTGTCGGTTGCTGAACTGGAGCGGCTGGTTTTGCCGTATTTTGTTTAGTTATTGCACCATACTGATTTTGAATGCTAACTTTATAGTTTACTGGAATATTATATTTTGCAAGATATTGATCTAGTGCTGTTTGTAAGTCCTCTTGGCTATTAACCTTAAATGCTACTGTTTGAATGTTTACATTTTTTATTGTAGAAGCATCAGCCTCTTTCGCTCCAACTCCTGTGAAAATTAGGGCCGCTGCAGCCGCTGCTGTAAATAGTGATTTCTTGTTCATTATTAATTCCTCCCTGAAATTCAATGGTGTTTTCTTTCTGCCAAAATCATAACACGGCTTTTTTTGTAACATTCGTACCATGAATTACCTTGAGGGGAAATTAAGAAATGAACTGCTATTCAGAGTAGTAATATTCTATCGCTTTTTCAACGAAAACCTATAGATTAATAGTTTTCTAACGTATTTCTAACTAGATTCAATTTCCTTCTATTTGTCGCTGTCAATGGTAGTCACACGCTTAACTACCAAATAAAACTAGTAATTTAGGATTGACAACTTTTTTTATAGTCTTTTCATGTAACATTCTTTACTTTTATATTACAAAAATAATTATTTGTCACATTTAAAAAACGTAATATTCAGAATTTTAAAAGTAATAAAAGAACCAGACCACATCTACTATATATCGTTAAAAAAAGTGTGTTTAACACGATTAACGGAATATATAGTGGTGAGGTCTGACCCTTCCTAAGACAATATCTGTTTACTATTATTTATCGTGATGGTTATGTTGATTTTCATCATTCATCGATTGACTTGCACTTTTTTCTTCCGGTTCACTAGCAGTCCCAATCACAAATTCCTCCTTGGGCATATTATGTAAGTCTCTTGCTTGTACATGAGCATACACATAATAAGTACCTTCTTCAGAGAATGATTGCTCCAGTTGATATACCCCGTCTTTTGAATGTTTTACTTCAATCGTTTCATGGTTTTCACTTTGTGAACGCCAAATTTCGAACTTCACTTCATCGGCATCTTCTACTGCTTCATCACCATATGTAACTTTAGCTTTAAAAGTAACGACATCATTTACTTGGGCATGCTCAGGATTAATTGTCAGCTTTACGTTTAGCATTTTTGGTTCAGTATCTTGCTCCTGATTGTTAGAACAAGCAGCAAGAACGATCATTGAAATCATTAGTAACATGCTTCCTACTTTTTTTCTCATCATTCTTCCCCTTTAATTACTATATTTATAACAAGATATCATGAATTGAGAGTTAAATCAGTAAACAATGTGACAAATTCCAGATAATCACATCGGTGTCTGTGCTAATTTCTCCATTTCTTCCAGATAAACCGAAATAATCATACTCTTCTCTTCGCGGCTTAATTGGGAATGATGAACTCTTTGAAGACATAAATAAAATTTCTCATACCTATTTTTCCTCGCTCTTGGATGACTGTTTTCATCAAGCAGTTCTCCTTTTACTTTTTCGCGAAGAAATTCGTCGGCTTTATTGCCTCGCTCCTCTACTATTCGATTCTTCCATAATTTCGAATAGATTCGCAATAGATTTTTGGCGTTTTCTTCATTCATTTTACTCCCCCCTTTGATTTACATAATTCCCTTTATAAAGGTAATCCTAATAATAGATCAATCTACTTTCCTATATGACATTTTTGTCAGCTCAAAGCAAAACCAAAATCGTTTTAGCCAACTGTATAAAGGAGTGATTCTATTGGCACAAGTTTACCGCTGCCCAAATTGCCGAACAAATAAATCAAGATTCAATCTTATTCAACAAGTCGCAACTTCTGTAAAAAAAGATCCTCAATCTGGTGAAGTTGTACAAGAATTCTCAAGTGATAATTTAGAGCCATTTCATCTTCCTTACCGTGGACCAGAGGTGAGAGTCCAATGTGCAGCATGCGGTTTAATCGAAGACGAAAAAACCTTTGCAGCATTTGGAGAACGAAGCATGTAGTTTTCGTACAAATTGTGCTAATTCAAAACTAATTACAAACAAAGAAGCTGACTTTTTACTCTTCATAGCCAGCTTCTTGCTATGTCTACTCCTTTTTGTCCAAGATGGGTTATACCTTAACTTCTATCTGCCCCAATAGATTTCAAGAAAAACTGATCGAAAACTATTTTTCTTCCAAAGCTATTAGTTGATACCGGATCTCTTCTTCATTAAGTTTTTCACCAATAATAACAAGATTGAGCGGCATTTTAATAAATTCATTCATATAGATTGGCATACCGTAAGAATACTGAAATAAGTATGGCTGCTCAGCGTTTGTAAAGGACAAATAGCCCTTCATTCGATAAACCGTATCCGGGAGACCGCGAAGCCACTCTTCGAAGGAGGTTTGATCTATAGACTTTTTGAAAGAATGGACGATGGCCTGCAAATGTAAATGACTATGGACATCCAATTGACTATGGTCATTTTTTTTCTTCATTTTCATTTTTTGTAAAGAAGAAAGGGAGACTTTAGCTTGTGTAGTAAGTAAACTTATTGCCTCAGGATTTATTGCCTGAATCGAGTATACAAGCTGTCCTGCCTCTAACTCACTCACCAAATCCTGTTTGTTTAAGAGGATAAAGTCTGCATGTTGCACCTGTTCAATTAAAAGCTGACGAAGCTGAGGTGACAGCTCGTTCCGATCTCTGAAACGAAGTAAATCCACTACTGTAATAATCCCGCGATATTTTAGCTTTTTAGCAAATAATGGACTCATGATGCTATCCAATACCTCAACCGGATGAGCAGCTCCAGTTGTTTCTATATAAATCGCATCAAGTTCATGCTCAGATAGCAAACTATGTAGCTGCACTTCCACCTTATCTTGAATGGTGCAACAAATACAGCCACCTAGTAGCTCTTTGAAAGGAACCTCATCCCCTAGCCTTGCCGTATCAACGGAAACACTGCCAAGTTCATTCAATAAAATTGCTGCTTTACGCCCTGCTTCATTTTCCTGTTGAATAATTTCCTGCAATAATGTCGTCTTCCCGCTTCCTAGAAAACCACTTAATATGTATACCTCTGTCATTTTTTCCATTCTAAATAAACTCCTGTTTCAAATCAATTTACTTTCACTAGCAGTGTACCATAAGTTAACGTGACTTAACATGTATCTTGCTGCGTTACAACGCTCGTCGCATGAAAATTCAACAAAAAAACCAGCAAAGTGTCCTTTTAGAGAAACTTTGCTGGTTTGATTATTTGCTAGTATTTAACTGACTTTCAAGTACTTCCGATGCTTTTTTTAACTGTGTATCGTTTGCAAGGATCTTTTCTCGCAGCACTTGCATAAGCTTTGTCGTAGATTCACCAGTAAGAATTCCCGTTACCTTGATACTTTGGTCTTTTTGGAATTGTGATACAGCTTTTTCAGTTTCATTGTCGAAGAAACCATCAATTTTGCCAGGTTTATACCCTGCGACTTCTAACATTTTCTCTGCCGTTTTCACTTCCACACCTGATTCAGATACCTTCAGTTCTTTTTCAGGTGAAATATAAGTAAGACTCGCATAATCTGGAAGTTTAACCAAAACATCCGGTTCGATTCCTTTCGAATGTATCCAGTTTCCATTAGGTGTCAGCCATTTTGCCGTTGTAAATTTAAAATTGGAGCCATCTTTAAAATCTGTTGCTGTTTGTACGGTTCCTTTACCAAATGATTTTTCTCCGATAAGCTGAATACCAGCTGATTCTTTGACTGCAGCAGCTACGATTTCCGAAGCACTTGCACTACCGCCATCGATCAACACGACTACAGGTTTTTCAAACACACCATTGTTTCTTGCGTTAGCTACCTGTTTCTCGCCTGTCCTATTTTCCACTTGTAAAATAGGTTTGCCATTTGGTACAAAGATGCTAGCAATTTCTTCGGCTTGATCAAGAAGTCCACCTGGATTACCACGCAAATCCAGAATCATACCCTTCATCCCCTGCTTATCCATTTCTGCAATAGCCTGCTTTAATTCATTAGCAGTATCGATTGAAAAGCTAGTTACTTGAATTTTAGCAATATGATTGTCCAGCATTTCGGCATAAACTGTTTCAACTGGAATGGTATCACGTGTAATTGTGATATCAATTGGTTTTTCAGATCCTTCTCGAGAAATTTCTAAGTCAACTTTAGTTCCTTTTTTTCCCCTTATCTTCATGACAGCTTCAGTTGAGTTTACACCTTCCAAACTGTCACCGTTCACGCTTAGAATTAAGTCATTAGGCTTAATTCCAGCTTTCTCTGCTGGAGAACCCTTAATCGGAGAAACGACCTTAATAAATGAATTTTCCTGTTGAATTTCTGCACCGATTCCTTCAAAAGAAGCAGAAATACTTTCTTGAAAGCTCTTTGCTTCTTCTTGATTCATATAGGTAGAATATGGATCATCAAGTGCTTTAATCATACCATCAATGGCACCGTTCACAAGGTCCGTTTCATTTACATCTTGATAAAATTGATTCTTTAATGTGTCATAAGTAGAATAAAGTTTGGCGAATTCAGGATGTTCACCGGAAGACATTTGAGAAGGTAAAGATGATTCGACTTTATCTGTTCCAAAAGTCAGCGCAATCGTAGTAATTCCTGCCGTTAAAAAAACAAGTAAAAATATCCCCATAATAAACGGAAATCTTCTCATTTTAACATATCGGGTCTTTTCTGGAGAATCTGTTTGTTTATTTTCTTCTTCCAATGCGTGTTCACCACTTTCAATTTGTACCTTCAATTTTCACTCATATTCATTTAGGGTAACTACGGAATCTTACTGCCCGTTTATGCAAATAAATGTAACATTAGTTTGTATGTAAAATTATTTTACCAGATTTATGTCTTTACTAAAAATATAAATGTTTAGGTTAAGCAAAAAAAGGATCATGAAAGTGTTATGGGATAGTTAGCCAAATTTCTTCAATCAGCAAACTATCCCATAATTGAACGTTTCATCTTATTCTTGAATCGCTGCCTCTAAAGCAACTTCAACCATGTCATTAAATGTAGTTTGACGTTCTTCTGAAGTTGTTTCTTCCCCTGTAAGAATATGATCGCTAATTGTCAGGATAGACAGAGCTTTCCGACCAAACTTGGCAGCAAGCGTGTAAAGTGCTGCAGACTCCATTTCTATGGCAAGGATTTGGTATCTCGCCAATTTTTCTAAATCACTGTTTTCATTGTAAAAATGATCTGCTGTAAAGACATTACCAGCTTTTAATTGCAAACCTTTTGCAAGACCTGCTTCATATGCTTTTCTTAATAAATCGAAATCTGCTGTTGGTGCGTAGTCAATACCACCGAATGTTAAACGGTTTATTTGTGAGTCTGTTGAAGCACTCATTGCAAGAATAACGTCACGTACCTTTACGTCTTTTTGAATGGCTCCAGCTGTACCAACACGAATGAGGTTTTGAACATTATAGCTATTAATCAATTCATTAACATAAATAGAAATCGAAGGTACACCCATTCCTGTACCCTGAACAGAAATTCTTTTTCCTTTATATGTGCCTGTGTAGCCAAACATATTTCTAACTTCATTGTAAAGTGTAGCGTTTTCCAAAAATGTTTCTGCTATATATTTTGCCCGAAGTGGATCTCCAGGTAACAAGACCGTTTCAGCAATTTCATTTTCTTTTGCACCAATATGTACACTCACTTTTGTGTCCTCCTCTAAAGCTTAAATAGTAAATACCGCAAATAACTATACCATAGCACCTTCCTAAAATGGAAATGTGCACGGAATCTTCATTATAATTGATTTTTGTTAAAAATGCATGCTATTCAATACCTTTGTTATCTCATCTATATCAGTTCCTTTGGAAGATTTTAAAAACTTCGTGTAAAAACAGGGGTAACTCTATTTTTCAGTTTATACCGTTAGGCTAAGCAAAAAAAAGCATTGCTGAGGAGAAACAATGCTTTGGTGCGCCATGTATGTTTTTTGACATAGTCACTATGTTGATCACACAGTAAGTCTAACCTTTTTAAAGAAGTGAGGGGTTATCCGCTAAAGTGAGTTAAACTGATATGGGAAAGTGTAAATTCCACCCAAGTTAGTCCTCAGTATCTTCATCGATAATACATTTATCAAGCAAATAATCGAATGTGATGTCTGCAAGATCTTCTAACTCCTCTTCAGTCGGTATATAGCCCCGTCTCATTAACTCCTGAAAGAAGAATTCCGCAATTTCTTCTGTATCAATGAATACCTCAATTTCTCGCATGTCATCGCCCCCTTATTAAAGATGTATGAGCCTGCAAGACGAATTATGACTGCTTGATTTTATTCCTTCAATTCTTTAATTTTCCATCACCTGCCGTATCTTCCACTGTCTTTTTTATTTTTAATAGGGCTATTTTCATTACATGGAAATAGTCTTCATCCTCAAACCATTTATAAAGCAATTGATAATCATTATAAAGATCGAGCAAACCATCTATAAACTCCTTTTTATCACCATCTTGAACGTTCGAGATTGGTTCTGTTTTTAGCCCATTTTTTTTCAAGGAGTCAGCAACTTTGGATGTTTTTTGCTGGTCCTCAATAAGACCTAATTTAGACATAATACTTTCAGCTCGTTCTGCATCAGCAATTAACGTAATTTCCTCCTCATGGGCTTCGAGCCATTCTCCGTCGGAAATTCTAGAAAGTTCATAGACAATATCTTCCCAGGCATCTTCTTTATAACGCCATATCTCGGTTCTAAAACCAAGTATTTTAAAATAATCACGCTCATATCCATCAACTTGAACGAGGTCACCGAAGGTAAATTTATATTCAATATCAATATGCTCTGAATCAGGCACTAACTCGCCTTCATATTCTTCGACACTTTGAAGTGTGTTTTCTAAATAAAGACCTTGACTGTAATTCACTTCGTAAACAAAAGATTCATCCATAAATTTCACATCTGTGATTTTCCCTACTGTCCCATACATCGTAATAACCACTGTATCGCCTTTCTTGAATTTCGGCTGTTTCTTTTTCCCCATAAGAGACATCCCCTTATAAATCGGTCCTATATGTTTAATTAATATAAAGTATATGCAGAATATATTCACTGCGTTAATCTGAATTCTCTGATGCCGTTGTATTATTTCCTTTATAACCGCATACAAAAAAGCCAGTCCTTTTTCAGTCGTAAAAAAAGGACTAGCTCTCAATTCTTGTTTACACTATTCAGTAAATCTGGTTACTCATTAGTAGCTGTAATTTCACAATATCCAACCTTTTAGTGTAGCCATTACTAATAAGCCGATAAGCAATTAGCTTTGTATGAACAAACATCCATAGATACCTCATTTGATTTATGAATGTATCATCTCTTCTCGTTCAACATATACACATCCCAAGCTTCATCAAAAATAGACATACTACGTAGATAATGCCCATTCATTTCTAAATACCGGCTAAGTTCATCATAATTGTTAGCTTGCTTCGGAAATGTATGATCATTAAATGCTTCATTCGCAAATTTCGTCATTTCATCCACTTCTTTCGGCTGGCGATATTTCATTAAAAAAGTGTAAAAAGACTTCATGATAACCCTCCAAAATAAATTAAATCTGACATAAATATAATGGAGATTTGTCTTGCCGTCAAAAAAGAACATCCAGATAGAAATCGGATGTTCTCTATCATTACTACTATTGTTTCAACAGAATGGTTACATTTTCGCTTATTCGCCCTACTACTACAATTTTATTATCGTAACAAATATAGAGGCGAACAAATTGTATTCACGAAAAGTCAAAATAGTTTCGCTTAAGCAGTCGCTTCATCTTCATCAATTCTTGAAAATCAACCGTTTTATTTAAGTTCTCCGTAGAGATTAAGAATAGTTGGTCTTCAATTTGTTTCACCGTTTCGTCATTTTGATACACAGCCCCACAGCTTTCACAGGAATAGGTGGGAGTATTTAAGATTTCAATCGCTTTTGTACCATCTGGAAGCTCCCAATAGACCGATCCAGCACCAAGTACAACCCCAGCGACTTCACACCAGCTACATTTATCCATTTTGATCCCCCTTATCTTGATCACTCTTTGCAGATGACATTTTCTTTAGTTGTGCCTGATATTTTTTTTCTTTTAAGATGTCACGCTTTTCACGTTGATCCTTTAATGTACTATGTTCAGGATTATTTTCATATTTTTCACGACGATATAAACGTTCAAGTCCTTCAGGGACCAAATTGAACTTACTCTCATTCAGCAAACCAGCAATGCCAATATCTGAACGTTTATTTCCAGCGTGCGGGTAAATACTCTCAAAGTAATCATCTGCCCGCCCTGGTGTGTAATTTTCTGGTTCGGGATACGTTGAAATAACACCTTCAAAGTTGCGAAGAACTGTTTTCTCTGGTGATTGCGAAATAATGTAATTAGGCTGAAGAGTAATTTTTCCTCCGCCACCAGGAGCGTCGACGACAAATGTTGGAATGGCATAACCTGAAGTGTGTCCCCGCAATCCTTCAATGATCTCAATTCCTTTTGAAATCGGTGCCCTAAAATGACCGATTCCTTCAGACAGATCACATTGGTAAATATAATAAGGCCTGACGCGGATTTTCACGAGATCATGCATTAATTTTTTCATAATCGGCACACTGTCATTAATTCCTGCGAGAATAACAGCCTGATTGCCTACAGGAACACCAGCATCAGCAAGCATTTCGCACGCTTTCTTTGCTTCTTCTGTTATTTCAATGGATGTATTGAAATGTGTATTGAGCCATACTGGGTGATATTTTTTTAAAATTGTACATAAATTTTCGGTGATCCGATGCGGAAAAACAACAGGCGCACGTGTCCCAATCCTGATAATTTCCACATGTGGGATGTCACGCAAATTTTTCAATATATACTCCAGAATCGTATCGTTAATCAAAAGTCCGTCGCCACCAGATAAAAGAACATCACGAACAGCTGGCGTTTCCCTAATATATTGAATCGCTGCATCAAGTTGTTTCTTTGGAACCCCCATTCCAATCTGCCCAGAAAATCTTCTTCGTGTACAATACCTGCAATACATAGAGCATTGATTCGTCACTAAAAACAGGACCCGGTCCGGATAACGATGGGTTAACCCTGGCACCGGGGAATCTTCGTCTTCATGAAGCGGATCTTCCATATCATATTTCGTTTTATGCATTTCACTTGAAATCGGGACACTTTGCATTCGTATTGGACATCGTGGATCATCAGGATTCATTAGTGAGGCATAATAGGGTGTAATATTAAGCGGAATCGTTTTCGTCGATATTCGAACACCTTCTTCTTCATCCGGTGTAAGGTTAATCACTTTTTTTAAATCATCTAATGTTCGAATTGTATTCGTAAGCTGCCAAATCCAATCATTCCACTTCTCATCTGTAACATCTTGCCACAGCTCAATATTTTTCCAGTGTCGATCAGGTTTATATAAATCGAATAACATCATGGTTCCCCCTTGCATCTTGATAGTAATAGTTAATGCAAGAATCATGACAATATAGACAAAAATCATGTATTTTATAAAAATTTTTTATCATCATATCCGATGATTATATTTTACTAAGCTTATACTGAAGCGTTTGACGGGGTATTTGGAGCAATTTTGCTGCTTGTAAAACATTCCCTTTTGTTTTTGTTAAAGCATTAGATATCAGCTCTTCTTCTGCTTGCTTCAAAGCCTTTCTTAACGGCTGAATGTCTAGCGCATGAGTACCCTTTAATGCTTTCAAGTTGGAGTAATCTTTGGCAATTTCGATGGCTCCAATCAGCTCTCCATTTACATGTAGCGGCAAGGTCGTATTGATGGTTTCAATCATTTTCCCATGAATATTCATATAAGACTGTTGCTTATCTTTAATTGGTACTCCTCGCTCAATCACCTTAAGCAGAGTTGAAGAATGGTGATTGAGAGACGGAAAGGATTGTATGAGTGGCGCCCCTAACACTTCTTCCACCTTCATTCGATCCCTTTCCGCTGCTACTTGATTATAAAAAATTGTATAACCTTTCGTATCGATAACATGAATACCTTCATCAATACTCGTTAAAATCGCTTCTAACACTTCTCGAGTCGTGTAAAATTCCTGATTCACCTTTTATTCACTCCTTTAAGCCTTGTCTATTAAACTATATGAAGGAGTGCCGTAATCTTGTCAGTTTACTGCTGATTTTTCAGCATTTATGAAAAATTTTTCACCCAGATATTCATGTCTTCTAGTTTATCAAAAATAAAACAGTTATTCGCTAATCTTCCACGATACGTGAAATTAAGTGAATGGAAGGCCGCATTCATGCCAAATGACAGAGCTCTTGCAATGGAATACATACAAAAGATTTGCTGTTCGGCTAGGTATTTTTCTAGCTCCTTAATTAGAAGCTTCATTAAACCGAATTGCCGATGCTCCGGCAGTGTCGCACAATCGGTTATTTCAGCATTATGATAATGGCTGTTCATTTCTGCTGACGCGGCGCTTACAATTTTCTCGTTAAAAAGACAAACATAAAACACAGCATCGTTTTCGATACATTTTTTCACATATTTTGGGTCATTCATCGGAACCGGATAAATTTCAAAAACCTGTTTATATAAACGTGCCAATGCTTTTGCATCAGCACTATTCGCTTTTCTTATTGTATAACCTAAAGGAAGCTGTTTTCTTTGTTCAATAGCGCTAAGGGATAATACCCGGGTTAAAATTTCGTCTTCTTCTTGCCAATTTATACTGTTTCGACGCTCATTTTGATAATATTTTGCAAAAAAACAACAATCACTGCCAAAAAAATACTTATCAATACTTGCTTCGAAGACAAAACCTGCTAAGATAAGCTCTTTGAAATTTTCCTCACGCGCTTTCACAATCAGTTTCTCTGCACCGATTTCTAAGACGGCTTCTTCCGCTGTTGTTAAACAATGTGTAATATTTCCTAAATAATCATCCATTCTAACCCGTTTATTAAAAGGATCGATTACAAGTTTCACATAAAAGCTATTTCCATTTATCACTTTTTCCAAAGGTATATGATTCATTAGCCTTCCCCTTTACTTTATTTTGTATTTAGTGTACCAAAAAATATGGGAAGGGTCAGACCTCACACCTTCTCTCTCTTGTATATTTGGTTGAATTTATTTCTTATGCCTGGTCTAACCCCGATGAACTACTCTCACTGTTTTCATTATTCGGTAACTTCACACCAATCAAGAATTGTTAACGCAATAATTTGGGCCACTTCAATCATTTTTTCTATTTCAATATATTCATTAGCATCATGGGCTAATTCCGTTTTGCCTGGTCCAAACACAATGGTCGGGATTCCGCCAACTCCAGATAAATAGCCACCATCCGTTGCCCATGGCGATGCTTCTAACTTTGCTTCTTGGTTCGTTTTTTCTTTATAAGCAGCTTGCACGGTTTGAAGAAATGGATGCTCTAAGTCGATATGACCAGGCAACCAACGTGCACCGAAAAATTCAAGTTCAACCGGTTTGTTCCTAAACCAGTCAGACGAGGAGTTTAGTTCTAAAATACACGCTACTAAGCTGACTTTGGCTTCATCTACTGTTTCAAAAGGTGCAACTCCAAGACGTCCTTCCAAAACGACTGTATCCGGAACAGAAGATGGCCATTCACCGCCATGGATTTTTCCAAGATTGATCGGAATCGGGATGGGGATATTTTCGTACAGTGGATGAGTGAGTGCTGCGTTTCTTTTATTCTCTAAGCCTCGAATGGCTTCCATCACAATGACGGATTGCTCAATAGCACTCACACCCTCATATCGAGTGCCAGCGTGAGCTGATTTTCCTTTTACAGTAAGTCGAAACCACATCGAACCTTGTTGGAGCGGAAAGATTTTCATATTCGTAGGTTCAGGGATAATCGCCCCATCTGCACGGTATCCTCGTAATACCGCTGCAAGTGTTCCTGCCCCACCGCTTTCCTCTTCAATTACACTTTGAAAAATCATATCTCCTTTTAGCTTGATTCCACTTGCCATAATTGCCTCAATCGCCAACAGCAACGAAACATTGCCACCTTTCATATCAGTAGACCCTCTGCCATACACTTTACCATTCATATATTTCCCGCTAAAAGGATCCATTTCCCAATCATTTTGATTCCCTTCTGGTACAACATCGATATGCCCATTCAAAAGAATAGATTTTCCAAATCCTTCCCCTCTTTTTATCGCCACAAGGTTTGGATTTCCTGTAAAATCACTACGGTCACAGTGAAATTGTGGGTGATTTTTTAATACATCATCGCCAATCTCCCAAATATCCAATTCTAATCCGAGTTCGCGGCATTTTTCAATGATAATCGCTTGTGCACCACCTTCATTGCCCCGCTTACTTGGTTCTTGAATTAGCTTTTGCAATAATTTGACGCCTTTAGTATAGTTCTCATGAATCCAATCTATCACTCTTTGTTTTTTATCCATCACAATCTCTACCTTTCTTTTATGATGTGAATATGTTTGGCCTGCTTTACTTCCGCATCTGTTTTCGCTACAACATCGTCAAAAGTATAAGGTTCGAACATGTCCGTTAACTCAAGCCCTTCAGAAGTAACGGAAAAAACACCGAGCTCTGTAATGATCATATGTACACAGTTAGGGGCTGTTAAGGGCAATGTACATGCTTTGACTAGTTTCGAAGCGCCACTTTTGTCAAAATGATTCATTACAACAATGACCTTCTTTGCTTTGGCTGCTAAATCCATAGCCCCACCCATCCCAGGAATTCGCTTCCCTGGCACTATCCAATTCGCAAGATCACCTTTTCCACTAACTTGTAAAGCTCCTAAAATGGTTAAATCGATACGTTCTGACCGTATGATCCCGAATGCCGTGGCACTATCGCAATACGAACCTCCTGTCTGCAATGTGACAGGATACCCTCCGGCGTTACAAAGATTTTCGTCTTCTTTTCCAGGTTTAGGAGAAGATCCCATTCCAATAATTCCATTTTCAGTATGAAACATGACTGGAAAATTTTCCGGCAAAAAATCAGGTACCAAAGAAGGAATCCCAATACCCAGATTAACTAGCATCCCTTCCTTAATTTCTTGTGCTGCTCGCTTTGCTAGTATCTTTCTTATTTCTGTTCCCATGCCCATTGCCAATTCACTCCTTTCGATTGCACGATATAATCGACAAATACCCCTGGAGTAATAATTTCTTCTGGGTTCAAGGAACCAATGGGGACTATTTCTAATGCTTCTACAATCGTTGTTTTTCCAGCCATAGCCACATAAGGGTTTGAGTTTCTGGCACTTTTATCAAAAACCAAATTTCCATAATAATCAGCTTTTTTTGCATAAACAATGGCAACATCGCTCGTTATAGCTGGTTCAATTAAATATTCTTTTTCTGCAACTTTCACTTTTTCTTTATTTTGGTTTACAATTTCCGCCTCAATACCAATGTCAGATAATATACCACCCAGGCCCATCCCGCCTGCTCGAATTCGTTCAATTAATGTTCCTTGTGGACTAAATTCAATTTCCAGCTCACCAGCGTTCATATAAATTCCTGCGGTAGGATTGGATCCAATATGGGAAACAAGTAATCTTTTTGCTCGTTTTTTTGTAATGATTTTCCCGACTCCAATCGTAGGAAATCCAGCGTCTGTGCCGATTAATGTTAGATTCTTAATACCTGTTTCTATAATAAGATCGACCAATCCCGGCGGTGTACCTACTCCTCCAAAACCACCGAATAAGATGCTCATTCCATCTTTAAAAAGTGGGGCCAAACTGTCACGGTTCGTTACTTTTTTATACGTATTTTCAGTCATATTCCTCACCTCCTGTTACATTTCTGCATGCACGTTCGGTAAATGTTTTTCAGTCCATTCTACAAAAACAGCTTCTAATCGATTCACTAATTCATCCAATTCTTTGTCCGTGGTCGTTAGCGGTGGGGCAACAATAATCGCTGCTCCTGTGACTCCTTCTTCTCCTGCTGCTGCAGGATATAAAAGCAAACCATGCTTCATCCCAAGCCTAATAATTGTACTTGTTATAGATGCGGCTAGTGGAAAAGGTTCTTTCGTTTCTTTATTTTGGACAAATTCAATACCAAGAAGAAGGCCTTTCCCTCGAATATCACCTATAAAGGAATACTTCTGTGCCAATGAGTTCAACTTGTTTTTCAAATAAACACCGGCAGCGGCGGCATGATTAGCTACATCATGCTTGGTGAGATAATTGAGTACAGCAAGTGAAATAGCGCAAGATAATGGATTTGCGCTAAAGGTATGACCACCCATAATTACTTTTGAACCGTGTAGGATCGGTTGAATGATCGGATCCGAAACGAGCGTCGCTGCGATCGGCGTGTATCCCCCACTCATTCCTTTACCAAGTGTCACAATATCAGGCTTTACTCCCCAATGTTCCGAAGCAAGTAATTTCCCCGTACGCCCCATTCCTGTCATCACTTCATCGGCAATAAATAAGACATCGTACTTCTCGCAAATTTGCTTCAACCTTTGAAAATAGCCATCAGGTGGTGTTATCGCTGCTCCCGCTGCACCAATAACTGGTTCAGCAATGAAGGCGGCCACATGATCCGCTCCAATTCTTCTAATTGCTGCTTCAAGTTCATTCGCACAAGCAAGCCCGCATGATTTGCTTTCCAAATGTAATGGACAACGATAACAATAGGGAGCAGAGATTGCCGGATACGATTCAAGAATTTCCGTAAACCGTTCACGGCGTACTGGATGCCCAGACATAGATAAGGCTCCAAGCGTGATCCCGTGATAGCTCATCCATCTCGAGATGATTCGGTTCTTTTGTGGCTTTCCTTTTTCCTGCCAATACTGAATCGCTAGCTTCATGGCTGTCTCCGTTGCTTCAGAGCCACTGTTCACAAAAAAACTCCAAGGATAGTCGCCATTCGTTAAATCTGAAAGTTTTAAAGCAAGCTGTTCTGCCACTTCACTCGTAAACTGGGAACGATATACAAACGAAACCTTCTCAGCTTGTTCCACCATAGCTTTTGTAACTTCTTCCACACCATGGCCGATATTCGCTGTCACTGCTCCAGAGCATCCGTCAAGATACTCTTTTCCAAAAGCATCATAAAGAAATACCCCTTTCCCATGACTAATGATCGGGTATTCTACGTCGAGTACTGGTTTAATTAACGACGATTTCCCCATTTTTGCAGCACTCCTTTTCGCTTATCTTACGAACCTTATAATCTAGTGTATGTCTTGAATGGCGCAATCTTTCTTCCCGTAATTAAAATGTTGTTACTAACAGATCTACTCGTTTTTAACACGCTCAGAAGGTCACATTAGAAAAAGGTCTGGCTTTATACTAATTCTTACGACATGTTCTAAAAGATTGCTACAATCATCAAAAATGTTGAAGAGAAATTGTATTTCTATTTTTTGGTTAACAGCAGAAAAACCGACCTTATTATAAGGTCGGTTACTATTTTTTTCTTTGTTAACAGCAGAAAGATGCACCAATGATGATTAATAGGATAAACAGCACCACAATTAGGGCAAAACCGCCGCCGTATCCACCACATCCGCCACCATATCCGTATCCACCACATCCGCCACCATATCCGTATCCGTACATTACATTCACTCCTCTTTTTGATATCTCTTACATTTTTACAATATGCAGATGCGCCCGATTCGGTCTGTGCATTTGCCTATTTTTTTACGACTGCTCTATTTATCTAAGGACAATATCCTATAAATAAGGTGGTTTTCGACCATTAAATTGAGAGGTTATTTAAAGAATAGGATATAATATAAGCAGGTTTTAAAAAAGTCAGAGGCGTATTGAAGTAAGCCGCCAAATTCCGCTACAAACCAACTTATATAAAAAAGAAAAGGTCGGAAAAATATTGAAGAGAAGAATGATCAAGACGTTAATTGCTTTATTCCTATTCATGAGCATACTGTTTGTTTTTTTCCTAAATCAGAAAACCTATGGGAACGATACTCATCTAAATGTTTACGATAAGATAAAAACCAACAAACCCATTCGCTATTTAGTAATCGGTGATAGCATAGGCAGAGGTTCAGGAGCAGAAACTCCGGAAGAACGCTGGTTTGTCCGTTTAGAGAATATGATGAAACAAAAAGAGAATAGTAAGATATCTGGGGATTATATTGTTCAAAGTGGTGCCACAGCCTTTGAAGGGCTCTATAATTTTTCTCAAACTAATTTAAAAGAACCCCCTGATCTTGTCTTTATTGTTTTTGGAGAAAACGACCGAAAATACATGTCTTCAGATGATTTCGGAGAAATTTATGAAGCTCTAGTGAGAAAGGTAAAAATACGTTTTCCGAATGCTGAGATTTTTACCATAACAGAAAATTCCCTCACTTTTTACGACTTTGCTGACCAAATCAAGAAAATTTCTCGTCACTATGGGACCGCCCACCAAGACATGCGCCCAGTCTTTGCGAAATCCGGCTTAAGCACAGAGCAACTTACAAAAGATCTTATTCACCCGAACGGAACAGGTTATCAGCTTTATGCTAATGAGATATACTCGCAGTTACTTCGTCATACTATTGAAGATAAAGTCATCGCCTCTTTGTCTACACCTCTATATAGGCAAAAGGACTTGAACCTTATTAAAGTAAATCAGCCTAGCCATTTATATGGTTTTAGTCATTCCTCTTTAGGCTTTGTCAGTGAAATAAAAGGCAATTATATCGAGTATGATTTTACAGGAACTACTCTAGGCGGGATTTTCTTAAGAACACCTGAAGGCGGGAAACTAGATGTATTTATCGATGGAAAATATACGACTACACTCGACACTTGGTGGCCTTTTTCAAAAGTACGATATCTCTATATTGGAAGTGGTTTAGCTGACGGATTACATAAGGTTCGTTTTGAGACAAGTGGAACAAAATCATTAATGAATCGTTCGGGTAAAACTGATGTTCATATCTTCGGTATTATTACAAATAAATAAAAGGTCAGACCTCACATCGTATATGTCGTTTACACGATATATAGTAGATGCGGGGTCTGACCTTTGTTGATATGGGACAACCTCGTTATTTAACTGTTACTGTTAAAAAGTGAGTTTCTCCTCTAGTTAACGATGTCTCAGTCGTTTTCACAATAGACTCCATTTCATCGCTATTCGTAATAATAATTGGAATAAGTGTACTTTTTGCTTTTTCTTTAATAATCGTTTGATCAAAGGAAATGAGTTTATCCCCCATTTTCACTTTGTCACCAGCACTGACAAAGGCTTCAAAGCCTTCACCATTTAATGCTACTGTTTCGAGGCCAATATGAATCAGAATTTCCGCTCCGTTTGCAGCCTTAATCCCAACCGCATGCTTTGTCGGAAAAACTTGCACGATCTCACCATCTACAGGTGAATACACTGTATCATCTTCTGGTTCGATAGCAAGGCCATCTCCCATCATTTTCTCTGCAAATACCGGATCAGGAACATCCTCCAAAGCTACCACGCTTCCATTCATTGGCGCAAATAATACGATATCTTTTGCTACGGACTCCTCCGTTTTTTTCCCAAATAATTTCTTAAACATAAAAATCCCCTTCCCTATCTTAGATGACGTAACATTTTTCTATAATAGCACAAAAGCTTTGTACCTTCTAAGTGATTAACGAAATACGTTTTTATATTGTGCATAACCTTCTTTATCAAGGTCAGCAACTGGAATGAATCGAAGAGAAGCAGAATTGATGCAATATCTTAATCCTTCAGGCCCCGGCCCGTCATCAAATACATGACCGAGATGAGAATCTCCAGTTTTACTTCTTACTTCCGTTCGTCGCATTCCATAGCTCGTATCAACCTTCTCAATAATTTCCTGGTCTATAAGTGGCTTTGTAAAGCTTGGCCAGCCACAGCCTGCATCATATTTTTCTTTTGAAGTAAACAAAGGTTTACCAGAAACGATATCTACATATAAACCCTCTTCTTTATTATCCCAATACTCATTTCTAAAAGCTGGCTCTGTTCCATTATTTTGTGTTACTTCATATTGTATAGGTGTTAATTTTTGTTTTAAATCATGATTTTGATTAGTCATTACGACTCCCCCAATTCTGTTCGATAAATGTTTGCCGCCCTGATCCGATTCGATACCGATTATAATGAGCTGGGTTTTTCTTATAATAATCCTGATGATATTCTTCGGCAAGGTAAAACGGTTTAGCCGGTATAATAGGTGTGACAATTGGATGATTGAACCTTCCGCTGTTTTGTAATGTTTCCTTTGAGGCTTCAGCCATTTGCTTCTGTTCGGCTGTATGATAAAAAATTGCGGTTTGGTAGGATCCACCGCGGTCGTAGAATTGTCCACCAGCGTCTGTCGGATCAATTTGCTGCCAAAATAATTCAACTAATCGTTCATATGGAAACACATTGGGATCATATGTAATCTGTACAGCCTCATAATGCCCAGTTGTTTCAGAACAAACTTCTTTATAGGTTGGATTTTCTTTGTTACCGCCCGTGTAACCGGATAGCACAGATTCAATCCCCGGCTGCTCATCAAACGGTTTTACCATGCACCAAAAGCATCCTCCTGCAAATGTTGCTTTTTCTAAATTGCGAGTCACAACTATTCAACCTCCAATTTTCGAATATATGGCTAATAATCGAGTATGATCTGTTCGTTAGCATAAGGCGATCCTTCCATCAGTGGGGGTCTTACTCCCCGTTAATGAGAGATAAAAATCATATTGTATGAATTTTACCGCTTTTTACATGCAGTGTAAAATAATACGCTGTTCTACCTCAATCCATTTCATATTCGTTTCTAACCATTTTTAATGAACAATGAAAAAGGAATCTTTCCTTTACTGTGACACCAGCCTACTTCGGTTTGCATATGCTGTTTACGAAAGCTTTGCAGATAGGAGAGAAACGCATGTCGAATTCTAAGAATAATCGAAAAAATTATTTTAAAAAAGCACAAAAGTATGATCTATTAGCTAGCTATTATAAATACATGGACCCAAACCTGCATGTTCATTATTACCACAAACATTTAACGGCTTTGAATAAAGCTTTTGAAGTGATGCGCTCAGAAGAAGTATTTAGAAAGAGTCCTAGCAGGGTAAGAATCCTCCATGCAGCACCAAAAGCAGGAAATGTCGATGTGTATGTGAATGAAACAAGAATTTTGCAGAACAGTCCATATAAAACAATCAGTGACTATTTACCATTAATTGCCGGAAAATATCAAATAGATGTCTATCCAACTGGTCAGCTCTCTTCAACCATTCTCAGTCAGAAGATTCAGGTTGAACCAGGAAAGCTTTATACATTAGCTGTAAGCGGCCTGGATAAACAGATACGACTCGTCGTCCATGAAGACCTACCTGCTGTGCCTAACGGTGAATCCAAAGTTCGGTTGATCCATTTGGCTTCAGATAGCCCAGCGATTGATCTAGCTGTAAAAAATGGCGATGTAGTATTTCGAAATGTACCGTACAGAACAGCAACAAATTATATGGGAATTACGCCAATGAGCATTGACCTTGAAGCAAGAGTTACTAGTACAAAACAAGACGTACTCTCAATTCCACACGCTGAATTCAGAGCAGATATGGCCTATACCATCTATATAATCGGTTTACAGGATGCAGAGCCTGAGTTGGAAGCATTATTCGTTTCTCCTTAACAAAGATATACAAAAACTTCCGTTGCCTGCCCCATAATAAAAGGGTCAGATCCCACATCTACTATATATCGTTAACTAGACCGACAATCGATGTGTAGAATGTGAGATATGACCTTTTTATGGCTGTAAAGAGGGCACTGTTAATACAAATGAAATTTTATCATTTTTTAAATCGAATTCTTTTGCTTTCACATGTACATCACTTTTCAATTCCATATTTTGCAATGATACGTATATTTGCTCTTTATCTGGCTGTATCGTGACCCATTCTGGTGTTTTATATTGACGATTAATGAAATTCAATACATAGGAGACAGGTAAATTGAGTTGGCCAACTGAAATCGACTCTTGTTTTAACACAACATCTCCATTGTTTTGAGCTTCAGGAACAAACGTGAGTTTTAATTCAATATCTCTTCCGAAAAAAGGCATTGTTCCGTAAAGTTCAACGACATCTGATAAATGAACATCATAATGGACAGGTCCAGCTAATCCCTCTTTTTCAATATATTGAGAAATCAACATATTTAAATCATCTCGATTCGTATTTATGACGAATGAAACACCTTGATCTTGACGATCTATTTGTGCAGCTTCCTCATCTTTCGCAGGTAAATTAATCAATATAATAAGTGTAACTAGCACAATAATATTTATTGCCATTAATCCTAGAAATAAGTATTTCCAACTTGCTTTAGACATTAATTATTCTTCATCCCCTTTTGCACTCGCCTCTATTGAACCTCTTCCTATTGTTTCAATATTCATTTCTTGATAGATTCTGTCTGCAATCAACTCATAGCCTCGATTATTTGGATGAAAATGGTCCTCGGTAAATAATAAATTCTCTGCCGTATTTTCAAATAAATCGCCAATTCCAATGAAATACGCATTATCATATCTCTCAACGATTGTTTGGCCGCTGCGATTCCATTGGTCCATAATAATTTCCAATTCTTGAAAGGCACTTAAAACTTTGGTAAATGGATTGTATATGCCAACTAAATAAATTTGTGCATGCTCATTGTTTGAGCGAACCCTATTGAATATTTGTTCCAATCTTTTTTCATACCCTATTCTTGCTTTCTCAAATTGTGCCATTTTCAAATCGACTATATTTTGGCGGAATACCTGCATGACATCATTGCCACCAATCGTAATCACAACCGCATCTGCCTTTTTAATATTAGCAATCACCTTATCTTCTTTCATACGCTTCAATAACTGGTCAGTTCGATTGCCTTTTACGCCATGATTGACAACATTCACAGACGTAATCGTTGGTTCTTTTTCTAGCAGTTGTCGCAAATAGGGTATATAACCACCTTTGTCAGTCGTATCCCCTACGCCTTGTGTCAAAGAATCACCTAACGAAACGATTTCGATCGGATCAGGAAAAAAAGTAGCAGGGATCGCATCCTTTTTTTTTAACTCAAGCTCGTTTTCTTGTTGTAAAGCATAATTTGAAACTGTTCGAATGTTTGAACATGAGGTGAGGATCAACAGTCCAATCAATAGACAGGATATTTTTTTCTTCATAGGTGTCACCGTCCTAAAAAAGGTCTTTCACTATTATATCACGTACGATTAATAAAATCGCAAATCATGAAGTTTGATGACATAATCAGCTTTCAAAACGCAAGGCAATAAAAAAGAATGTCCCATAACAAAAGCCCCAAACCCTTCGACTACTATAAACTATGTATAGCGTTCGTGGTCAGTTCTTTTAGGGACATCCACATCATTTTTGTAAAATTTTAATATCATTCAGCATTTCTTCAAACGGTACATCACTCACGCCTGAATAATCTTTAACAATTTCTCCAGATTTATTAACTAAATAAAACTTAGTACCATGGATAACTTGATCAGTATTGGCTGGTTTTTGAACAATCGTTTTAAAGTTCTTTTTAGCAAACTCTTCAATTTCCTGCTGAGTATAGCCCGTTAGGAAATGCCAAGAGGATAAATCAGCATTGAATCGTTCTGCATACTCCTTCAACGCTGCTGGTATATCTAATTCAGGGTCTACAGAGAAAGAAACAATTTCTACATTTGAAATGTCATTATCTTTAAGCATCGTTTGAAATTCAGCCAAATTACTCGTCATTGGTAAACAAACCGTTGTGCAGTTTGTAAACACAAAATCAGCAAGCCAAACCTTCCCCTTCAAGTCACTTTTCGAAAATTCTTTGTTGTTATGATCCATGAAAGTAAACTCTTCAAGATCCGAATTATACCCGTTTTTAATCCCTTGTGAACTGCATGCCGATAATAACAAAACAACCATAATTCCAATGAACAATATTATGCTTTGCCGCCTTTTCATTGTTTTACCGCCTTTATTTGCATATTATGATTATATTATTTTACCAGAGGATGTAAGCTGTTTAAAGAAATTTGCATTCAAGCTAAAAATTTTATGACCTTTTCACAAATTGTGACATCTATTAGTTTTCACAGGTTTTTCATGCTTCTATTCCCAATGATACATAACTCCCATAGCACCTTCGCCCGTGTGAGTGCTTACTACAGGAGACGTACCTTCAATTTTTATATTGGATAAGCCGCTGATTTCAGCTAATGCTGTTCTAATCTTTGAAGCGATTTCATATCCATTCACATGAACAATACCAATTCCTGTGATTTGCTTATCCTTCAAATCTTCTTTATATTTATTCACGACAAATTTAACAATTTGAGATTGACTTCTTGCTTTTGAGACAGGATGAAGTACTCCATCTTCTAAGATCGCAATTGGTTTAATGTTTAGTAACGAACCAATCATGGCAGACACTTTACCGATTCGTCCGCCTTTCACTAAATTCTCTAACGTATCAATGGAAATAATCAATCTTGATTGGGATTGAATATCTTTGATCCTCTCCAGAATTTCAGCAACACTTTTGCCTTCCTTCGCCATTTTGGCAGCTTCAATTACTTGAAATGATAATGCCTTTGAAATATATTTTGAATCAAACACCGTGACATTGGATTCAGTCATTTTCGCTGCACTCTCTGCAGATTGAACAGTACCACTCATTCCACCAGTCATATGAATAGAAATAATCTCGCTTCCATCTTCTCCAAGTCTGTCAAAAACGTCTAAGAAAGTGCCTGTCGATGGCTGAGAGCTTTTCGGAAGCTCCTTAGCATTCTTCATTTTTATCAAAAATTCTTCTTGTTCTATTTCGATCTTATCTAAATAAATCATGTCGTCTATTGAAATCGATAAGGGTACCATTTCAATACCATATCGCTTGATTTCCTCTTGCGTCATATCAACAGTCGAATCTGTTACAATTTTCACATTTCCCATCATTCCACTTCCCAACCTTAACAATTCCCTTAATTATACCTTGTTAATACGATCATTCAATCTTAATATCCAATATTTCGAGCTATTTTGACAAAGTTTGAAAGTTCGACACATTTCTTCCGTTTTTTATAATTTTTCAAAAAAAAAAAACGGAATTCCCAAATAAAAAATGCTGTCCTTGATCGAATTGAAGAAGTAGGCAAATTCCTCCTCTACTTCTTCATTCAATACTTCAGACAGCATCGTATAATTTTATGCGTTTCTTTGTGAATGGCTCGCCATATGAAAGCTATTTATTAATCTAGGCCTTCTTCTTGCACCTCTTCTTGAATGTGTGCATCTCGTTTTTGCTTCCGTTTGTACACAAATTTTGACAACGAAATACTGATTTCATATAACAGCAGCAACGGTATAGTTACGAGAAAATCTGATACAAAATCTGGTGGGGTAATACATATCGCTATGACGACCAAGACAAAGTACGCGTATTTTCTAAGCTTTTGCAACACATATGGATTAACGATCCCAATTGATGTTAAAAACATCGTCACAACAGGAAGCTCGAAAAGAATCCCAAACGGCAATGTCATATTAAGAAGAAACTGGAAATATTTATCTGCTGTAAAATTGGTCACAAACATTCCACTGCTTAATCCAAGTAAGAAATCCAGTACCATTGGGAAAATAATGAAGTATCCAAATGCTAGACCACCAACAAATAAAAGAAAAAGTGCTGGAATATAAGATAGGGTTGTTTTTATCTCCCTCGGCAGCAACGCTGGTTTCACAAATAACCATAATTGAAACGCAAACACCGGAATTGTAGCCGCTACCGAAACAACCGTTGCAAGCATGAAATAAATCCAGAGGATATCACTTGGTCCTAGCACCATTAGTTTTTCATCAAAATCTTTAACAAGCCACTGATATATCTCTTCAACATAGATAAAACCAACAATAAAAAAGAGGATAAATGCAATTACCGTAATAATTAAACGTTTACGCAGCTCCTCTAAATGGGCAATTACGTTTTGTTCTTGATCTGCCAAATCTATCACGCTCTCTATTAAAAATACGAATATTACCGAATTTTCTTCATTATTCCGGCATGTAACGGGTAACTCATACCAATGGTAATAATGCCCACATATTCATCTTTACTTCTAAAAAACTACAATCCTTTATGTATCCATTCATTATAAGGTAAAGTTAAATCTACTTGGATGAAGAAGAACAAATCTCCTATATCCACTTTGTATAGCGACTCAAAGAAGCTTGGAAGTTATTTGACCTGTAAGACTGTACTTCATTTGCTTGTCACTAAACACATCGACATAACTAAGGGCCCTTATCTTACAAGTTAAAAGGAGGATGTCCCAATAGGGTCTTGACCTCACTTGCGATACACAGTTTATAGTGTTATATACACATTATTTCAACTATATATTGTAATTGTGGGGCCTGACACTTTCGTTATGGGACAACCTCCTCTTAGACACAGTACTTATTTTACTGAATTATTCTTTTTTTCATCTTTTTCTTCAAAGACATCCTGTGTTAACTCACGAGTTGAACTTTTAAATTCACGTAAAGTTTGACCGAATGCCCGTCCAATTTCAGGTAATTTCTTTGGTCCGAAAATGATGAGTGCAAGCACTAAAATCAAAATTAATCCTGGTACCCCTATATTTGAAAACATGATAACACCCCTCCTGTTACTTTCTTACATAAAATAATACATTCGCTAAATAATAGCTCACTTTTAGATTGACATAACTTGATTAGAATACTTTTAAAATGTGTAATAAACGACGATTTATACCTTATTATTTTACCCTATACCAGTAATTAATTCCAGTTTTATTAAAAATAGCGGGTATCCCATAAATAAAGGGTCAAACCCAGCAACTACTACATACAGTTTAAATGAAGTGTAAGTAACACGATAAACTGTGTGGCGAGTGCTAGGTCAGGCCCTTTTGGAACATCCCATTCTTTTAACCTTAAATCAATAAAGAAAATAAATTACTATCTTTATTTACTTCGACATATGGAAACCCTTTTTTGCTCATACGCTCAATCAAAGGTCCATAATCTTGTCTATTTTTCAGCTCAATGCCAACTAAAGCAGGACCCTGTTCTTTGTTATTTTTTTTCGTATATTCAAATCTTGAAATATCATCATTAGGTCCGAGTACTTCATCAAGGAATTCACGTAAAGCTCCTGCCCGCTGAGGAAAATTGACAATGAAGTAATAAAGTAGCCCTTCATATAAAAGTGACTTTTCTTTTATCTCTTGCATACGGCCAATATCATTATTGCCCCCACTAATTACACAAACGACGGTTTTCCCTTTGATTTCATCCCGATAAAAATCAAGCGCCGCAACAGACAACGCTCCTGCAGGCTCTGCTATGATCGCATGTTCATTGTATAAGTCTAGTATGGTTGTGCAGACCTTTCCTTCAGGGACCTTAATGATATCATCCATATATTCCTGACAGAGATCAAACGTTTTTTGTCCTACACATTTAACTGCTGCACCATCTACAAACGTGTCAATGTCCTGTAAAGCCTCTACTTCACCTTTCATTAAAGATTGTTTCATTGAAGCAGCGCCTTCTGGTTCGACTCCGATACAAGATGTTTCAGGTGAGACCGATTTAAAATATGTAGAGATACCTGACACTAGGCCCCCTCCGCCAATTCCTGCAAGGACATAATCGATTTTTTCATCACAATCATTTAATATTTCAATAGCTACTGTTCCTTGACCAGCGATGACAAGTTCGTCATCAAACGGATGAATAAACGTTCTTTTTTCTGTTTCCTGGCATTTCTCTGCTTCAAGAAAGGCATCATCAAACGAATCGCCTACTAAAACAATTTCAATTTTGTCTTTACCAAATAGCTGAACCTGGTCAACTTTTTGCCGAGGAGTTGTCGCAGGCATGTAGATTTTCCCTGAAATCCCCAACTGACTACACGCAAACGCAACCCCTTGCGCATGATTGCCCGCGCTCGCACAGACAACTCCATTTCTTGTTTCATCTGCAGTCAGCTTTTTCATTTTATAATATGCTCCCCTAAGCTTAAAAGAGCGCACATGCTGTAAGTCTTCTCGTTTTAAGTAAACATTACACTCATACTTCTCGGATAATCTTTCGTTTCTTTGCAGTGGCGTGTGCGCAACGATATCTTTAAGCTCCTGATAAGCAACTAAGATATCTTCAACTTGGACCCATTTTCTTGTTGATGTTATTTGGCTCATGTAATACCCTCTTTTCACATCTCTAGATAATTTGTAAATTATATCACAAATCGAAAATAAATCAACAGATTTTTCAGACATTTCACCATATTTGCACCTGATAGAAAACTCTAACAAGTTCAACTAACATGTCTCAATATTAAATAAGACAGCGAGTACTACATTTAATTCCACAAATGGAGTACTCCCATTCTGTCTAGTTCTCGATTCGTTCTAATACAATAAATTCATGAGGATACTTGTTCTTTTCATCTACGATACCAGTCGTTTTAGATACCGTCTGCCATTTTGACATATTTAATTCCGGGAAATACGTGTCACCCTCAAATGAATGATGGATTTGCGTTATGTATAGACGCTTGCAATCAGAAATTAATTGCTGAAAGATTTCTGCTCCGCCAATAACAAATACCTCTTCATCCAAGGCGTCCGCATATGCCACGGCTTCTTTCATATCTGAGATCACTGTTATGCCCTCTTGTTGATAATCTGCATTTCGAGTCAAGATGATGTTCTCTCTACCCGGTAAAGGCTTTCCAATTGACTCATACGTTTTTCTCCCCATCAGAATAGGGTGACCCATTGTCACTTTTTTAAAATACTGGAGATCCGCTGGTAAATACCAAGGCAAGGTATTATCCTTGCCGATTATTCGATTCTCATCCATTGCGAACATGAAAGAAATCATACACTCACTTCTCCTTTAATATGTGGATGCGCCTCATAGTTTTCCAGTACAAAATCTTCATATTTAAAATTGAAAATACTTTTTACATCTGGATTAATTTTCATAACTGGTAATTGATACGGTTCCCGAGTTAACTGGAGATTGATTTGCTCAATGTGATTGTTATAAATATGAACATCCCCAAATGTATGAATAAAGTCTCCATACTCCAAGTCACAGACTTGTGCAATCATCATTGTCAGCAAGGCATATGACGCGATATTAAATGGCACACCTAAAAATACATCAGCGGATCGTTGATAGAGCTGACAAGACAGTTTTCCATCCCGAACATAAAACTGGAACATCGCATGGCAGGGAGGTAAAGCCATTTCTTCTAACTCACCGACATTCCAAGCATTAATAATCAAACGGCGTGAATCAGGATTAGTTTTAATCTGCTCAATCAATTGTGAAATTTGATCAATTTGTCTGCCATCAGCTGTTCCCCATGAACGCCATTGATGGCCATAAATAGGACCAAGCTCACCATTTTCATTCGCCCATTCATTCCAAATACGTACTCCATTATCCTGTAGGTACAAAACATTCGTATCGCCTTGCAGAAACCACAATAATTCATGAATGATTGCCTTTAAGCTTAGTTTTTTTGTCGTAAGAACTGGAAAGCCTTCTTGCAGATTAAATCTCATCTGATAGCCAAAAGTACTGATTGTACCTGTCCCTGTTCTGTCACTTTTTTTTGTACCATTTTCAAGCACATGCTTACATAAATCCAAATATTGCTTCATTAAATAAACCACCTTTTTTTCAAATACACACTATTATTGTAGCCTAGTTCTGGTTTCAACACCAAAACCTTTTTGAATATTAGATTAGGAGAACCATTTAAAATGCAGTGATAATCCAAATATCTGTTCTCTTCGCAAAGTAATATTTCAACGAAGACCCCTACATTAATTTCCATTTTAGTTTAACTGTTTAATATATAAATACGTGTGCGGTGCCTTCTCTTTCAGCACTTTATTAGAAGCTGCATTCGCAAAGAACATCGCATATGTTTCGGCAAAGTATTCTTCTGGATATGTAGAATAATAGGCTTTGTCAGGGAAAAGACGGCTTACTTCTTGTTCCCAAGCTCCCAAAAATACTCCATCATCGCGAATTCCGTCATATGCATATGTATCAATCGTATGGGCTAATTCGTGAAGCTCAAGATTAATCGAACTGTGCCCGTTTCCTGGTTCACTTGCACCAATTTTCACAAGGACAATTCGATCCCCTCCCATTCCTGGCACATCATCCCAAGTCGTCTGTTCATTTTTATATCCTCTTGGCTTACTTCCTTTTAAATGCTCAGCAAATGGATCATCAGTTAAACGACCTGTGAACAGTTTAATTTTCACATTTTTATCAACTAACTTCTGAATTGTAGCAGGAGGAAGCACACTAATTTGTTCAACAATCTGAACAGCTTCGTCTACATTAAAGGAATGTTCAGGAAATAAAAAAAGTCTGCCTAGTTTTGTATTTTCCTGCCATACTTTCGTTAATTTTAGACGATGATCTTCTGCAAAAGCACCAACACTTATGCCATCCGTTTCAACAAATGAAAATGAAGATAGAATGAAGAAAAGAAGGAGGCATAAGACTAAAGATAATATTCTTCTCATGTATACAACCACCAATTCATTAAACTAGCAATATAAAGTGAAACTTCAATCATTAAGGGGTTCTTTCATCCCCCACTAATTGTTAGTCCGTTCTAGCGTCGCTAAAGCGACACTACAAACCCAAATTCAACGAACTCATACTAAATACGCCACATCCTGTGGGCCTCAACTAACCTTCTGCTCACGCATCAGTAAGTTTCACAGTATCTCACTAATCGGATTTTTACGGGCAGTCCTTCCTTGATTCCTCTCAGCCTCGGGGTGGGGGCTTACTGCCTGTTAATACGGGATAAACTACTACTTTCATATTATTGAAGTATAACATATTATGAAATCATTAAACTTTCGAAAATATTGGGAAAATAAGGTGAGATCACTGATGGCAACAGAAGAATTTCAATGAATTTATCTCAGTTTAACTAACCATCAGTGGGGGATAAAAAAACTCACTGATAGAAGTTTCACTTTATGAGTAACGCTTCGGTAGGTTTGAACATATACAAGAAGTAACTGGATGAATGCTAGGTGATTATATTGAGACGTGTTAATAAACAGGAGCTATTAAGACTTCACCCTGAACTTGCAGATGAAGTGCTTGATGTATTTAATTTAGAGGTTTTCATTTATCTTGACCTTTTCATATTTTCTCTCTTTTTAGGTCTTCTTTTACACCCTTTAATTAACTCAGTTCTATGGTCCATTTTTATTCCATTATGTTTCTTCATCTTCTTTTCCTTAGTGTTTCAGATCATCAAACGGAAATTTCCGGATATTTGAATGTATCCCTACTCTATTTCCATCAGAACGTAGAAAAGAGTCTACCCCATAACGAAAGGGTCAGAGCACACATCTACTATATATCGTTTATGTGACGGATAAATGACACAATAAACGATGTATAGTGTGTGAGGTCTGACCCTTTTGGGAAACACTTTTTTCACTTATTCTTTTAGATGACGTAAGTTGCGGAAATGGACAACAAAAGTAATCGCAAACGTGATGACGATCAAAAGGAAAAACATTGCATAAGGAATCTCAATATGAATGACAGCAAGGTACATTTTAACTGAGATAATCGCAATCAATACGTATGCAGCCGTCTCAAGTTCAGGCACTTTGTCGATTAATTTAAGAAAGACACCTGCTATGCCACGCATCATTAGCACACCAAGCATACCACCAATCAACAACACCCATACTTTTTCACTGACACCAAATGCAGCAAGCACACTGTCAACCGAAAACGCAATATCCATTAACTCAACAGCAACTACCGTTCCCCATAGATTACCGAACATTCTAATCAGGAAACTTTCCTTAGACAATCCTTTTGTTTCTTCTTCACTTTCACCTTGTTTCGTTTTATCAATAAAATACTTAATGGCAAGCCACGCAAGATATGTTGCTCCTAATACTTTTACCCACCATAGATTAATTAAATAAACACCAAGTCCAATTGCAATGAATCGGAATGCATAAGCACCAAGTAATCCATAGAAGAGTGCCTTTTTTCGTTGTTTCTTAGGTAAATGACGAACCATGACCGCAAGAACCAGTGCATTATCCGCTGACAGCAAACCTTCAAGTAGAATCAGTGTGCCAATTAACCCCCAGCTTACTGGATCCGACAATACTTCAACCCACATCCCCCAATCAAAAAATTGAGCATATGTGTCCATAATGCTTGTTAACATATTATCCCGGCTTTCTTGTAAAATAAATTGATTCTTTTATTAGAAAATCGTAAGTGTCTATACAGGAACTTCGAAACCAAACTGAATAGCGAGCGATTTTTTCAAATCAGAATGATCGGCTTAAGACTAAATAGACTGCGTTCGCTAGATCAACTCTTCCTAAAACCGTATACACCATTCTTTAAAAAATGAAAAATGCGCTAATAGCAGCGCATTCAGTTTGGCTATATCGTTAGCATACGCCTATTGGATTTATGTTTCAAATGTTAACTTCAATTTCCAGAAAAAATAAAGCATTTTCAAGAAAAATAAGTTTGCTCCGACCATTTTGGAGGTGTATTCTTATTCCAATAAATTTTGCCTAAAGCATAATGTGTAGCGAATTCATCATGATACGTATGGTAGTGAAAATTGAACCAATATCCTTCTTGGGGCGGATTCTCTTGTCTAACATGAAAACGAATGATATCTTTTCCGGTATTTTCATTAAAAATATGAAAAATTTTCTCACCGCGCCCTGAAGAAGGACCTTTAGATATGGTTAACTGGACAAGCTCTTCATCAGGAAATTTTACTGCCATTTGAGTAATAGCTTCTTCAATTTTTGGTAAAACAGAAAATTTAAATTCATCCTCAATCTTCGGACCAATCTTTGCACCGAATTTCGTAAAGGCATGGTCCTGGG
Source organism: Peribacillus sp. JNUCC 23 (assembly GCF_053653995.1). Next base: position 2,661,319 of record NZ_CM132202.1, read on the forward strand.
CCTTTGCCATCATTGATTCAATAAACTCACTTCGGTCAAATATTGTTGTTGAAATCGGATCATCAGCTGATTCCAATAAAGAATAGCCTGTACTTTCTGCTTCTTCAAAGATGTCCTTCTTCGCGTGTTTATCGGAATGTGCTTGTGTACGCCAAGATATATCGGAAGGAGAAACCATACCGAATGTTAAAACAGATACTAATACAACGAGGCTTTTCTTCAACCATCTCGATTTCTGCATGATGTTTTCTCTCCTCCTTAATCATTTTAGTTTCCAAATTTCGGTTCACATATTAATCTTTATTTGGAAAATTTCCGTGCCTTTATACATAACTAGTCATTTCTATCTTCTAGTTTCTAGTATACTGAATTTCTTAGGAAATTACGAAAAAAATGTATATACGGTTTCATTATGAGAAAAGGCTTACTTGCATATAATAAAGAAATACCATTTTTCCCTCTCAAGAATTTTTACATATGCAAATAAGAATGAAGGATTATCCTTATCTGATGTAGAATTATTAATAGTAACCCATTGTTTTGTAAAGGAGGAATTCATCTATGGGATCGTCAGCGATTTTGATTCTTGTCGTTATTTCACTTGTTTATTTCATTTATGAAGCGATTGCCGATTAATCACTTGTATTGCCATGAATGGACCTACTTCATTTCTTCGCTTGTTTCTAATCAGAAAAAGAAGTGGCTTTTCATTTTAATAGCCTTAACTAGCCTTGCCATTAACAGATGGCAAGGCTTCTTTTTTCATTATAGATCGATTAAAATTCAAACGCGAAGAAGCCCGTCGAAAAAAAAGAGACGAGTTTCGTTTATAATTGAATATAGCCATAATGAAATAAAGAAGTTTTCCTTTTGATTGTTGTGAACCCCAATTGCTCGAAACGTTTACTTTGAAAATGATCCTTTAGCACGACTCGGTTTCTAGCAACCCGCTTTGCCTGCACTATCGTTTCTAGTTGTAAATCTTCATGCGATGCAAATTGTGCCAACCCTTTCATACCTTCTGATTCTTCAATACGTTCTTCAAACATCGGATCAAAGTACACCACATCGAAACTATTATCCGTAAGCGTCTTTAACACCTCAAGATGATTGCCTGTTTGAATATGGATTCTTTTCATCGCAGCATCCATAAGTTCGATGCCACTTTCCCACTGCAACAGTCCTTGTTCCACAATAAAAGAGACGATCGGATTTTCTTCAATTGCTCTAATTTCCCCACCAGGACCTGATACATAGCTCGCGATGATAGCATCTGCTCCTAGGCCTAGTGTACAGTCAAGTATAGAGGACCCTCTTTCAATTTTAGCAGCCGCTATATACGGATCTTCTTCCCCATTCATCAATCGTTTAGTACGAACCATTGCGAGATTTGGGTGAAAAAAGAAAGGCATACTTCCAGAAATTTTATGAAGTTCCAGTTTGTTTTTTCCTACTACTAGGCAATCCATTCTATAGTCTTGATGCATTCTAGCTATAGAACGTTTATTCCTCTGGTAAAATGGAAGTGAAAATTGAGTGGCAATATTTTTAGCTTGTTCAATATGTAGATCATCGGTGCGACCAGCTGTTGTGACAAACATGATAGCTCTGCTACTAAAAATGTGTATAAATATACGTATCCAGAGTTTTCTTGCTTCAACGAATCCTGTTTCGCTACTTTCTCGCTACCGCAGTGGGTTTGATTCTCCACAAGCGTCAATTCCCGACTAGCCATCGGTACATATATGTTGTTTAGTTAAGTTAAGACAACATATTTGGTTGCTTGTTTTAGATTTAAACTAGCGTGATGATCTCGATTTAATTCAACTTTACAGTTATCACACTTGTAAATTCGATCCGATAAAGAAAGATTAACTTTCTTGTGTCGGCAACATGAACACAATTTAGAAGAAGGATAAAACGTATCGACTTCTCTAAGCTCAATTCCAAACTTTTTGCAAGAATGAAGTAAGCGCTGTTTAAAATCATAAAACCCTTGATTGGCAACACTTTTTGCTAAATGTCGATTCTTCATCATGCCTTTAACGTTAAGCTTTTCGATCGTAATAAATGATGGTTTGGTTTTCACCATCATAGATACAACATGTTGTCGATACGCTTCACGAATAGTTAAAAGCCGTTGATAAAGTTTCTGAACTCTGAGTATATTTTTATTGAGGTTCCGCCTCTCTTTAGCAGCAGATTTCCCACCTTTCTTTTTGTAAAATTCGTATTTTCGACTAAGTGATCCCTGTTCTCTTTTTAATTTCTTCTCAAACTTTCTTACTCTTGGTGTTTTGTTGATATTTCTAAACGAGTGACCATTGCTTGCAAACGCAAATTCTTTGATGCCTAGATCAATACCTATACCTTCAGATTTCTGTTGATTATTTGAATAAGGAAAATCACAATCAAGGAGTGCCGAAATATAGTATCTTCCTGCTTTTTGTGTAATCGTAATATTTTTTGCCTGTTGTTTGACAGGCAGATACCCTTTTTCCTTCAATCGAACCCAACCAAGAAAGGGAACTTTGATTCGATGGCGTTCGATAAGAAGATCGCCTTTGTTGTTTCTCGGTGCATAGAAAGAGACATCTTGATTCCTTTTCTTTTTAAATCTAGGGAATTTAGATAATTCCTTAAAAAACCTCTTAAAGGCGTTTTCCACATTCATAATGGATTTCTTGCGAGCTTTTCCATAGGCTTTTTTAATCCACTCAAATCCTTCTTGGACAGATAGTTCGTTATTAACATACTTATCAAAGTCCAGGCCACTTACAAATTTCCCTTCTTTCTCATATACTTCCTTATTATAAGAAATAAACTGATTATAAAGGAATCTACAGACACCAATCGTTTGGTTTAATTTAATAATTTGCTCTTGAGTTGGATAAATCTCTGTTTTATAAGTTTTCATCCAACTCACCATCCTTTTTAATTGTATTCTTATATTTTCTTAATCCGTAGATTCGATATGAAAAGACATGAATAATAGAAATCAAATCTTGAACCAATTCTTGTTGTGGAGACGATTTTTCGTTATTCACAACAATTAATTTTGTATCGTGACTCAAAAGGAACCGCTCAAACCAGTCATAACCAAAACGAATAAAGCGATCTTTATGTGAATTATAAATCTCTGATACGTTATTTTCTTGCACATCCTTCAAAAGCAAGTTCCATTTTTTTCGATTAAAATTTAATCCACTCCCGATGTCCTTCACCACTTCATCAACATTAATACCTTTTGTATTTACAAATTGTTGAAGAAATTCAATTTGTAAATGCAAATCGTCTCTCTGACCTGAGTTAGATACTCTAGTGTAAATAACTACTTTTCTCTTATTTTCATTTTTCGATGAAGCGCCTATATACTCTAGGTATTGAGTGTGAGTATAAAATCTTCTTCCTGTCGGTGTTCGAAACGCTGTCAATACACCTTCTCTATCCCATTTGTGAAGTGTTTTGACTGATCAGTTAATAAGTGTTCCAAATTCATTAGGGTTGTATTATTTTCCCACAAACATATTGTGTCACATATCTACACATATTTGCATATTTTTAGTAACTGTTTCTGTTCTCCTTTTTATTCAACTAAAAAGCTGTAGAGACTTATCTAAAAGGTCAGGCCCCAAGAGATAAGTCTCTACATACTCCAATACTAAATTATTTCTTTTGTGCAAACGCTGTAAGAAGGTTTTCCATTACCGCTTCCATCGGAAACCCTTCAATATCATGGCGTGGAATGAAGTGGATCACTTCTTTTCCCTTTAATAAAGCCATCGATGGTGAGGATGGTTCATAACCTGTGAAATATTCACGCATTTTTGCCGTAGCTTCTTTATCTTGGCCGGCGAACACGGTCACGATATGATCTGGTTTGTTTTCCGAATTTAACACCGCTTGAGTTGCTGCTGGTCGGGCAAGCCCTGCCGCACATCCGCATACTGAATTTACAACAACAAGAGTTGTTTCTTCATTTACTGTATTCATGAAATTTTCTACTTCTTCAGGAGTAGTAAACTCCGTAAAACCCGCTTGAACAAGTTCGGCACGCATTGGTTTTACCACTTGTTTCATATATTCTTCATATGCCATTGACATAAGTAAATGCCTCCTTTATTTTCCCATACACTATAAGAATACTATACATATTAACAATTATGCAAAAAAGTGAATCGTCTATAATACGTTTAAGTTAGATAATCCGCTCATTTTTTCAAAATAGTTAATCGACTGCTCCACTACTTCTTGAATAGATCTGAAGTTTACAATTCCAAATTAAAGAGGGCCAGGCCCAACTCTTATTAGAGAATTCGTGTATAAACACTTTCTTCTAATTTAGAGTGTGAACTCCGCCCCTTCTTTAACAAGCTTCTGGATAGATTAACTCCATCTGATTAGATTTTCATTACGCCACCTGTGTTAGCACTTGTAACAAGCTTAGAGTAACGTGCCAAATAGCCCGTTTTTACTTTTGGCTCAAAGCCTTTCCAGTTTGCTTTACGTTTTTCAAATTCTTCGTCAGAAACTTCTAATTGGATCGTACGATTATTCAAGTCAAGTTCGATGATATCACCATTTTCTACAAATGCAATTGGCCCGCCCTCTGCTGCTTCTGGAGAAATATGTCCAATTGAAATACCTCTCGACGCACCTGAGAAACGTCCATCTGTAATCAAACCAACTTTGGCTCCAAGACCTCTACCAACGATTTGTGATGTAGGCGCAAGCATTTCTGGCATACCAGGTCCCCCTTTAGGGCCTTCATAGCGGATGACTACAACATCGCCTTCTTTTACTTTCCCAGTTATAATTCCAGAAAGTGCGTCTTCTTGAGAATCGAAGCAGATTGCAGGACCTCTATGGTAGCCGCCAACTGCTGGATCGACAGCTCCAACTTTAATAACTGAACCATTTGGCGCTAGGTTACCGAATAATACAGCAAGGCCGCCTCGCTCAGAATGAGGATTGTCTAATGGACGAATAACATTTTTGTCCAAGATTTCCGCCCCAGCAACATTTTCACGTAATGTTTTACCAGATACAGTTAGGCAATCACCATTGATTGCACCCGGCTTTTTAAGAACCTCATTGATGATGGCACTAACGCCTCCTGCATTATGAACATCTTCAATGTGATAATCTGATGCCGGAGCGATTTTTGCAAGATGAGGTACACGACTTGCAATATCATTGATACGTTCTAATGAATACTCAATTCCAGCTTCATGTGCTAATGCAAGTGTATGAAGGACTGTGTTTGTTGAACCACCCATCGCCATGTCCAACGCAAACGCATTGTCAATTGCATCGATTGTTACGATATCACGTGGCTTAATATCCTTTTTGATAAGCTCCATTAATTGCGTAGCTGAGCGTTTAACAAACTCTTTACGTTCGGGAGCTACAGCTAAAATTGTACCATTACCAGGTAGGGCAAGACCAAGACCTTCTGCCAAGCAGTTCATTGAGTTTGCAGTAAACATACCAGAACAAGAACCACATGTAGGACAAGCAAATTGCTCAATCTCTTGTAATTTTGCTTCATCAATTTTACCAGCTTGGTAAGCTCCAACCCCTTCAAAAACAGAGTTTAAGTTAAGTGGGTTACCTTCTTTATCCACACCCGCTTTCATTGGTCCACCACTAACGAACATTGTTGGAATATTGACACGAAGAGCCGCCATCATCATCCCTGGCGTAATTTTGTCACAGTTTGGAATACAAATCATTCCATCGAACCAATGCGCTGAAACAACAGTTTCAATTGAATCGGCAATAATTTCACGGCTTGGCAAGGAGTAGCGCATACCGATGTGACCCATGGCGATTCCATCGTCAACTCCGATTGTATTAAATTCAAAAGGTACACCGCCCGCTTCGCGAATCGCTTCCTTTACAATTTTTCCAAATTCCTGCAAATGTACATGTCCTGGAACGATATCAATATAAGAGTTACAAACGGCGATAAACGGTTTGCCGAAATCTTCTTCTTTAACGCCGGCTGCACGCAACAAACTACGGTGCGGAGCACGGTCGATTCCTTGTGTAATCATGTCACTTCTCATTTTTGGCGTAGACATTTATTGAAAACCCCCAATATATTAAGTTAAATAATAAATAGCATTATTTTGTATTCTCTAAAAATTCTAACACAATTAAATCTAATTGAACATATGATATGTCAAAATAATAATAAAAGTCTCTCTCTTTTTTATACGTTAGTATAAAAAAAGAGAGAGACTTTTTCTATTTATCTATGCAACATATTATTCTTCTGCCTGTCTCGCTTCTGTCATTTGCTTCCAAACAGATCCTTTTGCCTCTTCCCCATTTTCGATCCGGTCTATTGCCATTTTTATTTGCAAAGCCACTTCGAATTCAGAATCTTTTTCCGCTTCTTTTAAAGCAGATAACACGCTTTTATCGCCAGATTCATAGAGGAACATCGCAGCACGCCATCTAACAATCTTACTTTTATCTTTTAAGGCAGATGCCATTTCCGTCATCGCTTCTGCAAATCCGAGATCAGATAAGCAATCTCCAGCCGTTCTTCTCACTGCTGGATTTTTATCATTTAAGCCAAGATAAAGAGCAGGTAATACTTTTCGATCTTCAATCATCCCTAGTAATACGACTGCTTCTCTACGTACGGATACTTTACTGTCTGACAGAGCTTTTTTTAGCAATGGAATATCATCTATAGTTGGATCCTCCATTTGCTCAAGTGCTTGATAGCGTTTTTCCCAGTTTTCATCCTCAAGCATCTCTGCAGTAAGCTTGATTTTAGTCCGTTTTACTAGTTCTTTTTTGTTGTCGTTCTCTTGCTTCGCTTGAGCTACAAGTTCATTTATCCGCTCTGGTGGATACGCAGCAATAAGCTCTTCAGATACTTCTGCACCAATTACATCCATATCTCCGTATCTGACGCCATAGTCTTTCCATTTTCTTTGCAAAACAACATTATCATCTTGTTTTTGCGCTGCTTGAACAGCCTGAGCAAAGTTTTCCGGAAGGGCATAACGCTTTTCACTATTTCCATCATTAAGCTTAATTTGATATGGCAATCCTTTAAACTGCAAAATCGAAACATTGACTTCTCCATAATGTTCGAGAATAATCTGTCCCGCTTCTTCATCGCTAGTATCTTCACCGAATACTTGGCGAACTTTAATCAAAATTTCTTGCCAATCATATTTACCATTTCGCTCAACGGCTAAGAAATCAGCAACATGATAAACGCCCTTGACACCATCGATATTTAAGATTTCGCGGATCAATTGCGGCGCTTTTTCGGCTTCCTCTTTTTTATAATTATTGCTTCTACCAGTTGGAAGCTCTTCGGTTAAGTTAATTTTCATCGTATTTGGGCTTGGTGTAGGTTCAATCGATATAATATTCATACGTTCGCTCCTTTACACATATTTTTAGAATATGTGACTATAATTTATCATAATCTAGGGTTTAGACGCTTTTAGTGTGAATGATTAGTCATACCTAACCTACTTATTCCTCTAACTTCTCCGCTAAATATTCCCATCGTTCAAGCATATAATCAAGCTCTTCTTTAACTTTCGTCTCCTCTTCCATTAAGAGGCGAAGTTTATCAAAGTCACTGCCTGCTGTTGCCATTTCCGCAGCAATACTTGTTAAACGTTCTTCGGCTTTCTCCATCTTCTCTTCAATTTCTTCCCATTCCTTCGTCTCGGCGTAAGTCAATTTCTTTTTCTTTTTCTCAGAACGCTGTTGCTGTAATTGAACAACAGGCTTCTCAACAGGCTCCACTGCTATTTTTTCTTCTAAAAACTCAGAATAGCTGCCGTAATAATGACTGACAACAGCATTCCCTTTGAAAACAAACAGCTGGGAGCATGCTTTATCAAGAAAATAACGGTCATGTGAAACAGTGACGACTACCCCAGGGAATGTCTCCAAATAATCTTCAAGTACGGTTAATGTCTGAGTATCGAGATCATTGGTCGGCTCATCCAAAAGCAGGACATTCGGTGCAGACATTAGTATCTTCAATAAATAAAGTCTTCGTTTTTCTCCGCCCGAAAGCTTTCGGATTGGTGTACCGTGAGTGTGTAGTGGAAAAAGAAATCGTTCGAGCATTTGAGCAGCAGATATATAGGTTCCATCCTTCAAGGCAATCGATTCGGCTGTCTCGCGAATATATTCAATCATCCGCTTACTATCGTCCATATCTTCACTTTCCTGTGTATAGTAGCCGATTTTCACAGTTTGTCCTGTTTCAATCACACCAGAATCTATGTTTACTCTACCTGCCAAAATATTAAGCAACGTCGACTTTCCTGTTCCATTTTGACCGACGATGCCAATTCTATCTCCTCGTTTAAATAAATAGGAGAAATTATGTAGGATCGTGTGATTGCCGTATGACTTCGAGATGGACTCAAGCTCCAACACTTTTTTCCCTAAGCGTGCCCCGCTTAATTCGATATCAAGAGACCCTTGCTGCGATTTATTTTGTACATCCGTTTCGAGGGTTTCAAAGCGTTGAATTCTTGCTTTTTGCTTCGTTGTTCTCGCTTTTGCGCCTTTTCTTATCCAAGCCAGTTCCTTTTTGAATAAGCTTTCCTTTTTGCTTCGTTCAATGCCTTCATTTTCTTCTCGGATTGCTTTTGCTTCTAGAAAATCGCCATAATTTCCTGTGTATTCAAATAGGCTGCCACCGCTAAGCTCCCAGATTTTATCCGCTACCGTATCAAGGAAATAACGATCATGGGTTACAAAGAGAGCGGCACGCTTCGATTTCATTAAATATTCCTGCAACCATTTAATGCTATCGTAGTCAAGGTGGTTCGTTGGTTCATCAAGAATAAGCAAATCGGTTGTTTCAATTAACGTTTTCGCTAACGCTGCCCGTTTTTTTTGCCCGCCTGACAGCTCATCTAATTTCCTTGAAAAATCAGGGAGTCCGAGCTTTGTTAAAATCGTTCTAGCGTCAGCACTTGTATCCCATGCGTTTAATGCATCCATTTCCTGTTGTTGCTTTAATAACCTGTTCTGTAGCTCGGTATTATCCGAATCATTTTGCAATTTTTGTAGCGTGTTTTCATAGTCTTTAATGACTTTAAAAACAGGGTAGTCACTTTCATAAAGGAAATCCATAATGGTAACACCGCTAGGAAAATCTGGATCCTGAGATAAGTATGAAATGGAGTAGTCGTTAGGGTGATCTTTTTTCCCAGTGTCAGGTTCCTCAATTCCAGCGATGATATTTAAAAGTGTTGATTTTCCTGTTCCATTTACACCGATAATACCAATTTTATTGCCTTCAGAAATTGAAAAAGAAAGGTCTTCAAAGACTAATTTTTCACCTTGCATTTTTGTTACGTTTTCCATTGCAAAAACTTTCATATTTGTACATCCCATTCTATATAAAATTGCTGTAAAAATTCCTGCATATACTGATTTCGCTTTTTTGCCAATTCTTTTGCTGTGTTTGTATGTAATTGATCCGCTATCTTCAATAATTTATCATAAAAATGCTGGATCGTTGATTGCTTTGCCTCAATTGTGTCTAAATCTGGATGATGGATTGGATTGCCTACACTTCCACCATACGCAAATGTTCTTGCTATTCCAATTGCACCAATTGCGTCCAACCGATCCGCATCTTGCACAATTTTTGCTTCAATGGAAGGTAGTCTGGATTGTCCTTTACTATATGAAATAGAATCAATGATGGCTGTTACCTCGTTGATGGTCTGCTTCTCAATTTTCGAATGAAGAAACCAATCATTCAATATGCGCCAGCCATCTCCTTCAGATTCATTTAATTTACGATCAGGTATATCATGTAATAATGCAGCTAATTCAATTGTAGGTACATGACCCCTTTGCTCTTCAAATGCAATATGCAAGGCTATTTTTCGTACCCTGTCTGTATGAAACCAATCATGTCCTGTTGTGTCATTTCCAAACCTATTCTTCACAAAGATTTCAGCCAATTCAATTAGATCTTTATTCATTGTGCACTCCCTGGTCTTTTTCTTTCATATTGTATCATGCTGGAACGCTTTGGTCATTCTTCATTAAACCAAGATAATCCAAGAGTCTTTGGACCTGCATGAACACCAACGGCGCTGCCTATTGGGGAGGCATGGATGATGATGCTTGAATCGATATCATGAATGACGTCACGCCATTTGTCAGTCTGCGAAGGCGATGCACCAAATAATAAACAGCATTCCTTCAGTTTTTTGGAGTTATACGCTTTTTTAAATAGATCAAAAATCCGCGCTTCTGCTTTTTTCTCGCTTCTCACTTTTGCTATCGTCGCAAGCATGCCATTTTCAATCGAAATAATTGGTTTGAAGTTCAACATACTGCCGAGCAGATATTGAGTACCAGAAAGCCTACCACTTCTATGAAGCTGGTCAAGTGATCCTATTAATACATACGTCTCATTGCTCTGACTATATTTCTCAGCTTCCCGTAATGCATCACTGACCTCCATTCCATTTTCGATATTACTCATGATTTTTCTCAACACCATTGTCAATGGATAAGAAATGACAAGTGAATCGAATACATGAACAGGAATTGAAACCATTTCAGCTGCTTGCCTACTTGCCGCAACCGTTCCACTTAAGCTTCCCGATAAATGAACGGAAATGACACAATCATACCTCTCTTCAAGTGACTGATACAATTCCATAAAGGTTCCAATAGAAGGCTGAGACGTTGTCACTACCACTTTTTCTTCTTCCATCACACGATAAAGTTCTTTTGGTACAATATCAATTCCATCTCGATACTCTTTTCCCTTCAGTATGACAACCATCGGGACGATATAGATATCATCATTTTTCTGTAATTCGTCATCCAAGTAACCAGTACTGTCCATCACCCAGGCTATACGTTTAGTCATTCTGAATGCCCTCCACATGTATGTAATCGTTTTCTAATTATATGATGGAACAGGGATGAACATTTGCTTTTATCAAAAATAGGTCATTCCCCTAAAGTGAAACTTCAATCAGTAGAGGATTCTTCCCACCCCCACTGGTTGTTAGTACCGTTCTAGTATCGCTTTACCTCCGCACAGCGTAGGTAAAGCGACGCTGCGGGATAAAAAGCCTAATTCTCAGAAATCTCAATCAACGTATTGATCAGATGGATTGGGAATCAGGCTATTGTAAATTTCCTATTTACTCGGTTTCAATAAAGAAGTGTCTTTATTTCGTCTTCTAATACCATAGGCTTTGTTTGTGGAGCGTATCTGCTGATAATATTTCCATTACGGTCTAGTAAAAATTTTGTAAAATTCCACTTGATCCCCTTTGAACCGAGCATACCAGGAGCATGTTCGGTTAAATATTGAAACATAGGATGGGCATTTTTACCGTTCACGTCAATTTTAGCAAACATCGGGAATGTGATGCCATGATTTAATTTACAGTACGAATCAATTTGAAGATTATCGCCAGGCTCTTGTGAGAGAAATTGATTACATGGGAAACCGAGTATGACCAAGCCGTCATCCTGATATTGCTCGTATAACGCCTGTAGTTCATCGTATTGCGGCGCAAAACCGCATTTACTTGCCGTATTAACAATGATTACTACTTTCCCTTCGAATTCCCCCATTGATATATATTCACCATTTATTTTTTTTACATCAAATTGATAAATAGACATACAAGGTCACTCCTTCGACTAGTAGATATATTGTATATCATTTCATGCTAACTTTCCCAATTTTACGTTTTACTTGAATATAGGTTCTAATTGCTCCAACGTTTCAATTACATAATCGACAATTTCCACAAGATCATCTATCTGTTCTTCTTTAATTAGCCTTCCAAAAGAAATGGTACATTCTGTTGTATAGAGAATTTGCTTTTCTAGATTATTTTTCGTTTCGGACTCCGTTTTTTCAATGAGACGAGTTTCACCCCAAATATGGGTAAGGACATTCATTAATTGTTGAGTTTGAATTTCATCCAGCTTATCTTGGATTGCGACCATAACTTTTAGGATTGACCCTGAAGCAGATTCATGATCGGATTGGGGCAGCAATTCAGCACTAAGGTTTTCTAATTTCGAAATCAGCGTTATTCCAGCGAGGACCTTTTTTCTTGTATGTACATGTTTTAACTCCATCTCCATACTGAACTCTCGTGACAAATCTGCAAGGTTCACTAAATCTTTTCGATTCGTCACAAGGATATCACCGTCTAAATCTCGGTCATATACCGCTCCTTCAACTATAACTTTCATATTATCAAATGCAGTAGGATCAAATACCATAACACACCCCTTGATTCATTTTTTCTTAGCTTCATATTTTACCATAGGACACGTTTTTCCCAAAAGCGAATGACCTCACACTCTATCCCCCGTTTATCGTGTCATATACACGTCTTTAAAGTGAAACATCAATCAGTGAGGGTTTAACAATATATAGCATATCCTTTCGTAATCGGCGCCATTTCAACATTTTATGCAGGCAATGTTCCCATCATTAGGCAATCATCAGGTTCATTTTAGACAAAAAATGGTGCCTTATTACTGAAACTTCTATATAATAAGTTTTATTAGAATTTTCTAATTCTAATAAAACCGTGGAGGAGGATATAAATTGCCTATAAAAATTCCGGGTTTATTACCCGCCAAACAAATTCTCGAGCAGGAGAATATTTTTGTAATGGAAGAAGAACTGGCAACTAAGCAGGACATTCGTCCATTAAATATACTTATCTTGAATTTAATGCCGGAGAAAGAAAAAACGGAAGCTCAAATTCTTCGTTTTTTGGGAAACACACCGATTCAAGTGAATGTTTCATTTTTACGATTAATCTCGCATGAAGCAAAAAACACAAGTAAGCTTCATTTAGATCAATTTTATAAGCCTTTTTCGGAGGTGAAAAACAATAAATTTGATGGGATGATTATTACGGGTGCACCCGTTGAAAAGTTGGAATTTGAGGAAGTGGATTATTGGGAAGAGCTTCAAGAAATTATGGATTGGACAACCAAACATGTTACGTCAACCTTACATATATGCTGGGGTGCACAATCAGCCCTATATCATCATTATGGAATTAACAAACACGAGTTACCAAAGAAATGTTTTGGTATTTTTCCACATCATGTTCTTCAGCCTAACGAGCGGCTTGTTCGCGGCTTTGATGATCAATTCTTGGCTCCACATTCCAGGTACACGGACATTAACCTTGATCAATTGTTGACTCAAGAAGAGCTGATCGTACTTGCCCAATCAGACCAAGCGGGGATCTTGCTGCTCGCATCAAAAGATGGTAGAAGAATTATGATTACAGGACATCTTGAATATGATGCCGACACATTAGGACAAGAATATACACGTGATCAGGCAAAAGGTCTTCTAACGGATATCCCTGAGAATTATTATCCAGACGACAATCCCGAAAAGACCCCACTTCATCGCTGGAAAAGCCATAGCAGTCTTTTATTTTCAAATTGGCTCAATTATTATGTATACCAAGAAACACCTTATGAATGGGATTAAGGTAATAATACCTCATTAATCTCACGCTAAAAGAGACCAACTCGTTTAAAAGTTGGTCTCCTATCCATTACATCATATTTTTGTAAGTTCTTCCTCAAAGTAAAAAGTTGACGGCTTTTCTTTGATTACATACGTATACTTCTTCATATTTGGAACATATTGCCACTTCATAATTGTTACTTCTTCACCAGTTTCTCCAAGGTTGACAACTTCGCCTGGTTGGAATTTATTCTTATTGGACACCGTCCACACTCCCTCTCTAAACTCATTATACCATAGAAAGAGTAAAAATAGTCCGATACCTTCTATTAGCTTTGCTGCGAAAGATATACTTCCTCAAATGGCTGTACAACAACGAAGCCATTTCCTTGAAATTTCATTTGAATCGATTCACCACTTGCTCGCCCAAAAAATGATTTAAGTGAAACATCTGTAACAAACTCTGGCTCAAGGTGCCCAGACCAAGCAACAGTTGCGTTCGGATCTGTATACACTGGATTTCCTGGTTCAACTAATAGAGTAAGAGGTTCATAATGAGACGTGAAGGCTACCATTCCCGTACCTTTCAACGTAACGTTAAAAAGACCGCCTGCCATCAAACCAGCAACCTTACGCATTAGCTTAATATCCCAGTCAATACTAGGTTCAAATGCAAGTAAGTCATTACCATTCACAGTAACTGATTCATTATATAAATTCAAAATAGAGATTTTCTTGCCTTGATCGGCAACATATAGTTTACCCTGCCCTGTAGCTTTCATAAGCGGAGCACCTTCGCCTGTAAATGCCTTCTTAAAGAGCTTGCCAATCCCATGTTCAAGAATGCCTTCACGTTCAAACTTTATGTTACCACGATAGGAAATCATCGATCCCATCTTTGCCCAAATTTGGCTTTCAAGGTTAATTTCAAGAATTCTTGGTGTTTCCAATTCAAACAAGCCCTGCCCTTTATCTTCTTGTTTCGTTTGATTAATGAATTGATCTATTCTGTATTTTTCCATACTAATCAGCTCCATTATTTTTTTCTAAACATAAATACCCACGTGAATGAAAGCGATTGCTGTGAATCTTTTTCTAAATAATCAAGCTTTGTAAGGTCCACTCCACGCTTCGGAATTCCTTTTTCCGCTATGATTTCCCAGCCATTTTCCGTAGCTAATTTTTCCAGATCCCATGATTGCAAAGTATTCATAATTACGTCTTCCCCAAGGATTTTAGGATAGCTATGCTTCTTTCTTGGCATAGCAGTTGGTCCCAATATACCTATGCAGCCGTAACCGCCTTGCTTTACAACACGATGCATTTCTTTTAGGGCAAGTACTGGATTTTCGGTCCATTCTAGCGAGTTTATCGCCATAATGGCATCATATTCTTGATTCAAGAATGGAAGCCTTGCTAAATCACCCTGAACAAATGACATATGTTCAATTCCAAGCGTCCTTGATTGAGCAATTTCAATCATTTCAGAGGATAAATCAAGACCAGTAACATGGTAACCCAGGCTTGCAAGTCTAAGTGATCCATATCCATCGCCACAACCTAAATCAGCTACTTTCGCCCCAAATGGAACATGTTCCTTAAAGAAAGGTATGATCGTCTGTCTACTTCCCATTTCCCACATCTCTTGTGATTTTTTTGACCAATCAAGTGCAAATTGATTCCATTGTTCCTCGGCATCTAAAAGCCAATTATGTATAGTCATGTTTCACACCTCATCTCTTCAAGTGTATCTATGTATTTTGCTAAAATTATCGCACGCCTGCAAGTGAAATTAGCTATTTATACTTACGATAATAATTGAAAAAGGTTTCAGTATATTCTATTATTTATTTATAACAACATCCATGAGCGTCTGCTCTAAAGCCCAACGATAAAAAGGTTCAGGTTCTCAAATTGTATCACCTTATGAAGGTGGCAGTGCGCAGCTGATTTTGTGAAGTCTCGCCCCTTTTCCACGGAAAGACGGTTTAAGCACAAAAAACCTGACTTCGCCATTACGAGTACAGCATAAGTTTTGTAGTAAACTTAAATATACTATGTGTAAAGTGCGAGGTCAGGCCCTCTAAACCATTCTTATTTTTCTACGTCTTCATTTTTCTTTTGTATGGCTCTTAGTTGCTCTATTCGTTCTGGAACTTCTTGAAAATATTCGACTAGATCACCAATTCGATCGATGGAATCCCAACTTAAATGATGTTCAATTCCTTCAACATCTTGATAAATATTTTCTTCTTTTACCCCAATAATCTGCAACAATTGTTCTAGCAGATCATGGCGAAATACGAGCCGTTTCCCTACTTTTTTTCCATTAGCGGTTAGTACAAGTCCGCGATATTTTTCATAAACTAGATATTTTTCTTGATCAAGTTTTTGTACCATTTTCGTAACTGAGGAAGGATGAACAGACAGGTTTTCCGCAATATCAGAAACCCGAGCATATCCTTTTTCTTCTATTAATAAATAGATTTGCTCGATATAATCCTCCATACTCGGTGTAGGCATTTATTAATCCTCCCATTCATAAGAAAAGCGCCAAATAAGGAACTTCGACTAAGTTCCACCTCATACTGTGGCGATCGCCGAAGTTCGTACGTCCTATGTAACCCTAATCGAGATAGTAGGATGCTTTCGCCAAAACTCATTAAAAAACCTTATACTTTCTTATCAATCAAGAAAAACTGTCACAGGTACTCGTCACAAAAAGCTAGTTATTTAGCTCGGACTAGTCTATAGCGGGTGTGACATGTATAAAGTTAGACTCTAAAAATGTATGAAATGTTTTATACATATACTAAAAAATTCTACTATATTAAACTTACTTAAACAAGTACAAACCAAAAGACTTTACTCGGATGCATTCGTTTCCTTCGGGAACTTCCAGTTGACTTTCTTTGACTGTTCATCCCAAACCAAGGCTGCATTAAATGTTTTGTCCCCTTTTTCAAATCCTGCAATAACAGCCGTTTCCCCTGATTTTAATAATGTTTTCAAGGTTGCCTGCGTAATGTTTTTATTAAGAATTTTTTTTGAAACGGTAAATGTACACTTTGTTGTCGAATAATTTGTGCAGCCGTAGAAGTTTCCTTTATCGACGATCTTTCCATCACATAATTTACATGTACCAAGTGATGCAGAACCCTTTCGTTTCGAAGATTTCCGTTGAATCGATTCTGTATCAAATTGAGAGAAATCCCATTCATTTGAAGCTGCTATTGCGTCAGTAATGATTTTCGATGATAATTTCTTTACAGCTTCCATAAATGTTCCTGCAGATGCTTTGCCCTCGCCTATTTCTCTGAGACGTTGTTCCCATTTTGCTGTCATTTCTGGTGATGCAAGAATTTTTTCACCGATTGCTTCAATTAACACCTTCCCTTTATCTGTCGCAAAGACTTGGTTTTTTTGCACCGTAATATACTTTCGATCCTTTAGCATCGTAATAATCCCAGCTCTTGTTGCCTCTGTTCCAAGGCCTTCTGTTTTCATTAATACTTTCTCAAGGTGCTCATTGTCAAGATGCTTTCCTGCAGTTTTCATAAGCGTAATCAGCTGACCCTCGGTATAACGCTTAGGTGGCTGTGTTTTTCCTTCTTTCACTTTACACTTCACTACTTTTCCTGTAGCTTCTTTTTCAACATTCGGAAGCAAAATGTCCTCGTCTTCTTTCTCTTTATTAAAAATGACCTTCCGCCAACCTTCTTGAATTTTCTGCTTCCCCTTTGAAACAAATTCAGCCCGTTGATCGACCATTGTTGTTATGGTCGTATAATCAAAAATAGCTTTGTCATAATGCGCAGCAATTAGTCTTTTAACGACTAAATCGTACATTTTTCGTTCGTCATCAGACAAACGTGCTGGATCAGTTACTTGTTCTGTTGGAATGATAGCGTAATGATCGGTCACCTTTTTTTCATTGACAAAGCGTTTGTTATGGAGAATGGATGGCTGTGGCAGTGGAAAGTATGGCGAGTAGTCGGCAAATTTGCTCAATTTATCCATGATATCTGGAAAGGTTTCTGCTTCTCCCTTAGTTACATAATTGGAGTCTGATCTGGGATAAGATACAATGCCTTTCTGATAGAGGCTTTGTAGAACATCAAGCGTTTTTTTTGGTGGAAATTTATACATTTTATTTGCGGTTGCCTGTAATGCAGACAAATTGAATAGTAGCGGTGGCAGAAATTCTTTGCGTTCTGTTACCATATCGGTTACTTTTGCATCTTTCCCCTTACAAAATGCTGCGATTTTCTCAGCCATTTCTTGATCGTCAATACGGGGCTCCTGATTCTTCTGCCATTTCCCTTGATATTTTCCACCTTCCATATCAAAGTCAGCTATGACTTCCCAAAAAGGCTTCGATACAAATTGTTCAATTTCCTTTTCCCTTTTCACAATTAATGCAAGCGTTGGCGTTTGCACCCGGCCTGCTGAAAATACATCGCTGATTCCTTTTTTCTTCAGGAGTATACTATAAACTCTTGAAGCATTCATTCCAACAGTCCAATCTGCACATGCTCTTGTATACGCTTCATGGAACAAAGGTCTCGTCTCTTGTTCCGCTAATAAATGCTGGAACCCTTCATAGATAGATTTTGGTGTAAGAGATGAAATCCAAAGCCGCTTCATTGGTTTTTTTGAACCGCTTAGCTGGATGATATTGCGAACGATTAGTTCCCCTTCCCGACCAGCATCTCCTGCATGGATGATTTCCTTCACTTCTGCTTTTCTCAGTAACGATTTGACTACTTGAAATTGCTTATACTTCGAGTTAGTCACTTCATATTGAAACTTTTCAGGTATCATCGGTAACGTATCAAGCGACCATTTTTTCCATTCTGGCTTATATTTCTCTGGTGAAATAAGCTCCGTTAAATGGCCAATTGCCCATGATACATAGGCCCCATCTGGGAAAAGCTCATTTGGGAAAATCTCTATGTACCCTTGATTTTTTTTCGTTTTAAATTGCTTGGCCAATGTTGCCCCTTGATCAGGCTTCTCGGCAATAATTAACACGGATGGCAACGTTAGTGCACCCTCCTTTTTGAACAAGTTCCTTATACTAATAACTTTACAGCAAAATTCGCTTTTCGTATATGGATGAATCGTAGAATTATCCATCCGTTCAATGGAGATCAATCTATATATTATATTTATTTTATTAAAGTAAATCCAATATAAATAGCTGTTCCCCACATGACAATTGCTGAAATTTTATTGAGAATGGCTAAAAAGCGACCTGACCGATCCATTTTCCCTGTTACTCTGCCGACAACTCCCAATCCTACAAACCATGCCCATGAAACCAGTATGCATACGACAGCGAATGCGATTTTTTCAACTCCAGTATATTTTAATGAACTTGTGCCAATCACACCAATTGTATCCAAAATCGCATGTGGATTTAACAACGATACAGACATAGCGAATGCAATTTGTTTTTTAGGAGTAAACGAAACGCTTTTTCTCTGCTCTTTAACAATCGGTGTACTCCTCCACGTAACAAAACCCATATAAAGTAAAAAACAAATACCTGCTGTAAGTAGGACTGTTTTTAACCAGTAATATTCAAGAACAACAACAGACACCCCTAAAACGGCTAAAGAAATTAATAGAGTGTCACAAATGGCTGCAGTCATGATAACTGGTAATGCCCTCATAAATTGAGACTGGACTGCACCTTGGTTAAACACAAACACGTTTTGAACCCCTAATGGTAAAATTAATCCGAACGCTAAAATGAAACCATGAATAATTGCTTCTAACATTTTTGCTCCTCCTGCTTGATTATTGTTATCATTGTATAAGAAAAAGTTCAAAAGGTCTCCAACCAATTGGTTGGAATTTAATCCAACCAATCGATTATAATGGATAAAAAAAGCGAGGAGCGTATTTTTTATGCCAGAAGAATGGACCTTAAACAAATCATCTTCAATTCCGCTACACCAACAAATATATGAATATATTCAAAGTAAAATCATGAACGGTGAGTGGTTAGTTGGGACTAGAGTTCCTACACAAAGGGAGCTAGCAAACAAATTCCAAGTGAATCGCAGTACAATTGTCTATGCGCTAGGAGAGCTAATAGCAGATGGGTTAATCGAATCCAAAGTTGGAAAAGGTACCATCGTTGTAAATAATACATGGAGTATACTCGCTACTACGCCACCACCTGATTGGAATAGTTACGTGAAATCTGGATCTTATCAGCCAAATATCCAAATCATTCAAGAAATCAATAAAGCTGAAATGAACCCGAAAATCATCCGACTCGGCACAGGGGAGCTTTCTCCTGATTTGTTGCCTACTGAAAAAATGCAACAAATGTTCCAAAGTTGTACTTCAAAAATGTTCTCTTTAGGCTATTCGGAACCAAAAGGGAGTATCCATTTAAGAGCAATAATAAGTGAATATTTAAAAGCCAAAGGGATTGAAGCCTCGCCTTCTTCTATTTTGATTGTTTCTGGAGGACTTCAGGCATTGCAATTAATCTCTTTAGGCTTATTACACCGTGGCTCAACCATTTTTCTCGAAACACCTTCCTACCTGAATTCGGTGAATGTCTTTCAATCAGCAGGAATGAATTTATTTGGTATTCCTATGGACCATGAAGGGCTACTAACGGAATCGATACGAAGGTTCAAAAGGCAGCATAACGGAGCTTTACTCTATACCATCCCTTCTTTTCATAACCCAACAGGGGTATTAATGTCTGAAAATAGACGAATAGATGTATTGAATGTTTGTAAGAATGAAAAGTTACCGATTATTGAGGATGATGTTTATGGAGATTTATGGTTTGAACACTCGCCACCTAATCCATTAAAAGCCCGAGATAACCAGGGACTTGTCTTATATATGGGGAGCATGTCTAAAACCGTAGGCCCCGGTTTAAGAATAGGTTGGATTGTAGGACCCGAACCTGTAATCGACCGTTTATCAGATATTAAAATGCAAACCGACTATGGCTCAAGTTCTTTATCTCAATTTGCCGTTGCCGAATGGCTATCAAGTGGTTTATATGATGAACATATCAAGAAGATAAGAGTAGAATTAAAATGCCGTAGAGACTTTACTATTGACATACTAAATACTTATTTTAAAGAATTAGCCTCCTGGAATATACCAGAAGGCGGTTTTTATATTTGGCTTTCTATCCATAAACAAATTTCAATCCGAAAATTATTTGAAAAAGCCCTGAAAGAAGGGATTTTATTAAACCCAGGAAATGTATACGATCGGAACGATCAACAGCATCTTCGGTTGTCTTATTGTTATGCATCGCCCGGCCAACTAAAAAAAGGATTAATAAGACTTTCAGAACTAATTCAGGAGCTTTCTAAATAAGTGTAGTTATTCGATTCTTTCTATGTACTTAACTCAATATAAGTAATGGCAAATGAGGTTTCTAGCTGCCAGAACCCTCATTTCCTTGGTTCTGGCAGCTTAATCTTCTCCATTATATATACTTTTTCAGCATTTCCTTTGTCTTTAAATCTGCAAAGCATGCTTCAACACTATTAAAATAAATGTGTTCATAATCTTCAAAACTCATATTAAATTCGTTAAATACTATAGTGCATTCATTCAGCATATTTGTAGCTGATACCGTTCTGTTATCCGTATTAATAGTTACTTTTATTCCATCTTTGTGAAAATTATAGATTGGATGTTCACGAAAATTATTCACTGCTTTTGTTTGGACATTACTTGTCGGACACATTTCCAGCACAACTTGTTGTTCCTTCACTATTCGATATGCTTCATCACAATCTTTCATAAATACTCCATGTCCAATCCTTTCAGCGCCCAAAAGTTTAACTGCCTCTAGTACATTTTTGCCTATACCAGTTTCACCAGCATGAATCGTTACTCGATAGCCATATTCTTTCGCTAATCGTATCGGTGCTTCGAAGATTCTACAAAACCCTTCCTCCTCAGATGCACATAAATCGATAGCAACAACTCCCTTTCCAAGGAAGCTTTTACCCTTTTCTACGACCTCAAAAGCACGATCTACCGACATCGTTCTCATACATGAAAGTATTAAGTTTCCTTTTATATCGTATTGATCTTCAGCGTCCTTCATTCCTTCTAAGACGCTTTGTATGATTTCTTCTACATCTAATCCTTTTTTAGTGTGAAGTAAAGGAGCAAATCGAACCTCCATATATTTTACATTTTCCTGTGCAGCATCTTCAAACAGCTCAAAGGCAATTCTTCTTAAATTTTCTTTTGACTGCATAACTAAATTCGGGATTGCGAATTTTCTCAAATATTCATCAAGAGATTCACATTCTATTGGAGCCGTGAGTTCTATCTGAATTTCTTCAAGATCAAAAGAAGGGATACCGATGTCTTCTCTCTTTGCTATATCAATGATCGTTTCAGGTCTAAGACTACCATCTAAATGGCAATGAAGTTCAATTTTAGGTAACTCTGCGAAATTCATAATAACCTCCTAATTTTATGTTATTTGAAAAGTAAAAAGGTAAAAAAAATTCCTGATTACGAAGAAAATACACTTACATGCACCTTCTTCGTAATCAGGAATTATCGGTTCCTGGTAGAGACCTCCAAACCATATCATTGGAGTTATCCAATTCTTTTTCATCACTTTTGTAAAAGAATAATAAAAAAGAATTGGATAAGAAAATATCGTCCATCTAGCATTTCCATCCTTATCATAACAGATAAATTTTAAGGAATACAGGACATGATCTTTCTTGAAAACATGTCCCTTTTCTAGCTATCTATCAAATCGACGTTGATACTTCCATACTCGCTCTTGCTGAACTTTCTTTCTTACCATGCATGAAATAGTAAAGAACGATAGTTGCCAAGATTACAACACCCATAATGACATACAGAGTACTATAGCCGGTTAATGGAATGATAAATCCAAGTAGATAGGGACCGAAGCCGAGCCCACCATCAAGAAATATAAAGAAAGTTGACGTTGCTAGACCCATTCGATGTGGAGGAGTCAATTTGACTGCGATTGCCTGGGTGCTTGACTGCATATTACCGAAGCCGAAGCCAATAAGGATTCCTGATAATAATAAAATTATGCTATTGCTCGCTAAACTTAGAAGTAGCATCCCGGCAGCAAAGATAATAAAAGCTGGATACATTATAAAGTTTGCGCCTTTTGTGTCCATTAAGCGACCTGTGAATGGACGCGATACCAATACTGCTACTGCATACACTATGAAGAAGAAGCTTGCTGTATCAACCAAGTCGATTTCAATTGCATAAAAGTTAATGTAAGAAAGGACACTAGAGTAACAGAAGGCTACGACCAGAGTAATAAATGCAATCGGCAGTGCCTTTGGCTCAACAAATTGGGAAAGCTTGAATCCTTTGATTTCAGGAGTTTTTGTTGATACTGGTAGTGTTGGCACATACACAAAGAATGCAGTTATCAAACCAATTACCCCTAAAGCAAGGCAGACACTAAAAATCATTTGGAAACTTGTATGTTGGCTCATATATAGTCCGATGAATGGCCCGATTGCTGTAGCCAGTGTCGCACTCATACTATAATAGCCGATGCCTTCCCCTTTTCGTGTTGAAGGGATCGTCTGAGCAACGATCGTTCCTGTCGCTGTGCTCGCTATACCAAGTGCAAGACCATGAATAAAGCGGGTAATAAGAAGAAAGGGGATGCCTAAATTCACAAAATATAAAAGTGTCGTCAAAATAAAAAAGATTAAACCAATGAATAACGTTCTCTTACGGCCAATCGAATCAATAAAACGACCGATAAACAGCCGACCAATTAACGTTCCGATAATAAAAATCCCCGTTACAAGTCCAGCCTGACTTGTTGAAGCATCAAACTTTTCCACTGCATAGACAGCGATTGTTACCATTAATAAATAAAAGACTAACGTTAAGAAAAAATTGACGGAGGAAACAATGACAAAATCCTTCGTCCACAATTTAGGTTTATTCATTTTTGTTACTCTCCTTATTTATAATATTATCCTGTATTTTAGGAAGTGTTTGGAACGTAGCGAATCGCTCTTCTTTAGGAATACCTTCCATAACGCTATATTCCAAGTTTGTTATCATTTTACGACATTCTTGGTAAATCTCTTCCCCTGATTCCGTTAACTGAATGATTTTTTCACGCCTATCCTTACCAGGAATTTGCCTGACGATTTGGAGTTCTTCTAAGCGGTGAACCCTCCTCGTAATGGTTGGCTTTTCCACATTATAGTGATTTGAAATATCTACAAGCGTCGAAGGTCCATTGTTTTTCACAAACACAATAACCTGCCATAAAGAGTAAGAAAGGTTATATGCGCTTAAGAGCTCGTTCAATGTAGTGATAAGTGGTCTATATAGACTTAAAAAATGTCGAAAAAAACCTTCCAATTTATTCACCTCTAAAAAGTTACTATGAGTAACTATTACTAAAGGTAACTATACTCTTATTTTTTTAAATGTCAAGGAAAGATCACAAAATAAGAAAAGCGCTAGAGTCCTTAATTATCGCCGAATAGGACGAAACTAAACCGATACGATATACAAAATTCAAAAAAGCAATATGTTCTTGACTTAGAACACAGACCTATTTTCTAAAATGAAATGCCGCTTGATCTAACCGTTATGTATCAATCTTGAGGTATTGAAAAATAAAAATAGGCTACCGAGCTGATAGCCCGATAACCATAATTTTTATTGTAATCCGATTTAATTGCGATTCACATTCTCCATCACTAAAGTTTTCCTTTTTCATATCATATTGATTAGTTACTGTGTAATTTTAATTAGGATCTAATTTGTCCTTGTCCATAAATGAAATACTTCGTGGACGTGAGTGCTGGTAGCCCCATTGGTCCTCTAGCATGAAGCTTTTGGGTGCTAATGCCAATTTCAGCACCATAGCCAAATTCGAATCCATCTGTAAAGCGAGTAGATGCATTATGATAAACAGCTGCCGCATCAACATTTGTTAAAAAGAATTTCGCTGCGACCTTATCATTTGTAAGAATTGCTTCTGAGTGCTTTGTTCCATAAGTATTGATATGATGGACAGCTTCTAATACATTGGCAACTGTTTTAACACTTAGTGATAAATCTAAATATTCTGTAGACCAATCCTCTTCTGTCGCTTCGTTTACTTCAGGAAATTGTGCTAGAACTTTGTTATCGCCGAATAGATTTATACCCGTTTCATGTAGCAATTTCAACAAATCTTCCCCATGAATCTCTAACCATTTTTCTTGAATAACAAGGCTTTCCACAGCATTACATACCGAAGGACGCTGAGTTTTTGCATTTACAATAATATCTGTTGCCATTGCAAAATCTGCACTTTCATCAAGATAAATATGACAGTTTCCTGCGCCTGTTTCGAGAACGGGAACTGTAGATTCTCTTACAACTGTGTCTATTAGATTTTTACTCCCCCTCGGTATTAACACATCTAAATATTCACTTGCATGGAAAAGCTCTTTTGCTGTCTCTCTGCTAGTATCTTCAATTAATTGAACAGCATCAACCGGTAGTTTCGTGTTTTTCAATGCCTGATGAATGACCTTTATTATTGCTTGGTTAGAATGCTGTGCTGAAGAACTTCCACGTAAAATGACCGCATTTCCCGTTTTTAAAGAAAGCGTTGCAGCATCAATCGTTACATTCGGTCTAGCTTCATAGATCATCCCGATAACGCCAAGAGGAACTCGTTCTTTTTTTATTAACAGACCATTCTCTTTTTCTATCGTTTCTAATGTTTCGCCAATTGGATCAGGAAGCTCGATCAATAATTGAATCGCCTCTGCCATTGCAGTAATGCGCTTTTCATCTAACATAATTCGGTCAAGCACCGCAGTAGTTAAGCCATTTTCACTGCCTGCTACCAAATCTTTTTTGTTCTCCATCATTAAATAGGCTTGTTCAGCGATTAACTGTTCAGCAATCTTTTTTAATGCTTCATTTTTCTCAATTGTTGAAACATTGACCATTTGATAACTTGCAGCTTTGGCTCGAATTCCTTTTTCAGCTATTTCACTCATTATTTTTCCTCCTTAATTTTTACCCACTTATCTCGATGAATCACTTCGATTGCTGGAAAAACAACCTCATCACTTCTTTTGCCCATGACCGATTTTAGTTCATTTTCCGAATAGAGCACTTCTCCCTTTCCAAGCAGTCCTAATGATCCGTATACCTCAACTACATCTCCTTTATCAAAGCTACCAATCATTTTATAAATGCCAGCTGGAAGCAAACTGCTACCTTTTTTCACTAACGCTTCTTCGGCGCCTTCATCAACAAATAAGGCACCTGACACATGTGAATGAAGCGATATCCACTGTTTGTTTCTGGCTATGGTCGGGAGGGCATCTTTCCCAATATAGGTGCCGTCACCTTTTCCAGACATAATTTCTTTGAGCTTTTTACTTCCATCGCCAGTTCCGATAAAGACCTTTACCCCTAATGATAAAGCAGTTTTAGCAGCATAAAGCTTGGACTTCATTCCACCAGTCCCAACCTTCGAGTCAGAATCTCCTCCAAGCTTCATGAGATCATCGGTCACCATTTCTATATAATCAATTCGTTTCGCATCATGCTGTTTATTCGGATTCGCGTCATATAACCCATTTATATCCGTCAAAATGATAAGCTGATCCGCATGTACAAGTCCGCTTACTAAAGCAGATAGCATATCATTATCTCCAAAGGTTAGTTCTTCGATAGAAACTGTGTCATTTTCATTAATAATTGGCAGGATCCCTCGACTAAGCAATTCCGTCAATGTTTCATGTGCATTTCGATACCTATTTTTATTGGAAAAATCGGTTCTTGTTAATAAAATTTGTGCAGGAATGATTCCATATTCACTAAACTGCTCATTATACGACTGAATAAGTACACTTTGACCGACAGCTGCAGCAGCTTGCTTTCCTTTTAAGGTGACGGGACGTGAAGAATAGCCTAATTTCCGAAAACCAGCCGCAACGGCTCCGGAAGATACTAATAGTACCTCATGCCCAGCATCCTTCAACTTGGCAATCGCTGCTACATGATCCGTTATTTTTTCCTGATCAATTTGCCCCTTACTATTTGTTAAAGAGCTACTTCCTATTTTCACGACGATCCGTTTCTTTTGCATGAATATTTCCTCCATAAATCATCATTTATGTATAAAAAAACCCTTCTCATCCTCTAAAAAAAGGACGAAAAGGGTAAGTTTCCGTGGTACCACCTTTGTTGAATGCATTATTTTGCATCCCACTTTTCTTGTTAACGCCAAGGATACGCCCGGTTTTCTCCCAGGACTCCAGAAGCAGGTTCAATGGTTCATTGTGACGGGTTCTCAGCAATCCCCCGCTCTCTGACACAATAAATGACATTTACTATTCTTCTATCTTCGTTCAAGTTTTTATTAAGTATGCAAAAAAATTAGAAAATTGTCAATAGGTAATGAGAAAGTAGTATCACAGCTTTTATTTAATAAGCTTATTTCCTACTGTTCGCAGTTGCTCTCCGACAGTGCACTGCGAAATACAAAATTTATGGGCAAACCGTCTGCCTTTTTCTTTTTTAAATTGTTTATGAACAAAGCACCCTTTGCACTGAAGCTCTAAAATTTCTTGTACTTCATTATACCATTCATTCCTGCTCATCTTTTCTACTCCTTCTTTACTTTTTAAAACGATAAATCCTTTCATTTAACCTGAAGTTGACTATAAATTTCTTCTCCTCGGAGAGCTTGTGAAGCAAGTTGATCTGCTTCAGCGTTCTTTTTCCGGGTTATAGGATCGTAAATCGGCGTGATGTCAAGTTTTTTCAGCTTTTCCTCGATTCGATCCCCCCATGCATTCAATACCTTTTCAAAACAAGGCCATTCTCCTGATAATTGGTTTAGGACCACTTGGGAATCTCCATGGAATGTAACGATTTGGTGATGTACACCAAGTATCTCTAGCTGATTCATTGCTTCATAAAAAGCAGCATATTCAGCTTCATTATTCGATTCAAGCTCCTCTAGTAAACCGTTCAGACGAATTCTAAAGCTTTCCCTGCCTTGTTTATAATAAATAACTACACCAATGCCGGTCATATTTGAATCCTTATGATAGCCACCATCAAAGTAGACCGTTACATCCTGAGGTTCATGCTCGATTTCAGTTAATAATTTTTTCATTTCCTTCTTTGTCCAAGAGGTTCCTCTTTCATCTTTGAACTCTATGTCCTTCAAACGTCCTGTTTTTTCAAGATCGTCTGCAATAATCAACGCTTCTTTTGCAGAAATCCAATCCGAGGTAAACATGGCAGAGGGTTTCTTAGCCTGATGATACTGCCAAAGCATGGTGACCTTCAATTCATTACCCCCTAATAAACTTTTTCAAATATTTATACAAAATTCATTCATTAAAGACTATAATAACTGTTGTGTCTTCATACTAAACGATATTATTTTCTCATATTTTACGCAGAAATACATGGATTCATGCTTATTATTGAATGAAAGAAATATCAGATATGTTACTTAAGGATTTTACTGAACATTATCAAATTATTCTACATGAAGGACATGAGGACGGGGCTTCGCGACTTACTAATAAGCTCTCTACTTAGCAGGTATCCTTATTTTTATTATAGAGAGTACCTCAAACTCCGGCTTCGCACCGCCACCATTGTGATTAGGTGAGTGTAGCTTATTATAGGATTAATCCTTCATGGTAATTGGTGCGTTTTAATGCCATACAAATTTTCTAAGGAAGTGTTTATCATCATGATTGAGGTACATATCGATGGGGCTAGTGCAGGAAATCCTGGACCGAGCGGCGCTGGCATTTTTATAAATAATAATGGAACAGTCGAACGGCATTCCATTCCACTTGGAAATATGGAAAATCACGAAGCGGAGTACTGGGCATTGATTAAGGCTCTGGAAATTTGTCTGAGTCATCAATTTAAGATTGTTTCATTTCGTACAGATTCACAACTTATTAATCAAGCAGTTGAAAAAGGATTTGTGAAAAATAAAAGGTATTCTACATTATTAGATCAGGTCCTCGATTTGTCTAGTAAATTGGACTTGTTTTTTCTAAAGTGGATTCCAAGTAGCGAGAATAAATCCGCTGATGAGCTAGCAAGGAGAGCGGTTCGAATGAATAATAGAGGTACAGAATCATGAAGAAAGCGACAGTAGCAGATTTAACCTTATTATTTGTCGTTTTCATTTGGGGTTCAACATTCGTTATGGTTCAAAATGCAATCGGTTTCTTAGACCCACATCTATTTAATGCGATCCGTTTTTTTATCGCAGCTGTTTTACTAATTATTGGTTATCGAATTTTTTATTCCAAAAAAATCGATGTGATTTGGACAAGATCTTTACTTTTTTCTGGAATTAAAATCGGCATCTGGCTGTTTTTGGGCTACGCCTTTCAAACAGTTGGTTTATTAACGACAACGCCTGCAAAAGCAGGTTTTATCACCGGCTTAAGTGTAGTACTCGTCCCGCTATTTTCTTTGCTGTTATTGAAGCAAAAATTACGACTGCCAACCATTCTGGGCGTGCTATTTGCGACTTTTGGATTATATTTTTTAACAGCTGCAAAAGGCTCTACGATCGTATTTGGTGATGTTCTCGTATTTTTCTGTGCCATCAGTTTTGCGATGCAGATCATTATGACCGCAAAATATGCGAAAGCACATCCAGCCTTGCCATTAACGATTATCCAAGTCTTGTCGGTTGCCATTCTTTCTTTCGTGTCGGCCCTTTTATTCGAAGATTTCTCTGTGCTAATGAACCCAGACGTTATGCTAAAGCCAGACGTTTGGAGTGCTTTACTTGTTACTGCTTTTTTTGCGACAGCTTTTGCATTCTTTG
Organism: Peribacillus sp. JNUCC 23; assembly: GCF_053653995.1. Next base: position 2,690,697 of record NZ_CM132202.1, read on the forward strand.
CCCAAACCTATTTTCAAAGCTATACCTCTCCAACGAGAGTTGCGTTGATTTTTGCAATGGAGCCTGTATTTGCGGCACTAACATCCTTTGTTTTAATCGGCGAAAGTCTTACAACCGTGTCACTTATTGGCTGTTTATTTATTCTTACAGGCATGATTTGTGCCGAGTTACCTTTTCCGAAAAAATTAGCCGCCCAACTTGAATAGGGCGGCTTAGCTAACAATTCAAGTAGCTTTCATTTCACCATTCTATCTAATTTAACAATCCCTGTTCACGGGCAAATCGTTCAGCTTTAGAACGACTGGCTATCTTATTTCTCTTCATGGTTTCCAGTAAAGAAATATAAAAGCTACCATCGAAGTTTTTTTGTGCTTTTAACGTTAATTCTATGGCTATATTAACAAGGAAATCGTTCGCTTTTGTATAACGCTGGCCGAAATAAATAAAGCCAATGGCATCTTCTCCAAAAGTGAAGCCTTTTTCTTCTAGAAAACAAACATATTCCTCCACTGTTTTCTCCACAAACATTCACTCCATCCTTTTCCATTCTACATATTACCTTAAATCACCCTATTTGACTATCCATTTTTCGACAAAAGTTTCCATATTATTTTTGAACTTTAAGGAAATAGTAGAGCTAGGAGGTGTTTTCATTGAGCAAAAATCGCAACCGTGGCAATGATGCATTTAGCGGAGTAAATCCTCAAGGGTATTCAGGTGGAGGCAAAGGCAACACAAGTCCTAAATCGCAATTAGAACAAAAAGCCAAGAAAGAAAATCATAAATAAAGTGAAACTTCCATCAGTGGGGGTTCCTCATCCCACTGATGGTTAGTTGAACCAATCGGACCTTTATGGGCAGTTTGATCCCCCACCTATCTTCATTTTTCATGCTCAAAATCTTGAGGTGGGGGTCTTACTGCCCGTTAAGAGTGGGATAATAGTTAAACGAACAATAACATAAAAGTCATGAGCAGTCTCAATCAGCGTGGATTCTCCCCATCAAAATTGGCATATATTGAGGGGTTTTCTGCTAGTAGACCGACTTCCCAAGTGATCCAATTATATCTTTCGTAAAATGTACTGTGAAAAAAACCGCATTCCGGATCATAGGACCCTAGGGTGCGGTTTTTTATTAGATGATTCGTTGAATCGTTTTGAATTCATGGTCTTCTGCTAGCTTTCTAACCTTTTCCTGGTCATAGCGATAAACGCTCGTTTCAAGTGAACATGAAATAGGAACATCACATTTAATTTCTGCGAGCTGTCTTGATAAATGAAGCATGTCAACGGCATCTTGGATTTTTGTTTGTTGAGTTTTTGTAAGTGATGCAAGATTATTGAGAATACCTTCAATATTTTCATATTGAATGAGCAACTTCAACGCTGTCTTCTCTCCTATCCCTTTTACTCCCGGATAATTATCCGCAGTATCACCCATCAGTGCTTTTAAATCAATCATTTGCTTTGGTGTAATACCCTTCCACTCAAAAAAGCTTTCGCCATTATGGACTTCATAGTTTCCATATCCTTTTTTAAGCAGTACAACAGAAATGCGATCATCAATCAATTGCAGCATGTCCTGATCACCGGTCAATATTGATACATGACTTTCATTCATAGCTGTTTTGGCAATGGTTCCCATGCAATCATCTGCTTCATATCCAATAACACCAATGTTAGGAATGCTAAATGCTTCAACAGCTTCCTTTGCCAACTCAAACTGAGGTCTCATCTCAACCGGTGCTTCCGATCGATTTGCCTTATATTCCGGGAATAAATCGTTACGGAAGGTTTTACTTCCCATATCCCAACAAACGGCAACATGACTTGGTGAAAAATGATCAATAGCCATGAGCATATGTTTAAGAAAACCTTGAACTGCATTCGTTGGAACGCCTTTCGAATTAATCATAAATTGTCCGGTTACTGCTGTTGCATAAAATGCTCTAAATAAAAGCGCCATTCCATCGACAAGCAAAAAGGATGGCAGCTGGTCTTTTTCTTTTACATCCAAAACAATCACCTCATACACTACTCTACTATTATTTCAGGATAATTACTAGTTTCATAAAAATAAAGTGAAACTTTAATCGGCGGGGCTTACTGCCCGTTAATGCGAGATAAAGTCAGCTTTTCTTAGCAACCTCATTCTCTTCATAAGAAATCCAATCACTAAAGCTTCCCACGTATAGCTTAACTTGTTCGAATCCTGCTTCTTTTAGTGCAATATAATTCGGCGCGGCTGTGACACCTGAGCCACAATACACGATCACTGATTGAATATTGCTTAATTCAGCAAACCTTTCTCGTTGTTTTTCAGCAGATAAAAATGAGCCATCCTTTATTCCATCATTCCACATTTTATTAAGTGCAAATGGGATATGTCCCGCAACTTTATCAATTGGCTCTTCTATTCCCATATAACGTCTTTCTTCCCGAGAATCAAGCAGAGTAACTTCATTCGTCTTGCGATTCACATATTCTTTCACTTCAGCATATGTAGCAAGAATGGTAGAATCAGTCACAACTTCGAAAGTTTGTTTATTGTAATGAGGCAACTCTCCGTCTACTCCTCCCCCTGCTCGTTTCCATGCAGGGTAGCCGCCATTTAGAATTTGCACATGTTTATGCCCTAGGTAGGATAGCATCCAAACAAATCTTGAGGCAAAGGCTCCTTCTCCACCATCATAAGCGACCACTCTTGTGTTATTCCCAATTCCCGCTTCTTCAAGCTTTTGTTTAAATTCATCAAGATTAGGCAGCGGGTGTCTGCCACCATGGGTACCCACCGATCCTGACATATCTTCTTCAAGATGGAAATACACAGCTCCAGAAATATGTTCTTTGTTATAACGTTCTCTGCCGTATGAAGGTTCACTAAGCTTAAATCGGCAATCGACAATTCTAATTTCTTCAGCTTTCATTGCTTCCAATAATTCATACGTTTCAATCAAATATGACATTTTTTTGTTTGCTCCTTTAATTAGGGTTGTTTCAAGGGTCAGCCCCCGCATTTTTTGCCTTACTTTTGATTTAAACGTTTAACTTCTTCTACAATTTGTTCATAGCGGCGAATATCAATCGTTTCTTCAAGAGCAGCTTGTAGACCTGCAAAAATTTCAGTGAGTTCTGCTTCACTATTTTTTTGCAGCAAAATCAATTGTTGCGCAAGATGCTCTTGATAGCTTTCATTTAACTGCTCCCTTTTTGCATTCACATAATCAAGTGCTGGTTTATCCAACTTTTCTTTTAACGCATCATTCATTTTGACTTTTTCATTTTTCTCAAAGAATGTTTTTGGGTTCTTAAATAAGGCAAGTTCTTTTTTAAATTCATTCTCTGTTAGCCCAATAAACGCACGCTTGAATTCAATAATTGGACCCTTTTGTGATTCATACGGTTTTAGGGCTATGTTCTTCTTTACCTTTTGAATTTGCTCCATCATCGATTTTTGCTTTTCTAAAACGAGCTTATTCACGTATAATTCAGCTCTTAAAGCGGTTGCTCGCATTTCTTGAGCAAAATCAAAACCTAATGCTTCTAATAAACTGATTAACGATTGTTTCAAGACGACTTTCACATCCTGTCCATCATCTTTTAATACAGCTGGATTAAAGGATTCTTTGAAAAAATCAGAAAATCGGAAAAACACTCGCTGTTTGCTATAAAAGATCAGCTCATCGAGTTCTTTTTTCAAACGTTGTTTATCGGTTTCACCGCTCATTTCCTGCACAATTTTTGTCATTTTTTGAAAATCTACCTTTTGCTTGAGCAATGCTTTTCGCTTCGTTTCTTTATCTTGCTTAGATGTGATAATAACATCCATCAATAACT